>JACAEQ010000097.1 GCA_013388755.1 Chloroflexota bacterium
CGGGATCGTGGTAGAGTCCATGGTGCACCTTTCTTGGCTGATTGGTTCGTGACGTTCCAATCCTACCCGAGAAAGGTGTTTTCCTGGGTATGTCTCCTTCCGACTTTGCACATGCCCTGCCCGATCGCCGCTCCGCCTTGACGTATCAATTCACACCGTGTTACTATGAATGGCAACGCTGATGTTCAGCGTTGTCATGCTCGCTGCGGTGAAACGCTCCGGCGCCCCTCCCGCGCGTAGCCCCTCAGAAAGGTCGAGCGATGATTCGTGTCACTGTTGACAGCATCCGCGTGAGTCTGCTGACACAGCACCGTGTCGTCGTCCTGCGTGAGGCCGACAGCCGGCGTTATTTGCCCATCTGGATCGGCGCCTTCGAGGCTGATGCCATTGCACTCGCGCTGCAAGGTCACGAGCCGCAGCGCCCGATGACGCATGACCTGCTGAAATCAGTCTTTGGCGAACTGGGATCAACTATCAGCCATATCGTGATCAACGATATTCAGGACAGCACGTTCTTCGCGCGGATTGTCGTTGAACAGGGCAGCCATACGATCGAGATTGATGCCCGCCCGAGCGATGCAATTGCGCTCGCGGTGCGCGCCGATGCTCCGATTTTTGTCGAAACCCACGTGTTTGAGGCTGCAGGTGTGCTCTTTGATGAGGAAGAGGGTGCTGTCAGTGAGGAACGACCCGCCGAGGCCACTGCCCCGGCCACTGAGGAGCCGGAACCGGATAGCTCTGCTGACGAGGGCCTCTCCCTCTTCCGTGACTTTATTAATACGCTCGATATTGACGACGAAGAACGAAATAAGGGCAAATCATAGCGCTGGATACGGTTCCGTTTGCGAGCGTCCCCTGGCAGGGGACGCTCGTTGCTTTTCAGTGGTCTGGACATATTGAGCCGTCCCATGACCAGATCTGTGGATAACTCGTGTGGTTCTGTGGATAATTCTGGGGTGTTGTGGATAAGTTGGCGAATATGGTGTGTTCAACATGTGCGTCGATCTGGAGCGTCGTGCCATCCGCATCCGAAATGTTGCGCCAGTGTGGAAGGTTGTCAACCGCTTGTTCCTTCACGTTTCGCGCACTGGCGACAGACGCTTCATCACTCGTCCACTAATCCACAGGCCCTACTATGACAACGAGGTTCTTCTCTTTTTCTTATGTGAGAAACAGAGCTTATCGTTGAGCCGTACTGCATGCAGCCAGCCAGTACATGCGCTACGTCCAGTGGAAACGTTCGCCAGATAAACCTGCCAGGTTCCATGGCACCATCATCATCCATTGACAGCCAGCCAACTCTGTCGTATACATACGGGTACAGGGGTGTTGTGAATATCCCACCACACTGATCAACTCCGTACCATTCAGGCGATTGCTGCAAGGTGGCGCATATGGCCGCGACGATCCTCGTCATTGAAGATGAGGAGCCGATTCTGAACCTGGTCGTTGCCTATCTGAAGGCCGATGGGTTTGTCGTGCATACGGCACACGATGGCGAAACGGCCCTGGCGGTCGCGCAGGCAACGTGTCCTGATCTGGTTGTGCTCGATCTCCTTCTTCCTGGAATGGATGGATTGGAGATCTGCCGGCGCTTGCAGTATGACGGTGGCCCATATGTGTTGATGCTGACAGCTCGAGCCGAAGAGGTCGATAAAGTGGTCGGCCTGGCAGTTGGTGCTGACGATTATCTGACCAAGCCGTTCAGTCCGCGTGAGCTTGTGGCGCGCGTCAAAGCGATACTTCGCCGCAGTCGCAATGTGGGTACGTCGCAGTCGCCGGATCTGTCGTTGCTGACCTTTCGCGATTTGCGGATCGATGTGGCGCGACGAGAAGTACAGCGTCGGGGTACTGCGGTCACGCTGACAGCGCGTGAGTTTGACTTGCTTCATACACTGGCCGCGACTCCTGGCCGCGTTTTTACCCGTGAGCAGTTGCTTGAGCGTATCTGGGGCCACGATTTCGACGGGGTCGATCGGGTCGTTGATGTGCATATCAGCCTGTTGCGCCGTAAGCTTGAAGATGACCCGGCGGAGCCAACATTGATCCAGACGGTGCGAGGGGTTGGCTATAAGTTCGCCGGCCAGCAACGCTATGGCGGTGAGCAGAAACTGTGATTCGCGGCGCACCTCCGTTCCTGCTCGCCACGCTCCTCACCGGGACCCAGGGTTGCTTCACGTTACGAGAGGGTGTGGTAGCGGAAGTCTGTCAGTGGGTTCAGACGGGCTTGAGCCCGAAAGTGTTGCGCGATAACGGAACAACTACGCGCCGGCGCGCCAGGAGCGCTACCCGCGGCGAATGGCGCGTCCATCTCATCTCATGCTTCATCATTCGGCTATGCGCTGGTTTCGTCAACTTCGCTGGAAGTTGTTCGTCTCACATGCGATCATTATTATCATCGCGGTTGCAGTCCTTCTTGGCGCGGTGCAGATCCTGGTGCGTAGCAGCATCGCAGAACGCGCGGCACTGGCGGCGCTGTCCGACGCTGACAATGGGGTGGTTGCGTCCCGTGGTGAGATGGGTCTCCAGGAACGGTTCCAATCGGTCCTGGAACAGGCACTGCTGCTTGCGAGTTTTGGCGCCCTGGCGGCAGCAGTGATCGTCAGTCTGTTTGTTTCGCGCCGGATCGTGGAACCATTACAAGATCTGACAGCAGTGAGCCAGCGCCTGGCGCAGGGATATTACCGTGAGCGGACCTCTATTCGCTCGGATGATGAGCTGGCTGAGTTGAGCCAGAGTATTAATCAACTGGCGGAGGCACTCGATCGGACGGAACAACGGCGCCTGGCGTTGCTTGCCGATGTGGCGCATGAGTTACGCACACCGCTTACGACAATTGAAGGGTATATGGAAGGTCTGCTGGATGGTGTGATTGCTCCGGATGAGCAGACGTTCACGCTGGTGCGCCATGAGGCGGCGCGCCTCCGTCGTCTGACCGAGGAACTTGGTCTGTTGTCACGTGCTGAAGCTGGTGAATTGCACGTTCAGCCGCGCCGGTTCGATCTGCGCCGGCTGTTGCAGGACCTCATGGCGCGCTTCCAACCCCAGTTCGCCGCCTGTGAGGTGGAACTCTGTCTACAATTGCCGGATCGGTCGCCGGAGATCTTCGCCGATCCGGATCGCCTGGTTCAGGTGATGGTGAACTTACTGTCGAATGCCTTGCGCTATACACCGGCTGGAGGGCGCGTTGAGGTCGTGCTGACTCCATTCGATGATTATGTGCGCATCGCGGTGCGCGACTCCGGAATCGGTATCGAACCCGAGCACTTGCCGCTCATTTTTGAACGTTTCTACCGTGTTGATAAGTCGCGTGCCCGCAATAGCGGCGGGACCGGTATCGGCCTGACGATTGCGCGTCACCTCATCTATGCCAGCGGCGGCGAGATCTGGGCCGAAAGCGCGGGCGCTGGCCACGGAACAACATTCTTTCTGACGCTGCCGCTCGCAGCGGTACGCCAGTCAGTACAGATTGCGGTTGAGGCGTGAACCGTGGAGACGGTTCTCAACTGGACCGGCGCACTCGTCGGCATGCTGTTCTGGCTTGCAACGGTTGCGCTGGCATTGATGCTGCTGACGCTGCTGTTTCCTCGGCTCGAACGCCGGAACAGTGACGATCGTATCGCGACGCAGCGTCCGCATGTTCGCTCGCCATTGCCACATGCTGGTCATGGTCAGATGCCTCCGGTGACAATCGTCGAGACCCCCGCGGTTGCCGGCATGTCGGTCGCGCAACGTGCCGTTTACTGGTCATCAAATGTGCGCCTGATCCTGGTTTTGTTGCTCCTGTGGGCTGCCGGCGCCTACCTTCCCGCCATCTTTGCGCCCTGGTTGAACCAGATCAGGGTCTGGACCGGATTTCCGCTGGCGTATTTCCTGGGTGCGCAAGGCGCACCGTTGCTGTTCCTGGCTCTCGGCTCGGTCTATACGATCATCATGACGCGCCGCGACCGGCGCCTCGGTGGCCGCCAGGCCACGATGGAGCCATCAATTGTTTCCAACGCGCTCCGCCCGATTTTGATCGTGGTTGGCGGCGGGCTCATCCTCGTGCTGGCCGGCATTGCATTCGCGTGGCCGACAACGCTGGTCGGCTGGACCCTGATCGCGCTGACAATCGCTGTCTATGCCGCGATTGGCCTGCGAAGCCGCACCACCGATCTGTCCGAGTACTATGTCGCCAGCCGGCGAATCCCTGCATTGTTTAATGGGCTCGCGATCAGTGCGGACTGGATGAGTGCGGCAACGGTGATTTCGCTTGCTGGTACGCTCTGGTTACTCGGGTACGAGGGCCTGGCGTATATTATCGGCTGGACCGGCGGGTATGTGCTGCTCGTGCTGTTACTGGCGCCCTATATACGCAAATTTGGCCAGTTCACGATCCCTGAGTTTATAGGTGTGCGTTATGCGTCAACCACGGCGCGCATGATTGCCGCCCTGATTGCAATCATCGTCTCGTTTACCTATCTGACGGCTCAGGTTTCCGGTATTGGTCTCATCATGGGGCGCTTCCTTGGCGTGCGCTATTTCCTGGGTGTGGCGATCGGGCTTGGTGCGGTCCTGTTCTGTTCCTATCTCGGCGGGATGAAGGCAGTGACCTGGACGCAGGTGGTGCAGGCGATTGTGATTGTGCTGACATATCTTGTGCCGGTGGCCTGGTTGTCGCTTAAGGATACCGGGATCGCAGCGCCGCAGGTGATGTATGGTGTCGCGTTCGATGCCATCGCACAGCTCGAGGAATCGCAGGGTATTGTGCGGGCCTATGCTGAGCCGTTCAATGACTGGACCATCTGGAACTACCTGGCGCTTATCACGTGCCTGATGTTCGGTACCGCCGGCCTGCCGCATATCCTCGTTCGCTTCTACACCGCGCCGTCGGTTATTCATGCCCGCCGCAGCGTGAACTGGGCACTGCTCTTCATTGTGCTGGTCTACCTGACAATTCCGGCATATGCGGTATTCGCGCGCTGGGAAATCCTGGCCTACGTGGTTGGCCAGCCAGTTCGCTCTTTGCCGCAATGGGCCGTCAACTGGGGAAATGCCGGCCTGCTGAGTATTGCTGATCTGACGACGTTGCACGATCGGCCGGTTACGGATCTGCCCGCATGGGCAGCGGCACGCCTGGCAACCGGTGCGTTGCGCTTTGACGATCAAAACGCTGATGGCATGGTTCAGCTCGATGAATTGGGTGGACGCACGGTGACGCCTGAGTCGACCGATGGTGTATTGCAGCTCAACGAACTGAATATCAGTCCTGATCTGATCGTGCTTTCGACGCCGGAGATGGTCGATCTGCCTGGCGCTGTCGCCGCACTGGTCATTGCCGGCGGGCTGGCGGCGGCATTGAGTACTGCCGATGGATTGTTGATCGTTATTACGTCCGCGGTGGCGCACGATGTCTACTATGGTGCGCTGAACCAGCGTGCCAGCCCGATAACGCGCTTGAACATCGGTCGTGTGGCGTTGCTGTGCGCGGCCATGCTCGCCGCGCTGACGGCGTTACGCCAGCTTGGTATCATTGTCGAACTGGTGGCGTGGGCGTTCTCGATTGCAGCAGCGACGATCTTCCCTGCCTTGACGCTCGGGATCTTCTGGCGTCGTACGAACCGCCAGGGTGCGGTTGCCGGTATGCTGGCCGGGTTGTTTGTGACGATCGCTGCAATTGGCCTGAACTGGCTGAACCCGGCTGCGCTCGTGCTTGGAATCAGTGGCCCCGCGACCGGCGTCTTTGGCCTGGTTGCCGGGACGTTGACAACGGTTGTGGTGAGCCGGTTGACGCCGCCGCCGCCACCTGAAGCACAGATCGTGATCGACGCGATTCGCCGGCCATAGAGGTTGCTTGCTTCGGGATGGAGTTTCCGACCTTCTGCTTGACAGCAGGCGACGCGCCGTGCTACCATCCCTATCAGCACCTCAACAATTGAGTGATGATGTGTTGACGAGGACGAGTACCCGCACATCAGCCTTCAGGGAGGGCACGCCGCCGACTGTGAGCGCGCCCGGTGATGAGTGCGGCGAATACCACCTCTGAGCCGCTTCCTCAACGCCCGATGGGTAAGTATGGAAGCGCGGGTTCGCCCGATAGCGCGATGATGAGTGAACAGGTCTCTGTTGTGAAGGTGGGTGGAACCACGAAGCGGCCCTTCGTCCCATGCGGGACGGAGGGTTTTGTTGTTATAAGGCCTATCCGACCTTCCGTTCTTCGGATAGATACTGAGGACAATACCATGAGCTATCGCTATCAACGGCGGCCACCGCGCCGCGGCAATGGTTGCCTTGGCTGGACGGTGGCAATGATCTGGATCGCGGTGGTCGCGGTGGCCGCATATCTCTTCTGGCTGCGCCCACAACTTAGTCGTATGCTCGGCGAGCAGGTGGTGCGTCAGGTTGATGCTGGCACTGTGGATGGCGCTACTGGCGCCCTGCCGACGACGATCGCCGCGTTGCCGCGTGGCGAGGTGTCTATCAGCGAGCAGGAGGTGAATGCCTATCTCGCCGCGAACACCGGGGCAATGGCGCCGATCGAGCAGGCGACAGTGCGCTTCACCTCCGGTGGGGTAGAGGCCGACCTGCGCGCACTTGGCCTTGATGGTACAGCACGTATGGGCCTCGCGGTGCAAAATGGGCGCGTGATTGCCATTGCCCCTCACCTTGATGGGCCGCTTGGCCAGGTTGTGGCTTTCGACGATCTGCTGCAACCGATTGAACGGCAGTTCAACGACCAGCTCGCAGCCCAGGGCCGCCGCATCACCGACCTGCGGATTGAACCCGGCACGCTGGTGGTGATCGTGGAAGGATAGGATCTGGGTGACGTTTACGGCCGGGGAGGCCACCGGAAGAAAGAATCGCGCCAGTCCACAATCAAGAATCTGCAATCGCACGTGTGAGGGAATGATCATGCCAGTCAGACCAGACAGTGACCCCTATTACCGCCTGCGTCACTCAGCCGCACATGTTATGGCCCAGGCGGTGCTCGAACTCTTCCCTGAGGGGAAAATTGCTATCGGGCCGCCCATAGAGGATGGCTTCTACTACGACTTTGATCTGCCGCGCGCATTAACACCTGATGATCTCATCGAGATTGAGACGCGCATGCGACGCATTATTGCCGGCGCGCATCCGTTCGTCTACCGTGTTGTTGATCCTGGTGAGGCGCGAGCATTGTTCCGCGATCAGCCATATAAACTGGAATTGATCGATGGCCTGGCGCGTGGCCAGGATGAGTATGGTGAACGGAGCGAAGCCGGTACGGTCATCTCAACATATAAGCACGACACATTCGAGGATCTCTGTCGCGGTCCGCACCTTGCCAGTACGGACCAGATTCCGCCGGATGGCTTCAAGTTGATGAGTGTGGCCGGCGCATACTGGCGCGGCGATTCGAACCGGCCGATGCTGCAGCGGATCTACGGTACGGCCTGGAACAGCAAGGAGGAGTTGGAGCAGTATCTCTGGCGCCTGGAAGAAGCCAGGCGCCGCGATCATCGTGTGCTCGGCAAGGAGTTGGATCTGTTCAGTGTCTCGGAGGATGTGGGTCCGGGCCTCATCCTGTGGCATCCGAAAGGCGCGATGATTCGCGTCATCGCGGAGGATTTCAGCCGCCAGGCGCATCTGGAGAATGGCTATGAATGGGTGTTCTCGCCGCATATCGGGCGTGCGCATCTGTGGGAGACGTCGGGACATCTGCATTTCTATAAAGAGAACATGTATGCGGCGATGGATATCGAGGGTGAGGAATATTACGCCAAACCCATGAATTGCCCGTTCCATATTCAAATCTATAAGAGCCATCTCCGTTCGTACCGCGACCTGCCGAAGCGCTACGCCGAATATGGAACGGTCTATCGCTATGAGCGCAGCGGTGTCCTGCACGGGCTTACGCGCGTGCGCGGCTTCACGCAGGACGATGCGCATATCTTCTGTCGCGCCGATCAGGTTGAGGAGGAAATCAGTCGTGCCCTCGACTTTTCGCTGTATGTGTTGCGCTCCTTCGGCCTGAGTGACTTTACGGCCTATCTCTCGACACGCCCGGAGAAGTACGTCGGCGATCCGGCGGATTGGGACATGGCGACGGAGGCACTGCGTCGCGCGATTGAAGCCCATGCGCTTCCGTATGAGGTGGATGAAGGTGGCGGCGCGTTCTATGGTCCGAAGATTGACCTCAAGGTTAATGATGCATTGGGGCGCGAGTGGCAACTCTCGACGATCCAGTTCGATTTCAATCTTCCCGAGCGCTTCGGGCTTGAGTACATCGCCGAGGATAGCCAGCCACGTCGCCCATACATGGTGCATCGTGCGTTGCTCGGTAGCATGGAACGTTTCTTTGGCGTGCTGATCGAGCATTACGCCGGTGCGTTTCCGCTCTGGCTGGCACCGGTGCAGGCCGTGATCGTTCCCATCTCTGATGAGAAGCATGGTGCTTATGCCGCCGAAGTCGCGCGGCAGTTGAAGGAGGCGCAACTGCGCATCGAGGTCGATCTGAGCAAGGATCGTATGCAGGCGAAGATCCGCCGGGCGCAGTTGCAGAAGGTTCCATACATGCTTATAATCGGCGACAGGGAGCAGGCTGCCGGCGCCGTCGCGGTTCGTGCTCGTTCCGGTGAGGATCTTGGTGCCATGCCGCTTGCGGCATTCATTGCCCGCGCCCGCGCCGAGATTGAAGCAAAGGCATGATGCCAGAAGGAGCATCAATGAGCCGATTCGTCGTAGGCTTTGCGATTGGTATGGCCATCGGTGCGGCTGCAGTTGCGATTGGAGCGGCGCGCACCGGCGGGGTTGAGGCGCTGGCGGCACGTGTGCGCGGCGCTCTGGCCGCCGGTCGCACGGCGATGGAGGCCCACGAGCAGGATATGTGGGCCGATGTTCGTCGCCGCCGCGCGCCGGTCGCATCACAACCGGCAGACCCTCGCCTCCCGGCTGAGTCGCTGCGAGCACTGTATGAACGCTGAGATCCTGGCGATCGGCTCGGAACTGCTGCTCGGCGAGACGATCGATACTAACAGCGCGTACCTGGCGCGCCAGCTCGCTGCGATTGGCATCAACCTGTTCCGCAAGTCGGTCGTTGGCGATAATGAAGAACGTATCGCCACAATGGTTGGCGAGGCGCTTGATCGTGTCGATCTGCTGATCTGCACCGGTGGCCTCGGCCCGACTGTTGATGATGTGACCCGCGAGGCGGTCGCACGGGCGCTGCAGCGCCCGCTCGTTTTCCATCAGCACCTGCTCGATCAGATCGAGGCGCGCTTCCGTTCCTTCGGCCGGACCATGTCGGAGAGTAATCGTCGCCAGGCGTATGTGCCGGAAGGAGCGCGGATCGTTGAGAATCCCCGCGGTACGGCGCCGGCCTTCATTGTTGAGGATGCGCACGGCACCGTGGTCGTCCTTCCCGGTGTGCCCTCGGAGATGCGGTACCTCTGGGAACATGCGATCATGCCATACCTGCGCGAGGAACGCGGTGAGACCGGCGTAATCCTGGTGCGTACACTGCACGCTGCGGGTCTGGGAGAGAGCGTGATTGGTGAGATGATTGCCGATCTGATGGTGCAGACCAACCCGACTCTCGGTATTTCGGCCAGGCGGGCGCAGTATGAACTGCGGATCGGCGCCAAGGCCGCCAACCGCGCTGTGGCAGAGGAGATGGTCGCGGCGGTTGAGGCGGTCATTCGCGAACGGCTCGGGTCACATCTGCTTGGCGACGAGCGACTCGATCGGGTGGTCGCCCGCCTGCTGCGCGAGCGCGACGTAACGCTCGCACTCCATGAGGGATCGACGCACGCGCCGGTCTATCATGCGCTCAATGCCCACCCCGATGCGCTTGCGGCGCTGCGCGGCGTGATCATCCATCCAGCCGATGTTCCGGTTGATGATCAGGCGGTGATGAGCCTGGCACGTACCGGCGCGATTGCTGTGCGTTCGCAATGGCACGCTGACATTGGTCTCGCGCTGCAACCGGCAAGTGCGCCCGGGAGCGATGGCTTTACGTTGATGAGCGTCGCGCTGGCCCATGCCGGTGGGGTCCGTGAGTGGTACCGCCGGTTTGATGCTGGTAGCGACGATGTGTGGGACTTTGCCGGAACCATGGCGCTTGATGGATTGCGACAACACCTCGCTGCAATGTAGCATCCTGACGGGAGAATGCGAGCGAGGGAACAACCTGCGCATACCCGGTTCCTGACGCTCAACCGCACATCTCATGGATCTTCGAACCGCCGCTACAACCATCCACAGCGATCCGCTCTGGTGGCGTAAGACGCTGATCGGCGGCGCGTTGCTAATGTCTATTGTCGGCGCCCCTTTTGCCGGCGGCTGGATCGTCGAGAGTATCGACAATTCGCGTAAAGGATTTCCAACCCCGCTACCACCCTGGTTCGACTGGTGGTCGCGCTGGTTGATCGGCATGTTCGCTGGCCTCATCGATTTCCTGTTCTATGGTATGCCATTTCTTGTGGCGGTCGTCGTTTTCTTTTGTGTGGCGTTTTCCTCGGTCATCGGTGGTTCGCCTGAACTGGCGAACCGGGTGCTCGGGGTGCTGGCAGTCGTGATGAGCGCCTACATCGTTCTGGTATTTATCAGTGGGGTTTCGATCGTGGGGCGCTTGATCTATGTGCAGGATGCTTCGCCGGAGCACGCGATGAGTGTGCGCGCGATGCGTGAGGCGCTGCGCCCGGGCGCGCGGGGTGTCTATTTCCGTGCACGCCTGGCCTCGCTGCCGGCGTATCTGCCTGCCGTGCTGCTGGGTGCGCTGGCCTATCTGGCCGCCAGCCGCCTGACGGTGCCCGGTACATGGTTGATTATCTTGCTCCTGGTCTGGTTAACCTTGAGCGCGGTGCTCTATGCACACTTGATTGTGGCTCAGATATATGTCGCGGCGGAACGTGAACTGGATCGGCGCGGCCTTACCCGGGTCAGCGAGTTGATCTGAAGAGGAGGAGAGGCAGATGGAGATCGGCAAGGCTTTCGGTTTCGTCACCGAAGACGAGCAGTGGATCACCAAAGTACTGCTGGGTGGCCTCATATCACTCATTCCATTCGTCGGTGCACTTGCTATCTATGGCTATTCATATCGCGTGGCGCAAAACGTGGCGCGCGGCAATCTGCGGCCAATGCCGGCCTGGGGGGAGTTCGGCGATCTGCTGGCGCGCGGGTTCTTTGCCTGGGTTATTCAGATCGTGTATCTGCTGCCGGTCATGGTGCTCTATTTTCTGTTCGCCATCCTGACTGCCGGTGCGGCGGCGTTGACCACCGACTCGGACGGCGGGGGCGGCGCCGGCGCGTTGATCGGGCTCTGCCTGTTGCCGCTGGTGATTATTGCGGCAATCGTCTGTGGCCTGGCGGCGCTCGCGGCGATTATGCGCTTCCTGGCAACCGATTCGTTTGGCGAGGCGTTCAAGTTCGGCGAGGTGTTCGCCAGCATCCGCAACAATATCGGTACCTTGATCATGCTGCTGGTCGTGGCCATCCTGGCCGGCCTGGCTGCCTCGCTCGGCTTGATTGCGTGTGGCGTCGGTGTTCTTTTCACCACCTTCTATGCGCAGTGCGTGATAGGCCATGCGATCGGTCAGGTGATGCCGCGCTTCTATCCGATGCGCGGTGTGCCGGTCGCGCCCGGCTATGGGCCGCCGCCAGGTTACTAACAGAGAACCCTGATACGAGGCCGGTTATGGCTGCCCGGTTACGCCATGCCTTCAAGCTGCGCGAAGTACTGTATCCGGCGAATCTGCTGACGCTCGCCCGTCTGCTGATGTTACCGGCAGCCATTCACGCGATGCAACGCCCGGAACAGCGCTGGCGTGCGCTTGGTATCCTGGGTGCGGCGATGTTTACCGACGCGATTGACGGCACGATCGCTCGCCGTCGTCATGAGGTGTCGCCTCTCGGGCAGTTGCTCGATCCGGTCGCCGACAAGTTGATGATTGACGCGACCGCGGTGGCGCTTGCCCGTTCACGCGGTTTCCCCTGGTGGGCGACGGTGCTGCTCCTGGGCCGTGACGCAGCGATCCTGGCCGGCGGGTTGTTGATCTACCGCCGCCGCCAGGTGATCTCGACGGCGCATCCATCCGGGAAGGCCACGACGCTGGCGCTTACACTGGCCATGCTGCTGTATATCGCCGACGGACCGCGTAGTGGCCGTCCTGCGCTCTATGCCGCTATGGCGCCGTTTGCGATCTCGGCGTTCGTCTACCTGCGCGAACTGGCGCGCACGACCGGTGGCGTGCCGCCTGCGACGGAATAATTACTGCGCCGGTTGTGCTTCATAGGTGGAGGTGCGCTGTGCCGATTGCGTTGATCGTTCATGGGGGTGCGTGGGACATTCCTGATGATGAGGTCGAGCCGCACCTGGCGGGATGTCGTCGCGCCCTGGCGCGTGGCTGGGATGTGCTCCAGCGCGGCGCAACGGCGCTCGATGCGGTTGAAGCTGCCGTGCGCGTCATGGAGGATGACCCGGCCTTTGACGCCGGTCTTGGCTCGGTGCTGAACCGGGATGGGGACGTTGAGCTTGACGCCGCGATCATGGATGGCGCATCGCTGCGTTCGGGTGCGGTGGCTGCGGTGCGCGGAGTACGCAACCCGATTACCCTGGCGCGCCATGTGCTCGATAGCGAGGTCGTGCTGCTGGTGGGGCGAGGCGCCGAGCAGTACGCTGATTCGATCGGCCTGGAACGCTGTAGCGACGAGGATCTGGTTGTGCCGCGCGAACGTGCCCGCTGGGAGGCGTTGCGTCGCCTTGAGGTGTATCGCACTCCCGATGCATTTCAGCGCCCTCCAGGCGAGATTGCTGGAACGCGCGGTATTGTATGGGGCGGCACTGGAGGAGACGCAGGGCCAGGAGATGCAGCGCCGGTCGCGCCACTGCGTCCACACGTCTCCTCAGGTGCTCGCTCGATGACGGGTCTGAATGGTCCCGGCGATACGGTCGGTGCAGTGGCTCTCGATCAGTATGGCAATCTTGCGGCCGGTACCTCGACCGGCGGCGTGTCATACAAACCGGCCGGGCGCGTTGGCGACTCGCCACTGATCGGTGCCGGGCTCTATGCGGATACCCTCACCGGTGGATGTTCATCTACCGGGTGGGGCGAGTCGATCATCAAGGTGCTGCTGGCGAAGATGGCGACGGACCTGATTGGCGCCGGCCATTCGCCCGCCGAGGCGGCGCGCGCGGCGGTTGCGTCGCTGGAACGACGCGTGAATGGACTGGGTGGCGTCATTCTGCTCGATACCCGCGGACGCGCCGGATTCGCCTTCAACACACCACGGATGGCGTATGCCTACCGTGTTGAGGGCGGAGATGAGGTCGCCGGGGTGTGACGCGAGAGAAACCGGCCGACGATCGCCAACCGGTGGTTGCGACAGCGAACCTGTTCACAGTCAGAGGATCGGGCGCGGCGCGGGAAGGTGTGCGCAAGCGCCAGTTCACGTCGCCCCGTCGGTGGAACACACCATTCCCAGGAGAAGGCCGAATGGTTGGGCGACACTGTTCACTGTCTTCAGAGAGAAACGAGGTGCATCATGTCTGATCTGGCAACACAGTTTGCCGCTGCCGCCGAGGCCGCAACACGCCTGGCAAAACGGCCGGATAATGAGACAATGTTACAGCTCTATGCGCTCTACAAGCAGGCGACCAGCGGTGACGCCGGTGGACACCGGCCCGGTGGTTTCGACTTCGTCGGCCAGGCGAAGTATGATGCCTGGGCGAAACTCAAAGGGACGACAAAGGACGCCGCGATGCAGCAGTATGTCGATCTCGTCGCGCGGTTGCGCGGGTAACGGTGCGATGCTCAAGCGATGGTTCAAGCGCCGTAAGCGCCTTGCAGACGCGCAACTCGGTCGTGAATACCGGGTTGATGACGTAATCGAGCAACGGTACGAGGTGCAGCAGGTGCGCCGCGGCTATATGGGCGTGGTCTACATCGCCTACGACCGCCAGCGCCGCCGGCGTGTGGTGCTGAAGACCTACCAGACGAAGTATCTCTGGGACGAAGCGGCAATCCGGCGCTTTCATACCGAAGCCGAACTCTGGACGCGCCTCGGGAGCCATCCCAACATTGTTCGCGCCTACGATATTCATACCTACATGGGCCGGCCGCATGTTGTTGCCGAGTATGTTCATGGCGGCCCATTACGCGCCCTGGTCGGGCGCATCCAGTTGCAAGAGGCGATCGACTTCGGCATCCAGATCTGTCGCGGCATGCAACATGCGGTTGATCAGCTTGACATGGTGCACCGCGATCTCAAGCCCGACAATATCATGGTGTCGTTCGATGGGCGCGCCAAGGTCACCGATTTTGGCCTCTCCAGGGTGCTGCGGCCATGGCGGACGTTGTTCGACGACGAGCAGACTCGCGAGCGCCGGCGCGTGCCGTTGCGCGCAACCTTCTCAACCAGTGGCCTCGGTGGCACCCTGCCGTACATGGCGCCCGAGTTGTTCGATGGAGCGACGGCGAGTATCTCGAGCGATATCTATGCCTTCGGCGTCATGCTCTATGAACTGTTTGTCGGGCGTCTGCCGTTCGACTCGCCGCACGATTATTCACTGATCCGGATCATCCGTAAGACGCCGCCGCCCGATCCACGCCGGTTCGTGCCGGGATTGCCGCCGGCAGCGGCAGAGGTGGCGCTGCGTTGTATGGCAAAGCGCCCTGGTGAGCGGTATCCAGCCTTTGCCGCGGTCGAGAAGGCGCTGCAGGAGGTTCGACTGGCCCTCACCGGCGCGCGCTATGCCGACGATGACCTCCACGATGACCTGGCCGAGGCTGAACGCTGGCGCGAGCGCGGCCTGACGCATATGAACATGGGTGAGTACAAGGAAGCGATTCGTAGCTTCAATCGTGCCGTTGAGTTCGACCGTGACGATCCGGAGAGCTGGAACTTGATGGCGCGCTGCTCGGTCAAACTCTGGTTGTATCACGAGTCGTTGCAGGCAGTAGAGGAGGGATTGCGCCGCGCCGTGAGCCGCACCGAATTCGGCGAGCTTTACGGAACACGTGGCGAAATATACGCGACAATGCAGAAATCTGCCGCCGCGTTGACGGCTTATGATCAAGCGCTCTCGTATACACCCAGCGCGCCGGCGTTGTGGCGCGGGAAGGGCACCGTGCTCTACCGCGAAGCTCAGTGGCAGCCGGCGCAGGAGTGTTTCGAAAAGGCGATTCGCCTCGATCCCTCCGATGCAGTCGCGCGCAGGCAACTTGGCGATCTGTTGTGCGATCGTGGTCGCCATAAGGCTGCGGCGGAGTCGTACTATGAATCGCTCAGGCTCGACCCGCGCTCGGTTGAAGGATGGGTTAGCTACGGTATGTGCCTGTTGCGGCTTGCGCGCCAGGCAGATGCGCAGCATGCCTTTGAAATGGCGCTCAAACTTGATCCGGAGCATACCGGCGCACAGGCGGGGTTGCGCCAGGCGCGCCCGAGTCGAGAGGGATGAGGCAAATCAGGCGATAGGCGTGCGGTAGCTGACTGCCCGATGAGCGCGTACGGTTGAGGTTTCTGCTATAATCACCACGCAATGGACGGGAATGGCATCCAGTAGCGTGATCATTCACCGCTTGCATAGTACGTGTCCACCTGACACCTATCACCTGACGCCTGTCGCCTCACTATCAGGAGATCAATGCCGATGTCACGGCGTGTCGTTATTACTGGCATGGGTGCGGTCAGTCCGCTGGGTCTCGACGTTCCTTCCCTCTGGCAAGGTATCCGCGAAGCGCGCAGCGGCGTCGGACCGATCACTCTGTGTGATGCTGACAACCTCGATTCGCGCATTGCCGGCGAGGTGCGTGGATTTGACCCGCACAATTACATGGACCGTAAAGAGGTTCGTCGCAATGATCGCTTCATTCACCTGGCAATCGCCGCCGCGACGGAAGCGTTGCGTACGGCCGAGTTGACGGCGACACCAGAGAATGCCGATGCGATCGGTGTGATTATCGGTAGCGGCATCGGCGGTATCGCTACCATCGCCGAAGGGGTCCTGACCCTCCGCGAACGCGGCCCGTCGCGCATCAGTCCGTTCCTGGTGCCGGCCATGATCAATAACATGGCATCGGGCCAGGTCTCAATGATGTTTGGCCTCAAAGGCCCAAACTTTTGCCCGACGTCGGCATGCGCCACTGGTGCGCACGCCATAGGTGAGGCTGGCGAGATGATTCGCCGTGGCTGGGCGTCGGCGATTGTGGCGGGTGGCAGTGAAGCGCCGATCACGCCGCTTGGGATCGCCTCGTTCGCCAGCGCGAAGGCGATATCCACCCGCAACGAGGATCCGGCAGGTGCTTCACGTCCATTCGACGCGCTGCGTGATGGGTTCGTTCTCTCAGAGGGCGGCGCGGTGCTGCTACTTGAGGATCTGGAGTTTGCCCGGGCGCGCGGGGCGCGCATTCTTGCCGAACTCGTCGGGTATGGACTCTCTGCTGATGCATATCATATTACCCAGCCCGCGCCAGGTGGCGAGGGTGCGTTGCGCGCCATGCGGTCGGCGCTGGCGCATGCCGGTCTCTCCCCGGATGATGTTGACTATATCAATGCCCACGGCACCAGCACGCCAGCTGGCGATATCGCCGAAACCCAGGCGATCAAGACCTTGCTTGGTGAACGTGCATACCAGGTGCCGGTCAGTTCCAGCAAGTCTCAGTTTGGCCACCTGCTCGGCGCCGCTGGCTCGATTGAGGCGATCGTCAGTGTGCTCGCCATCCAGAACGATCTGATTCCGCCAACGATTAATTACACGACGCCTGATCCACAGTGCGACCTGGATTATGTGCCGAATGTGGCGCGCCCGGGTCGGGTGGATGTTGTGATGAGCAATTCGTTCGGCTTCGGCGGTCATAATGTATCGCTCGTGTTCCGGCGCTACCATGACAGCGCTTGAGACACTGATCGCCCGCCTGGGGGTGACGTTCGCCGATCCCGGCTTGCTTCAACGCGCGCTTACCCATAGCTCGTATCTGAATGAGCGTATCGAAGAGCGGTTGCATCTCGCCAGCAATGAACGCCTGGAGTTTCTTGGCGATGCGGTGGTCAATTACCTCGCGGCGACCCTGGTCTATGAACGTTTTCCATCAGCCGGCGAAGGGGAGTTGACCGCATGGCGCATAGCGCTGGTGCGTACCGAAACGCTGGCCAGACTCGCGCGCCGGTATGATCTGGGTGGTTATGTTTTGCTGGCGCGCGGTGAGGAGTTGAGTGGCGCGCGGCGCCGTCCGTCGTTACTGGCCGACACGTTTGAAGCGGTCGTCGCAGCGATCTTCCTCGATGGCGGCCCTGACGCCGCACGCGCGTTTCTTTCTCCGCTCTTCGAAGCGGAACTGGACCAACTGCAAACAATTGGCCCGCCAGTGGATTACAAGAGCGCGCTCCAGTCGCGCATCCAGGCGGAACGTGGGGTGACGCCGCGCTACCGTACGCTCGAGGTTACCGGCCCTGAACATCAGCGTGAGTTTACTGTCGAGGCGCTGGCAGGCGAGGAGTCGCTGGGGGTCGGTCGTGGGTCGAGCAAGCAGGCAGCGGCTCAGGCGGCGGCGCGCGCGGCGCTGGAGGCGCTGGACGTGGAAGGTGGGAACGTGGAACGTTGAACGTGGAACGTTACACGCTATGAGGCGTATTCTTATCACAGGCGGTACCGGTTACCTGGGCACGATGCTGGTTGCACAGGCCCTCGCCCAGGAGTGGGATGTCGTTGCGACCTATCATACGCATCTGCCACAGGAGCCGCATGCGTGCTGGGAGTCGCTCGACCTGCGCGATGCGGCGGCAGCTGAAGCCCTGGTAACGCAACTCGCGCCTGCTGTTGTCATTCACACGGCGTATCGCCAGGACGGGCCGGACGTTATGGCGATCACCGCGACAGGGGCGGCGGCGGTGGCGCGGGGCGCTCGCGCGGTGCAGGCACGGCTGGTGCATCTTTCGAGTGACGTCGTGTTTGATGGCGAGCGCGCCGGCAGGTATGTCGAGACCGATCCGCCGCAACCGGTAACGGCCTATGGCACGGCCAAGGCCACTGCCGAACGTCTGGTGGCCGGAATCCATCCAGCGGCAGTGATCGTTCGCACGTCGCTGATCTACGGTGGCCCGCGCCGCCCCGGGAAACACGAACTGTTCGCGCTCGATGTGGCCGATGGGCGCGCTGACGCGCTGTTCTTCACTGATGAACTGCGCTGCCCGATCGAGGTTGGCGACCTGGCAGCCGCGCTGCTGGAGCTGGCGTTACTTGATCGATCGGGTGTGTTGCATGTCGCCGGTGCCGATGTCGTTAGCCGCTATGAATTTGCCTGCCTGGTCGCGCGCGCCTTCGCGCATGATCCGTCCCGCCTGCGAGGTGGGCCGAGCCCGGCGGCGCCCCGCCGGCCACGTAACTGTGCGCTGGACAGCAGCATGGCCCGGGCACTGCTGAGCACTCGTCTGCGTGGTGTGCGCGAAGTGCTCGGGCAGGAATAATGCAGGTGCAACCCCCCGACCCGCAAGAAAGAGGTGCAGGCATGGAGAATACGCCCGAGTCAATCCGACGCCTGATCGAGGAGTTGCAGCGCGGTGATGAGTTCGCCCGTGCACAGGCATCATTCGCCCTCGGCATGCTCGGTGAGCCGGCAGTCGCACCACTGGTCGAGTTGCTCTATCACGACGACCGCGATGTTCGCATGCGCGCTGCATGGGCGCTGGGGGTGATCGGTCAGCCGGCGTTGCCGGCGTTGCTGGCGCTGGCTGAAAGCGACGATTCATCGGTACGCATTGAGGCCATCCGGGTGCTCGGCGCGATCGGTGAGGGACGGTCGCTCAATCAACTGTTCCATGCGCTGACCGATCCCGATCCGCGGGTTGCCCAGCGCGCCGCAATTGCCCTGGGGCGTATCGGCGATACGCGCGCCTTCCATCCCCTGCTTACCGCGATCCACCATCCTGCGCCCGACGTGCGCTTTGCGGCATGTAATGCGCTGGCGCACCTGCACGCCGTTGAAGCCATCCAGCCGCTGCGCGAGCTCGCCGCAGAAGATACCAGTCTCACCTCGTGGGGCGCCTCCGTCGCCGAAGCTGCGCTACGCGCCATCCAGGAGATCGAAGCGGCCAACCCGCAGAGTGCCGCCGATCAGTTTGCGCGGGTGCGCGAGTTGCTCCGCTGCACCGAAGAGTAGTCACGACTCCCGGGGCTCATAGACTTCAGGCATTACATGCCTGTCCGAACAATGCTCCGCCAGTACCTATACCGTTGACGATGCTTAACCTTCGTGTTATCATACGATAACTCTCTTTGACCTGCCCTTCACATGCGTGCAATAGTGTGCACCCTGCCCTCCGCCGAGCCCGGTCGAGCGCCGTGCGTGCGCCGGTATTGCCATACGGTGTGAAGGGCGCCGCGCTGTGTACGCGCGGAAGGGTTCACACCAAGGAGGTGGCACGCACTCAATCTACCGGATCGTTTTCGTGACCCTGGTGACAGACTCCTCAACTGTAGCGGAAAGGACACACACCACGATGCGCTCTGTGCGACACCTGTGGCGACGTGGCGGCGCAATGGCGTTGCTGCTCGTTCTGATCGTCCCGATCCTGGCGGCGTGTGGTGGGCAGCAACCGGCTGCCGCGCCAACGACTGCCCCGGCGGCGGAGCCGACCACCGCGCCAACGACTGCCCCGGCGGCGGAGCCGACCGCCGCGCCAACGACTGCCCCGGCGGCGCAGCCCGGTGGCCGCCTGAAGATCCTCTACTGGCAGGCGGTGACGACCCTGAACCCGCACCTCGCAAGCGGTACCAAGGACTTTGATGGCGCGACCGTCATCCTCGAGCCGCTGGCTCGCCGTGATCAGAATGATGAACTGGTGCCCTACCTGGCGGCTGAGATTCCGACCATCGAGAATGGCGGCGTGGCGGCGGACGGAACGAGCGTCACCTGGAAGATCAGGCCGGGCCTCAAGTGGTCGGATGGCAGCGACTTCACCATTGACGACATTATCTTTACCTGGCAGTATTGCGCCGATGAGGCGACGGCCTGCACCACCAAGGCGAACTTCGATCCCATCAGCAACGTCGAGGCGATTGATGCCAATACGGTGAAGATCACCTGGAAAGAGCCGAATGCCGATCCGTACATTTCGTTCGTCGGTCCTAACGGTATGATCCTGCAGAAGGCGCAGTTCGGCAACTGCATCGGCGCGGCGGCCAGCACCGACGCCGCCTGCCAGGCAGCCAACCTCGCGCCGATCGGCACCAATGCCTGGAAGCTCAAAGAGTTCAAGCCGGGCGATGTGGTGCTCTATGAGCGTAACCCGTACTTCCGCGACGCGGATAAGGTCTTCTTCGACGAGGTCGAGATTAAGGGTGGTGGTGACGCCGCGTCGGCGGCGCGCGCCGTCTGTGAGACCGAGGAAGTTGACTTCTCCTGGAACCTGCAGATCCCGAAGGCGGTGCTGGAACCGATCCTTGCCAGCGGCAAGTGTGATGCCCTCGCGGGTGGTTCGTTCGGTGTCGAGCGCATCGTCGTCAACTTCGCCAACCCCGACCCGGCGCTGGGCGATAAGCGCTCCGAACCGGATCAGCCGCACCCGTTCCTGACCGAACTGCCGGTACGCCAGGCGATTGCACTGGCGATCGACCGTAAGGCGATTGCCGAGCAGCTCTATGGCCCGACCGGTGAGCCGACCTGTAATGTGCTGGTGGTTCCCGCAGCGGTCAATTCGCCGAATCTGAAGTGTGAACGCGATGTTGAAGCGGCGAAGAAGTTGCTCGAAGACGCCGGCTGGGTTGGCAGCCCGGTGCGTGAGAAGAATGGGGTGAAGCTGGTCGTCAGTTTCCAGACCTCGATCAACACGCTGCGCCAGGGCGAACAGGCGATCATTAAGGCGAACCTGGCCGAGATCGGTATCCAGGTTAACGTCAAGGCGATTGATGCCGGCGTCTTCTTCAGCGGTGACCCGGGCAATCCCGATACGCTGAACAAGTTCTATGCCGATCTGCAGATGTACACCAACGGCCCCTCCACAACCGATCCGCAGGCGTATTTGCAGGCCTGGACGTGTGCCGAGCGCGCGTCGTCGGAGAATAACTGGAATAACAACGGCGACGGACGCTACTGCAACCCGGAGTATGACGCGCTCTTCGATCAGTTGAAGAAAGAGCTCGATCTTGAGAAGCGCGCGGAACTGGCGATCAAGATGAACGATCTCCTTTCCACGGATGTCGCCGTCATTCCGCTGATCAATCGTCGCACACCGAATGCCAAGGTCAAGGCGCTTAACGGCCCGACCTATAACACATTCGACTCGAGTATCTGGAACATCGCTTCCTGGAGCAAATAGTCGCCTACGGTAGATGCGGGGGACAGGGGAGCATATGCGAACCTGTCCCCCGCGTGCATATTACGTGCCTATCCAACAAACGGATTGGATGTCATTGCGAGGAGTGCCAGCGACCGCGTGCAGCGAGCGCAGCGTGGCTGAAGCAATCGACCGGCGCGAGAGGAGATTGCTTCGCTCGCGCTCGCAATGACATGGACCATCTGGTTTTCGGATAGGCTCTAAAGGGTTGATGTCGATGGCCCAGTACTTTTTGCGCCGTGTGCTGATAGCTATTCCTACCTTGCTGGTGATCAGCTTTGTGATTTTTGCCATCCTGGCGCTGGCACCAGGTGACCCGCTGGCGCAATTTGCGCTCAATCCTGCCATCCCCGAATCGACGCGCGAGTTGATCCGCGCACAGTTTGGCCTCGATCAACCCTGGTATGTTCGCTATGTTAAATGGCTTGGCGCCCTGGCCAGTGGCGACTGGGGCTTCTCGTTCGCGTCGCGTAGCCCGGTGATAGACCTGGTCTGGCAACGCCTGCCGCAGACGCTCCAGGTGGTCGGAGCGGCTTACCTGATAGCTGTGCTGATTGCGATTCCGATCGGCGTTATCTCGGCGGTCAAGCAGTATTCATGGTTCGACCAGCTGGCGACGTTTTTCGCATTCATTGGTTTTTCCGTGCCATCATTCTTTACCGGTCTGACATTGATGCTGGTATTTGCAATCAACCTGAAGTGGTTCCCGATTGTTTATAGTTCAACACTCAATCTCGCTGGATGGGATGGATTCACTGAGCAGTTGCGCCAGATGGTGCTGCCGGTCACCGTGCTGGTCGTCCAGCAAACGGCGGCGCTGACCCGCTTCATGCGTTCGTCTATGCTTGATAACCTGCCGCTCGATTATGTGCGCACCGCGCGCGCCAAGGGTCTGGCCGATGCTATGGTGGTCGTCAGGCATGTCTTGCGCAACAGCATGATTCCGGTGGTCACACTGATCGCACTGGGGATTCCGGCTATTTTCGCCGGTGCAATCATTACCGAAAATCTGTTCCGCGTCAACGGCCTTGGCCAGTTATTGATTACCTCGATTCAGAATTCTGATACGCCTGTGGTCATGGCGCTGACGTTCATCTTCGCCTGCCTCACGGTGTTGTTCAATTTGATTGCTGACCTGTTGTACGGCGTTCTTGACCCGCGTGTCCGGTACAGCTGATCATTCCACATCGTAAAGCGAGGCGCAGATGTCCGAAGTAGACCAGACCATGAATGCAGCAGGAGCGACTGATGCCTCGGTCACCATCCGCCAGTTGCAACTCGGTGTGCCAGCGAAGCCGCGCACGCTGCTGGGTGATGCATGGCGGCGCTTCCGGCGACACAAACTGGCAATGGTTGGCGCCAGCACGTTGTTCCTTCTCATCCTGGCTGTGACGATCGGTGCCCTGTTTTATGAGCGCTACCTGGTGGATCAACTGGCACAATCCGGTATGCCCGTTCCGGTTGAGAATCCGGATATTCGCGTGTTGATCGACCATCTTGACTTCCTGGCGCTGCTGTCGCCACCAACCAGTGTGCACCCGTTTGGCACCGATGATCTGGGCCGCGATCTCCTGGCGCGCTGTATCTATGGCGGGCGCGTCTCGCTTTCGGTCGGCCTGGTCGCCATGCTGATCGCTATTTCGCTGGGAACCATCATTGGCGCCGCTGCCGGTTTCTTCGGCGGTGTCGTGGATCAGGCGCTGATGCGGCTGACCGATCTGTTCCTGTCGTTGCCGGCCGTGCCGCTCATCCTGCTTACCGTCTATTTGTTCCGCGATCCGGTGATTCAGGCGATGGGGTCGCCGGAGGCAGGGATCTTCGTGATTGTCGTGACGGTGATTGGCGCGCTGGCATGGATGCAGACCGCGCGTGTCGTGCGCGCGACGTTTCTGTCGCTCAAGGAGAAGGAGTTTGTTGAGGCGGCGCGCTGCCTTGGCATCAGCCGGACGGCAATTATGTTTCGTCACATTCTGCCCAATGCCATGAGCCCGATTATTGTCGCGGCGACGCTCGAAATCGGCAGCGCAATCATCGCTGAATCGACCCTCTCCTTCCTGGGGGTCGGTTTCCCGCCGGATACGCCAACCTGGGGCCGGCTGGTGACCGACGGTAGCCAGTATCTTCAGGCGGCGCCATGGCTGGCGCTCATCCCCGGCCTGCTGATCTTCCTCACGGTGCTCAGTATCAACTTTATGGGTGATGGCCTGCGCGATGCGCTCGATCCACGGTCGCGACTGTAGGGGTTAAGGGTTAAGAGTTACGGGTTAGGGGTTAAGCTGAACATGGGTGAAGTGCTCAATTACAAGGATCTGCCCATTGTGCAGCGCGCTTTTGAGCTAGTTCGCGAGGTTGACATCTTCGTTCAGTTGTTACCACGAACACCGCAAGGTCGAACCGTCGCCGATCAATTGTTTCGCGCCGCAGCCTCAATTGGGGCGAATGTGGCTGAAGGGCGCGGGCGTGATACTGGTAGAGAGTACGTTCGCTATCTTCGGATCGCTCGCGCCTCGGCGAACGAAACTGACTATTGGCTTCACATTGCGCACGACTGTCAGCTAGTTGTGGACGAGGATTACGATCGAATGCTGAAGCTTACTGACGAGTGTCTGCGAATGCTCTCTGCTATGATAGGTAAGCTCAAGCAATCGCACGAAACACCGCTTCGCGAAACTGCTGAAGGGTACGTTACAGACAATGAAGATTCTAAACTCTGATTCGTAACCCCTAACCCCTAACCCCTAAATATACTCCAGCTGGCTCACCCGTCGCCGCCATTCTGTCTTGATCTCCACCTGCGTCCCGCTGCTGGCCTGGAAGTCCATCAGCAGGCGATTGAAGACATTGGGCTGGTCGAGGAAGGGGAAGTGGTTTGAGCGGGGCAATTTGATAACCTGTTGTAACGATCGGTGATCATCGTGCAGGAATCGCGCCTGGTCCGCGGTGACAATCGCATCCTTCTCGCCATACACGGCCAGTAATGGCACGTCCAGCGACTCAAGATCGCCGCGCAGATCGGCTTCTACCACCGAGGCGATCACGCGCTGCACCACAAGCTCCGACAGGCTATCGGTATCCTCAATAATTTCGTTCAAGATCTGGGGGTAGTCAACGTTTAACTGGCGCACCAGACGCGTCCAGACATTGCCTGGCGTCGCGCGCCCGAAAATGCGCGAAAGCGCCCCTGGTTTGATATGGCTCTGGATCTGTGATCCCTGGATTGGCGTGCTGACCATCATCAGGCGGGTAACGCGATCCGGATTCTGACATGCGGCCCGGAGCGCGACCATACCACCCAGCCCGTGGCCGACCAGGCTGACCTTTGTGATACCCAGCTGGTCCATGAACCGCATGAGCAGATCGACATACTCGGCGATCGAAAACGCCCCTTCGCGCCGATCCGACTCGCCAAAACCCCAGAAGTCGATTGCGAAGGTCCGATAGCGTTCCGCGGCATGTTCCATCGTTGGCAACCAGTAGCGCCACGATCCCAGCCAGCTATGCAGAAAGATCACAGGTGCGCCGCGGCGACCGATCACCTCGTAGTGCACCAGCCGGTTGTCGAGATGGACGGCGCTCATGGCTGGCCCTGCCCTGCCGGCTCTGAGACCGGCTCTGCCTCAGGTTGCGTTAACGGGATAATAAAGCTGAAGGTGCTCCCTTTGCCGACTTCGCTCTCGACCCACATCTCGCCGCCGTGCAGTTCGATCAGCGATCTGGCGATCGACAGCCCGAGACCGGTACCGCCCGCCTCATCGCGGAGCGGGTTATCGGCGCGATAGAAGCGACGGAAGAGATTCTGCTGTTGTTCAGGGGTAATGCCGACCCCATTGTCAATCACGTCAACCTGCAACAGGCCGGCAGGGTTCAGCACGGCACGCAGTGTGATTTCGCCTTCGGGATAGGTATACTTGACGGCATTCGACGCCAGGTTCAGCACGACCTGGGTGAGGCGGCGCGGATCGGCAATGATTGGCGGCACCGCATCGTCAATCTGCACGCTTACCGCCAGACGCTTGCGTTCGATCTCGGCCCGCAGCGTCTGCAACACATCGTGGAACACGTTGCCGATTGTGACTTCCTCGACGCTGAGCTGGATCTTGTCGCTGTCGATCCTCCCGATTTCGAGGATGTCGTTAATCAGGTCCATCAACCGGTTGGCGTTGTTTTTGACCACGCTCAGGAACGAGAGTTGTCCTTCGCTAAGCTGGCCGCCGGCACCGAGCAGCAGCAGATCCACATACCCTTTGATCGAAGTCAGTGGTGTACGCAACTCGTGCGACACGCTGGAGATGAAGTCGCGTTTGGCGCGATCAGCTTCAACCTCGCGGGTAATGTCGCGCAACACGAGGACGCTGCCAAACACCGCGCCGCGCGGGCCAAGCCAGGGTGCAAAGTTCAGCACAATCGACTGGGCCGGCGCCGGCAGTTCGAGCATGCGATTGTGGTTCTTCCGTTCATCAGCCAGGACGCGGAGGCCCTGTTGCAGGCCGTCATAGATCTGTGTCGCACGATCTGGCACCACGCCGGGGTCGCGATACTCGGCGATGCGCGCCAGCGACTGGCCGGCGACATATGACGCCGGAATGCCGAGGATCTGCTCGGCAGCCGCGTTGTACAGCACCACGCGCTGCTGCTCATCAACGACGATGACACCCTCACCCAGGCTTTGCAGAATGGCCTGGTTCTTGCTGTTCTCCTCGCGTTGCTGGGCCCACAGCTCGCCGCGTTCCATCGCGATCTCATTAATGACGGTGTACAGCGTGGCATTGTGGATAACAATCGCCACTTCGTTGGCAATGGTCGCAAGCAGTTGCACCTGGTCCTGGCTGAAGAAGTTGATTCGTGGGCTGGAAAGAATAAGTACGCCGAGCGGGCCGTCCTGGGTCATAAGCGGCGCGGCAATCACCGAGCGCACCTCCTCGGCGCGTCCCTCTTCGCGTAACCAGCGATCATCGCCACGCACATCGGCAATGCAGACGGCCTCCTGGTGACGCATGACCCAGCCGGAGAGCCCCGATCCCTTCTCGAAGCTGATAGGGAAACTCTTCGTCTCAACCGAGCCATCGCTATTGAGTACGGCACGGCAGGTGAGGCGGTTCGCCTGCGGATCGTGCAGCATGATCGACCCCCGTCGCGCGCCAATCGCGGCGGATGCAAGTTCCAGCGCGCGATTCAAGGTCGTCTGCAGGTCGAGGCTGGCCGTCAGTTCCAGCGTGATGGTATGCACTGCCTGCAGGCGATCCTTCTCGGCTGCGAGTTGCGCATTGGCGTCCTGCAACGCTGCGGTCCGGTCGTCAACCAGTTTCTCCAGTTCAGCGGTGAAGCGCCGTACCTCGGCAAACAGGCGCGCATTACGAATCGCCTGTGCGGCCTGGCTGGCGAGCGCGAAGGCCAGTTGTGCATCTTCATCGTCATATGCGCCCACCGTCGCGCTATCAACGTTGAGCACGCCGATGACATCATCGCCGAGCAATAGCGGTGCTCCGATCCAGCCGCGAATATGCTCAGTGCCCTCATCAACGCTCGACGGCGGCGCCTCGCGCGCATCGATGAGCACCAGCGGGCGCCGGCTGTGCACAACGCGGGCCAGCGACGCATCAGCATCTATCGGCAGCGCCAGTTGTTCGACGCGTGACTGGAGCACTTCGTCAAAGCCGCGCGCCGCCGCGACGCGCAGGATGTCGCCCTCGCGCAGCATCAGCGAGGCTGTATCGTAGGGCACCACGCGCGCAAGCTGATCAAGGATCAGTGAGAAAATCTCATCGAGCGCCAGGACGCCGGTCAACGTCTTCGCCACCTCACGCAACGTATCCGCCGCGCGGCGGCGCGCCTGTTCGCTCTGGAACAGACGAACATTGCTGAGTGCGATGGCTGCCTGATTGGCCATGGTCATCAGGAAGCGTAATGCATCCTCATCGAACTTGCCAGCCTCGTAACTCTGAACATTCAGGACGCCGAACACATCGTCGCCCTGAATAATCGGCACTCCCAGCCATGAGCAGATCGGTGGCTCGCCTGGTTCATAACTGGTTGTTGAGATAGCATCAACTTCCTGCTGGGACCGCAGCAACAATGGCCGGCGCTGAACAACCACGGTTGGAGTGAGGCCGGTCGCCTCATCGACGATAATGACCTCGGCCTCTTCCTCCGCCGATCGGTGGCCGTCCACATACACCAGCGGATAGCTCAGGCGGCGCGTTTCCGCATCGTACAACGCGATAAACGACTGCGACGTATCGAGCACTTCGCTCATGCCGCGGTGCAACGCTACCAGAATCTCGTCGGTGCTGAGCGAAACATTGATTGCCTGGCTGATATGGTTCAGCGCCGTCAGTTCAGCGATGCGCTGTTCTCGTTCAGCGAACAGGCGCGCGTTCTCAAGCGCAATTGCCGCCTGGTAGGCCATGCCGGCCAGCAAGGTAACCTCATCGGGGCTGAACGCGCGCTCCTGCACCGTCATCACACTCAACACGCCAATCGTCTGTTCGCGGTAGACGACCGGTACACCCATAAAGGATGTATACTGATTATCGCGGTTGAACTGCGGGTAGAGCGAACTGCCCTCATCCTCGACATTCGTCACCACCAGCGGGCGCCCGTCGGCTGCGACGCGACCGGTGAGGCCGCGACCTACCGGAACGCGCAGGGTGCGCGCAACATCGGGCGGAATACCTTGCATCGCGGCGGGAGTGAGGAAACCATCATCGGCTATCTTCCAGAGGGCCACCGTATTCACCTGGAGTTGTTCCGCGACGACGGCCATCAGCGTATGCAACACATCCGCCGGCTTGAGTGATGAACTCAGCACCTGCGCCGCGCGCAGTAGCGTTGACAGCTCGCCGACCTTGCGCTGCAATGCCGCCGCGCTTTCACGCGCCTCGGTCAACAGGCGAATATTCGACAGCGCGACCGCAAGCTGGTTCGTGACCGTTGACAGCCACTGGACGTCGCGTGCGCTGAAGGCGCGCGGCTCGAAGCTCTGCACCGAGAGAACGCCGATGGCCTGGTTCTGGCTCATCAACGGAAGGCCGACCCACGAACGAATCGGCTCGCCAAGCTTGATCGGTGGGACAGGCAGGTATTGCTCTTCTTCCTGGTAGTCGCTAATGTGCAGTATCTCGCCATGCTCGATCACCCAGCCAGCCAGACCACCGCGTGGCATAGTCATGTGTTGCAGGTGCTCCAGGGTCACGCCTTCGCGCTTGAACATCTCGAAGCGGATCTCATCGCGGGCGGGATGGTACGATGCCACAAAACAGAATGATGGCACCCCCATGCGTTCGACGATCTCATCATAGATCCGATCGAGCAGGCTACCGAGGTCGAGTGAAGTCGCCATTGCCGTGCTGGCGCGGTAGAGCGACGTCATCTGTTCGGCCTGCGAGCGCGCCTCGCGCAGCAGGCTGGCGTTTTCAATGGCAATCGCTGCCTGGTCGGCAAAGATCTCGAGCGTTTCAACCGAGCGCAGGGTCGGCCGCTGGCGATCATACGGCTCATCCGCCACCATAATACCCACCAGGCGCGCGCGGGTGCTGTAGAGTGGAACGATCAGCGTGTCATCGGCCTGCCACTCGTGTGGTGCGCGTTCGCCCTCGCTCTCCACAGTCGAAAGCAGGCGGAGGTCAATCTCACTGGAGAGTTCGCGCAGCGAAGCGCCAGGCACGAAAAAACTACGACCGATGCGGAAGCGACGATCGAGGAGCTGGTCAATCAGTGCCATGGGCAATGTGCCGCTCCGCAACCGTTCGATCTCGACCAGGGGCAGGCCGGCGGCAGCGACCAGTGTTGCCGTGGCGCCATCGTCGGCATTGAGCAGATAGAACACCACCGAGCGGAAGCGCGCCGTTTCGACGGCACTGAACGCAATCTGCTCCAGCACATCATCAAGTGAGCGATCGGCGCGCATCTCCTGGCCGATGCGCAAGACCTCGTTCAGTGTGTTGGCGCGTTGCGCCAGGAGATCTCGCTGGCGGCGCTGTTCATAATAGCGTTCTTCGTTGCCAATGGCGAGCGCGATCTGGTCTGCCACAGCGCGAATGAAGTCGAGCGCGTCACGATCGAAGGCGCGTGCCTGGGCGCTATGAAGGTTGACGACGCCGATCACTTGCGCTTCGTAATAGATTGGCGCCGCCACGGTTGCTGCAGGGAGTGACCCGACTGCGGCAGGGCGATCATCACCCGAGAGTTCGTCGGCAACCAGCGGCTCGCCGCGCGTCGCCACCTGTTCGGCAATCGTCTGTCCTGCAGTGATCTCCGTATTGAGCAATCGCTCATACTCTTCGGCGCTATACCCTTCGGCGGCAACCAGGCGAATCGGGCCATTGTGATCAACGGCGCGTAGCGCGATATGGAACTGCGGCGACGGCGTAACGCCAAGCGCTTCCGATTGTTCCATCTCAAACGCTTCGCGCCGGGCTTCATAGCCGCGCAGCGCAACGTACCCGGCAGTGGCGCGCGTGGCACGTAAGGACTCCTTGAGGGCAAAGCCGAGAATATTGTGCAGGTACAGGGTTGCGGTCAATTCGCGGCTGATACGCTGCAAGGATCGGAGCTGGAGCAGGCGCGTCTGGAGGTGTTCATCAGCCTGCACATAGCGCTGCGTACCGACGATCGCCTGTGCCGCGTGCGTGGCAAGGATCGTGATCAACTGCTCGTCATGCTCGTTGAAGCGGCCAGCCTGGGCATCGAACAGTTCGATAACGCCGAGCAACTGTTCGGCGACCTGCAATGGCGCGGCCAGGTAAGAACTGATGGGCTCGCCATCAACGAGTGAGGCAATCGTCGGGCGTACGGGCGCATGGCGCAGGTCGGCAAGCCGGAGCGAACTGCGGTGGCGCGCCACCCATGCGCCGAGGCCGGGGCTACTGCTGAACGGCGTAGAGCTGGCGCAATCGAGCGTTATGCCAGTCGAATATGCCGGCTGGAGTGAGAGGGTCTCTGGATCGATCAGGCTCAATGCGACCGCGGCACATGGCGCGAGCCGACACGCCCCTTCGACAATCGCCTGTGCCAGCTGGCCTGCCGGAAGACCGGCCGCGAGCTGTGCGCTGATCGCGCGCAGGGTATCGATCGCGCCGGCATGCCGTTGTTCTGCCAGCGCCAGCCGTGCATTCACCACGGCAGTGCTGACCTGCGCTGCGAGTGTCTGTGCCAGATTGATCTCGGCGCGACTGAAATGATGCGCACGATGTATCACCCCGGCGCCCAGCAATCCAATCGTGCGATCGCCGATGCGGAGCGGCGCGAACAGGGCGCTCGTCCAGCGAAAGAGTCGCAGCGTGCCACCGGCATCACGCTCGAACACACGCGGTTGATCGGAGGCGAGGGCCTGGGCGATCAGGGGCGCCTGTACCAGAGCAATGCGCGCCGGCAAGACACATCCAGCCTCGCCACCGTAGGTGCCGGCCTCGAGTAGCATATTGGGGTCGGCAGGATCGCGCAGGAAAATGCCGCAGCAATCGACATTGAGGGCCAGTGCGCTGTTTTCCGCCAGGCGGGCCAGTGCCCGATCGAGTGGTGTGGCCGTTGCGAGCGCATCGGCGTTCTCATACAGCACAAACAGCTCGCGGGCACGTAACTGCTGCGCTGTCTCGCGGCGTTGCAGCGCTATCAGCAGTTCAATCTGGTTTCGCAGCGTCGTAAGGAATCCCGGCACAAGTTGTTCATGCTCGGCTGCCGGCACACCCAGCAACAGCATTCCTGCCGGCTCATCGAGGTGGTAGAACGGAAGTTCGATCGTCTGTTCAGGGACGGAGACGGCGCGTGCCGCAAGGCGCTGCTGCCGCTCCGGTGGAATCCCCCAACCAGCGCTTGCGGATACATCGGCGGAATGCACGGCAACCACGCCCCAGGGGCAGGGCAAGTGCTCGCGCGCCAGTTCCGCAATCCGGCGCACCAGATCCTGCATGGTGCCGCCGCCGGATCGACCGTATTCCGCCAGTCCTGTCAGGAACTCCCACGCTCGGACCTGCGGCGACGTAACAGTTGTCGTGTCCATAGCCGGGGGCCTATCGAAACACCGCCGTCACCACCCCGTGAGAATTGAGGCGCCGGCCAGTGATCTCCGGTTACACTCTGCCGATACTCATATGACTCTTGCGCCCCTGTTCACGTGCTTCGGCGAGCGCGCGCTGGCGCACCTCTTCGGCGCTCTCGCTGAGTTCGCGAATATCGTAAAATGGGCCATCCTCGCTGGTCAGCACGCCGATCGAGAGCGACATCAACGGTATCTGGCGCGGATTGCCTTCGTCGTCCTGAATGGTGATATGACCATTGCGGCGATCTTTGTAGTTGTAATGCAGGCCTATCTCCGCATCAAAGCGCTCGCACAGCTTCTGGCAGATCGCCTGCAACGCCTCGGGCGACGAGGTGATGACAAATGCCGGCCCGACAATCATCTGGCCGGCAAAATCCTCCGGACGCCCAAGTTCATTAATGATCTCGCTCATCAGCAGCGCCGTAAACTTCAATACTTCCTCACCCACCACTGCGCCATACGACTGTGTGAACGTCTCAAAGCCATTGATCTGCACCAGCGCCAGCGCCCAGCCACTTGTCGAGAGGAGGGTGCGATACTGCTCGTTAATCAATTCGGCAGTAGGCAGGTTCGTGACCGGGTGGGTCAGGTTCTTTTGCCGCGCGCGGTCAAGGGCGCCTTTGACGATCGTATGCACCTCTTCGATATCAAATGGTTTGACGATATAGTATTCGGCCTGCACCTCGCCAAGGCCTTTCAGGCGATCCTGCTTCTCGCCGCGCGCGGTCAGGAAGATCACCGGGATGTGCCGCGTCCGGGCGCTCTGGCGCAGCGCCTTACCGATCTCATACCCCTCCATATCCGGGAGATTGACATCGAGCAGCGCCAGGTTGGGTGGCGTCTTGCGGCAGATTTCGAGCGCCGCCTGGCCGCGCATGGCCGTGATCACCTCATACCCCTGCGACGTAAAATAGATCTTCAGCAGGCTGGAAATGTCGGGGGCATCTTCGACGACCAGGATTTTCTCTTTGCTCACGGAACGGCCTCCTAGCGTCGTGCAGGCACGGACGAAGAAAGTGACAGCGGTACAAACAACGGCCCCTGCGGTTCATCATTGTCGTCGGGCGCGTCGGGATCGTAGCGGCGCGGCCACTTGTAGATCGTGCGGCGCGGCTCGCCGTATGCATCGGCATCGTCAGTATCGTCGCCGGGAACATGCGTCACATTATGGCCGATCGCGCTGTCGGGAGCATCATACAACAGTACGGTGTTCGAGTCGATCATTCGCGCCGGATAGATCACAAAGCCACTACCGATCTTCACATTGTGACCAACCGCCGATCCGAGCACCGGCAGCCCGACATCAACCAGTTCAGGCTTGTCGGCACCTTTCCAGCGATGGAAGGTGCGGATGGGCCGGTTCAGCAGGTGAAAATCGGTGAAAATGTTCCCTGCGCCGATGAAGGTATTCCGCCCGACGACGCACATCTGCAGGCAACTGAGCTGGGCGACCATCGAATTGTCCATCAATGTCGACATGAACAACCCGGCGTTGAATGGCAGATAGCACCGATCGCTCACCACGCTCAACATCACCTGCGATCCTTGCATAATGTTGACATTATCGCCGATCAGGCTGTTGGTAATCACCGCGCCAGCGCCGATATAGACATTGTTGCCGATTACCGTGGGGCCATGGATCGTCGCCGTCGGGTCGATCGAACAATTCTTCCCGATTTTGACCAGACGCGAACAGGCAAGGAAATGGTTCCGCCAGGGCGGTGCGAATGGATTCAGGCGTTCGGCGATGGTTGTGAGCGAAACGGCGATTTTCTCCTTCCAGCTCTCCTCGACCAGTTGCTCGTGTATGCGCCCCCACGAGAACACACCAAATGGCGAGTTGGCGAGGAAGAGATGCACCCAGTTTTCGATTGACAGAAAGGCGCGTATGGGAACCTGAAACACCAGGTCGCCGTGACGCGCCATATAACTCGGGATATGATAATACCCCATTTCCCGCGGCAATGTATCAATGATCAGCGGCTCCGGTTCGGCATCAGGCCCGTGCGGATAGTAGAACATGTCGGCGACGTACACGCCGTGACGTTCATCGAGCCGGATGCCTTCCTGTAAATGGAGCGCATGCGTGGTGATCGACGCATCATTGCGCGCAAACGCGATCTGGCAGGCGCGTCCAGTCGCGCGTGCCTGCCGGATGAAGGCATCGATCAGGAACTCGTTGAAGAAGAGATTGTCGCGATGCACCAGCAGTTCATCGCGCTCTTGCGGAATCTCATCAACTGAGTCCACTTCCAGGGCACCACGGCAGTATGGCGCGAGCAGGTCGCGCTGGAGCAACCAGAGCGGCTTATTCAGCAGACGTAGGTCGCGTGCCGGCTCGCCAAACGGGGGGATGAGCGTACGCTCACGGATGATAATGCGTTTCATAGAGGCGACTCCCCGCAACGATGGCCGGAGGCGAAGGGGTGAAAAAACCTCCTTCGGGGCTCTGCCCCTGTACTATACAGAATAGGGAACACCCGCTCAAGGGCATGAGATTACAGTCGAATTACGCGCCACAACCCCATCCAGGAGCGCCGAGGAGGGCGCTCCGCACACGGAGGGAAGCGAGTTCATGGCGTATGTGCAATCTGCCGGGGGCAGCGCGAGACGGGCCGATCTAATCGACCGGGTCTTTGTTGATGGCGAAGATGCAGCGCTCGCAGCCCATGCCCTGGCAGTCGGTCTGTTCGATATGGAACGAATGACCGCCGGTAACCCAGGTCAGCGCCTCTTCGAGAATCCCTTGCGCCAGGTGACCAACGGGATGCGTTGATGTACGACCCCAGCAGATCGGGCACTTGTCGATAATATAGACGAACTGGCCCTTACGCTCCTCGACATGCGACGGTTGATCGCTAAAGCGGTCGAACGTCTGCGCCGTTGCATTCAGGACAATCTTCATCTTCATCGTCATCGGCATGAGTTTCAACGCGAGGTCGGCCATGCCGAGGAGCGGGCCGAATTCTTTCAGGCCCAGATTAAATGCATAGCGCCCGGCGCGCAACTCCATGCCACGCGCGCCACGCGGGCCGTACATCGTTTCGGTCGCCTTGGAGATTGCCGACAGATCTGCAAACGGAAATTCGCGTTTGAGATTGTTCGGTGGATAGTTATTGACCAGATGCCGGGTACCGGCCAGGTTCAACAGCGCATTGACGCCGTTGCGCCCCATGACGTCCTCGAGGCTGATCAGGTAGAGACGACCGATGAGATTCGGATAATATCGCACCTCAAGTTCGCTTGCGCTGCCACGCTCGTCTGGCATTGCCCGGCTCCTTACGGGTCTCAGGGGGTGAAGAAAAGCAGGATCCGTCGCCTTGACGGCTTGGAACATTGTACACGAAGGGATCGGGATCGTCAACAGCGATAGTAGGAGCGGCGAATTGCACATGTGACCCGGGCGTCGAGCGCAGGAAACGGCTATAATGCAGCAACTGTGTAAGACGCCCGGGTGGGTGTCTCTCATGTCACACGACGTACGCGGTAGCGTACCGACAGGGTCAATCATCCGGCGGCGGGAAGGCGGAACGCGGAAAAGAACGCCGTCTCGCCGGCGGACGGGCCCTGGCATGCGCCCGGCTGGCCGATTGCGCGCGTGACCGCGTAACTCCAGTCATGGAATACGAGTTACGCGGTCGCTGGCGCTTGCGACGTGTCACCCGGCTCATTTGCCTGCGGTAGACTGGCAGGACCACGCTGCCAGGCCATGGCGAAGCCCAGAAACGTGCCACCGCGTGAGTCGTGTCATCGCTGGATGACGATGCGTATTAGCATGCTGGCCCCGTTCGGTATCCGCCCGAAAGGAACGCTGGCGGCGCGGATGTTGCCGCTGGCGCAGGCACTGGCGCGGCGCGGCCATTCCGCCGAGATTGTTGCGCCGCCGGTGCACAACCCGGAAGATGCCGGCACGTGTGTTGACCACGGTGGTGTGCCGGTAATCCATGTTGCCGCGCCGCGATTGCCGGGACCGGCAGGCGCCGTACAGCAGACCCTGGCGCTGCTGCGGGCGGCGCTGGTGTTCCAGCCAGATGTGGTGCACCTGTTCAAGCCGAAAGGGTACAGCGGCCTGGCGGCATTGCTGGCGCAAATGGTTCTTCCGGCGCTCCCGCTTGTGGTTGACATGGACGACTGGGAAGGGCCGGGCGGTTGGAATGACCTGCTTCCGTACCCTGCCGTGGCGAAACACATGTTTGCCTGGCAGGAGCGTGACCTGCCGCGCCGTGCCGCTGCCGTGACGGTCGCCAGCCGGACCCTTGAGACGTTGGCGTTGAGCTTCGGGGTCGCGTCTGACCGCATCTTCTATCTGCCGAACGGCGTCACGTATGCTCAACGTTCAACGTTCAACATTCAACGTTCAACGTTCAACCTCCTTCTCTACACCCGCTTCTGGGAACTCGACATTCACGAAGTTGTCGCGGCGCTGGCAGGAATCGCGTCGCGTCGCCCGGAAGCGAGGCTGATCGTCGTCGGCAAGGGGGAGCGCGGCGAAGAACGCGAACTCCTGCGCCTGGCCGGTCGCGCCGGTCTGGCGGAGATGATCGATTACCGTGGATGGCTGGCGCCTGAAGCGATTCCGGCGGTGCTGGCGCTGGCCGATGTGGCGCTGGCGCCGATGCAAGATACCCTGATCAACCGGGCGCGCGGCCTGGCCAAGTTGCTGGAATTGATGGGAGCGGGTCTTCCGATCGTCGCGAGCCGGGTGGGCCAGGCCGCCGAGTACCTTGAGGATGGCGCCAGTGGTTTCCTTGTTCCGCCGGGCGATCCCGGCGCGCTGGCCGTTGCGGTGCTCCGGCTGCTGAACGACGAGGTGTTACGGTCACGGCTTGGCGCCGGGGCGCGTGTCGCTGCGACACGCTATGCCTGGGATACCCTTGCGCTGACCGCCGAGCGAGCGTACCGGCGCGCACGGGTGTGACCGGTACGCCCGTTGCAGTGCGGGCGAGACGCCCGCGCTCGCGGGACCAGCGGAAGCGGTTACGACGAAGTGGCAGGGAGCCGGGGCATGTGCAACTGCTTCGGCCTTACTATCATGTCGACTCCATGTTGATCAGATATGGGCGAACGATTCGGCATATACTACAACGGGCGGTATCGTCTGCTCTGGAGACCGATGGATCGTATGGCTGATCTCAACACCGGCGCTGTTCGCACACCTCACCAGCGTTTTCCTTCCAGACCGGATCTTGCAGCGTCGTACGCCATTCCGACCAATGATGCGCAGGCAGCGCTGGCGTTCTGCCGCCGGCTGGCGGGCCTGCTCGAAGGAGATGATGCAGATCTGGCGGAAGCCGCACCCGAGCCCCGGCCGCATCTCTCGGTGGTGCTGCCGGTGTTCAACGAACGCGAGAATCTGCCGCTCCTCTATGAGCGCCTGGTGCAGGTGCTGGATACTGAGGGACAGCCGTATGAAATGGTGTTTGTTGACGACGGCAGCCGCGACGGGAGCCTGAATGTGCTGCGCGCCCTGGCCACCGCTGATCCACGGGTCGTGGTTGTCGAACTGGCGCGCAACTTCGGCCACCAGGTGGCGATCAGCGCCGGGCTTGACCACGCACGCGGCGATGGCGTCATTGTGATGGACGCCGACCTACAGGACCCGCCGGAGGTTTTGCCGCAGTTTATCGCGCGCTGGCGCGAAGGGTACGATGTCGTATATGCGGTGCGCGCCAGTCGCAAAGAACATCTCCTGCTGCGCGCGGCATACGCCCTCTTCTACCGGATGTTGCGGCGCATCGCGAATATTGACATCCCACTCGATGCCGGAGATTTCTGCCTGATGGATCGGCGCGTCGTTGATGTGTTGACGGCGATGCCGGAACGGAACCGCTTCGTGCGCGGGATCAGAAGCTGGGTCGGGTTGAACCAGGTCGGCATGGCGTACGAGCGGCAGGGGCGCCATGCCGGGAAGCCGAAATACACCCTGAGCCGGCTGACCTACCTGGCGCTCGATGGGATCGTGTCGTTCAGTTTTGTGCCATTACGGATCATCACCATGCTGGGGTTCATCGTCTCAGCGATCTCGATCGCACTGGCGATCGTGTACGCCGTGCAACGTATCGCGTTCGGCCTGACCCCGCCCGGCTTCCCGACCCTGATCGTCGCAGTGTTCTTTCTCGCCGGCATCCAGCTCATTACCATCGGCGTCATTGGCGAGTATGTCGGGCGGATCTTCGAAGAGGTCAAGCAACGACCACTCTATGTGGTCCGGCGGGTAATGGGGAAGCGAACAGAGAACTGAGTAAGGAATGGTCGCCCCTGGTGCGACAAGAACCTGCTGGAACAAGGATCGCGTAACTCCTGTTACGCTTACAGCAATAGTCGAAGCGGGTAACAGTAAATGTTCGAGAGCGAGTTATGCGCATCTTAATGCTGGATAATGAATATCCCCCGCTAGGGGGCGGTATGGGAACGGTCAATCAGGAAGTGGTGCGCGTGTTTGCGCGTCATACTGATCTCGAGATTGACCTGATCACGTCAGCGATTGGTGGGAGACCAGAGACTGAACGCATTGCCGAGCGGATCATAATGCACAAAGTGCCGGTCTGGAACCGCAACATTCACCATTCGACGAACCGTGAACTCCTGCTATACGCAGCGCAGTCATTGCCACTTGCGTACATGCATCATTTGCGCCGGCCCTATGATCTGTGCCTGGCCTGGAGTGCCTTACCGGCCGGCGCTGCAGCACTTGCATTGCGCCGTCTGAGCGGAATACCGTTTGTCGTCTGGGTCAGTGGACCAGACATACCTGGTTTCGAGCAACGCTATGAGTGGTTGTACCCGCTACTTACACCAACGATTCGCGCTGTGTGGCGGGGTGCGGCATCGGTGATCGCGAAGTGTGCAGAAGAGATCGCAATGATCCAGGTTGTTGATCCTGCTATTGAGCCTGTTCTCATTCCAAACGGCGTTGATCTAGACGTTTTTCGCCCCTCACGTACAAAGGCCGGAGAAGAACCGTTGAAAGTCATCTGTGTTGCACGCCTGATCGAGCGCAAAGGGCAGCACCACCTGATCGAAGCAATACGTCGCCTGGCCGTCGACGGCGTGATGGTGACGGCCGAGCTCGTCGGGACGGGTGATAGCCAGCATGATCTTGAAGTGCAGGCGCGTGCAGCGGGAGTGGCTGATCGAGTGATCTTCTCCGGATATGTGCCGCGTGAGCAGATTGCCGAACGGTATGCGATGGCGGATGTATTTGTCTTGCCATCATATAACGAAGGGCTCAGCCTCGCGGCGCTCGAGGCACTGGCGGCCGGCTTGCCGTTGGTCGTCACCCGCACTGGTGGAACGAACGATCTTGTCCACGAAGAGACGAATGGATTGACCTTCAACTGGGGCGATAGCGCGACACTGGCAACTCATCTGCGGCGGTTGGCGGAAGATCGCGCGCTGGTGCAACGCATGGGAGAGGAATCGCGCAAGCGAGCGTACCGGTTTGGATGGGAAGCGATCGCAGAACAGTTCCTCCAGACTCTTGAGAGTGTTCCTATGCACCACCTCAACCGTACCAGGCAACGTGTACGCAACGACCCGTTGAGGATCCGGCGCGATCTGCAGGGCTCTTCCCACGAATGAGCAAACCGTCACAGTGCAGTTCGTGCCCTGGGCCATGGAACAGCAGGGTGCAACCATTACGCATCGGTATTGTCGCGCGCGCGTTGAGCCTGCCATTTGGCGGCGTGCGCGAGTTTCTTGAGGCGACCATCGAAGCATTGCTGTGCCTCGATGTGCCGCATCGCTTTGTGATTTACTATGATGATCCGGCGCATATGGGGAAACATCCAGCTGCCGATGAGACGTTCCTCGCTGCGCCGCACAAGTTTCTCTGGGATCACGTGGTGCTGCCGTTGCGGCTGGCGCGAGACAGACTCGACGTCGTCTGGTTTCCGCACAATGTCGTCGCGCTTGGCGTGCGGACGCCAGCGGTTGTTACGATTCATGATCTGCTCTACTTTCCGGCGCCTGAGGTGTCGCGCCGTGAATATGCGTTACTTGATACACTCTACATGCGCCTCTTCATTCCGCGCTCGCTGCGTCGCGCCCGGCGTGTCATCGCCGATTCCCGCTGGACAGCAACCGATATCAGACGGTTGGTGCGCATCGAGCGCGACGATGTACAGGTCGTCCCACTCGCGCCGGGGCGCCTGTTCGGCCCGCAACCGGAGAGCGAGCAGGCTCGGGTACGGCAGGTGTATCGTCTGGAACGGCCGTACTTTCTGTTTACAGGTATCACGTCGCCGCGGAAAAATGTGCGCGCACTGATCGAAGCGTTTGCACAGATCAACGATGCTATCCCGCATGACCTGGTGCTGGTCGGTGGCCGGGGCTATGTGAACGAGCCAGTTGATGATCTGATCCGGCGTACCGGTCTGACGGGCAGGGTACATTGCCTGGGTGTAGTACCGCGCACTGATCTGCCGGGGTTGTACAGCGCTGCAGATGCGTTTGTGTTCCCTTCACTCTACGAAGGGTTCGGTCTTCCGCCACTTGAGGCAATGGCCTGTGGGTGCCCGGTGATCTGTTCGCATGCGACATCGTTGCCCGAGGTCGTGGGTAATGCTGCACTCGTATTCGACCCGCGCGACACGACCATGCTGGCACACCATATGCGGGCCGTGGTGTGCGACATGGCCCTGCGTGAGCGATTGAAGCGTCAGGGGCTGGATCGCGCGGCACAATTCAGCTATGCGCGATCTGCCGGCCGGTTGCTGGCGCTGCTCGAGGAGGCGGCCGGATGATCCCGCTGCTCTCGATCGTCATTGTGAATAGCGACGGTTGCGCCGATACGCTGCGCTGCCTTGAGTCGATCATGGCCCACCCGGCCGATCTTGCCACGCTTGCGGCACGGAGTAGCGCGCTCGCGGAGCAAGAGATCATTCTGGTTGACAACTGCTCGCGCGACGGGTGCGCGGCGCTGGTGCGGCGCTCCTTTCCGATGGTGCGGGTTATTGAGTCGCCGGTGCGCCAGGGGTTTGCGCGCAATTACAATCTCGGCATACGGCAGGCGCGAGGGATGTTTGTCCTGGTGCTGAACAACGATACGATGGTGCATGCCGGAGCATTGACGCATCTGGTGGCGGCAATGATTGACGCGCCGGCGTACGGCATAGCCGGGCCGCGCCTGGTGTCGTGCAGTGGCGCGGTGCAGACCGATTGCGCCCGCCCGCTGCCGACACCCGGCGCCTACGTCTGGACGCAACTGGTCGCCGATCCCGGGTTTCCCATCGGGCGGCTGTGGCAGCAATGGTTGCGGTGGCGGATCGAGCGCCGCAGTAGCGGGCCTGTGGCGTGCATCAGCGGCTCGTGCATGCTGGTGCGCCGCGCGGCGTTCGAACAGGCCGGCCTGCTGGACGAAGGGTTCGATTTCTACTACGAGGATGTGGAGTGGTGCCACCGTTTCCAGCGCATGGGATGGAGGGTCGGGTATGTGGCCGAGGCGACGATTACACATCTGGGTGATCAATCTCTCGGCAAAGTAAGGGTCTGGGCCAGGAAGAGCGAGTACCGCAGCGCGCTGCGCTATTTTCGTCTGTATCACAGGCTTGCGAACGGCGCCGTTCGCGTATTGCGTCTGGCGACGATCGTCGGGTGGTTATTGCGTGGGACGGCGTTCGCGGTTGCTGAAGCATTGACCGGGAAAGACGGCCATGCCCGGGCGTATGGGTATCTGTGGAGCTGGATCTTGCGTGAAGAGCAAGCAGGCGGACCGTCATCAGTGAAACCAGGAGGGTGCTGAGCTGTGCAGCAGCAAATGCCGGCAGATCATACTGATACTCGCCGCATACTGGCAGTCAGCTACTATTATGCTCCAATAGAGAACCCCGGTACACGCCGTGTTGGTTCCTTCGTGCGCTATTTGCCGCAGTATGGTTATCATCCCGTTGTGCTGACAACGTCAAGTTATGGCACGACGGCCGATGATGACTCGGCATTGATCTTGCGAGCACCGGATCTTCTTGATGTGGCACGGTCGTTGGTCAGGCGTGTGGTTCGCGTGCGCGCGGATTCTGCATCAGGTTGGCAGGGGCCGCTTGTTGCACCGGATAGCCGCATCTCGGCTGTTCTGGAGCAGGTCATGATTCCAGATATTCAGCTTGGCTGGTTACCCGGCGCCGTCATGCGCGGCAGGGTGCTGCTACGAACGGGTTTCTTCCGTGCCATCTTCAGTAGCTCACCACCGGTCACGGCGCACCTTGTCGGGTATGCGCTGAAACGCGCCTCCGGGTTGCCGTGGGTGGCCGATTTTCGTGATGGCTGGCTGTTTGAGCCGCCGAACAAGGTCGTGCTGAGTTCGATAATACGGCAGCGCATTGAAGGAGTGCTCGAGCGTGCCGTTGCAGAAGGTGCTGATCGGATCGTCACAGTAAATGATGTTCTGGCTGATGACATGAGACGAAGATATCCTGCGACGGCGAAGAAGGTTGTGGTGATCAGTAATGGCTATGATCCCGCCGAGTACAACTTTGCACCATCAACGATGAGCAGCGTCAGGTTTCGTGTCGTGCATACCGGGTCACTGGCGTATAGTCGAAAGCGCACCTTGATTACCGGTCTGCTGGCAGCGCTTCAACGCCTGAGGCAACAACACGCGCCGGTTATGGAGCGACTGGATGTCCGTCTCATCGGCAAGTTATCGCTGGCGGAACGTGCTGCTATCGCTGATGCTGGTCTCGATGAGTCTATAACCATCGTCGGCTCAGTGGCGCATAGTGACGTCCTGCGAATTCAGTCAGAAGCTGAAGTGCTGCTATTAGTGACGGCTGCTGATGATGCTAGCGTCACAACCAGCAAGCTCTTTGAGTATCTCGCCAGTGGACGCCCGATACTGGCGCTTACAGGGCGCTCAGCAGCAGGGGCGCTTATTGAAGAGTTGAATGCGGGAGAGGTCGTACACCCTGACGATGTCGATGGTATCTGCCGGGCGCTTGAAGGACTCTACCGGCGCTGGCTGGCAGGTGAGTTGCACACGCGTGTTGATGCACGTGTGCACCGTTTCGATCGACGCATACTGACCGGCGAACTGGCTAAGGTCTTCAGAGAGCTTGATCCCTGGTCACGATGAGAGAGACGCGGTACATATGAGCCCACAATTTGCCGATTATCCCCGCTATGCCTGGCAGTTACTCCAGGGTGATCGTTCATCCAGCGAAGCCACCGGCGCCGCCTGGCGTACCGCTGACATCGCGCCATACCTCGATCTCAGCCGGCCACGCGACATCCTCGATCTTGGTAATGGCAGGTTGCGACCGCAATACTCTATCCTGCGGGCGCAGGGTCACCGCGTGATTGGTATTGACCTGGTAAACCGGCCTGCATCGGGATGGAAGGATGTTGCCTATGTCGTGGCACGCCGAATCTACCTGCACCGCCTCGGCCTGCCTGTGATGACTGCTGCGCCTGCCGGTCTGGTCTGCGGTCATGCCGGGTTGTTGCCGTTTGCCGATCACACATTTGATCTGGTGACGTCAATCGCCGCATTCGAGCATTTTCTTGACGTACCGGCAGTTCTGAGCGAAGTCGCTCGAGTACTCCGGCCAGGTGGGGTCATCTGGGCGCTGGTTCATTTGTTTACCAGCCCTTCCGGTGGGCACAATCTGAGTTTCACCGAGGTGCCGTTGCAGCACATACCTCCGGGCGTCGAACCATGGGATCATCTGCGCAGCAGACGTTTGCCGTTCAATGTACCGCTGAATGAATGGCGCGCCCATCAGTATCTTGCTGAATTCGGCCGGCATCTTGAGGTGCTGAAGCAGTATTGCGCCACGCGTGAAGGCGAGACCTGGCTCAATACGCCTGAAGCGGCCGAATTGCTGCAGGCTGGCTACACAGCGGACGAGTTAACGTGTTGCGCGTATGTCATTGTCGCGCGTAAGGCGGGATGAGGAGAGTGGGAGAGCGGGAGAGCGGGAGAGCGGGAGAGCGGGAGACCATGTATGAGTGATGGCTATGCTCAAGACTGCAACATCATCAAATATCTCAAGCTCTCCCCTTCTCCCCTTCTCCTGAAGCCCCATTTCGTACGTCTCGCAGATGCGTGTATATGATCTCTTCGTCTCATCCAGCTTGCCCCCATCTGCTCCGCGACGCGGGGTGGTTATTTATTGTGTTGCTGCTCGCCGGCCTCTGGAACCTTGAAGGCCCCGAGTTCTGGTGGGACGAAGGATGGACGCTCTCCGTCGCGCGAAACTTCGTCGAGCGCGGTCATTACGGCCGGTTGCTCGACGGCCAGCCCGCGCCCTACGGCCTGGAGGCTTCGCCGGTGGTGACCTTGCCGGTGGCGTTCATGTTCCAGGTGTTCGGGATCGGGTTGTGGCAGGGGCGGTTGCCTGGCGTTATTTGCGCCGCCCTGGCAGTCGCAGTGGTGTTTGTGCTCGCAGCGCAACTCCACGATCGGCGCATCGCCTGGGGGACGGTGGCAGTGTTGCTGCTTCTGCCGGCGCACCCGCAACTCAACCCGCTGCTGATCGGGCGGCAGGCGCTGGGTGAGATGCCGATGCTGCTGCTCCTGGCCGGCGGGTATCTATGCCTGGCCGGTGCGTTGCGTGGGCGGGCGCTCTGGATTTTTCCGGCGGCGCTCCTCTGGTCGCTGGCGCTGCTTGCCAAGGCGCAGACGCTGCCGTTCTGGGCGGCGTCGCTCGCCGGCGGAACCCTCATGGCGCTGGCGCTGCGCCAGTGGCGCGCCGCTGTGCTGGTCGCCGCCGGAGCCGTGCTGGCATATGGCGCGCGCCCGTGGGTGATGACCCTGGTCATGTCGCCGGTTGCAGGGCGCACTCTGCCGGGTGTCGAAGTCAGCGGGATCTACGAGGTGACAGCGTTCGTGCCGCAATTCTCGAACCGCCTGTTCGCGCTGCAGATGCTCCTGCTCGGCGGCGTCCCGACGATCGCCGGCCTGGGGTATGGTGCCTGGCGGATCGTGCAGGATGTGCGGCGCGGCAGGCGTGATGATTTTGTTGTGCTGCGCGCTGCGCTGCTAGCGCTGGCTGGAAGCTGGCTTGCATGGTATGCGCTGTTGTCGGTCGGGGTGCCGCGCTATCTGTTTCCGGCGGTCTTTGCTGCGGGCATATTCACCACCGTACTGCTGCACGATCTCAGCGGCGGCTTTCGCCTGGGGTATGTTGTCAGGTGTCTGGCGGCGCCGCTGCGTGAGCGCCGGTTGACGCGGCCGGGCGCGGGGGCCTGGCTCGCCACGCTGCTGGTTGCAATGGCGGTGCCGCTGACGCTGCTCTCGTATCAGCGGTATTATGCCGAGGATGATCGCGCGGCGTTGCGCGTGGCGGCGTACCTCAACGACGCTACGGCGCCGGATGCGTTGATCGAAACCTACGAGAGTGAGCTGCACTTTCTGCTTCACCGCCCCTACCATTATCCTCCCGATCAGGTGCATGTCGAACTGAATCGCCGCAGCCTGCTCGGTCGCGAGACGCTGATTGCCTATGACCCGCTGGCTGCGGACCCGGATTATCTGGTGGTCGGGCGTTTCGCCGCCGGTAATGGCCTGTATGCCGGAGCGATCGCCGCAGGCGCGTTCCGCGAGGTGCGGCGCGAGGGCCGGTACGTGGTGTTTGAGCGGGTGCAATGAGCGCGAACGCAGGAACGATTGCGAGAGGAAAGCCATGACGACTGGAACTGGAGCGCGACGCGGCGTGCCGCCGGTCGCGGTTATCGGGTGCGGCTACTGGGGCAAGAACCTGGTACGCAACTTCTACCAGCTCGGCGCGCTGGCGATGGTGTGTGATGCAACCGAAGCCGGGCGCGCCCTGGCGGCGCAGATTGCGCCGGGCGTACCGGTCGTTGCCGACATCGAAGACGTTACCACCGGCGCCGTGGTGATTGCTACACCGGCGGTGACGCACTATGAGATCGTGCGCCACGCCCTTGAGACCGGCCGCGACGTGTTCGTTGAGAAACCGCTGGCGTTGACCTATGCCCAGGGCGCACGGCTGGTCCAGATCGCGCATGAGCAGCGCCGCATCCTGATGGTTGGCCATGTGCTCGAATATCACCCCGCCATTGTGCGACTGGTCGAGATGGTCCGGAACGGCGAGCTGGGTGATGTTCACTACATCTACTCCAACCGCCTCAGCCTGGGGAAGGTGCGGCGCGAGGAGAACATTCTGTGGAGCTTTGCGCCGCATGACGTCGCGGTGATCATCCGCTTGCTGGGCGCGTTGCCATTGCAGGTCGCCTCATCCGGCGGTAGTTATCTCCAGCCGAACGTTGCTGATGTGACGGTGACCAGTTTGCTGTTTGATGGCGGTGTGCGGGCGCATATTCACGTGTCGTGGCTGCACCCGTTCAAGGAGCAACGCCTGGTGGTTATTGGATCGCGTAAGATGGCCAGTTTCGACGATGTTGCGAAAGAACTGGTGCTGTACGACCAGCGGGTAGAAGTGCGCGAGGGAGAACCGGTGCCGATCCGTGGTGCCGGTGAACCGGTCGAGTTCGACCGCACCGAACCGCTGCGCCTGGAGTGCGAAGCGTTCCTGCGCGCCGTTGCGATGCGTGAGCCGCCGTTGACCGATGGTGAGAGCGGGTTGCGGGTGCTGCGCGTGCTCCAGGCGGCGCAACGTTCGCTGGTGACCGGTGGTGAGCCCGTGCCGCTGGTTGAACGTTGAACGTGGGGGACATGGGAGCGTTCCACGTGAAACAAGGAGTCGCATTATGCCGGAGCGTCCTTACTTTGTCCATCCAACCGCTATTGTCGATGAGCCATGCGAGATTGGCGCTGGCACAAAGATCTGGCACTTCTGCCATATTCTGGCGGGTGCGCGTGTCGGGGCGAACTGCGTCCTGGGGCAGAATGTGCTGGTCGCCAGCCAGGTGGTTGTCGGCGACGGCTGCAAGATACAGAACAATGTATCGCTCTATACCGGCGTCACACTGGAGGATTTCGTGTTCTGCGGGCCGTCGTGCGTCTTCACGAACGTTATCAACCCGCGCGCCGAGATCAACCGCCGTGCCGAGTATATGCCGACGCTGGTGCGCCGTGGCGCGACCATCGGCGCGAATGCGACTATCATCTGTGGCGCGACGATCGGTCGCTACGCTTTCATCGGCGCGGGGGCTGTGGTGCACGGCGATGTTCCTGACTATGCGTTGATACTTGGCGTTCCTGGCCAGCGCCGTGGCTGGATGAGCCGCCACGGGTATCGCTTGCCGGAACCTGATTCCAATGCGGTCATGCGCTGCCCGGGGAGTGGATGGCGCTATCGCCTGGCTGGCCCGGATACTGTGCGATGCATGGATTGGGATGAGGATGCGGCGTTGGACGTGGAACGTTAGGCGTGGGAACGTGGAACGTGGAACGTTAGGCGTGGGAACGTGGAACGTGGAACGTGGGAACATAACATGGAGGCATGATGCCGAAAATTGAGCGGTTTGAGCATCTCGAGGCATGGAGGCGTGCGCGCGAGCTTACGAACGCGGTATATGAGCTCTCTCAAAGTGGCGCGTTCGCTCGCGATTTCAGCTTGCGTGACCAGATGCGGCGCGCTGCGGTATCTATCATGTCGAATATCGCCGAAGGTTTTGAGAGCCGGACAATTGCGCTCTACATCGATTATCTCGGCAGAGCGAAGGCATCTTGTGGCGAGGTTCGTTCACAGCTCTACATTGCTGTCGATCGCCGGTATATATCGGCTGAGTCGTTTGAACAGTCGCTCAGAATGGCAGAGAGTACAGGCCAGTTGATCCATGGTCTGATCCGTTATCTTGTCAATAGCCAGGCGAAGTCTCCAGTGCATGAAGACAGGATAGAGTATGCATGCATCCCAGACGTTGAACGTTGAACGTAGGAACGTAGCACGTCGGACATAGAGGAGAATAGCATGATCGATCGTCACAACCCGCCGACTACCAGCGAACGTGGAACGTGGAACCTTCAACCTTCAACGGCACCGGTCCCGTTGCTCGATCTGAAGGCCCAGTACGCCGCGATCCGTGAGGAGATTCGCGCCGCAATGGATCGGGTCGCCGACTCACAGTATTTTATTCTCGGCCCGGAGGTGGAAGCACTGGAACAGGAAGTCGCCGCGTACTCCGGTTGCGCGCACGGCATCGGTGTATCGTCGGGTACCGACGCGCTGCTGGTGGCGCTGATGGCAATCGACATTCAACCCGGCGATGAAGTGATCACCACGCCCTACAGCTTCTTCGCTACCGCTGGCTCGATCGCACGTCTTGGCGCTGTGCCGATCTTTGTCGATATCGACCCGTTGACATTCAACATTGATCCGGCCGGGATCGAAGCGCGCATTACGGCACGCACGCGTGTGATTATGCCGGTGCACCTCTACGGTCAGATGGCCGAGATGGACGCGATCATGGATATTGCGCAGCGTCACCATCTTGTCGTGATCGAAGACGCGGCGCAGGCGATCGGGTCGGAGTACCGAGGGCGACGCGCTGGCTCGATCGGCCATATGGGGTGTTTCAGTTTCTTCCCGTCGAAGAACCTGGGAGGATTCGGCGACGGCGGTATGGTGACCACGAATGATGCCGCGCTGGCAGAACGGGTGCGCCTGCTGCGCGGCCATGGCGCGCACCCGAAGTACTACCACAAACTGATCGGCGGCAACTTCCGCCTCGACGCATTGCAGGCGGCAGTATTGCGGGTAAAACTAAAGTACCTCGACTCGTGGACCGAAGGGCGACAGCGGAACGCGGCGATCTACCGCCAGCTCTTCGCCGATGGCGGCCTGGCGCTTGACACGCCGCAATGTCTTGGCGCCGGATGCCGGGCGCGCGCGGAAGGGGCGTGTGCGCTGAGGCTCGGGGGGGTGGTCTTGCCATACGAAGCGCCGGAGCGACGCCATATCTACAATCAGTTTGTCATCCGCAGCACCCGGCGCGACAATGTCATGGCCGCTCTCAAAGAGCGCAAGATCGGTCACGAGATCTACTACCCGGTGCCGCTGCACCTGCAGGAGTGCTTTGCCTACCTGGGGAACAAATCGGGTGACCTGCCGGCAAGCGAATGCGCCGCCGCCGAGACGCTGGCGTTGCCGATCTACCCGGAGTTGACCGAGGAAATGCTGGCAGCGGTGGTGGACGCGGTGGCGGCGGGAGCATAGCGTGGGATGGCGGTGCGGCAATGAACTGCCAGAACACCAGCGGTGATCGTTCGAGACACATGTTATACCCCGTTGCATTCAGACAGACACCGATCAGGAGCGACGGCATGCACCCTTCGCTACACCGCTGCACAGCTCCTCAGGGTGCTGTCCGCCTGTACGACCGACTGCTACCTGGTTCAGCGGGTGCGCTGCGTACGTGTTCACATTTCTCCTGGGAGCGAGAGTAGCCTGCCCTTGTATCCCGCAACGAGGGCAGGACGCCCTCGCTTCCAGGGTGGCGTTCTATCCCAAATGTGAACAGCTACTGCGCTGCGCGATCCCGCCGCTGCTCATACCAGGCTGCCGGCATGGATCGCAGCGTGAGGGTACAGAACATGGACATTCCTGTCCATACTGTACCCTTGTTGCATTTCATGCCGGTTTTGTATGCTGATTGATGCCATTTGGCGATCTGAAACGCTGCCGGGCAGGGTATACTGACGTATGCATGTCCGTCAGGTCGTGAGGTGGAAATGCAACGCGAGAAGCCTGTTCGTTCGATCGATGTGCGCGACGTCTACCATCAGGAGTACTTCCTGCGGCGTGTCGACGGTCATGATCGGTTTGATGCCTTTGACGGCACGCCTGCGACGTTGTTTGCGCGAGCGCGGCGCAACTTTGAGCTACTTGATATTCAGGCTGGCGAACGCTTCCTCGACCTCGGCTGCGGTCGTGGCGAGGTTGCGATTACAGCAGGGGTGGCCGGCGCCACCGCGATTGGCTGTGATTTCTCAGTTGATGCTGTCGTGCTGGCGCAGCTCAAGGCGCGCTCGATAGAGGAAACCCTGGGGCGAGGCATTAACGTGACCTTTCTTTGTGCCGTTGCGACAGATGGCCCGTTTCGGCCGAATACATTCGACAAGGTTCTGATGTCTGAGTTTGTTGAGCATGTTGCGCCACAGGAGATAACGGCGATCCTTCGCAATGTGTGGCAGTGGTTGAGACCTGGCGGTCGCGTGTTAATCTACACCTACCCCAATCGCTGGGCCAGGCGCACGTACCCGCTGATGCGCATGTATGTACGCGTGAAGCAGGGGGTTGATATTGGCGAACGCCCGGATGACACGCTTCATCCTGATTATCACAAGCTGCACCTGAATGAGCAGAGCTATGTCTCGATCCATCTTGCCCTTCGGCGCGCCGGTTTTCGCCATGTGCGGGTGTGGTTCGATGGCCATGAACCAGCAGGACGATCTGGTGCGCTCAAGCGCACCCTTCCGTACCAACTGCTTTTTGGTGCGAATCTGGCGGCAGAAGCCGTAAAGTGAGGAACCTGGTGGGGCGAATGCGAGTTGTCTCGACAACAAGCACGGCGCATCCGGCACCATCGCTTCTGCATAGCGGGATTCACTCTTTTGCTACGAGTGTTCTTTCGGTTGTGCTGGGGATGGTGAGCAGTGTGGTCATCGCTCGCAGCCTTGGCCCGGCAGCGAAAGGCGGCGCTGATCTGATTGTTGCGACAGCCGGCCTGCTGGCAATGGTGCTCGGCCTGTCGCTTCAATCGGGTGTGGTGTATGTTGTGGCTCGAGGGCGCGCAATCATTAGCGGGTTGCTCTTGCGATTGGCACTCGTTGCCCTGATGCAGACGATGCTGGCGGCAGGTTTGCTGGTTGCGCTCGTGCGGATAGATCTGTCGTCTGCGCTGCTGCCGCCAGCAAGCGAGCAATGGGCGGTGGCGGCTGTGGCGCTCTTTGTGCTGGGAAACCTTCTGGCAGGTCATGTTCGCGGCATCTTGCTCGGTCTGCAGCACATTCCACGCGTCAATATGATAGGTCTGTATGGTCAGGCGCTTGTTCTGGCGATGATCCTGATCGCAGCAGTATTGGCGCTGGTTCGTGGCCAGCGAATGACCACGAGCGAGCTTGTGTGGATACAGGTCGGCGGCGCTCTGGCACTCGTCCTGCTCCTGCTGCGGGCGCTACGACCGTCGCTGACCGGTTCCATCCAGCAAGAAAGCGGTTTTCGGGAGGTGCTTGCCTACTCGCTGCCGTCCTACCTGGCGAATGTGGTGCAATTCCTGAATTATCGTCTTGATATCTTCTTCGTCAGCTTCTTCGTCGGGATCGCGGGGGTAGGTCTGTACACGCTTGCGGTCGGTATTGCTCAATTGCTCTGGCTCGTCTCTGGCGCTGCATCACAGGTGCTGCTCCCGAATGTTGCGGCATCGACGGATCGTGGCGCGGCTCAACAGCGAACTGCGCGTATCTCGCGGCTTTCCTTATGGTTAAGTATGGTGCTGGCGATCGGAGTGCTGCTGGTAGGCGATGCGCTGTTGCCACTGGTGTTTGGCGCAGCGTTCCGTGAGAGTGTGCAGGCGCTTTTGTGGCTCTTGCCGGGTGTTGTCGTCTTTAGCGTCGCGAATGTCATCGGTTCGTATCTCGCCGGTATCGGTAAACCACACCTCAATCTGGCAGTGGCGCTGGTTGGTCTCGTTGCGACAATCGCTCTCGATTTCGCGCTCATCCCGTGGTGGGGTATTGTGGGGGCTGCAGTTGCAAGCAGCGTCTCGTACCTCGTCACGACAGCAGCGATCGTCGCACTTTTTGTGCGTGAGACACGTCTACCGGCAGTAAGCACTCTGTTGCTTACCGGTGATGATCTGACGCTGATCGTTGCTACAATGCGCCGGATGGTACGGGTGCCGCGTGCGACGTAAGATTGTTCTGCTCACATCATGGTATCCGAGCGCGTTGTCGCCGGTCAGCGGCGTTTTCATCCAGGAACAGGCGCGCCTCCTGGCGGAACGCTATGATGTGACCGTCATTGTGTCGCATGTGTATGGGGTGCGAGCTGCGCTCCGGGGTGGTGATCGCCCGCGAGTCGAACGTGATGGCGATCTTCTGGTCTACCATGAGTCTGTGCCTGTACCGCCCTACAATGCACAGCTTCATACGCTGGGCCATATAGCGGCTGCGTGGCGCGGCATAGATCGTTTCGTGCGTGAGCGTGGTCGCCCGGATCTGCTTCACGCCCACGTCGTACTGCCTTGCGGCTGGGTAGCGGCGCAGGCATCGCGCAGGCTGGGCATTTCAGCGCTTCTGACCGAGCATAGCGGCCCATTTACCGTCCATCTCCGTACGCGGCTCCAGCGGCGCATGGTGCGCGCAACCATCGTGACATTGCGCGTGCTTGCAGTGAGCCCGGCGCTCAGAAGCCATATTCTTGAGTTTGCGCCGGGGGCGGATGTGCGGGTACTGGGAAACGTGGTTGCGACGCGCTTCTTTACACCGGGCGAGTACTCTGCGGATGATGCGTCGCGTGCGACAATGCGTTTTCTCACCATTGCGTTGCTGGTTGAAGGCAAAGGCATCCAGTATCTTCTGGAAGCTGTCGCTCGTTTGATCGCGCATGGTGCAAGCCCGTTTGAACTGGTCATCGGCGGCGATGGGCCGGATCGCCAGCGGTTGGAAGCGATCGTGCGCGACCGGGGGCTGGAAGATCACTGCCGTTTTGTGGGTCTTCTCGATCGCACGCAGGTTCGTCACTGGATGCGCTGGTGTGACGCCTTCATCTTGCCCAGTCTCCATGAAACCTTCGGTATTGTGCTGGGTGAGGCGATGGCGTGCGGCAAGCCGGTAATCACCACGCGTTGCGGTGGCCCGGAATATGTGGTTGACAACAACTGTGGCGTGCTGGTACCTCCGGGGGATCCGGCGGCGCTGGCCGATGCGATGGACGCGTTTCTGACCGGCCGCATCCGGTTTGATCCATCTCTGGTGAGGAACAGTATTGTCGAGCGCTTTGGAGAAGAAGCGTTTCTGCGCAACATTGCGGCAATCTACGAAGAGTTCTGGGCCTGCAACTCATGACGCACAACCAGAAGCTACGCTCAACCATCTGCATCATCTCGTTCTCACCCATCGCCCGTGACGCGCGCGTGTTGCGCCAGGTTTCGTACCTGGCACGGCAGTATGACCTGGTTGTGATCGGATATGGCGATCCGCCGCCTGCCTGGCGCAATCACGCGGGCATCCGGTGGGTTGCCATTGATCCGCCGGCCCGGAACGAACTGCGGGCGGCGCAGTTCCTGTTGCTGGCAGCCCGCGCAGGATTCATACCTGCTCTCTATGAACTCTGGTACTGGCTGCAGATGCCCTATCGCCGCGCGCAGGAACGGGTACAGGCCCTTAAAGCGGATCTGGTGTACGCCAACCACTGGACGGCGCTGCCGCTGGGATGGCGATTGGCAGCGCGCTGGAACGCTCCACTGGTGCTCGACCTGCATGAGTATGCGCCCCTGGAATGGGAGGAGCAATGGCGCTGGCGCATGCTCCACGCGCCGATGATCCGTTACTTCTTGCAACGCTACGCCACCCGTGCCGGCGCGACGTTGACTGTGTCGCCGGAGATTGCCCGGCGCTATGAAGAGGAGTTCGGGTTCGCGCCGGTTGTTGTGCTGAATGCGCCGGAGTATGAACCGACGCCGGATCACGATGTCGATCCGCAATCCATCCGCTTGATCCACCACGGCAGCGCGATTGCAGCGCGCGCGCTGGAACTGATGATCGAGACGATTGCGTGCTGCGATGCGCGTTACCGTCTGCATTTCATGCTGGTCGGCGATGAGGCGTATATCCAGCGGTTACGCTCCATAGCCGGGCGGGTCGCGCCGGGACGCGTCTCGTTTCTCGATCCGGTTGCGCCGCACCAGGTCGTGGCCCGGATTGCGCCGTTCGATATTGGCTTCTTTTTACTCAAGCCGTCGAACTATAACTACAGTGTCGCCTTGCCGAACAAGTTGTTCGATTTCGTCGGCGCCGGCCTGGCGGTCTGTATCGGTCCGTCGCCCGGCATGGCGGCATTCGTGCACGAGCGACAGTGTGGCGTGGTTGCGCCGTCGTTCGATCCGGCCGTCGTCGCGGCGACGCTCAATCAGTTGAACACTGAACAGATCCGGGCGATGCGGCGCTCCGCGCGCGTTGCCGCTGCCGAGATTAACGCAGCAACGGAGATGGCGAAGGTCGTACGTTTGTGTGAGCAACTACTGGGTTGACGTTGAACGTTCAACCTTCAACGTTCAATGCCTGACCTTCAACGGTGAGATATGTGCGGCATCTACGGCATCTGGCATCTCGACGGTCGCCCGGTGGATCTGGCGGCGCTGCGTACCTCGACCGATCGGCTGCGCCATCGTGGGCCGGACGATGAGGGGTACCTGCTGGCCGGTCCACAGGGTGGCCTGGTTGCCTCGTTCGGCGGGGCAGATACCGATGAGCGCCTGGGTCTGCCATCACTCGATGAGGCGCATGGTGAGCGGTTCAGCCTGGCCTTCGGGTTTCGCCGCCTTGCCATCCTGGACCTCTCGCCCGCCGGTCACCAGCCAATGGCTGACGCCAGCGGGCGTTACTGGATCGTATTCAATGGTGAGATCTACAACTATCTCGAGTTGCGCACCGAACTGCAGCAACTCGGGCACACATTTCGCAGCGGCGGCGACACCGAGGTTATTCTGGCGGCGTATGCGCAGTGGGGCGCGGCATGCCTGGAGCGCTTCAACGGGATGTGGGCCTTCGCGATCTGGGATAGCGAGTGCCGCGAACTTTTCCTCGCGCGCGATCGGTTCGGCATTAAACCACTCTACTATGTTGCCGCGCGCCGCACGTTCGCCTTCGCCTCTGAGATCAAGGCGCTGGTCGGGCGCCACGCGCACCCCTTCGCACCTGAGCCGTATGCGGTCTATCGCTTCCTTGACGACGGCCGGCTCCCCGGGCCGCAGAGTGGAGCAACATTCTTCAAGGGTGTCCGGTCGTTGCCGCCTGGCCACTTTATGCACGTCAGTGGAGCAGGATCATCGGCACCGCAACGCTATTATGATGTTGTGCTTGCCGATCATGCCGGCAATAGCGGCGATGCGCCCGATGCGCTGCTTGCGGCATACCGCGATCTCTTCATTGATGCCGTGCGCCTCGAACTGCGCTCCGATGTAGCGGTTGGCACATGCCTGAGCGGCGGCATCGACTCGTCGTCAATCGTGTGCGCCGTGAACTGGTTGATGGCGGAGAGCGGCATGTCCACCGCTCAGATTGGCGCGCGGCAAAAGACCTTCAGCGCGGTGTATGAGGATGATGGGCGTCACAATGAGCGGCGGCACATCGAACGGGTGCTGCGTGCCACTGCGGCGGATGGTCATTTTGTCGTTCCAACCGTCGAACGCCTGAATGCTGACATGGAGCGCCTGGCATGGCATCAGGACGAGCCGTTCCAGTCAACCAGCATTTTTGCGCAATGGTGCGTGATGAGCCTGGCGCGTGAGCATGGCGTCACAGTATTGCTCGATGGGCAGGGCGCGGATGAATTGCTGGCGGGGTATCGCCCGTATGTGTATCACCTGCGCGATCTGGCACGCCGGGCGCGTGGTGTGGAGCTCGTTGCGGAAGCGGCAGCGATTCACGCGCGGAGCGGGTTGCCGCTGCCGGCCTTGCTGCGTGGCGCCATCATCCATGCTCTGCCGGCGCCGGCGATCGATCTGGTGCGCCACGGGCGCCGGCGACTCCATGCGCCTCCGGCCGGCCTGCGGCGCGAGTTTGCCGCCGAGCAACAGCGTGCCGCGCGGGCCGACATTGCGCCATGGCGCGAACAGGACTCGCTCGATCGCCACCTGCGCGATTCGGTGAGGGAAAGCAGCCTGCCGCACCTGTTGCGCTATGAGGACCGCAACTCGATGGCGTTTGGTATCGAGGCGCGTGTGCCGTTCCTCGATCATCGGCTGGTCGAGTTCGCCTTTCAACGCGTGCCGCATCTACGCATTCACCAGGGCTGGACCAAGTGGGTCCACCGGCAGGCGCTGGCCGGGTTGCTGCCTGACGCCATCGCCTGGCGCAGCGACAAAGTCGGCTTTGAGACGCCTGAGGTGGCGTGGCAACGCGAGTTGATCGCGGGGCGCCCCGACCTGTTTGCCGACGGAGTGGCCAGCGGCGCCTATCTTGATCTGCCGACGGTGCGCCGGGCGGTTGCCGTGTGGCGTGACCATGGCGGCGATACGCGGCGGGTGTGGCGCTGGGTCAGCCTGGAACTCTGGTTGCGGGCGTGGAACGTGGAACATTGAACGTGGGAACGTGGGACGTGGGACGTGGGACGTGGAACGTGGAACGTGGAACGTGGGAACGTAGGACGTGGAACGTGGAACGTGGGAACGGGTGAGCTGGTGACGGTTCTTCACAGCAACATCGAGCAGGCTCGTCCAGCCGCGCGCGTCACTGCCTGGCGCTGGGCGTTGCGACTGTATGCCGGGTACAGCCTTCTCTTCATCATCTGGAATGCCTGGGTTTCGTCCGTCTATCCTAAATGGGTCGAAGAGGCGTCCATCGCGATCTGGCCGCCGGCGTCACCTGGCGCATGGCTCGAACGCGTGTTGCTGTTGCCGGTTCTGCGCTACGATGTGCTCTGGTACATTGGCATTGCTCAATACGGCTATGGCCATCGCCCGGGTGATACGGCGTTCCACCCGCTCTATCCATTATTGACCGGCATCCTTGGGCATCTGTTCGGTGGCGAGTATTTGCTGGCGGCCTGGTTAATCGCCCAGGTGTGTTGTGTCGCCATGCTGGCGCTGTTCTACCGGCTGGTCATACTTGATGATGACGACGCCACGGCGCGGCGCGCCACACTGTTTCTGCTGGGTAGCCCGCTTGGTTTCGCGTTTCTGTTGCCGTACACTGAGTCACTCCTCTTGCTGAGTATCGTCGCGGCATTGTATGCAGGGCGGCAGGGGCGCTGGTGGCTCGCGGGCCTGGCAGGGGGCGCTGCGGCGCTCACGAAGCAGCCTGGCGTTGTGGTGGTGGTGCCGTTGCTCTGGGAGGTGTGGCTGCAACGGGGCAGTGCCGTGCAGCGACAGGGAGTGCGGGCGCTGGTTGCGCCGCTGGCGGGCCTGGCGCTGACGCCGCTGGCATTGCTGGGGTGGATCGTGTACCGTGCGACGCTGGGTGATGTTGCCTTCTCGTGGCGCGAACCACAGACGCTGGTGAGCGCGCTCCTGGTGACGCCGACGTATGCTGATGTGTGGGGCGAGACGTTTAGCTGGCCGTGGGTCAACCTCGGCTACGCGCTCGAGCAGTTACGCGCCCGGCCCTATTTCTACCTGCTGCTGAACCTCATGGTCATGCTGATCATGCTGGCGCTGACCCTGGCGGCGGTGGCGCGCGCGCGGCACAGTTATGCTCTCTACAGCCTGGTGATCACGGCCATGAACCTGTCGATCGTCTACCCGCTCTGGCCGTACATGGGTATCATCCGGCGCTTTACGATTATCTTCCCACTCTTTGTCCAACTGGCGCGCTGGGGGCGCCGCCGCAGCATCACACTGATCGTGCTCGTCTGCAATGCGCTGCTCTGGGCGTTGATCGCGTCGATGTATGTGCGCAATGCGTTCGTTCCGTGACGACGTGGAACGTTGAACGTTGAACGCGGTTTCAAGTACAATGGGTGGAGGAACTGTGCAGAGTTGAGATACACGATACCGGCGGTTGCGCGATATAGAGGCCCGGGGAAGCCCCCGGAATCAGGGATCGGCGGCAGGATCATGATGCGGGTGCGCCGCCGCCTGTACTCCCAGGCGAAGGGTGAACAGTCACCAGACGGAACATCAGGACTCCAGCGTAAGGAACAACAGTGGTGGAAACGGTTACGACCCGCGAACCCATGTCCGGAGCTGCGCTCCGCCGGGCCGGTGCGCCTGCGCCGCAGCTTTCGGTGGTGGTGCCAGTCTACAATGAAGAGGAGAGTATTCCTCACCTGCACCAGCGGCTGACGGCCGAACTGGAAAAGCTGGGTATTACCTACGAGATTATTGCCGTTGATGACGGCAGCCGCGACCGGAGTTTTTCACTCTTGAGCGACCTGGCGCGGCATGATCGGCGCTGGCGCGTGGTGCGCTTCCGGCGCAACTTCGGCCAGACCGCAGCATTCTCCGCCGGGTTCGACCGGGCGCGTGGCGACGTGGTCGTGACCATTGATGCTGATCTGCAGAACGATCCGGCTGATATTGGCGCGCTGCTGGAAAAGATCGGCGAGGGATACGACGTTGTCAGCGGCTGGCGCGAGCGCCGCCAGGATCCGTTTCTCAATCGGCGACTGCCCTCGATGATCGCCAACCGCCTGATTTCGTGGGCCACCGGCGTCTACCTGCACGATTACGGCTGCTCCTTGAAAGCGTACCGGCTCGATGTTGTGCGCGGCATCCGGCTGTACGGCGAGCTGCACCGTTTTATTCCGGCAATTGCCAGCTGGCAGGGCGTGGCCGTAGCCGAGTTGCCGGTGCATCATGAAGCGCGCCGTTTCGGCAAGTCGAAGTATGGCATCAGCCGCACGGTGCGTGTGGTGCTCGACCTGCTGACGGTGCGCTTTTTGCTCAGTTATGGCACCCGGCCCATGCAGATCTTCGGGTTGCTCGGGTTGCTCGCAAGCAGCCTTGGCGTGGCGATCGGCGCGTATCTCTCGTGGATCAAACTTGTCTATGGCGCGGCAATCGCCGACCGACCATTATTGCTGCTGGCGGTGCTGCTGATTGTACTTGGCGTGCAGTTCGTCAGCCTGGGCCTGATCGGCGAGTTGATTGTGCGCACCTACTACGAAACCCAGGCCAAGCCAATCTATGTGGTGCGCGAGGAACTCAATGGCGCGTGAGAACGCGAAGGTTGGCCCGTGCGTGTCATGATGCTCAACTATGAGTACCCACCGATTGGCGGAGGCGCCAGTCCGGTGACGCGCGCGCTCTGTGAGCATCTTGCCGCCGCCGGCCACGATGTGGACGTGGTGACCATGGGGTTCCGTCGCTTGCCACGCATTGAGGCGTTCGGGCGGTTGCGGGTGTTTCGCATCCCGGCACTACGCCGCTCACCCGTGCGCGCGGTCACTGTCGAGATGTTGAGTTACCTCATCGCGGCGCTGCCGCCGGTGCTGGCGCTCACCCGGTACTGGCGCTATGATGCGCTACATGCGCATTTCATCGTTCCAACCGGTGTGCTGGCGGCCGTCGTCCGCCGTCTGAGTGGCCGGCCGCTGGTGATCACTGCGCATGGCTCGGATGTTCCCGGCTACAACCCGGATCGCTTTCAGCGCGGTCACCGCCTGATCGCGCCTGCCTGGCGCGTCATTGCCAGCAGCGCCGACGTGATTGTGTCGCCGTCACGCTACCTGCGCGACCTGATACAGCGCACCTGTGACGTGCCGGTTGAAGTGATCCCGTATGGATTCGACGCGCCGCCACCGCGCACCGGCGAGCGACGGAGGCGAATCCTGTTCGTCAGCCGGTTGTTCCCGCGCAAAGGGGCGCAGTACCTGTTCGAGGCGCTGGCCGGTCTGCCGCGCGACGGCTGGGAGATTACCGTGGCCGGCGATGGGCCGATGATGGCACAATTGCAGGAGCAGGCGCACCGCCTCGGGTTACAGGTCGACTGGCGCGGTTTTATCAAGGGGCCGCAACTGGAAGAACTCTATGCCACGAGCGCGATTTTCGCCCTGCCCTCGACCTGCGACAATTTCCCTGTGGTGCTGCTGGAAGCGCTGGCCGGCGGATGCGCCGTGATCACCACCAGTATCAGCGGCATGCCGGAGGTGGTCGGCGATGCCGGGTTGCTGACGCCGCCGCGCGACGTGCCTGCCCTGCGCGCGGCGCTGGCGCGCCTGATGACCGACGATGCCTTACGTGCCGATCTGAGCGAACGGGCGCGCGCACAGGTGGCCGGGTTCGCCTGGGATGGGGTGACGCGGCGGTATCTGGAGTTGTATCAGCGAGTGGCAGATTGATCTCCAGCCGGGTACTACAGTTGTACGTGTCGAGTGTGTGCCCACCCATCAATAGCCGATAACCGCTGCCGATGGGCGACTCGGAAATACAGCCCATCCGTATCATCGAGCGTTATGCTCCAACCACGCATGGGAGAGGCGATCTTCCCGCCGAACGTCCGATACGTGGCTCGGCTACAGTGACTCACTGCACTCTCTATCGGCTAGAGGCTATGCTTCCGGCGGGCGGGAGACGAAGAATCCACTCCTGTGACCGGGTGTCTCTTTGATGATATGACGAGCTCTGAAAGGTCTTGCTGATACGATGCGCGTCGTTCACGTGATAGACCATCTCGGCGCTGGCGGCGCACAGCGATTGGTGGCAGATCTTGCACCACGGCAGGCACGGCGTGGTCATCATGTGACGGTCGTCTGCTTGCGCGGGCCGACGCCACTCGGCAGTGTGCTAGAGACGGCCGGTGTGCGGGTGCGGTGCCTGGGGCTCGGGCGGACCGATGTTCGCCAGTTGATAGGGCTGGTTGCACTGCTCCGTAGTAATGCGCCTGATATTGTTCACACCCACCTGACACTGTCATGCCTGCTGGGACGGATCGCTGCCGTTGTGGCCAGCGTCGCGGCGGTCGTGGTTCATGATCACGAGGCCGATGCAGAGGTGTTCATTACGCCGGGGCCGCTGCTGGCATTGAAGCGGCTTGCCGAACCACGCCTGCCGCCACAGGCAGTGCGGTACATCGTCGTTTCGCACAGTGCTCTGGCGTATGCACGCGAGGTGCGTCGACTCCCGCCCTGCCGGGTTGCACTCGTGCCGAATGGCGTCGATAGTGCGTACCTGGAGGAAGGTCGTCTGCCCCCCAGGGAAGCGCGCGCGCGGCTTGGCCTGCCGGCGGCTGGACCGTTGATCGGTTTTGCCGGTCGCATGGCGCCGGAAAAGGGGATCGACCTGTTGCTGGAAGCGCTGGCGCATCTCCCGGCTGCGCATGCCGCGATTGCCGGGCGTGGCCCGCTCGCCGAGGACATGCGGTCACGCGCCGCGCTGCTGGGAGTGGCCGGGAGAGCGCATTTTCTTGGTCATCTTGATGACATTCGCCCGCTCCTCTGGGCGTGTGACATCTACACGCAGCCATCGCGCCGTGAAGCATTTGGACTGGCGGCGGCGGAAGCAGCGGCGCTTGGGTTACCTGTGGTGGCGGCGCGGGTTGGCGGGTTACGCGATATTGTACTCGATGGTATTACCGGGCGGCTGGTTCAGCCGGGCAGCGCCGTGACCCTGGCGGCAGGCCTGGCGAATCTGCTGGGCGACAGGGCGCGTGCGCACGCGCTTGGCACCGCTGGCGCTCGCCACGCACGGCAGCATTTCGCAATCGAGATGGTCCTCGATAGTATTGACCGCGTGTACCAGGATATGGATCGATTATGCCATTCTACGATTTCTGGCGCGAGAAACGGGTGACGGCGCTCGGACGACGCTGGAGTCGTCAGGCTGCTGAGTATACCCTGACGATCATTGCCAGGCATGTCGATCCGCTGAACCGCCTGGTTGAGATCGGCCCCGGGCGCGGCATGATTGCAGATGCCTGCCGGGCACGTGGGATGTTCCACATCGGTGTGGATGCCAACGGTGGTCTGCTGACAGAGCTTGAACCCGGGAGTGCTGTGTGCGCGTTTGCTCCGCCGCTGCCGCTGCAGAGTGCGATCTGCGATGCGGCAGTGGCCAACCATGTGCTCGAACACGCCGCAGGATTGCTGCAGGCCCAGGCGCTGGTCGCTGAGATGCGCCGGATCGTCCGGCCTGGTGGAGTTGTGTCCATCACCTCACCTGATGTACTCTGGGAAGGTATTGAATTCTGGGACTGCGACTACAGTCACAATTTCGTCACGACAGCACGACGCTTGCAGCAACTCTTCCGCGATCAGGGTCTTGACGTGGCGTACCTGGGGTATGTACACAATCATCTTGAGGGTGCGGCAGGCGCATTGGCCGGCTACCTGGCGCGCCTGGCGCCTTATCACGCGCCTGGCGCCCTGCCTGCCTCGCCACTGTATGTTGACCAGGTCTATAAGCTGCGCATGACCTTCGCGCGCTCGGTGCAGATCGTTGGACGGCGCGTGTAGCGACCGGCATCGACAGATCTGCTGTGAGAGACATCATGTCTTCATACGTCCAGTCGCGCCGATTCTGGTTGCGCCTTGTACAGTCTGGGGTTTCGTTGTCCTTGATCGCCTGGCTGCTTGCGCGTGTCTCATGGCGTGACGTTCTGGCGTTGATGGCGCAGGCGGATGTCTGGTTGATGGTCGCCGCGTGTGCGCTGTACTATCTCGGAGTCGCTCTGAGTTGTGTGAAATGGGCCATTGCGCTGCGCGTCGAATCCGTGAACCTGCCGTTGCTGCGCCTGTTTCGCTGGTACCTGATCGGCGCGTTCGTCAACAATTTCTTTCCGACCGACGTTGGCGGCGATCTCGGGCGAGGCTTCTATGCTGGCCGGTTTAGCGGGCGCCTCGGCGCCGTGACGCGCTCCATCATTGTCGAGCGACTCACCGGCCTGGTGGCAATGTTGGTACTCGCGATCTTTGGCATGGTGGTGGTGATCCGGCAGATTCAGGTCGAGATATCGGCGATTGCGGCAGGTCTGGGCCTGTTGTTTATCGCGGCGCTACTGGTCGGGCGCACACGTGTTCAGGCGCATCCCTGGTCTGTTGCTGCGATGGACAAGTTGCGCATGAGTTGGGAGCGATACCGCTCTCGCCCGATTGAGGTGCTCGCCATGCTCGCTCTATCACTCGCATTTCAAACGTTGGCGGGTACGGGCGTATGGTTGAACATGCACGCTGTGGGAGTTGACCTGCCGCTAGTCGTTATTGTACCGGCAACGGCGCTGGTCGGTGTGGTCGGGTTACTGCCGCTATCGATCAATGGTTGGGGAGTGCGCGAGTCACTGATCGTGGGATTGCTGGCGCCGCTTGGTGCGCTGCCGGATCAGTTGCTTGCCGGCGCCCTGCTAGGAAGAGTATTGTTGCTGCTCGTTACCCTGGCAGGCGGTGTGCTCCTTCTTACTGAAAAGCCAACGATGCGTTCAGGAACGGAAAAGGATGTAGCAGTATGACTGCTATGCGCCCTACGCTCCGTGATCCCATCCTCTGGACAGGCTTGCTCCTCAGTGGCGCCGTACTGTGCTGGCTCAGCATTGCCCGCTACGACGGGTTCAATGCCGGGATGTACGACCTTGGCAACATGGCGCAGGCGATCTGGAGCGGCGCGCGTGGCGAGCCGCTGCTCTATTCACGGGCCGAAGGATTTCGCGCCTCGCGGCTCGCCGGGCATGTTGAAATCGGGTACTTCCTTTTTGCGCCGCTCTACGCACTCTGGCCCGACCCGCGCGTGCTGCTGGTGGCACAGGCGGCACTGTTCGCGCTTGGCGCCATTCCGGTGTACCGTATCGCCTGGCGACGGATTGACGCTCCGGAAGCCGGATCGCAGGCGGTTCGCCCGTACGCGGCGCGCTGCCTGGCCTTGATGTACTTGCTCTATCCCACCGCGCAGACGGCCGTCCTGTTCGATTTTCATGCCGATACGGTTGCCGCGCCGCTGCTGTTGTTCGCGCTTGATGCCCTTGATCGACGCGCCTTGCGGCAGTATGTGCTCTGGATCGCGCTGGCGCTCAGCCTGAAGTTCTATGTTGCGGCGCTGGTCGCCGGGATCGGTGTGGTGCTCTTTCTCTGGGAGGGGCGGCGGCATACCGGAGCGCTCACTGCCCTGGCGGGCCTGGCGTATGGCACGGTCGCCTTCTTCGCCGTGCGCCCACTGTTCGCTCCATCATCGGCAGGCGCAGCGGGTGCAGTCACAACCAGTTATCTGGCGTACTACTTCGGTGCACTCAACGAGATCATGGCGACAATCCCCGACCGATTGCTGAATGCCGTCGTGGTGTTTGGGCCGGCGCTCCTCGTGGGATGGCGCGGGTGGCGCTGGTTGTTGCCCGGCCTGCCCCTGGCGGCGGCCATGCTCCTCTCAACGGGGCCGGGTGGGGCGTTTGATTATCGCTATCATCATTATGCGCTGGTCGTGCCGTTTATCATGCTGGCGGTCATTGACGGCGCGGCGCGGCAACGCTCGCTGCTGGCTCGCCGGAGGAGCGAGGCGTTCGCGGCGGCGGTTGGTGGTCGTTCTGCTCCAGGGCGGCGGCCAGGGCGCACGTGGCAGGGCGATCTGGGGGTCACCGCCGGCATTGTGGCGATCTTCAGCGCATTGCTGGTCAACGCGCCGTTGAACCCGCTCTTCTGGCTTGGCGTGCCGGGCTATGGGTTCGATCGCTCAGTGTATGGTGTTACCCCTCGTGATGGCCGGCTTGCCGCATTTGTCGCTGCTCGCGTGCCCGATGGCGCGCCGCTGGCTGCTTCGACATTTGTCGCAACACATCTCGTGAACCGTGAGATCGTTTACCTGGTACGGTATCCTTTTGAGCCACGCGCCGGGCGGTTGCCGGATCTGTTGCCACAGGTGCAGTTCGCACTTCCCGATGCCCTGTTCGACTGGTATCTGCAACTTGATGACGGCTACGGCGGCGGTATCGACTATGACCGTGACGCGATCGCTGTGCTGCTGCGCAACCCGGCATTCGGTCTGGTAGACATGGACGATGGGTTGCTGGTGTTCGCGCGGAACGCCGCCCCCGAACGGGCGCTGATGAATCGCCTGATGGTCGTTTCTGACGATGGCGCGCCTGCGTTGCGACAGTTCGGGCAGCTGGACCTGGTGCGCGCGACCATCGAGGCCATTGATGGGCGACGCCTGCGGGCGACTTTTGTGTGGCGGCTGCGTGAGCCATTCAAGCCGGGGGAGCGCTATGTCGCCGTGAGCCGGCTGGATGGCGTGCCGGGGGCGCGGTTCGTGCACCTGCCGGGGTATGCCATGCGCCCGGTGTGGGAGTGGCGGGCGGGCGATGCCGTCGAAGAGACATTCGAGGTGGTCGTGCCGACGGAAACGTCGCCAGGGCGTTACGTCTGGCGCACCGGCTGGTATGACGTAAGCCATCCTGATGCGGCGCTGACCGATGCGCGGAGCCGGATGGCGGGGACGGACGACGTGCCGGTTGGTGAGGTGGAGATGGGGAACGTTGAACGTTGAACGTTGAACGTTGAACGCTGAATGTTGAACGTTGGACGTTGAACGTTCCCCCGATCCTAGGCCGTTGCAAGCCGGATGATGCGTTCGTGGCTCTGTTGCAGCGCCGGATTCTGCGGTTCGAGCTGGACAGCCTTTTCGATCGTGCTGCGCGCCTGTTCGAGTTTACCGAGTTGCGCATACGCCAGCGCCAGTGCGTGAAGATACTCGACGTCACGCGACGACCGCGCTACTGCCGCTTCCCATTGCCGCATCGCCATCCACCACATTTTCTTGCTCTTCAGCGCGACGCCGATATTGAAGTAATCCCGGTCGTCTTTGCCCTGGATCTCCGAGACGAAGCGCTCCATCGGGCCGTAGAAATCGCGCCAGCTCAATGCGACAAGCAGGGCAAAGAGGGCTTTGATCGCAACATCAACGAATATGATCGTGCCGAACATGCCGGTGATGAGCGGAATTGCGGCCTGCACCTGCGGCGCTGGCATGGTCGCCTGCATTTGCGCAATCGATTCGCGTAGTGTGGCAGCCCCGGTGACGATGCCGAGCAGTGATCCGGCAAGTTGCAGCATGGTCAGCATGGCGATGATCCAGTAGGCCCAGCGAGCGCGATTCAGCATGGCTCGCGCAACGGCAATCTGCCCGCCACTCAAGAGTAAGGCGATAACCACGACAAGGACGATTACGAGCGGAAACTGTGCCATGCTGTTCGGCGCAACCGTGGCAAATGCGAGCAGAGCAAGGACAAGCACAGCCAGGCTGCCGAGAATGCCCAGCGCACCGCCGATAATCCAGAAGATGCCAAGGATCGTCAGCCACGGGGAGCGCTCTTCGCGCGCCGGGCCACGAATCATCAGGCTCTGGTCGCACCGGCGGCACCATTGACGCTCCGGCTTGTTCAGTTCGCCGCAGTATGGGCAACAATCGCGTGCGGGATCGCCCGGTTCAGGCGGTAGTTCCTTTTCTTTACGGCGTGGTCCGGGCCGGGCCGGCGCCGCGGCGGGGGTGGCGGTCGCCGCGCCGGCGACGACCGCAGCAGCAACGGCTGTCTGCGCCGGCCCGGGTTTGCTGAACCATGCGCCGAAGCCGCGAACCGGGGCCGATTCTGCCGTGGTCGCCGCTGGCTTTGCGGAGGCCTGGTTGGCAGGCGCCGGTGGGGTAACCTGATCGGCAGGCGCCGGTGGAGCAGCCGCCGGCTTCTTGAACCATGCGCCGAAGCCGCGAACCGGGGCCGATTCTGCCGTGGTCGCCGCTGGCTTTGCGGAGGCCTGGTTGGCAGGCGCCGGTGGAGTAACCTGATCGGCAGGCGCCGGTGGGGCAACCGCCGGCTTCTTGAACCATGCGCCGAAGCCGCGGCGCGGCGCGGTCGCTGGTTCTGGCCTGGCATATGCGGGTTTGTGTACTGCCGCAGCCTCCGGGTTGCCAGGGGTGGTCGCCGTGATCGGGGCGTGGTGCGGCGCCGTGGGCGCGACCTGGCGCTGCTCGATCCACACCAGACCCTGGCGCGCCTGCCGGTTTCCCGGATTGATCTGGAGCACCTGCTGCAGGCACCTGCGAGCGTCGGCAGGATCGTCAACAACGCCGGCGAGCCAGAGCCAGGCATACTCATTGCGCTGGTCGATCTGGACGGCGCGCACCAGCAGCGCACGCGCCTGCCCGCGCTGGCCGGAGCGTGCCGCCGCGATTCCTTGTTGCAGAAGATCGTTCGTCGCAATCATGGGCTGACCTGCTGGAATGTCGTGGCTGATGCGAACAACGCGAGACGCCTGAGCGTCCGACTACCGGTAGCATACGGCGAGGAGCGTGCCGCCGCAAGAGAGACGGTGGTACCGAAGCGGGATAGCACCGGGAGCAAGATTCTGGCCGTGAGTGTAGGACCGGCAGGGATGCCGGGGGTTATAGGTATATGTCTGAATGCAACCTGGTATCACACGGTGACCAGGATGCCGCGATTGTCAGCCTGCGGCAGAGCATGGTACCCATGGAGAAAGGCAATGCACGAGCTGCCCTGACGGCATCAGGCGCCGAGGCGTTGCAGGAGGATGGCGGTAGCGACCAGGGCGAGCGCGCCGCCGAAGATGAAATAGAACATGGCGGGGCCGATCCGCCGCACATCCGGCATGGCCGGACCCGGGCGCGCCGGCCCGGTTTCGATACGCTGGCCACGCCAGTACGTCACCTTTTTACGACCGGGCGTGCCGCCAGCGCGCTGCCAGACGCGCCATCCTTCACGCAGCAGATATGCTGCGGCGGCGCCAGATGCCAGCACCACGAGCGGCCAGGGGAGATTGCGGCTATTGGCCAGCACGACAATCAGACCGATGAGCGCCAGCCAGCGCCAGTATGCGCGAAGAATGTTCATCAATGAGCCGCTACCGCACCGTCATCGGCATCACGATATGGATGTACCCATCGGCGCCAACCGGGCGAAATACCGCCGGATTCTGCGCCGTTTGCGTTTCCAGGGCGACCTGCGGCGTCGGGATGGCGGCGATGGCATCGGCGAGAAACCTGACATTGAGAGCGATCTGACCGTTTTCGCCATGGATCATTGCATCAACCTGACCTTTATTGTCACCTACCTCGGCAGCGTTGGCGCTGATGGTGAGGTGCCCCGGGCCAAGCTCACCGCCCGGCTCCATCTGCAGGCGCACGATATTGGCTGATGCATTGGCGAAGTAGGATGCCAGTTTCACGGCCTTGGTCAACTCCTGCGTGTCGAGCACCGTCCGTGTCAGGTAGCTTTGTGGGATGACTCGTTCGACATCGGGGAACTTGCCATCGATCAGGCGCGACACCAGATCGACTGTTTCGGTATGGAACAGCACCTGGCCACCTCCCGGCGTAACGATCATCTCAACCGAGCTCTCGCCATCACCAACAATACGCGCCAGTTCGATCAGTGCTCGTGCCGGAATAATCAACTCCTGGGGTTCAGCCACTGGCTCCGGCAGTTCGACAACTCGCTGGGCCAGGCGGAAGCCGTCGGCAGCGGCGAAGGTGGCGCGATTATCGCGCAGGCGCAACTGCACACCTTGCAGGATGGGGCGAGTATCATCGGTGGCGGCAGCGAATGCCACCTGATCAATCGCCGCGCGCAACAGGTCGGGTGGGAACAGCGCCACCGGCGCGCGATCGGCGATCGTCGGGATCGTGGGGAACTCGCTGGCCTCAACGCCTTTGATATTGGTCTCGAACCGGGCACAGGTAAGATTCAAGGTCTGGGTGCGCACGTCGAGCGACAGGTTGATTTTGTCGTTTGGCAGGCTACCCACGACGTCGCTGAACAGTTTTGCCGGGATCGTGATGGCGCCTTCCTCCTCAATCTTCGCGCCGATCCACGAGGTGATGCCGATCTCAAGATTGGTGGCGGCCAGCCGGAGGCGCCCGCCGTCGCTGGCGAGCAGAATGTTGCTGAGCACCGGCAGCGTGCTTTTGCCGGCGACGGCATGGCTGACGATCGCAAGACCACGCTTCAGATTCTCCTGAAGACACGAGAGCTTCATCGGCGACTCCTTGAGCAGCGCAACGGTGTCCACTCCTCAGGCACTCCCACGGCGCCTGGATCATTCATGACACGCGGAAACCTGGGCTATCCATTATACCATCTCTGTGCGCAATTGACGCATACCGGGACGCTGGTACAATAATGTCTTGATGAACACGAGTTACGTGGTGGGCCGCGCAATCGGCCTGTGGGGCGGATGCCGGTGTCCACCCGCCGGCGGTGCGGCGTTTTTTTCCGGAATGAAACTGCCATGCCGCCGCCGGGCCATTGTTGCTGGAGGGCCTGGCGGCTCTCTGGACCACCTTGCTGTGCTGGACTGCGTCAAACCGTTGCTGGTGAATTGGTATGCAGTGTCGTTGCGAGCGAAGCGAATCAATCTCCGCGGGTGAGAAGCGATTGCTTCAGCCACGCTACGCTCGCTGCAGGCTGTTGCGGGCGCTCCTCGCAATGATCGCATGCCCATGGTGCTTCCAGAAACCGTATAACTCCTGTTATTCATACGACTTACGTGGTGGCATATTCCTGGCTCCGCTCTGCCGAAGGCAAGACGATCGGTTACGCGAGTCGCTCACTCGGGCGACCGCGTAACTCCTGTTATTAACACGACGTACGCGGTGGCGTACCAGCAGGGTGGACTGGCGGGCTTTGTTCTGGCGGCGGGGCGTCTCTCATATAGCGGATAAGGACGCAGCGCACTGCGTTCTGATGTGCTGCCGGGTGGCGTGGTCTCTGCTTTGTTATGGCCTGCGGCAGCGTGGCACTCCCGATCAAGGTGGCGGTGAAACATTGCTGGAAGCAAGGACATGATGGACGACATGTTGCACGAAATCCTGCGCGCGGCGCGGCGGTTGCGGCGCGCACTTCGACCGACGCCACTCGATGAGTCGATCCGGCTGGGGGCACTGACGGGCGGGCGGGCATTGCTGAAGCTAGAGAATACGCAGCCCACCGGGTCGTTCAAAGTGCGTGGCGCGCTGAATGTGCTGCTGTCGCTGCCACACCACACGCGCGAGCGTGGCGTAGTGGCAGCCTCGTCGGGCAATCATGGCGCGGCGGTGGCCTTTGGCGCGCTCACGCTGGGCGCGCCGGCGCTGATCTTTGTTCCCGAAGACACCTCGCCTGCCAAGGTGGCCGCGATCCGCGATTTTGGCGCCGAGGTGCGCGTGCATGGCGACGATTGCGTTGTCGCCGAAACCTACGCCCGCGCCTATGCCGCCGGGCAAGGCATGACCTATATCTCGCCGTATAACGACATACTGGTCGTAGGCGGGCAAGGGACGATCGGCGTCGAACTGGCGCGCCAGATTGATCGTCTTGACGTGGTGCTGGTCGCCGTCGGCGGCGGCGGGTTGATCGGGGGCATCGCCACGTATCTGAAGGCGGTGCAGCCGGATGTGCGGATCATTGGCTGCTCACCCGCCAGTTCGCCGGTCATGTACGAGTCGGTGCTGGCCGGCGAGATTGTGGCGCCACCGGTGTTGCCAACACTCTCGGACGGTACGGCGGGCGGTGTGGAACAGGGGGCGATTACGCTGGAGCTGTGCCGTTCGCTGGTGGATGAGTGGGTGCTGGTGTCCGAGGAGGAGATTGCTGCAGCGATGCGACTCATGATCGAGACGCAGCACACGCTGGTCGAGGGTGCCGCCGGCGCTGCCGTGGCGGGGTATTTGCGCCTCAAGGAAGAAATGCGGGGGAAGACGGCGGCGATCGTCATTTGTGGCGGTAACGTGAGCCTGGCGACGTTGCGTGAGGTGCTGGGGTGATACGTGGCTGGCCAGGTGCAGGTGGTACAATGGCGCGGGTCGCCAGAGCTGGTGATCTGCCTGCTCAGAAAGGATAACCCTCCATGGCACGAATCCCGATCGCGCTGCAACTCTATTCAGTGCGTGATGATGCAGCGCGCGACCTGCAGGGCGTACTGGCCGCCGTGGCGAAGATGGGCTACGAGGGGGTAGAATTTGCCGGGTACTACGGCCACGATGCGAAAACCATTCGTGGCTGGCTCGACGAGTATGGTCTGAAAGTCGCCGGCGCGCACGTCGGCATTGATACCTTGCTGGGCGATGAGCTCCAGCGATCGATTGCGTTCCACCAGATCCTGGGGAACACCAACCTGATTGTGCCGGGCCTGGCCGAGCAGTGGCGTAACTCGCGCGCCGCATGGCTGAAGACAGCCGAAACGATGAATGAGATTGCCGCAGCGTTGAAGCCGTACGGTATGCGCACAGGCTACCATAACCACCACATCGAGTTTGTGCCGCTCGACGGTGAATTGCCGTGGGACACATTCTTCGGCAATACAACGCCTGATGTCATAATGCAGTTTGATACCGGTAATGCGCTGCATGGCGGCGCGCAGGCTGGCCCGTTTCTGCGCCGCTACCCGGGCCGCGCGATAACGGTTCACCTCAAGGAGTACGCGGCCGGCAACGACAAGGCATTGATTGGCGAGGGCGATGTGCCGTGGCAGGAGATCTTTACGTTATGTGAAACGATTGGCGCAACCGAGTGGTACATTGTCGAGCAGGAGAGCTACGCCTATCCACCGCTGGAATGCGTTGATCGCTGCCTGCAGGCATTGCGGGCAATGGGCAGGTAATGGCTCGTCCAGCGTTCTGAACGGCAAGGGCGGCTCACGGGCCGCCCTTCCTGGTAGTTGACCGGGCTACAAGCAAGCTGCTATTTGAGAAAGGCGCGGAATACCCATCCCTCGGTCTCGCCTGCGCGTACCCTGACCCAGGCATCGTTGCCGCTGCCCGATGTTTCGCCAAGTAACAATACTTCGTCATCGCGCGCCAGCGTGGTGACAACCGGCTGGTCGGTCGCCGGGCCGGCGCGCAGGTTCAGGCGGTCGCTGGCCACGCGGAGGACCTGCAGCGCTGGCGCTTGCGTCGGGGGGGCGGGCGTCGCCGCTATGACGGGTGGCGCTGGCGTGCCGGCGACGGTTGTGGGCGCGGGTGATGTGATAACTGCCGTGATTGCCGCGAGCGCCGGTTCGCGATACATATACCCCAGTGTTCCACATGCCAGCAGCACCAGCACGACCGCAAGTTTCCAGCCGGAACGCTGCGGCCGGGTGACCTCAGCCAGCGGCGCGGCAATGATCATCGGTTCCGGCTGAGCGGAGCGCACCGGTTGCCTGGCCGGGCGCTTGCGCAACATGACGAGTTGCGGTTCGTCATCCATGAGGCGTTGATCCGTGCCGGCGTCGTCAGTTGCCGCCGGGGTCCGCACGGTGTATGGGTTCCGTCCGGCCGTTTCGTGCGCCTGTGGCGCCGGCGCGGTTCGCAGCGGGATCGCGATCAGGTTCTCCTGGCCGATGGTCATCGGCGCTGCCGACCCGGTGGACGCTGCGGCGCCTGGATCCACAGCTGGCACAGCTGCCGCCATCTGTGGCGGGATTGCCGCCTGGCGGAAGACGAACCGTGCCAGCAGGATTGCGAGCGGCAGCGCAATGACGATGCCTAGCACCGCCCCCACAACCGTTCCGTCGCGCCACGACGGATCGTCGCCGGGTTGCACCAGCGCCTGATGGAGCGTGGTTGTTGCCGCATGGACAAATGTCTGTGCGCCGCCAACGATCGCCAGAAAAGCGGCGCTGGCCGCGATCCCGTCCAGGATGTATGGCTGTGGACCGATGGAACGCCCGGCGAGTCGACGCGATCGGGTCCACCGCCGTTCCAGCTCGAGCAGGGATACCGCGCTCAGTATCAGTGCGGCGAGGATGGACGGCGAGCCAAGTTGCGCGACGAATGCCATGAGCGTTGCCATACGAGCCTCACACGAGTCTATTGGGGATCAGGGTCCTTCAGCGCATGCCGGAAGATCAACCAGTCTGGCTCGTCTTCGTCTGCGGGCGTTGCGGGCGAGGCGACATCGGGAGTGTGGATGGCGACAGGACGTTCTGCATCGTGCGATTGATGATCGATGTTCAACACGCCATACAGTGCTGTGGCCAGCAACTTGCAGCAACGCGGGTCATCAACCCGGTCACACAGGGTTGGATCATCCGTCAGGCTGCAGATAATAGCTGCCGTGCGTTCCGGATGAGCGACAATCGTCCGCGCCCGGTAGGTAAACGCCGTCGAGCCAGAGGATTGAAGCAGTTCGATCCAGCGAGCCACCAGTTCGTGTATGGGAAGAGGCGCCGGTCTCCGTTCAGGAGGCGCCTCGTCCTCATGAGACGGCGCAGCGGCATGCCATGCGGGTAGTGCGCTATCCGCGGTGTCACCGTCATGGTGCCCCTGAGCGAGTGCCGTCTGCCAGGCGATCCAGTCTGGCGTATCATCAGTGGCATCCGGCAGTTGCATCTGCGCGGGGGCGGCGCTGAGGGTGGCCGGTTGATCGTCGTTGCCAGTCGCCAGCATGCCGGGGTCATCAACTACTGGTGGTTCGAGCGGTGCGAGCCAGGGGGAAGCCGGGCCATCATCCTCGTCGATCGTTTCGAGGTCGTCCTGGTAGTGTTCCTGGTGAGGCGCATCATATGGCACGCCCTTTGTAGCGAAGGTGGGCACATTGGCGGCGATAGCATCCCAGTCAAGTTCGGCGGCGCCATCTGCTTCAGGCGATGGATCGTGCGCCAGTGCTGCCGCGGTACTGGAGGGCGGCGCGAAAGATGACTCTGGCGCCGGTTCCGGCTCAACAATGAACACCTCGGTATGGGCAGGTTCATCAGCGGCAGCATGTGGCGCACCGGTGCTTGCAGACGCGGGCGCGGGCAACGCCAGGCGCGCCCGCAGTGGCCTGTGAAGTGGCCCGGGGTTATCCGTGAGCAACGGCGCGGCGGGTGGCGCGATCAGTGCTCGCCTTCCTGATCGCGCCTGAGCCGAAGGACGCAGCAATTCGAGATTGTCGGCGGCGAGCGTCGCCTTGAGTACCGCATCATGCCACAACTCGTCGGTCATTGCCGTCGAGGCTTCGTGGTCCTGGTGTGGCGCAAAGTCTGCTGCGACACGCTGCAATGTGCGTTGCACCGCTTTACGCAAGGTATCTTCGGCGGTAGCGGCACTGTGCGGCTGGCTCTCACGGCTGCGCATGCGGTAGAAGCCACCGACCTGCACGTCGAACATCGCGCCCGGTTGATTACTTTCGATGGTGAAATGCAGCACCAGCGGGTGTTCGCGAGTCTGCTCGCGCACAGCCTCGGCATACTGGCGAGCGTGGCTTTCGAGTTCGATCGCCACGTCAGCGCGGCGTAAGGCCAGGCCCAGTTTCTCAAAGCGGTCTGGAAGCTCGTTGCCGCTCGTCAGCGCCTCGACAAGATATTCCTTGAGCAGGCCGCTCTGTTCAATGCCGAGTGCCCGTGCGATCGCGCGGGCGCGCTGGGTGATCGCCTCCTCAAGTTCGCGCAGGACATCGGCATGCTCGATAGCCACGCGTTCTGGCCGCACCACCTGGTAGATCAGCCGCAGCGCCACAAGGAAGGTATACCCGATGTCACGCGATTCGAGTTGCAGATCGAGTTGGAGCAACCGCTCGCGCATATCCACTTCGCGATACTCGAACGGCCAGTCGAGATAATCGGAGAGTGTGAGGCGAGCATTGGCGGGAAGGACCGAGACCAGCCGGCCCCGACGGGTAATGACCAGCGCCACATGCGGGCTGGCAGTAAGTGGCGCGCACCGCAACACCTCACGCCAGGTGCGGCGGCGGATTGGTCCGATCAATGGTTCTGACTGGTTCGCCGACATACCGAGTGCTCCGGAATGCCAGTCTATACGGCCTGTTACACCTCCTGGCATACATGTAACGAATCGCAATAATGTCGAGATACGCCAGATAACGAAATTGCTATCCTGGCGCCGGCTATGGCGAGGTCACGCCAGTGACGCCACCCACGGGCCGTTCATCGTGCCGGCGATCCTCGAGATGACGCACCGCAGGAACCGCGAGCGCGGTCAACGCGATCAGCAGGCAGAGGATCCCGCCGAACAGATACCAGACCTGGACGCCGAACGTGTCGGCGATCGGGCCGGCCAGCACCAGACCGAGCGGTGACATCGCCATTGAGATACTGCCGAGCACCGTAAAGACACGGCCCTGCATATCGGGAGCCACGACCGACTGGATGATCGCCATCAATGGTGCGTTAACCACCGATGACATCGCCCCGACAATCGCAACCGCTGCAAGCGCCAGCAGGAATGCATGCGACGGCGCGATCGCAATGGCCAGGATGCTGATCCCCAGACCGACCAGGCCAGACACAACCGTGTGCATACGACGGCGGAAGCCACCCCAGATACCGATGATGATGCCGCCTATCACGATGCCTGCGCCTTCGGCGGTATTCATCCATGCCAGCTGGAGCGCTGCGCCGCCGAAGTGCTTCGTCACCAGGATAGGGAGGAGCGAGAATGCCGGTGTCAATAACAGGTTGATCAGCGCTGCCATCGCCATCACGATTATCAGCCCCGGCCAGCGCCAGATGTAACGCAATCCGGCGATCATGTCGGCGACGACACTCGACCGTGATGTCTCGACCGTATGGATCGTGCGTGGTGGGCGTGGGATGCGTACCAGGCCAATACTGCAGACGGCGATCAGGGCTGTAACGACGTCAATCAGCATCAAGCCATGGAGCGGCCAGATAGCGATCAACAGCGCGCCAAGCGGCGGGGCAACGATATTCGTCGCGCCCTGGAGCATCTGGTTGAGGCCGGCCACGCGCGCCAGATGCCGATCGGGAACCATCAATGATGTTGAGGCCTGCATTGCCGGCCAGTGGAACGCGCCGGCGAGCGAACGCAGCGCCATAATGATGTACACATGCCAGATCGCGAGCGTCTCACTCCAGAACAGGTACGCGAGGATGGCGGCGCAGAGCGCGCCCGTCAGATCAGCGAGCATCATCACCGTGCGTCGGTCCCAGCGGTCGATCAGCGCCCCGGCAAGCGGGCCGACCAGAACGCCGGGCAGCAAGGTGGCAAGGGTTGCTGTCGCCAGCACTGTCGCCGATCCGGTTGTCGAGGTCAGCCACCAGATGATGGCGAAGCCGGCCAGACCGCTGCCGAACAGCGAAAAGACCTGGCCGAGCCAGATAAGCGCGAAAGGATATTTCCAGGATGCGCCTGTGCGATCAATCGTAATCATGGGTTCCTTGCCAGTAATCGTGCAAGCAGGCATGCGTCGTCATTGAACCATCGCCCCGCTTCTCTCAAGAGAATTGGTGATAAATCATGTTCAACGGCCGAATATTACCATCATCGCTGAATATAGTCAAGAGATGGATGGTGATATTTGGTTTTGGATTGGTGAAATGTGCCATCAGGAATGCAAGTCACTCCGGGAAGGTAGCACGAATCTATCTGGTGCGATGCGGGGGGGACGGAAAGCACGAGAGGAAGCGTCCCGTCAGGATACTATGCGCCAGGTAATTTCGGTCGGGTGGCGGGTGAGTGGCGCGCGGTGTGGCGTACGCCGGCGACCAGCAGTGCAGCCAGGGTTGCCAGGCTGATGATGCCGCCGGCAATGAAGGGCCAGGGACGATGGACGAATGCGATGGTGTGCTGCCCCCGGGCACCACGCCGCCGCGCAGGGTGGAGTTGACCCGCAGGATTCGCGCCGGTTGGTCGTCAATATGCGCTGTAACGGCTCCAACGCTACCACCAGTATCGCCGACAGTCGCTTCAGGACCGAAATGCAGCCTCACCGTCGTGGGTGCGACGCCCCCTCTTGCTAAACCACGACGATCTCCTGGTACACCCCGAACACGTCACGCAACACGGCGCACATCTCGCCGATCGTCGCGTATGCGCGCACACAGTCGAGAATGGCGGGCATAAGATTTTCCTGCCCTGCGGCGGCGGCACGCAATTCAGCCAGGCGGCGTTCCACGAGGGACCGGTCGCGGGTCGCGCGCACATGATTCAGTCGCTCCAGGTGGCGTGTCTCACCCTCCGGATCCATCGCCAGAATCGGAATCTCAAGCGGTGCCCTGGCTGCATACCGATTGACGCCGACCACGCCGCGCCGGCCGGTGTCGACCTCGCGCTGGAAACGGTAGGCGGCGTCGGCGATCTCGGCCTGGAAGAAGCCGCGCCGGATAGCCGGGATGACGCCACCAAGATCATCAATCCGGCGGAAGTAGGCCAGGCACTCCTCTTCCATGCGGCTGGTGAGTGTTTCGACAAAGTACGAGCCACCCAGGGGGTCGACAGTATTCGCGACACCGCTCTCCTCAGCAATGATCTGCTGTGTGCGCAGCGCGATGGTGACCGCTTTTTCGGAAGGCAGCGCAAGCGCCTCATCCATCGAGTTCGTGTGGAGCGACTGGCAACCGCCGAGCACGGCAGCCAGCGCCTGTAGCGCAGTGCGGACGATATTGTTCTCTGGTTGCTGAGCCGTCAGGGAGCATCCCGCCGTCTGCGCATGGAAGCGCAGCCAGAGCGAGCGCGGGTTCTGCGCGCCAAAGCGCTCGCGCAATGTGCGAGCCCAGATGCGCCGCGCCGCGCGATATTTCGCCACTTCTTCGAACAGGTCGTTATGGGCGTTGAAGAAGAAACTGAGGCGTGGCGCGAACTCGTCCACGTTCAGACCGCGCTCAACGGCTGCCGCAACATACGCCAGGCCGTCCGCAAGGGTAAATGCCAGTTCCTGCACTGCAGTGGCGCCTGCCTCGCGAATATGGTAGCCGCTGATTGACACCGGGTTCCATTGCGGCGTGTGATGTGTTGCGAACTCGATCGTATCGACGACCAGGCGCATTGACGATTCGGGCGGGAAGATATATTCGTTCTGGGCGATATACTCCTTCAGAATATCATTCTGCAGCGTGCCGCGTAGTTGATTCCACGGAACGCCGCGCTGCTCGGCGACCGCCAGATACATGGCCCAGATGATTGCTGCCGGTGAATTGATCGTCATTGACGTACTGACCTGGTCGAGCGGCAGACCATCGAGCAGGATTTCCATGTCGCGCAACGAAGAGACCGCCACGCCACATTTGCCGAATTCACCGGCGACCAGCGGATCGTCGGTATCGCGGCCATAGAGTGTCGGCATGTCGAACGCGATCGAGAGCCCGGTCTGCCCCTGATCGAGCAGGTAGCGGAAACGAGCGTTGGTTTCTTCGGCGCTGCCGAACCCGGCGAACATACGCATGGTCCAGAGTTTGCCGCGGTAGCCGGTGGGATGGACGCCACGAGTGAAGGGGTATGCTCCCGGCAGACCGATATCGCGTATCGGGTCAATCTGCGCCAGGTCGAGGGGGGTATACAGGCGCGCAACCGGCGTGCCCGAGACAGTGGTGAAATCGGCGTCGCGCTCGGGGGTGCGCTCAAGGGTCGAACGCAGGAGGGTGCGCTCCCATTCGTCGTAGGCCTCGCGGAACGTATTGATATTGTGGGACATCGTCGTCTCCCGGGTTACAAAAACAGGCGGCGGATTCGGGCATGGCGCGACGGGCGAGTTTGCAGCGCACCGGCGAAAGCAGCGTCGCCGGCAGACGATCCCCCCGCGCGACAACGCGGTGTGTCACCATTATAATACGCCGCCACGACATACCATACGACGGCAACGGCGTGCGCTTCTCCCGGAAGTGGTCTTTACCGTCGGCGGAGCGACAGCACCGGCGTGCGGGGGTTTCTTCCCGCCGTCGACCCTGCGGCACCTGCCGGGGCGTCGTAACGAGGCATACCCTGCCGTGTGGTAACTGCTTACGGTGCTGGCATCCCGGGCGATCGAATGCGACCTGGTATCAGTCGTCGAAGAGTGGTCGCTGCCCGAACGCATACGGCTCCGCCGTTGCCCAGTAGCGCGAAAAGCGGCGTAGATCGAGCTTGCCGGCATACGCCAGAAACGGCGTGATCGGCAGCACGGCGACGGGCAATGTTCTACGCATATGTTCGCAGATCGTGCGAAACCGTGGGCTCGGGCTTTCGGCGGTTACGATTCCGTCGGCCCGGTGTTCAGCGGCAAACGCCAGCACTTCGGCTGCCACATCGCCGCGCCGGATGGTCACCGGCAATTCAAGCAGGCACTCATACAGAAAGACGATCCGTTTCAGGCTGATGTGGTACTCCTCGAGCAACGCATCATCCCAGACCCAGAGCGCCGGCGCACCCGGATACGCCATCAGCGCCGGCCCACGCGGATCCAGGCAATCGCCATGGACCCAGATGATCGGAGTGTTGAACTGGCAGGTCATCGTCCGTACCCCTCAATCGGGCGCATTGCCGGCTGACGCGCCCTGCATCCTGCGCATTGCTTCGGCAACGCGCCCGGTAATTGCGCGCATAATTACGGACGGATCGCCCGGCGCGGCCAGTTCGGCGGCGTGAAATGGTGCGGCAAAGACCACACGCACCACCGGGGGCCGGTAGGCCGGCAGGAGCACCTGCAGTGTGGCCGCGGCCCACTCACGGTCACGCCGCGCTCGGTAGAGGCGCGTCATCGGGTTGCGCAACGCCGCCGCCGATATCGTGCCGCCAACCGCGACGGGCAGCACGAGCGCTTCCGGTGCCAGACGCGCAAACACCGTCACACTATCGGACCAGCGCGAAAGCGCATCGAGTGCGTCAGGCATCACCAGCGGGTCCGGTTCAATTTTGCCCGCCGGGTAGATCAGCGCCGCGCCGCCATGCCGCACGTGCGCCGCAATCGCGCGCACTCCCGCCATGCGCCCATGACTCTCGTTTTCGCCCTCCGGGATAAAGACCAGGTGACGGCTGATATTCGGCAGCAGGCGCAGCAACTTGCGTTCGGCGGCAATCACCTTCAGGTCGGGGCGACGGAGCGCCGCAAACAGCGCCATCGCATCCGACATGCCAGGATGATTGGAGAGCACCAGCAGCGGCCCACGCGCCGGCACCAGGTCGGCGCCGATGATTTCCAGCCGGCGCGCAAATGTATGCACGATCCATGACGCGCCCAGGTGCATACCAACGGTTCCCACCATCTGCTCGTAGGCCAGGATCTGGTGCGCGAAGCGGCGCGCCGCCGGCCAGCAGAGAAGCTCCAGCAAGCGCCTACCGCGGCGGATGCGATCGAGCTTGAAGGACGTGAGCAGATCGGCGACATTCAGGCATGTCAACGCATCAAGTTGAGCGGGATCGCGTTCTACGCGAAGCGTGTAAAAACCCATTTACGTCTGTGTGTATCCAGAGAGCCGGCGCGTCAGTTCGTCATAACTCCCCTCGAAATCGCAGCGACCGTAGAGCGGGCATTTGCGACAGTAGACGCCGCCGGTGAAACGTTCCAGGTTCTCGCGGTTGAAGATGTACGGCTTGTGACTGAACGTACTGGCGACCCATTGCCACGAGAGGTTGTTGCTTGCCGGATCGCCATCGAGCAAATGTTCGAGGAACCAGCGCGCGCCAGCCTGCCAGCCGACGCGTCGCCAGTGCACGATATATGACGCCAGCCACATGCGTGCGTGGTTGTGCAGGTAGCCGGTTGCGCGCAACTCGCGACTGAACGCATCAATACATGCCAGCCCGGTTGTGCCCTCTACGATATCCTGCGGCAATTCCTGCGCATACGCATCAGGCGCGTACCCCGTCTTATACGGCTCCTGGTCGCGCCAGACATCGTGGCCCAGCCGGGCGTAGAGGCGCTGCCAGTAGTCGCGCCACCCCAGTTCGCTGATGAACTTGCCGGCGTCGGCGGCGCGCCGCACGCGATTGAGCGCCGCATCGCGCGCTTCGGCCAGGCTGAGCACACCGTGGCGGATATAGGGCGAAAGGCGCGTCACGGCCCCGTCCAGATAGTTGCGCGACGCTGCATATCGCCGCGGATCGAGGCGCTGCAGCAATGTCTCCGCGGCGCGCCGCCCGCCGCGTAACGGGCTGACTTCGACGCCGCGTGCTGCCGCCTGCGGAAACTCGCGGCGCACATATGCTATCAGATCGTCGCGGTCGGCAAATTCGCGCCGCATATCGCCTGCCATAAAGCCCTCCGTAGGGGACCGTCGCGTTTACAAGAGACTATTCCTTCTTGACCCCGCGCATAGATACCTCCAGACTTCCGTTCGCGCTGCTCGTCCTCTTCACCGCTGGTCCTTCTCACCCCTGGCACCCGGCGTCTCCAGCCATTGCGCAGCCTGCTGCAGGATCGTCTCGCGCTCGGCGGTGCCCAGCCGCGCCAGCCCGAGCACTGCCGGGCCAAGCCGCGGGTTCGCACGCAGCGTCGCCTCGTGCCGGATCAAGAAGCTCCAGTAGAGCAGATTGAACGGGCAGGCGTCGGGGCCGGAACGCTGCCGGGGATCGTAGCGGCAGCCCGCGCAATAATCACTCATCCGGTTAATATACGCTGCCGAGGCAATATATGGTTTTGTCGCCGTCAGGCCGCCATCGGCGTTCAGCCCCATGCCGATGACGTTGGGCTGCATCACCCAGTCGTAGGCGTCAATATAGTGCGCCAGGAACCAGTCATTGACGTCCGCCGGGCGAATGCCCGCCAGCAGGCAGAAGTTGCAGATAATCATCAGGCGCTCGATATGGTGGGTATAGCCGGTCGTTATGGCGCGCTCGATCACCCGGTGCAGGCAGTGCAGGTCGGTATCGCCGTTCCAGAAGAACGCCGGCAGCGCGCGCTGGGCGTTCCAGGCATTGGCGTGGCGCAAACCGGGCATCAGGCGCCAGTACTGCCAGTAGATATACTCGCGCCAGCCGATGACCTGGCGCACGAACCCTTCCGCCGACTGGATCGGTACCTGGCCGGAACGGTACGCTGCCTCGGCAGCGCGCGCCACCTGCAGCGGTTCGAGCAGGCCAATGTTCAGGTAGGGCGACAGCGCCGAGTGGAACAGGACATCGTGTGTGGCGCTCATCGCATCTTCGTAGGGGCCAAACGCAGCCAGGCGGTGGGTGATGAAGTCATCAAGCGCCGCTTGCGCCTGCTCGTGCGTAACCGCCAGCGCGAAGCCGGCAGCTGCGCCAACCCCGCCGCCACGGGCATCCACCTCGGCGATCACCTGTGCGGTCAGTGCATCAGGAGCAAATGACATGGGTGGCGGTGGGATCACGGCACGCGGTAGCGGGCGGCGGTTCAGCGCATCGAAGTTCCATGCACCACCTGCCGGCGACCCACCGGGTTCGAGCAAGATTCCCGTATGGCGGCGCATGGCGCGGTAGAAGCGTTCCATCACAACGCGCCGCGGCGGCTGGCCGTTGCCAGGAAAGGGATCATACTGGCCGGTAAGGAACTGCGTATTGGGGAGCACATCCACCGGAATATCCAGCAGGTCACCGAGCGTCGTCTGCTGGAAGCGGCGCGTTTCATACTCCGCCGCCGCCATCGTGACCAGGCGCCGTGGCTGATGCTGTTCGGTGTGGCGACGCAACCCCTCGGCGAACGTCGGTGCGCGCACATCATCAACAGGATAGCCCTGCGCGCGCAGGGCCGCCGCGTAGTGCCGCATCGCGCTGAGCAGCAGGGCGATCTTCTTGCGCTGGTACGGCAGTTGCGCAACGCGGGCCTCGCTCTCCACCAGAACGACACGTACCTGCTCGCGCCCTGCCGCGGCTTCGGCGGCGGCCAGCGCCGGGTGAGAGCGCAACAGTTGATCGCCCAGGATCCAGACCGTGACTGGCGCGTGATCCATACGCAGGAGAATCTCCGGTTGCCGGCAGTTATACGAGGCATCGTACCATCCTTGAGTACGCGGTGCAAGGCGGTGGAATGTAGCGTGCAACGCGATATCCCTACCAGGCCAGGCGCGATGGTATGCTTTCGCAGGAGGGCGCGACGTGCTATCATGATCCGGCGCGCGGCATACAGTCGCAGCATCACTGTTCACAATGGGGTCAATCCAGCGGCTGCGCGAATGGAGGTCCGGGGACGCCCCCGCTATCACGGATCGGCGGCGGGACAGCTGCCGCAAGCGTCAGAGCCGTCGCACCGCCGATGGGAAAGCACGATGACACGGGTGAACAGTGACGTCGCAGCGGGAAGTGTTATCCTGCCCGGCAAGGGAGCAACCCTGCTATAATCAGCGCATCAATGCGCCATAGCAGGCGACGCCTGTAACAACGTGCAACAACCTTGCGCCCCGGTGGGGCGCGCGTCGAGCAGGAACGGCGGCGCGTCTGCGGATCACGGTTGCTGCTCGACGCTGTAGCTCTGAATGGCCCATGTCGAACGAGACATCACAACTCAGCGAGCGCGAGCGCGAGATCTTGCGGCGGGTCGCAACCGGGGCGACCAACAGCCAGATCGCCAATGATCTCGGAATCAGTGCCAACACGGTCAAGGTCCACCTGCGGAACATCTTCGGCAAGATTGGCGTTGCGTCGCGAACAGAGGCGACACTGTATGCCGTGCGGAGTGGCATGGTTGATGTCTCTGCCGCGCAGCCGCCGGAAGAGGGGCAGCCATCTGCGACGGCGATAGAACAGGGCGCGGCAGCGACCCCTGCTCGCGTCCAGCCGGCAGGCACAGGGCGCCCGCGGGCACTGATCTACGCCGCCATCGTGGGCGGTGTGATCCTGGCATTCGCCGCGATCTTCGGGTTGCTCACGCTGCAGGAGAATAACCGCGCTTCCACCGCATCGCCGGCGTCCGTTCCTACCTCGCAGGTCCTGGAGTCGTCGCTGGTTCCGAGCTGGATCGATCATCTGCCGCTGCCGTATGTGCAAAACGCGGCGGCCGCAACCGTCTTCGAGGGGCGTATCTTCATCATCGGCGGCGCAACGCCGGGCGGTGTCACCGGAAGCGTCTGGCGTTACGACCCTTCGAGCCGCACGTGGACGCCGTTGAGCGCCAAGCCGACGCCGGCACAGGACATTGCCGCAGTCGTTCTTGGGGGTAAGATCTATGTTCCCGGCGGGCGCCTGGCGGACGGCAGCGTAACCGACGTGCTGGAGGTCTTTAACCCGGCGCTGGGTGCATGGTCGGCGGCGAAGTCGCTGCCGGTGCCGCGTAGCGCCTATGCGATTGCTGCTGTTGATGGGCGGCTCTACCTGTTTGGCGGCTGGGACGGCAAGCAGGTATGCGATGATGTATTCGTCTATGATCCGGCGACCGACTCCTGGGAACAGCGCGCAGCGATGCCGACGGCGCGCGCCTACGCCGGCGCATCGGTGGTTGACGGCAATGTGTACGTTCTTGGTGGTGAAAATCAGCGCGGTGCATTGACGGCCAATGAGCAGTATGCGCCGGCCAGGGACGAGCGTGGCGCGTGGTTGCAACGCGCGCCGCTGCCGGCGCCCCGCAGCCGCTTCGGTGCTGCCGCGTTATCGAACCTGGTCTTCGTGCTGGGAGGGAGGCCGGAAGATCGTCCGCTGTATTATGATGCGCGCAGCGATAGCTGGAGCACGATCCGTTCGCCGCAGCAACCACTTGGCGAACAGCCCTCCGTTGTAACCCGCGATGCGTCACTCTTTGTGGTGGGCAGTGAGCTCAATCGCAGCGATAGCCCGGTCTATGAGTTGCGCATGCTCTACACGGTCGTGCTCCCGGCACAGTAGCCGGCACTTGCGATCCCTCCGCACGTACAGCGGGACGTTGCGCCAAAGACAATGTTTCTGGACCAGTTGATCAATGCATTGCTCCGGCCGCTCGGTGCAAAGCTCATCTCAACCCGCCACGAAGAGCGCGAGTTGCGCCGCCTGCGAGCGCTGCAGGCGCGCGGGCACTGGGCGCAGCCGCGCTATGGCGCCGGCTTGCGGCTCGATAAAGACGCGAATCTACGGTTCCTTGAGCAGGTCTGCGCCCCGTATCGCGACGCGCTCGGCGCCCTACCACGGAGCGCTGCGCATACGCGCGACGGCTACTATACCGACAACATCTGGTTCGGCGCTGTTGATGCCAGCGTTCTGTATGGCGTCCTGCGCCATGTCCGGCCCGCCCGCATCGTTGAGGTGGGGTGCGGCTTTTCGACCCGCCTGATGCGCCGCGCAATCATTGACGGTGGCCTCGCCACGCATCTGACATGCATCGATCCTGAGCCGCGGGTGGACATCCAGGCGGTCGCCGACGAGTTTCTGGCGCATCGCGTGGAGGATGTCGCCATTGAGCGCATCGTCGAACCATTGCACGCCGGCGACATTCTTTTCATCGACTCGAGCCATGTGGTGGTGACAGGCGGCGATGTGCCCTTCCTGTTCCTCGAAGTGCTGCCGCGTCTGCGTCCCGGCGTACTCGTTCATGTACACGACATGTTTTTCCCCTACGACTACCCTGAGTCCTGGGTGTTCGAGTTGCGCGCCGGTTGGAACGAGCAGTATCTCGTCCACGCGTTTCTTGCTGGCAATGAGGCATTTGAAATGATGTGGGCGGGGCATTTCATGTGGCGCCAGCACCGCGAGGATGTGCTGACAATCATCCCACATGCAGCGTTCGCGACCGGCGCCGGCAGCCTGTGGCTGCGGCGCGTCTAACCGCCGTCGCAACAGGATAAACAACGGCCCGGAGCAACACGCTCCGGGCCAACTGCATGAACCGCAGGCATAGAGCCTGCTGGATGTTATTGTGTGCGAAGCGAAGCAATCTCCTCTCGCGCCGGTAGATTGCTTCGCTCGCTGCAGGCCGTCGCTTGCGCTCCGCGCAATGACACGGGGCGTAGCGTTATTCGGACAGATTCTTACTGCCTGAACGCGCCGTATGTGAACAGCTTATCGTTCGATGCAGGACCAGGGTTTGCCTGGTTGACGATCGCAACGATCTGGCCGCTGCCATCCGCCGTGATCGTCGCTGCGCCGACATACATGCAGGACTGGAACTGCGAGTCCGAGCCGATGGCGCTCAGGCCCGCCGGCTGGCCGGCAATGTACGTCTGCAGGAAGGTGAAGGCCTCATTGGGCTGCAGGGTGCGTGAGCGCGCCGTGGGTGTGCCGCAGAGCGACAGGCCGGCCGGCGGTGCGCCAGAGTAGGTGTTCGGGCCGTACGAGATCGTCACCGTCGTCGGGCTACCACTGACATTCTGCACCTGGACGCCCGAGATGGCGCCGAAGTTGTTGGCGTACACCAGCGGCGCCTGGACCTTGTTCGTCGCCGTCGCGGGATTGAAGCCGGCATAGGTCGACGCATCCTTCGACGTGTTGTTGACCTGGTTGACCGTCGCGAGCAGGTTCTGACCGTTGCTGCTGCTCACCGTCGCGCCGCCGATGTAGATACAGCCATTGAAGAAGGCGTCGAATGGTGCCGCAGCACCTGCCGTCTGCAGCAGCGTGCCCGTCTTGCCTGGATCAATCGTGATCTGCCGGTTCGGCGGGGTGGCGCACGGCGTCAACCCGGCAATTGGCGCGGTCACGGTGTTCGGTGAGAACGCAACGGTTGCGACCGTTTGCTGCGAGCCGGCGTTGAGGATCTGGATGCCGGTATACGCGCCAAAGTTGTTGCCGAGAATCAGCGGCAGCGCAACCGTCGGCGAGCCGGTACCGGTCAGGAAGCCGTTGTACGCCAGGATCTGGCCATTGCCTTCCTGCAACACGGTCGCCACAATCTGCGACCCGGTTGCAGTCACGGTCGCCGACCCGACGAAGCCCGGCGCGGATCCGGTGAAGCTGCCCAGGGCGGCATTGTCCTTCTGATAGATCGTTCGCGACGCGCCGGGCTGCAAGGTGAATGCCGGCTCCGTCACGCCGCTGTTGCCAGCAAATCCGGGCGTGTAGGCGATATTGACGGTTGCAGGCGCCGTGCCGACGTTCTGCACCGTAATCGATGTATCAACGCCAAAGTTGCCGCGCACGATCAGCGGGAGGTCGAGCGTGTTGGCGCCGGCCGTGAAACCGTTGTAGCTATCGCCCAGCGCATTGCTCGCGCCCAGCACGTTTGTCACGGCGACAATCGGCTGGTCGGAGCTGATGACGACCGAGCCGCGAAAGCCCGCCGGGGCGGACATCTGGACGAAGCCGCTCGCCGCGAAGGTGACGAATGTCAGCGAACCGCCGGCAGGGATCGTCGCAGTCTGCGCCGAGCCGACTTGCTGTTGCGTCGTTGCGTCAATGTACTGGATGCTTATCGTCGCCGGCTGCGTCTGGTTCAGGTTCTGCACCTGAAACCCGGACGTGGTGACGGTACTGGTCGTCTGCGCGGCGACGAATGCCGGTGTGAGCAGAAGCGCCAGGAGCGCCAGCAACATGAGAGGGAGACGTCGGAGCATAATGGTGTGTACCTCCTGCCTGATTGTCACTCATGCGCCGCACAATCTGCAGCGCTTGCTGGCAGCATACACGTTGCAGCGCCGCTGCATCCATACCTCACACGGGATAATACCGGTACTACCTATACGCTAAACCAGGGCGTAATCCGATAACCCGATCGTAGTAATCGCGGGTTATGAAGCGAGGAGACGCCCTCAAACGATGTCATCGTCATTCAATCGCCGGGGCGCGCTGCGATCGTCAGGGCGGTGCTGCGACCGCGCGCCGCGGCCAGGCGGAGGTACGGCAGAATGGCGAGCCGCAACGGGCGCGAATAGGTGAGCGCCACACCAAGCCGGCGTAGCGTGAAGCGCCGGACGCGTTCGGCAATCAGCAGGCGCATACTCTCGGTGACGTGATACTCAATGCCGGCAAGACAGGCATCAGACGCGATACGTAACCCGGCGCGGCGCAGCAGGATTTCGAGCGTTGGCCGCTCGAAGGCGTAAAAATGGCGTGGCAATTCCCAGCCGCACCAGTATGGCCCGAACAACCGCGCGTCCCAGCTATCGCAGAGCGGGACGGTCAAATAGATGACACCGCCGGGTCGCAGGAGCGACCGTGCCCGGCGCAAGGCTGCCAGGGGGTCGGGCAGGTGCTCCAGGACGTTCCACAATGTCACGGCGTCCCACTCGCGCTCGTCGAGCGGTGCAGCATCGAGTGTCGCCTCGATAACCGTTGCCCCGCTGCGCCGCGCCAGGGTCGCAGCGCGAGGGTCCGGCTCGATGCCGGTCAGCGACCATGCCGGGTAGCGCAAGCGCATGGCTGCCAGAAACGTTCCTGCACCGCTACCGATGTCGAGTAATCGGCCAGGCCGGGGATGGGTCCGCGCGACGAAATCACACAGCCGGCGCCAGTCGGGGTGTAGCGTTGCGCGCGATATTGCCGCGTCCTGGTACGGCCCATAGTCCGGCGGGTAGATCGCGGCCAGTGAGCCGGCGGAGGGCCGCGGATTCTGGTAGATCAGCCCGCATGCCCGGCAACGGCGCAGGGTGAACTGCCCGGGGATGCCGTGAACACGGTCCGGTCCAGTCAGAAACGGAGCGCTCCGGATGCTGCCGCACAGGCTGCACGCGACCTCTTCAAAAACGAGCGGAGCGTGTCGCATGGCTCGCGACATAGTCAATCTACCCGGGATCTTCCCATGATTGACGCAACCAGCGGAGATCACGGTCGCGGATCGCGCGGTACGCGTTGAGCATCATCGGGGGCACGATCTGCTTGGCAATGCGCTCGTAGAGCGGTGGAACCCGTGGCGCCCAGCGCCGTTGCCACGCGGCAAGGTGCGCTCGTAATGCAGCAATACTTGCCGCCGGCGGCGCATACTTGCACCCTACGCCAACCACCGTCTCAGGGAACGCTGCCTCTCCGGCCCACTCGACCAGCGCCCATTCGAAGGGGTTGAGCAGGCTGCGAAATGCTTCCGGCGTGAAACGCCAGTAGTCGGATGGATGATCGTGGATGGGGAAGTTCATGACCGACGAAATGAGGACGACGCCGCCTGGCATCAGCACACGGTGAACTTCCTCCATGGCGCGCCATGGTTTTTCGACATGCTCAAGCGTGTCGAGTACCAGCGCGCTGCCGATGCTGGCGTCAGGAAGCCCGATGTCATGCAGGTTGAGGATGACGTCCACGCCCGGGCCACGCCGCATATCTGCACCGACATAGCGACGTCCTGGAAAGAACGATCGCAGATCAGCGAATCCTTCCTGGCCGGCCACCTGGTACGAGCCAAACTCGTAGATCGGTTCGTTGAACGGCAGCGTCGCCGTGCATGCGTCCACAAACTCCTTGATGATTGCGCGCATACCGCACCTATAACGTAAGCCCTGCCGCCCCCCACGTCAGGTCCACCAGCATGCCCCAGACGCGCCAGATGACCAGGATCAGCAATGCCTGTGGAGCCGGCATCATTGTTGACAGGATGATCACCAGCACACCGCTGGTCACGCCAAGATCGAACGGGATCCAGAAGAGCAATGATCCGGTGACCACCAGCAGCGCCCATCACTGAACCAGTGGGATGATCGCCGACTCAGGGATGAAGGAAACGGAGCGACAGACGAAATAGAGCGCCAGGCCACCAAGGATGATCGTCGCGATATTGCGCACCGCCCAGATAAGCAGGTGCTGCCAGCGCAGTGTCGCCGCCGCCGGGTGGCGCGCAACCAGCCAGTCGAGAAGCCGGCGAAACAGCGGCGAGGGCAGCAACAGCAGCAATGCTGCGAGTACCCCTGCCAGGAGCCATGGATTGGCATAGTCACGCGTGCTTCCCGGCACCATGAATGTAACGAGCGCGACGATCAGGCCGGCAAAACCGAATACCGGCGGCTCAAGCAGCGCCAGCACGGCCACCTGCACGCCGTCAACGCCCCGCTGGCCATACAGAAACGCCCGGCTGACGGCAACCATCCCGATCCCCGGCAATCGCGCCGCCAGGTTGGAAAGGGCATAGATCCGGAAGTGGGTACGTAGCGGGATGCCATAACCCGAACGGCGCAGCATCCCTCCCCAGCCACCGACGGCAATCAGCATGCCGGCCGTTTGCACGGCAAATGCCAGGCCCAGCCAGATCGGCTCGATCTGCACGTTCCGGAGTTGCGCGATCTGTTCGCGATCCTGGTACAACCGGTAGCCGATGTACCCATTGACCAGCAGGAAAAAGGCCAGCCCCAGGAGCCATTGCCAGCGACGCGACTGAAACGACGTCCGGAATCGCTGCGCCGCCGAACGAAGACGCGGGACGACGGCTATACCTTCCATAGCGGCGTTTCCTTCATCGCGGGCCGTCACGCATCGGGCGGCCGGATCGCGCGGCCCGGACAGCTCTCTGCAGCGTGGCTCTGTGGCTCAGATCCTTCCAAAAGTGGCAATTATAGGTGAGGTTCCGGATCGCGGCAAACCCATGGGGTTGTGTACGTGTTCACACGTCTCGAACGCATGTTGTTGTGCGTCGGCGGGGCGACATGTCATGGCACTGAGAGCCTATCCGAACACCAGATGGTCACTGTCATGGCGAGCGCGCGCGAAGCAAGCTCCGCTCGCGCCGCTCGATGGCTTCAGCCACGCTGCGCGCGCTGCAGGCGGTCGCTGGCGCTC
>JACAEQ010000121.1 GCA_013388755.1 Chloroflexota bacterium
CCCCCCTACCCCGATATCGTGATGCATGGCTGGTCACCATACCATCCCCCGCCCTCAATACATCCCGATCTCGCGCCGCACGCGCTCGATCACCTCCGCCGGTGGCCGGGCGAACTCAAACCGCCCCTCATCACCCGGTCGGGTCGTGGCCACAATGCCGACCTTGGTCACGGTCAGATCCTCATGCTGCGGCTCACAGCGGTCAGCCTTCATATCCGGCACAATCATAATATCGCGCTCACCGCGCATGCGTGCCGCCAGTGCCCACTCCACCTGCGTCCAATCCTCCGGGTCAATATCATCGTCCACCACAATGACCAGTTTCAGCAGATTGACCTGACCCATCGCCAGCATGATCGCCCGCTTGCCTTCGCCGCGTTTCGGCTGATGCATCGTGATGATGGCATGCAGCCGCCCCATGCCGCCTTCGGTTACCAGCACTTCGCGCACCGCGGGAATCACCCGCCGCAGCGCGCGGCAGGTTGTCGCGCCGATGGCGATGCCGCCAAGCAGCAGATGTTCCGGTTCATACCCCGGCATAATCGCCTGATAGATCGCGTCGCGCCGATGAGTAATCGCGCTGACGCGGACGCCATGGCCCGCGCCGTAATGCACATAGAAGCCGGGGAATTCCGACACCGGGCCTTCTTCGATCCGTTCCTCGGCGTGCAAGACCCCCTCGATCACAATCTCGGCCTCGGCGGGCGCTTCAAGATCGACCGTCGTGCAGCGCGCCAGGCGCAATGGTTCGCCCAGCAGCGCGCCGGCAACGTCGAACTCATCGTGGCCCAGATCGACATACATCTGTGACGCCAGCAGCGTCGCGGGATGATTCCCGATAGCCACTGCGATCTCCAGCGCCCGGCCACGCGACGCGGCGCGCCGCAGCAATTCGCTCAGATGGTGCGTTGGCGCGATACCGGCCATCAACCGATTGCCGCCAAGCAGCAGCAGTCGCGCAATTGACACATTGCGCCGGCCGGTCTCCGGATCTCTGGCGGTGATCACCCCGGCGGTAATATAGGGGCCGCGTTCTTTCTCAAACCAGGTCGGGACCGGCAGAATACCCGGAATATCTGGTTCGCCCGTCACGATCACATCGTGAACCGGAGCATCATCAACGACGACCGGCGGTATGCCCTGGTCGAGCGCGCGAATGATCACCGGTTGAACGTCGTGCCGCGCCAGGCCCAGTGCGCGGGCGATCTTCTCACGGGTATTGAGGAGATTGCCCACGACCGGCATGGCCGAGCCTTTGACATTACGGAAGAGTTGAGTTGCGCCGCGCCCGCGCAGTGAGAGTACCGCACCCAGTTCGAAGCGCGGGTCGACTTCGCGCTCGACGATATGCAGGTCGCCACTGCGCTCGAACAACTCCAGCGTGGCGCGGAGGCTTTGATCCATGGGCATGTTGCTCCTGGAGGAGGTCAAACACAAACCTGTCCCGTCGCTGCCAGCAACTGTTCCACCTCGTCCGGTGGTAACGGGCGCGAGAAGAGCCATCCCTGGCCATACTCGCACTGCAGCGCGCGCAACTGCTCGGCCTGTTCCTCGGTTTCCGTCCCTTCCGCGACGATGGTCATACTCAGGGAATGTGCCAGCGTCACGATCGCCCTGACAATCTCGCTCGTTTCCCGGCTGGCGCCGAGACGGCTGACGAACGAGCGGTCAATCTTGAGCGTGTCAACCGGGAACTGGTTCAGATAGCTGAGTGACGAATAGCCTGTGCCAAAATCGTCAATACAGACGCTGACACCAAGCGACCGGAGTTCGCTCAGCAAGGCCATGACCGTCTCACCCTGTGCCATGAGGGCGCTCTCGGTGATCTCAAGCTTGACGAACCGTGGCGCGAGCCTGATGTCTGCGATCACGCCAGCCACCTGCGCCACAAGATCAGGCTGCGCAAGCTGGCGCGCCGAAAGATTGACATTCACCCACATAGCCGCGCTCTGCGGATAGCGGGCGTGCCATTCACGCAGTTGACAACACGCTTCGCACAGCACCCAGCGACCGACGGCACCGATGAGGCCAATCTCCTCGGCCAGAGGAATAAACTCGCCAGGTGACACCAGCCCGTGGATCGGATGCTGCCAGCGCACCAGCGCCTCGAGCCCTACAGTACGCCCGGTCGCAAGTTCAACGATCGGCTGGTAGTGGAGGCGAAACTCATTGCGCTCAATTGCACCGCGCAGATCGGTTTCGAGCTGAAACCGGTTGAGCGCCGCGAGATGCATCGTTGTGTTAAATATCGCAAGGTGCGCGCGACCACGCAACTTCGCCTGGTACATTGCCGTATCGGCATCACGCACCATTTCTTCCGGGCGTTCATATCCACCGCTGCTAAGCGCCAGGCCGATACTGGCCGTTGTGTACACATCTCGCCCGCCAGCGCTCAAGGGCGTTTGCAGCATCTGCTGGATGCGTTCCGCGACCCATTCCGCATCTGCAGGAGTATTCAGCTGGTCGAGAAGTACGGCGAACTCGTCGCCGCCAAGCCGGGCAACGGTATCGCCAGGCCGCAATGCGCTCTCAAGACGCCGGGCAAAGGCGACCAGCAGTTCATCTCCAACAGAATGGCCGAGGCTATCGTTGAGCGTCTTGAAGCGATCGAGATCGAGGAACAACACGGCGAACAGTCTATCCTCGCGTTGTGTTCGCTTGAACATCAGGTTCAAGCGATCCATGAACAGAGCCCGGTTCGGCAGACCGGTCAATGCATCATGAATCGCGTCATGCGACAGGCGTTCTTCGGCGCGCTTCCGATCGGTAATATCGGTCTGCGAGCCGACCATGCGTGTGGCTCTACCACTGTCGTCCCATACTGCCATACCACGGCACAGCATCCAGCGATAGCTTCCATCGCGGTGGCGAATACGATACTCCAGTTCGAACGATGAAATCAGGCGGCGCGTGTGAGCGGCGAGCCGCAACTCGACATGTTCGCGATCGTCGGGATGCAGCCGGCCAAACCACTCGTCGGGTGTCGTGCCAATCTCGTCATCCTGGTAGCCAAGCATTGCCTTCCAGCGTGGCGCCAGGTACATCCTGCCATGAATGAGATCCCAGTCCCACAGGCCATCATTGGCGCCCTGGGCCGCCAGCGCATAGCGCTCCTCACTGGCACGCAGCGCCGCCTCGGCATGTTTGGCTGCGGTGACATCGCGCACGATGGCGACGCTGCCACTCAGGTTGCCTCCGGCATCCCGCAAGGGCCGGGCAGTGATGCTGAGCCACTGTTTGGGATTCTCATCAGGCGCTGCGAGCAGCAATTCCGCTGCGTCAACCGCCTCGCCGCGCAGCGCGCGCGCGAATGGCAGTTCGGATGGCAACAGCCAGGTGCGCTGATCGGGCAGTTGTGCCACCGGAACACTGGCGGCGCTCGGGAGTAGTGCCGCCAGGCGATCGCCCAGGATCTGGGTAGCGGCAGGATTATAGTGCAGCAACTGGCCATCGGCGTCGGTAACAACCACCGCATCACCCATGCTATCAAGGATCGAGAGCAAGATATTCGTCTGGTTGCGCAGCGCTTCTTCGGAAATCTTCAGCGCCGTGGCCTGTTGCTCGGCGACGATGGTTCGTTCGACAACACGCTGTTCGAGGATGAGATTGAGCGCCCGCAATTCATCTTCGATGCGCTGGCGTTCACGTTGCTCCGCTTCGAGACGGTTGAGCATGGTGTGCAGCGTCCGATCGATGGCCGCTGGATTCGCAGGATCTTCCAGCGCCAGTCGTAGCGCAGGGTCATTCGCGATGGCAGGGTGCCCGGCGGCTGTACTGAGGAGGGAAAGACGCATGTGGAGATACTCCTGCTCGGCATCGCGCAGACGCTTCTGCTCCAGGCATGCATTGACGCGTGCATGCAGAATCGTGGGGACAAACGGCTTTCCCAGGTAATCAACGGCGCCCAGTTCGATACAATGAGCCACCAGGTCGAGATCCTGGTCGCCTGAGATCACTATCACCGGGAGGCGCCGTAATGCCGGGTCGGATTTGATTGTCGCCAGCACCGCATCGCCGCGCATGCCCGGCATCAGAATATCGAGCAGGATCAGGTCGAATGGTTGTTGCCGCATGGCTTCGAGCGCCTGCAGACCATCGGCTCGCGCGACAACCGTATGACCGGCGCGTTCGAGCAGGCGAACCAGGGCAGTGCGCACATAGTCGTGGTCATCAACAACCAGGATCGTACCGGAAAGTGTCATCTGGTTATAGAAATGGTGAACTGGTCGAAACGTATAAGGCCGGTTGATACGGCAGGCACACTATACCGCCGTTCGGCGCACAACGCAATGGCATTATAATGGCGGCGGTTCACCATTGCGGAGCGTATCTGGTCTTATGGCGTGCGCGATGGACCCGATAAACAGAGTTCATTGTCACAGACAGACACGGAGGTCATCATGCTGGAGGGATTTCGCACGTTCATCTTTCGCGGCAATGTGATCGATCTGGCAGTCGGCGTGATTATTGGCGCGGCGTTTGGCACCGTCGTGAAGTCTCTGGTTGAGGATGTATTGATGGGTATTATCGCCAGCCTGGTAGGGCAGCCGGATTTCTCAGGGGTGCTGGTGTTCGGCGCGGTTCGACTGGGTGCGTTTATTACCGCGGTCATCAATTTTCTACTCGTTGCCGTTGCCGTCTATTTTTTCGTTGTGGTACCGATCAATCGCCTGGCCGAACTCATGAAAAAACCAGAGCCGGCGCCGGCGCCGCCCGAACCTTCGAATGAGGAGAAGTTGCTTGCCGAGATTCGCGACCTTCTGAAGCGGAACGCCTGAGTGCCTATCCGCAGAACGGATGGTTGGATGTCATTGCGCGCGAAGCATGCTTCAGCTACGCGTCGCTCGCTGCAGGCGGTCGCTCGCGCTCCGCGCAATGACACGCGGCGTAAGGTATTGATTCTGGAGCCAGTACCTTTGGAGTCGGGGATCAATCCGTCGTCATTGACGTGCAGGGGTGAACCATGCTCGATGTGCTCAGCGTCATCATTCCTACGCGCAACGAAGCAGCGTTGATTGGTGCCTTTCTTGCCGACTTGCCCGAACGCCTGGAACTGGTGGTCGTTGATGCCAGCGACGACGACACGCCTGCGATCATCGAGCGCCTGCGTCCGCGCAATACGCAGGTCATCCGTTCGCCGGCAGGCATTGCGGAAGCGCGCGAGATTGGTGCGGCGGCGGCGCGCGGCGACTGGTTGTTGTTCAGTGATGCGGATGTTCGCTTTGCCCCGGGCTACTTTGACCGCATTCAACGGTACGCTGCTGCCGATGCCGTCTATGGTCCCAAGTATGCAACCACGGCGTATCGCTGGTATAGCCACGCGTTCACACGTGGCCAGCGCCTGGCGCATATGCTCGGGTTGCCGGCGGCATCAGGATCGAACATGGCGGTGCGGCGTCGCATCCTCGACGCCGTTGGAGGGTTTCGTCGCGATCTGCCGGTGAATGAGGATAGCGAACTCTTTCTGCGTCTGGCGCATCGCGGCTACCGTATTGTGTTTGCGCCTGATCTTGCGGTCCACTCGCTCGACGACCGGCGGTTGCGGCGGGGTGCTGCGCGTAAACTGCTGCATAGCACCGCGCGCTGTGCGCTGATTGCGCTCGGGTTGCGCATGCCGCTGCCGCAACGGTTGCTCCGTCACGACTGGGGCTACTGGGGCGCGCCACGCCGATGAGACCGTCGCGCCAGTGGCTCGTGGCAGCGCTGCTCATCATCGTACTGATTGCGGTGACGATCCTGGCATTCGGTAGGGGTGGGGTTGCGATCGGCGAGCGGATATTTCAGGCGGAAACGCTTGATCGCGTCGCCGAGGAATTGCGTGGTTTCGGCCCATGGACGCCGATTGTGAGCGTGGCGTTGATGGTGCTGCAGTCGGTACTGGCACCGCTGCCTGGATCGCTGGTGGCTGCGGCCAACGGCGCGATCTATGGCGTCTGGACAGGGACACTGCTCTCCTGGGCTGGCGGCATGGCCGGTGGGCTTGTGACCTATGGGCTGGGACGCGGCGCCGGCACAGCGCTGACGTCGCGCTGGGGCGACACGCCGCTCTGGCGGCGCTTCCATGACATCAGTGCAACCCACGGGTTCTGGGTGGTGTTGATCGCCAGGCTCACTCCGATCGTTTCCCTCGATGTCGTCGGATATCTGGCAGGGATGGCGCGTATGCCGCTGCTTTCCTATGCGCTGGCCAATGCGATTGGCATTGTTCCAGGCATGCTGGCCTATACCATGCTCGGCAACGACCTGGTACGCGCCCGCAGCCTCTCCTGGCAACTCGCGGTGGTGCTGCTCGGCCTGGCGGTGCTGTTCGTCGCCGGCCGCTGGTGGTTGGGGCGGTGCCGGCTGATCTGAAGCTGATCTTTCAAGACGTTATCCTGCTCATTTCTTTGCCTGCTCTTAGCCCGTGGTTAACACGCCCATAGTCGAAGCGCAATCCTCGCTCTCTATGCTCCTGGAGAGCACTGAAGCTGTCGCGGCGTCGCCGATGGCGACGCAGATGCGGCGCATGCTTAAGGGAGCGCTGCGATGCGAGTTGCGCTGTTCACCGAGACGTTTCTGCCCGATGTCAATGGAATTGTTACGACACTGTGCCGCCTACTGGAACATTTGCACAAGGAAGGGCATGAAACGCTACTCTTTGCGCCTCAGGGAGCACCGTTGAGTTATGCCGGTGCGCAGATCATCCCACTGCGCGGCATTCCCTTTCCGCTCTATCCGGATATTCGCTTTACGCCGCCACAGCCGGGCATGGTGCCGGCATTGCGCGCGTTTGGTCCCGATCTACTGCATTTTGCCGGGCTCATGGCGCTCGGTCCGGCGGCGCGCTTCGCGGCGCGCCAGTTGCGCCTGCCGGCCGTGGCCGCATACCATACCGATCTGCCGGCCTATAGCGTTCACTATGGTCTTGGCGCACTGCGGCATGCGGCCTATTCCTACCTTCGCTGGATCCATAACGCCTGCGCCGTGACCCTGTGTCCCTCGTCGGCGACCCTCGCCGACCTGCGCGGGCGCGGCTTTCGCCGGCTCCGTCTCTGGGGGCGCGGTGTCGATACGGTGCGCTTTCATCCGTCTCACCGGAGCGCGGCGTGGCGCACGGCAGTCGGCGCTCGTTCCGATGAACGTGTGTTGCTATACGTGGGCCGGCTGGCGGTTGAGAAACGGCTCGATCTGCTCGCCGATGCCTTGCGCGGGTTGGATGGCGTACGCCTGGTCCTGGTTGGTGACGGACCGGCGCGGCCTATGCTTGAACAGCGGTTTGATGGCCTGCCGGTCACATTTACCGGCTTTCTCGGTGGCACGGATCTTTCGGTGGCATATGCCAGTTCCGACGTGTTTGTCTTTCCGTCGGATACCGAAACATTCGGCCAGGTCGTCCAGGAGGCGATGGCCTCCGGCCTGCCGGTCATCGCGGCGCGAGCCGGCGGTGTCATTGACCTGGTGCGCGAGCACGTCACCGGTGTATTCTTCAACCCGGGATCGGCGCCCGATTTACGCGCGGCCATTGCCCGGCTCATAGCAGATGCTGCGCTGTGTGCGGCGTTTGGCCAGGCAGGGTGTGCGGCGGCCGAGCAACGTTCCTGGCCGCGGGTGCTCGATGAATTGATGCAGCACTACCGGCGCGCGCTGCGCTGGCGGCCGCGCCTCGCATCACTCAATGGAGCATGGCGATGACTGGCTGGAGCAAGGCGGACATCCACGTACATACACGCTACAGCGACGGTCAGAGCTCCGTCGCTCAGGTACTCGATCAGGCTGACCGGGTGGGTTTGCAGGTGATTGCCATTACCGATCACGATACGATAGATGGCGCTCTCGAAGCGCGGCGCATGGCGCGCGGCTTTGATGTGGAGGTCGTGGTTGGTGAAGAGGTCTCAACCGCTGACGGTCACCTGCTGGTGCTGTTCCTCGAACGCGTATTGCCGCCGGGTCGCCCTGCGTCTGAGACGATTGCCGCTGCTCACGAACAGGGGGCGTTGTGCATTGTTGCACACCCGTTCGACTGGCTGGTGCCGTCGTTTGGTGCGGCGTTGCTCCAGCACTGTGCCGGGGCATCGCCCGCCTGGCCAGTTGATGGTGTTGAGGTCTTCAATGCCAGCCTGCCGTTACCGGGGATGAATGCGCGTGCGGCGGCGGCGACCGCCGACCTCGGGCTCAGCGCCTTTGGCGGCAGTGACGCGCATCACTATTCGACGGTCGGCCTCGGTTACACGCTGTTTGCCGGCGCGGGTGCCGACGATCTCCGCCAGGCGATGATCCGTGGCGACGTGCGCGCTGGTGGACGCTCCTGGGCCGCCGGGCACTATGCTGCGGTCGCCGGCCTGCGCGCCCGCAACGGCCTGGCGCGTGCCGCGCGAGTGATGGCGCGGCGTACCGCCGGCGTCTCTTAGAGCCTATCCGAACACCAGATGGTCACTGTCATGGCGAGCGCGCGCGAAGCAAGCTCCGCTCGCGCCGCTCGATGGCTTCAGCCACGCTGCGCGCGCTGCAGGCGGTCGCTGGCGCTC
>JACAEQ010000077.1 GCA_013388755.1 Chloroflexota bacterium
GGCCTGCAGCGAGCGCAGCGTGGCTGAAGCAATCTCGGCGTTTGATGAGGAGATTGCTTCGCTAGCGCTCGCAATGACCTGAAAGATGGGAGATTGCTTCGCTAGCGCTCGCAATGACCTGAAAGATGGGAGATTGCGTTGCTGCGCGATGACAGGAGGCGTTGTGTTCTTCGGATAGGCTCCAGGTCCCCTGAACCCTCACCACATCCCCCTTTACATAGTCAAACATATTTGCTATAATACGCACATCTGTTCGAACACCAGGGAGGACGAGATGTTTCAGCGTATTGACGAGTTGCATACCGGCAGCCTGTATATCCTGACCGGCCAGGCAGGCGCCGGCAAGTCACATCTAGCGGCGGCAGCGCGGCGTGGCGGCACACTGTGGGTACTCGACACCGAAGGCGCGGCGCAAAACCTGGCTGGCAAGCCCGGCATTCATCGCCGCATCCAGGTGATGCAATCCCTCTCACTACGCGCACTCACCGGGGCGATGGAAGAGATCCGCGCCTCAGGTAAGCCGGGCGATACCGTCGTGCTCGACTCGATCTCCAAGGTCTTCCAGGCGATGCGCGCCTATGCCCAGCGGCGCGCCGGCGCGGAAACCGATCGTAAGACCGGGATTGGGTACGATGAGCACGCCTCGGTCAACCGGAACATGCAGGCGGTGTACACCGGGCTCACCGAACTGAAGCACGCCGGGTTCCATGTCATCATCATCGGTCACCTGGCGCGCAAGTATCGCGCCCAGGACGACGGCGGCCTGCACGACGAGGGGTTGCGTGTGCTGGCAGATGACCAGATCGCCTATGAAGCGGATGCCATCCTCCTGGTCGAGCGCGACGGCGATGAACGTGCGATCACCCCGATCATCAAGCCGCCGCGCCCGGCACACCTGAAGTATGGCCGGCGCTACCCGGCTACGCTGGCAACCCTGTACCCCGATCAGGCGCCCGAGAGCGACGCCAGGCCACGGCGCAAGGCCAACGCCGCAGCCGCCGAAACCAGCCTGGAACCGGCAACTGACGTTGAACCGCTCGATGCCGATGCACCGGCCATCACACCGCCTCCGGCTCCGCCACGCGACGCCGCTGAGGCCGAACAACGCTTCTTTGCGCGCTATGCTGATGTGATCGGCGGCAACGCCTGGGCGGATGTCCAGCGCTATCTCCAAAGCCGCGCTCCACGCCCGACGACGGTTGCGGGGTGGATCGCCGTCGCCGAGGCAGTGCGCGACCGTGCACGCGCCGATGGGCCATCGGTCATGTCGGCATGAATCAGGTGTCGCGTACCAGGCTGCGTAACCGGTCACAACCGGGGGCGCGGAGGAGGCCGCCGAGATGAAGAGTCGGCGGCGGGACAGTACCCGCATTCGCCAGCACTGTCGCTCCGCCGACGGAACAATACCACTACCGATACCATACTCCAGCAGTTGTCGTGACGCATAAAACGTGGTAGAGTCTGACAGATGCTCGTTGCAACGCCGGTAGCGCGCCCCTGCACCACAATGCACAGCGAGCCGCCTGTCGCTCCTGATCGCGCCCCTCCCTGTCCGCGTGGAACCTCCGGTATGCGATCATAGCGGCGAAATGCCGTTGATATCAGCGGAGTCTACAAGTACAGGAGGTTCAGCAATGACTGCTATCCAGCCCCTGCGGCACCTGATTATCTTCTTGCCGGGCATCATGGGCAGCGAACTGCGCAAGGACGGTAAACCTGTCTGGGCGCTGTCGGGTGTTCCGGTCTGGCAGTATATCGCCGCACTGCGCCTGGCCCTCGGCGGCTCGCTCAATGCGCTGGCCCTGCACGATGACGACTGGCAGAAGGATGACCTGGGCGACGGTATTGTGGCGTCGAACGTGCTCAACGATCTGCATGGCGTACCGGCCATCGTTCAGAGTGCCGGGTATAGCGAGATCCTGAAGGCAATCCCGCGCGCCTTCATTGGAGTCGTCCAGGGCGACATTGCCCATCCGCAGGCCCATCAGAACTTCTTCCCCTTCCCGTATGACTGGCGTCGCGATAACCGCGCAACGGCGCGCAAATTGCAGCAGTTCATCGAACGCCAGTTGCCGCGCTGGCGCGAGTCGAGTGGTGCTTCCGACGCACAAGTGATCCTGATCGGCCACAGTATGGGTGGCCTGGTCGCGCGCTATTACATGGAGGCGCTCGGCGGCTGGACGCATACGATCGGCCTGATTACCATCGGTACGCCCCACCGCGGCGCATTGAATGCCGTCGACGCGCTTGGCAACGGCGTCAAGAAGCTTGGCATTGATATGACTGCTGTCGCACGCTCGCTCACGTCACTCTACCAGCTCCTGCCGATCTATGAGTGCATCCAGGTTGACGGTGATTTCACCCGACCGGCAGATACTGACCGTCTTCCCAACATTGACCGCGCCCGCGCGCGTGCGGCCCGCGAGGAGTTCCACATGGCGATCCGCGCGGCAGCCTTTGCTAACCGGCAGCAATCCGGCTATCAACTCCGCACGATTCCGTGGGTCGGCACCCGCCAGGATACACCACAGTCGGCCTTCCTGGCAGGGGCAGGCGTCGCATTGAGCTATGGCCCGCCCACTGGTCTCGATGCCGCGCTGGCCGACGGCGATGGCACGGTGCCGCGCGTTTCAGCAATTCCGAGCGATTTCAGCGATGTGGAGGCCGCCACCTTGCCACGCTTTGCGGCTGAACAGCACGGCTGGCTGACCAACAACGCAATGACCCTCACTCCATTACTGGCAACTATCACGCAGATGACGGTACCAGGCGCACAGGCGCTGCTGGCCGGGCCGGTACCGGCCCGCGCGGCGTTGTCGCTGCGCGTTGAACCGCTGATCGCGCGCGATGAACCGCTTGAGGCGACGGTGACCCTGCGCGATACCAGCGCGCCTGCCGGCGTCGAGCTCACCCTGCAGCCGGTTGAGCCTGCACGACGCCGCACCTCCCAGGAGGCGATCGTTGTGCCCGGTGTCCCGGCGACGCTTCGCTTTGAAGGTCTGCCGCCTGGCCTCTACCACGTCCAGTTGCGGGCCCGGGGCAGGATAAAAGGCGCGCCAACGCCGGTCAACAGCATGGTCGAGATTGCCGATGCTACTGCGGATGAGATGGGGTAGTGCGATTGCAGATTGCAGTCTGGGAACGGCGCGTCTGGATGTGGTCAACGTCGCGCTGATGCCCGAACGGGTCGCCACGCGCAGCTCCAGGGGTTGACTGCTGGAACGCGGCACAGATGCTATGTCCCTATCAGCGCTGCACAAGCGGTAGCACTGTGGTCCAGCCGGGCATGACACGCAGCCGGGTCAATGGATCGCCAAGCAGTGCGAATGTGTAGATCGTGTCCTGGCAGCATGCGCTGCTGGTAAATAGCTCACGCATACCGGCCTCGGTCAGGGCGCCAAGGGGTACCGCGCGCTCTCCACCGCGTTCCGGCGGCCCGGCGGCCCACAGCGCACGGTAGAAGCCACGCTGGAGCCGGTCGTGCCCGTATGAGACGCCCAGCCCTGTCGGCCCCCATACGGCAACGGCGCCGCCAGTGCGTTTCAATAGCAGCGTCTCGTCAATCGTCGCGCCGATGTATGACGGCCACTGGAACGCGCTGCTGAGACAGGTGAGCGATAACACGACCGGCAATCGCTCGCCGTTCTCCAGTAACGGTACATCCGACCGGTGCAACAGCCAGTTGTTCGGTTCGCTCAATGCTGTCACTGCCCACTGTTGCTGATGGGCATGCCCGAAATAGGTGACGACTGCCGCGCCGCTGCTGAACTGCGCCAGGGTGGCGGCCCGCGCTGCGGATGCCTGCCCAATCTGGCCGGGACCTTCCCCAAAGAAGACCCGGTGGATTGCCATACCTGCCGGCTGGAGAGCGATACCCTGCTCTGCCTGTGACACGAAGTCTCCACCTGCATCTTTGTCGTCTGCCAGGTAGATCATCTGCGCACGCCAGGCACCGCCCGGCGGAGCGGTCTCATAGCCAACAATCTTGGCAACCACGTCGTGCAATTCAGCAGCCTGCTTTACCGGTAACCGGCCAAGCCATAGATCCGGCAACCGGTCGCTGGTTGGATCGTCGCCATCCAGCTGCGCATAACACGTCTCGCAGGCAGTTTCGCCCAGCCACGGATCAACTGGCGCAAGATAAGGCGGGATGAGATTGACATTCTTTGGCCCACGCGCCGTGTAATCAAACGGGTCGGAACTGCCGTCACCGACGAGGGTGACCGCCTGCACCGACCAGGTTCTCTTCGCGTGTTGCAGGAAGGCACGTATCGCGCGTGGATCAACCTGACCGTAGCTCCAGCCGTCATATATTGACTCGACGTCCACCAGTTCCACACGGTAGCCCTGTGCCCGTCGCAGATCGAGCAGCGGCGTCAACGTTGTGTGCAGCGCCGCGGGCGCGATATAGAGTGCATCGGCTGCCGTCGGGAGGGTCACGGGTGCATACGCCGCAACCAGCGGCGTATGGAGGGTTCCATTACCCGTCACCAGATATGTTCGAGCCGCCTGCGCATCTTCAAACACCGTGCTGCTGGCGGTCTGCAGCAGCACCGGCATCGCCGGATCGGTAATGTCGTACAGGCTGAAACCGGCTGGCGCGCCGCTGAATCGGTAGGCGCGTTGACCACCTGAGCCGCTGAAAACCGCGCCATTGCCGCCGAACATCAACTGAACCGGGCGCTGCCACGTGATCCGATCCACAGCAATGATGCCAAATCCGCTGAGAGCCGTCAGCACAAGCCGCACCTGTGCCACCCCCGTGGAGCCAACCGGCACATCGAGTGTCTGGGTACCTGTCACCACGCCGCTCCAGGTAACCGACGAATCGCCCGCGCCCTCAACCGTGGCGGTGAGGCTGCGCGCCGCCGCGGTATGCGCGCTGGTACTCACGTCCAGTGTGGCGCTTCCACTCACGGGCGGTAACATCGTCGTGAGCGTCACGGTCATGGTGGAGCGCTGATCGGCAGGCTGGCCGGGTTCGGCATCAAGAGACGCTGCAAACCAGTGATCGCCATCACTGCCGGGATAACGGGAGTCATAGTAGGTGATGCCCCGGAGCACCCCACGTTCCAGCGCGGTTGACGGCACATCGCCCGTCGCCGTTGTCACGGTGCGCGACCCGATGCGCAGGCGCGCACCATCTGCAAGCGTGACCCAGTAGGTATCGCTCTGGTTCCAGCGATCGCCCGGCGGGGGCGCGTAGAAACGTAGTTCATCCACCGGCCCACCCCACCCGCCGCCATCAACATCGCGTAATTCAATGGGAACCTCGACGTCACCCCGGCTCAGGCGGATGCGATCGGGTTCGCCGGCGATTACCGCACCCAGTCGAACGGCGGTGATTACCTGCATACCTGCCATGCTCACGCGTACTCGAACGGCAGGGAGGGAAGGAAAAGCCGGCGGGCGCGGTGGAACACTCGCCGGTGCCACGACCGGGCCGGTTGTCGCCAGGGCAGCGACCAGATCATGATTGAACGGAGCAGCAACCGGAACGTGGATGTCGAGCAGGCGCACAATCCGCGCCTCGTTGCCGCGCAGATACACCGGGCTCAACGCCAGCACCACGAGCCGTTCGCCACTCTGGCGCGCCTCACGCAGAACGCGCACCGGCGCGCCGGGAAGCTCGCCGGTAACACCGGCCCACGGCGCATCATCGAGTGCCAGCACGCGCGGCGTTATTGCGATCCCTTCGGCAAAGCGCAACGTCACAAGATGGGGCTCCACCGGCAAGGTCGGGTCTGCCGGCGGTGCGGGGCGCCAGGTGATGCGCGTACCGCCGTCTTCCGGTTGCACAACCGGCGCCACACGATCATCCGGCCGTGCCTGACCGGATGACACCACAATCGGCAGCAATCCGATCACAATGGTGAGAACGAGAGCAAGACGAGTGATCATGGCACACGGCAATCTCAACGAAAACGGCGATGATATGCGCGCAGGGGTCGCGCTCAGGATCGCCGCCCATAACTGCGCGCCAGGTACCCGCCAGCCGTGGCGACCAGCGCCAGGAGCAACAGCGCCAACGAAAGATCTACGGCCGGTGCACCGGTTGTGGGCAGGGCCTCAGGCACCGGTACCGGCGTTGGTGTCAGGGTCGGTGTAGCCTCCAGCAACTCGGGCGTCGGTGTGGGTGTTGGTGTTCCAGGTGGCGCCGCTACAGGCGTCGGGGTACTCGGACGTTCTCCCCCTGGTTGATCCGGGGTTGGCGGCACCGGCGTGTCGGGCGGTGGCACCGGCGTGTCGGGCGGTGGTACCGGTGTGTCGGGCGGCGGTGTCGCTTCCGCCGTCTGGGTCAACGCCAGCAATGGCACCTGCGGCGCTGCAGCGCTCGTGGGGGGTGACGCAATGACGTGTGCGACGCCTGCCAGTAATGCGGCTGTTACAGCAAACGTCCAGAACAAAGCGGAGAGTCGGCGCATTGAGCATGCTCCTCACGCATGTGCGTACCTGCATCGTACGTACCCGTGCTATGGTACCAGACGTTGTGATGTTCTTCAAGCAGTACTTACGAACTTCCACCTGCACACAGTGACTGCGCCGCTTCGATAGAGCCCACGTCACACGGCCTCACCCAGTTTGACCGCCTCGAAGATCCGCATCCGGCGCAATAACAAAACGATTGCAACAATCGTCGCGATCAGTAACCCGCCAGAGATGCTATAGACCAGGGCAATACGTTCCCAGTCGATCTGCACCACAAACGGTGGGGTTTCAGGATACATGCCGGTACGCACCTGCAGGAACGGGATAAACAACCGACTTACCACAATCCCAAGCGTCGTTCCCAGCATTGCGCCGGACACAACCACAAACGTCTGCTCAAAAACCAGCAAGAAACTCAGTTGCCGCGTGCTCAGCCCGATCGCGCGCAATACACCAAGTTCAACCAGCCGGCGCTGGAACGACAGGAGCGTGTAGGCGACAAAGCCAATAACCGTAACCAGCGTTATCGCCAGGAACCCGACGGACAACAGGCCGAACAGCCCCTGCCGTTCCGGACGGCGCAGGTCGAGATCAAGCAACGCCTGTGGCGACGAACGCAGCGTGCGCAGCCCATACCCGGTTCCTGCCGCCATGACCGCCTGCCGGTCAGCATCGGGGGTGAGTGATAACCAGACTTCATACGGATACTGGCCACCCTGCGAGTCGAAACTATACTCCAGGTTCCCGATCACAAACGGCGGCCCCTGATCATACAGGGTGGGAAAGTATGTGAGGATGCCCGCCACGGTGAATGTAATCTGCTGGGTCTCACCACGATCATTCATGGCAACTACGAAGCGATCGCCGGCACGCAATCCACGGGCCTGCGCATACGATGACGACACCAGCGCCATGTCGGGGCCATCGGCCAGGCGATTCATCAATGCACCAAGCGAATCCTCAGCGTAGTCGAGCCGCCATGAGTCGGCAAGCACCGCCGCCAGCGTGGTTCGATCCACACCGTAGAAAATGCCGGCATCGGCTGGATTGGTGCCGACGGTTATCTCGACCTTACTCGGCGCAACACGTGTCGCGCCGGTGACACCGGGAATGGTGAGATAGTCCTCCATCGGCACAAACAGATACGCTGTGCTGGGTGTGACATCGGCCTCCCCGGTCGTGCTCAACGTACCACCCGACAGGTCGAGGTCGCCATCGGTAGAGGTAAGTTCGCGGTCGCCGGCAATGTTCGCGGAGGTGATCGCCGCGCCAGGATATGCCAGTCGCACATCGGCAGCGCCACGGTAGTATGCCCGTTCTTCACTATAGCGATCCAGCGTGCGCGCCATAGACGATGTGAACGTCGCCAGTGCCAGTGTCAGCATGATCAGCAACACCGGCCCACCGTACGCACTGGGAGTACGCGACAGAAAGCGCAATGCCGTCACCAGCGCAACGCCGGGCAACGCGCCCAGTGCCCACGCCAGCAAGCGCACGAGCAGCGGCAAGAACCGCAGGGCAATCAACGCGCCTGAAAAAACCATTAATGCAGGTGCCAGCAGCAGCAACGGATTGCGAAAAGGATCATCAGTCGCAACGGTCACGCCCGGCACGCCAAGCATGCCGCTCAGGCGCAGTTGTTGATAGCCGTATACAGCCGGGATCAACAGCAGCAGATCGAGATAGATGCGCTGCCAGAATGGGGGGCGCGTCACACGCGCGCGTTCGCTCTTGTATGAAATGATCGTGCGGTTGGACGCACTCGATGCCGGTAACAGCACCGCGGGCAGCGCCAGGATCACGGCCAGGGCCGCATGCCCTGGACTGGCCGCCAGTAACGAGGGCGCCGGCACATCAAGCGGGGCAAACTGAAGAAATGAGACCGTCCAGGCGATCAACTGTGCCAGCGCCAGGCCAAGCGGCAACCCCGCCACCCATGCCGCCGCGCCCAGGAGCAGCACTTCTCCGAGCGCCAGACCCATCACCTGCCAGCGCGAACTCCCCCTGCTGCGCAGCACGGCCATCTCCTGCTGCTGGCGCGTCACGGTCAGTTCTGCAACCTGTAGCATGAAGTAGCCGACCAGGGTCAACAGGGGTACCGCGAACAGGGCAAGGGTCACGGTCAGAACGCGCACCTGGTCGCGGTGACGTTCAAGCGCCTCCAGCGGCGAGCGGATCAACTCGGTTCCCGGAAGTCGCTGCTCAATATCTGCCGACGCAAGCGCGATCTGGTTCCGTAAGCGCTCAACATCGCCACTACGCACACTGCTGCCGTCAATGGCCGTATACCATGACATCAACGTCACGAACCGCGCATCCGGCACATCAGCAAGCGCGACGAAACTTTCCTCCGGCACCAGCAGCACATCACTGTAGGTCGCCGGCGGTTGAAACCAGTAACTGCCGTCGGCATCGGCCGGGCGCCAGATCCCTGCCACACGCACGACCACCTCGATGCGCGGCCCGCGGCCAGTGGATTGCACAAGATACAGGTCATCAACCAGTAACGTATTCTTGGATGCCGTTGTTTCGGAGACTATCACATCCAGTGGCCCTGCACCAGTGAAGGGACGCGGCAATGCACCATCAACCAGCTGGATATGCCGCTCGATACCGCTGACAAAACCGATGCGGGCGAACAACACCTCTTTCCCCTGACCATCGGTAAAGCCAACCCGCAGCTTCTCGGTTGCAGCAAAGCGAACACTCGGCGGAGCCGGCAGGTCAATGCCCGCTGCCTGCATATTACCCGCCAGTTGATTGGCGATCAGGTATTGCTGCCAGGAGATTGATGGGTCAGACGCGCCGCCATAGCGATAGACCATCGCAAATGGCGGCAGCGGGTCGCGCATGGCGCGCTCGGCAAGTGCAGCCAGCAGGATGCGGTAGCCGGAACTCTCGGCATAGACCGGAATGCTGACCACCATGCCGACCGTGAGGGTCAGACCGGCCCACACTGCCAGGGCCAGCCCCAGATGGCTCAACAAACGGCGCCAGATGACCACAGGAAACGACAGCAGGATGGCGAGGTGCTGCATAAGACTACGTACTCAGCCGCGGACACGGCCCGTCATCGCAACTGCAACGACGCCCGGTAACGTTCGTGGGCACCAGCGAGGGTCGTAGGTACGATCTCGTGGCGTGCGCCAAGCGTATCAAGATACTCGATAATGGCATCAAGCGTCTGGCAATGGCGGTCATCAGACCTGTCGTACGCCGGGCGATTATCGGTTGTGAAGCAGATGGCGCAGAACTCGGCGCCATGTTCCTCCATCCGGGTTATCGCCCGCTCGATCACTGGCTGGTGCAATGCTTCGAGCGTACCGGCATCAACGCGCAGTTCGTACGGCAGATTATTGATCTGGCGTTGATCCGGATCGGTGGTTACCGGCACATCGAGGAACGGCAAGTCGCCGGTTCGTTCATGATGGCTGCCATCCACATAGCGTGGATGGGGCGCAACATGCTCCCAGTCAACCCCCAGGCGCGGCAACACAAAGCCAGGCTGTGCCACTGATCCCTGGCGAAAACCTAGCTCGTAGAGCACGCGGTAGGTATCGTCGCTCGCCGAATGTTTGCACGGCCTGAACGAGCGCGGGCGCACGCCGAATGCATCAGCGAAGTGTTCGGCAGCCTGGTCAATCAACGTGCGCTGTGTGTCCAGCGGTAATGCGCCGAGAAAGTTGTGGTAACGGCCATTGGCGACCTGCAGTGGATTGACGTATAGCCCGAGCTCGACACCGCGAGAGGCGCACTCCTCCAGGAGCGGCGTGTGCTCGATGGCGCACTGCGGCGCCAGGAACAGGGTCGGCGGGAAACCGGCAGCGAGCAGGCGATTGCAATACCCTTCAATCGCGCGGGCACTTTGCTCCCAGGTGCGCGGGCCTTCTCTGGCGCTACGAATCGCAATGCTTTCGCAGTCGAGAGTAAACAGGACATGAATGGTACGCTTTGCCACCACTGGTGCTCGAATAGTACTGTCGATTGGCATGGGGAATACGCTGATGCCTGTTCTTGTTTCCTACGGTAACGCCGAAGTGATGATCGCGGCTGCCGGTTGCCTGGGTACAGCCACAACAACCGGCAGCCGGACCGGGCCATGGGACATTCTACTGATCCAGTTTTGTCGTTTCACCGGTAGCCGGTTCCTGGTCAACCGGAATGTGCTCAGTTGGCGGGTTGCTCGAAGCGACGCGATCCGCCTCGAGTTTCTCAACCAGCTTACGCAACTGGACGTTCAGGTGTGACAGACCATTCACCAGCGCTTCCTGGAGATCATGGAACGCCTGGCTCTCACGCGCCCGATCGATTGCCTGGCGACCACGTTCTTCTGCTTGCTGGATACGCGGATCGGCCTGCAACTTCTGAGCGGCATCGCGCATCACAGAAGCCACCTCACGAACACTGCGCGCCACGTCGGTCTGCATCTGCCTGGCGCGATCGCTCTCGACAAAGGCGCGGAAGGCAGCCTCGATCTGCTGCCCCACCTCCCGTAGTTCACTGAGCAGGTCAGGGGATTCCTTCTCCGGCTCGGGCTGGCCAGGATTGGGTACTTGCTCACTCACGGCGGATTCCCTCCCTTCTTGGTTGCTGAGAACGCCGAATCGCCCGTCTGACGACGTGTGGCACCTCGCTGATACGACGACCGGCGCGTCCCTCCGGTTGCGCACGTATCAGCCTTCGCGCCGAACGCCGCGCGTTAGCCGGCTGCACTCTCGGCGGCCGGCGCGCGTGCCAGCAGATAATCATAGGCACTCAACGCCGCGCGTGCGCCGTCACCAATGGCAATCAACACCTGTTCGCCAAATGCCGTCGTCACGTCACCGGCAGCAAACAGGCCGGGCACCGTCGTCGCCATCCGCTCATCGACCCAGATATACCCATCCTGATCGGTGCGCGCGATCTGGCGAACACATTCGCTCTGCGGCTTCAATCCTACGTCGACGAAAGCGGCATCGATAGCGATCCGCCGTCGTTGTCCGTCGCGCACGACCGCGATCTCTTCTACATTCATCGGCCCGGCAACTTCTTCCACCGTGTAGCCGATCAGGATCTCAACATTGGCACGATTGCCGATCGCATGCATCATGGGCGGCGGAACCGGGCTCGACTCCGGAACAATCAGGTACACTTTCTCCGCCGTACGCGCCAGTTCAGCGACACCACGCAACGCGCGATGTGTCCCGCCGATCACTGCCGCCGTCTTGCCGGCCAGCAGATGCGCATGGGTGGTGACCGAATAGCCCAGCCCCTGGCCCAGCAACTCCTGCGCTCCCGGCACATTGAGGCGCATCGGCAGGGCGCCCGTCGCAACGATCACCGCTGCTGCCTCCATCACCCCGCTGTTGCGCGTCTCAACCTCGAAACCGCTGGCTGAGCGCCGGATCGACGTTACCGTATCGCGCAGCGTGTGATCGGCCTGCATGGCGATTTTGCGCTCGAACAGCCGTACCGCTTCCTCACCGGCCAGGTATTCGACTTCCTCCTGACCGACCAGGTTCTGGCGCCAGCCGGCTTTGCCGCCCAGCGACTCATAGATCATCAGAAAATCAAGTTGTTTGCCCAGGGCATACATCCCGGCTGACAGTGCCGCTGCACCGCCGCCGACGATGATCAGTTCATGCATGGGTCGCCCTCCTCAGGTTTCTGCCGTGCCGCAACGCACACGCAACTGTCGTGGCGTACCTGCCGGCGCGCTCGTCGTTGAGATTGGCAGTAGTATACCAGACACTTTGCCGCGCTGCGCACTTCCGCGGCAAGAGCAACCATTCGTGAAACAGCAAGGGGGAAGGATGATCCTTCCCCCCCACCGATGAGCATGGCGCTTCGGGCGCCGCGCATCTCTGGGCATGCTAGAACGAGTTCAGCACCCGCATGTAGTTGGCGCGCTCGAACGCTGCCGGATTCTCGACCGCCTGCTGGCTCATGCTGCCCTGCATCTGCTGAATCGACTCGTACTCGTGTTCCTCCATCCAGGCGCGCATATCAGCAAGAATGGCGCCAATGCGCCCGACCCCATGCGACAGCAGGGCGGATGTCATCATCGCCACACGTGCACCGGCCATCATCGCCTTCAGCACATCTTCCGACGTATGCACACCGCTGGTCAGCGCCAGGTCGGCCTGCACGCGCCCGTACAGAATGGCGATCCAGCGCAACGGCAGGCGCAACTCGTCGGACGTGCTGAGCCTCAGGTTCGGCACAACATCAAGCATCTCCAGGTCGAAGTCGGGCTGGTAGAAGCGATTGAACAACACCAGCCCTTTCGCGCCCGCTTCGCTGAAACGCCGCACAATATTCGGAATACTGCTGAAGAACGGGCTGATCTTCACCGCAACCGGGATGCGCACCTGGCTGCAAATGTCGTGCACCAGCCGGACGTACTGTTCCTCAAGTTCAGCACCGCTGACATCCGGATCGGTTGCCAGGACATACAGGTTCAGTTCCAGCGCATCGGCACCCGCTTGCTCAATTTTCTGCGCATACCCGATCCATCCACCATGCGTGGCGCCGTTGAGGCTGGCAATCACCGGGATGCTGACACTTCGCTTCAAGGTACGCACGTGCTCAAGATACGGCTCCGGGCCAAGGTTATAACTCTCCATCTCAGGGAAATACGTGAGTGATTCGGCAAAACTGTAGGCGCCCTGGGAAAGATAGTGATCGAGTTCGCGCTCCTCGTGGCTGATCTGCTCTTCAAACAACGAAAACAGCACGACGGCGGACGCACCCGCCTCTTCCATGCGCCGTACACCATCCACACTCTTCGAGAGCGGCGAAGCCGATGCAATGATCGGGTTCTTCAACGACAGGCCAAGATATGTTGTGCTTAAATCAATCATGGGCCATCCTCGATCTATAACCGTAGGCGGATCGGTGGCCTCAGTATGCGTGATGGAGATGCAGCCTTCAAGTGATGATCGCGTTCCCTGCCGTTATCGAACGACAACGTGCATGATTGCACGGCCAGCGTTCGCCATACACACGCAACTTGTGTTTGTGTACTATAATGCAACCCATTATTTACCGCGCATACGTGGGGAACTGCATGTTACGGGCCGTCGTGGTTATCGCCGTCATTGTCGTTGCCCTGTTGCAGGGTGGGTCATTGCGCCATTTTGCCACATTGCGCCTGCGCTGGCCCGTCCTCGCACTGGCCGCCATCGGGCTCCAGCTCGTCATCTTTACCCCTGTCGGCGCCGCACCACTGCCGCCGGATACGATCCCGGTGCTGTACCTGCTCTCGATGGGCGTCCTGATTATCTGGGTCGCGGCAAATCGCCACATCCCCGGTATGATGCTCATGGCCGCCGGCCTGCTGCTCAATACCGTGGCCATCGCCGCCAACGGCGGCGCGATGCCGGTATCGCCCGCAAGCGCCGCCTATGCGGGGCGCATTGTCCAGTACAGCGGCGGTGAACGCCCGATGGCCAACAATTCGTGGGCGACGGATACGGCACAACTCTGGCTGCTGACCGACATCCTCGCCGTTCCGGCATGGGTCCCATTTGCCAATGTGTTCAGCATTGGCGACGTGGTACTGACCCTTGGCGTGTGCTGGTTGTGTTATCGAACGGTTCGCGGCGCGCATGCCGATACGCCGGCGGCGTCGTACCCCGAAAGGATCGTCACCGATGAGCAACACTGATATCACCGAACTCAGCCCGATCGCATATGAGCAACTGATCAAACAGGTCCGTGGTGTTCAGGGTGTGCGCGTGGTATGCAGCGAGGATGGCCAGATCGATGAGGTGCACGTCCTTGGATCGCCCGATCGTACGCCAAAAGCCATCGTGCGCGACATCGAGTCGATCTTGATGGTACGTGGCGGTGTGCGAGTCAGCCATCGCAAGATCAGCCTGGTGCAGGTGGCCGATATGCTGGTCCAGCAACCACGGGTCCAGTTGCTCAGTGTCGATTCGGCGCTGGCCGACGATCGTATGCGCGTCACAACGGTGCTTGGCATCGGTCGCAGGCGTGTAGAAGGGAGCGCCGAGGGTGGACGCGCCGATGCGATGCCACCTGATATGCTGGTTGGCGAGGCAATGGTTGCGGCGCTGGGCCAGCTCCTCGATCCCGAGGTTGGCCTGCGCATCGCGCGGATCGGGCGTGAGACCTTCGGTACGCTCGAGGTATGCCTGGCACACCTCGAATTGCAAACAGCAGGCGGGTTTGAAACCATGCTCGGCATCAGCGCAGTGCGCAGCGATCCATTGTATGCGATGGCACGCGCGATCCTCGATGCAATCAACCGACGCCTGCCTGCGCTGGTTCATACCACCTGACTGCAATCGTTTTGTAAGCCAGCGCACTGTACGGCCAACCGGTACCCTACTACAATCGGAAGCGAACGCAGCGGCCCCTACAGTGGTGGTCGTAGGCGGCCGCTACAACCGGGGGCATGATGGCGCACCATACGATTGACGGCCAGGACATCCATCTCGACATGACCGGCCCGGAGAACGCACCCCTTGCCTTTCTGGTGCATGGCTGGGCCAGTTCGTCCTATACCTGGAAGCCGGTGCTCCCGGCGCTGAGCCGTCGTTACCGTTGCATCGCCATCGATCTGCCCGGCTTTGGTCGATCGCCCGCGCCGCGCCATCCGCCGACAATTGCCGGCTACGCCGATCTGGTGGCGCACCTGATCGAACAGTATAGCCCGCGACAGCCGGTACTTCTGCTTGGCCATTCGATGGGTGGCCAGATTAGCACAACCCTGGCGCTGCGCTATCCCCTGCTCGTCGAGCGTATGGTGCTGCTCAACCCGGCCCTGAGCGGGCGGCTCTCGTCGCGTGTCAACCTGTTGATCGGCCCGCATGTCGTCGCGGAGCGCTTCCCGCCGCTCGAATGGCTGCTGCATCTGCTTGCCAGGACGCCGCTTGATTATACCGATTATCTACTCAAGCCGTCCAACTTTGCCGAGCGCGCCCAGGTATCGGCTGAAGATTATCGCCGTATTCGGGAGGATGCGCGCCGCCCCGGCCAGGGGCGCGTACGTGCTGCGTGTTTCCAGGCGATGCGACACGGTGACCTGCGTGGTCAGCTCCAGGCCGTCGAACCGCCAACCCTGGTGATCTGGGGCGCTGAAGACAATATTGTGCCATTGCGTGATGCCGGGGCAGTGGCTGTGGAGTGGCCCGCTGCCGACCTGCGGATTATCCCCAATGCCGGCCACTGGCCTCAGTTTGAACAGCCTGACGCGACCTTGCGCCATGTCGCCCTGTTCCTCGGCCTGCCACCTGAACGTGGTAATCTCTCAGCGGCGTCTCACGACATCACCGAACTACGAGCCACGGCCCAGTTCCTCAACAACTCGGAGATCGGCGGCCATCTGAACGAAACCCAGCGCATGCGCCTGGCATCGCTGCTGCAGCGCAGGGTGCTGGCGCCACGCGAGCATCTCGCCGCATCAGGATCTCACGGCGACGAGATGTACCTCGTCCAGGATGGTCTGCTTGAGGTGTGGTTACGCGCGACGACGGCTGGCGGCCCACATCAGCCGCCAATGCGGATCGCATTCATGCAAGCCGGCCAGGTGGCCGGAGAACTGGCGTTGCTGGACGGCGCCGAACGCAGCGCAGATCTACGCGCCGGCCCCCAGCCAACCGTCGTTCTGATCCTGACACGCGAGGCGCTGAACACACTCGCCGAAGATGATCCGGCGCTCGGGATGCGATTGATGCAGAATCTTGCAACCTCACTCGGGCGGCGTCTCCGGCATCAGAACTGGCTTGCGCAACGCCTCGAGAACCAGGCCCTCCAGCATGGCAGCGTCACGCGATTATTGGAAAGCTGACGATCCCGCAGGCAACCGCGCAACGCCAGGCGCACCCACCAGAACAACCGCATCAGTCCTGCCAATGATATAATGGCGCTTCTGCCCGTGCACCCGGAACTCGGTTTCAGGAAGTGCGCACCGCGCGAATTGTCGCCGAGATGGGCACGGTATCAACGCGCCGCAGCACAATCCGCGCTTTGACATCGACGAGGTATGCTGCCGGTGGGCGCGGTCATTCTGTGCGATGCGGCAGTATGCTGCCTGAATGGCGCGGCTCAGGGCAGGGTAGCGGTAAGAACCCGATCGGAGCATTCGTGAAACCACCATTGCTCGCCGGCGCACAGCTCGCGCCGGACGCGACGGCATGGCGCCCGCAGGTTGCCCTGGCGCTGATCATGGGGTACTTCGTCCTGTTTGGACTGACCATTGGCAGCCAGGGTGTGCTCTGGGCCGAGATGATCCAGGCATTGCGCATCAGCGATGGCGCGTTCGGGTCGGCACAGCTTCTGCCGCCACTCGTCGCCGTGGGGTTGCTGTTGCTTGGCGGACCGTTGACGGCCCTGTTCGGCAAGAAGCGCCTGGTGCTCGCCGGCCTCGTGATACTGGGGGCATCGTCGCTGGCCCTTGCAGCCGCTGGCGAATTGTGGGGGTTCGTTGGCGCGCTTGCCCTGGCCGGGCTCGGCTTTGGCGCCGTCGAAATGGCGATGAACAGCGCGACGCTCGACTGGGAGCAGCAGACCGGACGCACGGTCATGAATCTGATGCACGCCGGTTTTAGTGGTGGCGCAGTGGTTGGCGCTCTGGCAACAGGCGTGTTGCTCGAGGCCAGCCTGGGCTATGGTCAGATCCTGTGGCTGCACGCCGGTCTGTGCCTGCTTGCACTGCTCCTTACCCTGCCGGTGCGTTACCCGCCAGCCGCACCTGTGCACACGACGCAGAACGATCCGGGCGCTGCGGTGCGCCTCCTTACCCGGCAGCGTCTCTTGCTGGCGCTCGCTGTCGTAAGCATGTTCGGCGTTGTCGGTGAAAGTGTGGCAAACACCTGGTCGGTCATCCATCTGCGTGATCTCGGCGCGGCAGCATTCATCGGCGGCGCGGCGTATGCCCTGTTCAACGGTACGATGTTCGTCGGTCGCCTGGCGAATGCGCCGTTCGTGGCGCGCGCTGGCGCACGCGTGTCACTGATCGTCTCCGGCGCGCTGGTCGTCCTCTCTGGAGCACTCCTGATGATCCCCGGCAACCTGCCGGTCGCGATTACGGCATTTGCACTCGCGGGCCTGGGGGTTGCAGGCGTCGTGCCGACGGCACTCAGTGCTGCATCACGCTGCGCGCCCGGCAGTAGCGGTGCAGTGACCGGGGCGATTATGGCGATGACCTACCTCTCATTCGTGATCTGCGCACCGCTGGTCGGCTGGCTCGCCGAACTGGCGTCACTCCAGTTTGCCCTGCTGACCGTTGCCGCCAGTGGCCTCGGCATTCTCGTGCTGGCCCGTAGCCTGCGCCACAGCGCCGAGCAGCAACCGTGATCCGCGGACGCGCCGCCGTTCCTGCGCGCCACGCGCCCCACGGAGGTGTAAGGTTGTTACACGTTGCTAGAGACAATACCTTTCACATACGCCCGTCACCCCCACCCCGGCCCTCCCCCGCCGGGGGAGGGAGTCCGACTCCTTCCCC
>JACAEQ010000078.1 GCA_013388755.1 Chloroflexota bacterium
CTCCTATCGTGCCGGTCGATTGTGTCGCTCTGCTCGCAATGACATCCAATCCGTCATGCAGCCAGGCACGTCGACGCCGCCTGTCATTGCGAGGAGCGTGAGCGACGAAGCAATCTCCTATCGTGCCGGTCGATTGTGTCGCTCTGCTCGCAATGACATCCAATCCGTCATGCAGCCAGGCACTTAGCCCTCCATAGTGCTGAGATCACCCAGCGGCTCGCCCAGCGCCTGGGCCTTCAGCACCCGCCGCATGATCTTCCCCGAGCGGGTCTTTGGCAGGGTCGCCGGGAACGACACGGTTTCCGGCTTGGCGATCGGCCCCATAACCTTGCCGACGTGCGTTCGCAACTCATCGGCCAGCACCTCCGAGGGCGACTGGCCCGCGCGCAGCAGTACGAAGGCGTGAATCGCATTGCCACGCACCGGGTGTGGCAACCCGATCACTGCCGCTTCAGCGACCGCCGGGTGCGACACCAGCGCGCTCTCGACCTCGGCAGTACCCAGGCGATAGCCCGAGACCTTGATGACGTCGTCGGTACGGCCGATGATCCAGATATACCCATCGGCGTCACGTTTGGCCGCATCGCCGGTGAGATACATGCCGGGGTAGCGGCTCCAATACTGCTCCCGATACCGTTCATCGTCGCGATAGATGGTGCGGAGCATCGAAGGCCAGGGACGCTTGATCACCAGCGCGCCTTCGACTCCCGGCGGTACGCTCTGGCCATGATCATCAACAACATCGAGGTCGACTCCAGGCACCGGAAAGCCACACGAGCCAGGCTTCATCGGCAGTGCAGCGAAGTTCGAGATCATCGGGCGCGATGTTTCGGTCTGCCACCAGTCGTCGATAATCGGGCAGCGGCGATTGCCGATGACCTCATAGAACCAGCGCCAGGCTTCAGGGTTGAGCGGTTCGCCAGCGCAGGCCAGCAAGCGTAGCGTGCTCAAGTCGCGGCGTCTGGGCCATGCATCGCCGTAGCGCATCAACCCGCGCACGCCAGTCGGGGCGGTAAACAGCACCGTGACGCCGTGGCGCTCCACCAGGTGCCACCAGCGATCCGGGTACGGGAACGCCGGCGCGCCCTCGTACATGACGGTGGTGATACCATGGAGCAGCGGCCCGTACAGCACTATCGAGTGACCGACGATCCAGCCGGCGTCGGAGGTGCAGAATAGCGTGTCTTCCTCTTTGAAGTCGAGCACATACTTGAGCGTTGTGTAGACGTCCACCATATAGCCGCCGAGCGTATGGACCACTCCCTTTGGCCGGCCGGTCGAGCCAGACGTATAAATAATGAAGAACGGGTCCTCGGCGTCGAGCGGTTCGCTTTCGCAGCGAGGGCTGGCGATCGGCAACGCCATGAGGTCGTGCCACCAGTAATCGCGACCGCTACGGAGGTCCACCGGCTGCCCCGTCCGTTTGATGACCACGCATGACTCGATCGAGGGTGCATGCTCGACGGCCTGGTCGGCAATCTCCTTCAGCTTGATGACCTTGCCATTGAGGAAACTGCCATCGGCAACGACCAGCACCTTGGCGTGGGCATCATCAATGCGGCTACGCAGTGCCTCGGTTGACAGGCCGCCGTACACCACGGTATGGACGGCGCCGATGCGGGAGCAGGCCAGCATGGCAATCGCCTGCTCCGGGCAGCGACCGGTATAGACCGCGACACGATCCCCCTTGCGCACACCGAGCGACTTGAGCACATTGGCGAATTTGTTGACCTCGCGATAGAGTTGCCAGTAGGTATAGGTACGGACCTCCCCCTGTTCACTTTCCCAGATCAACGCCACCTTGTTCTTGCGCCAGGTCTGCACGTGGCGATCGAGGGCATTGTGGGCCATGTTCGTCTTTCCGCCGACGAACCACTTGTAGAAGGGGGCCTGACTCTCATCGAGCACGGTATGGAACGGTGCGAACCAGTCGAGCGCCCGGGCGGCCTCGCTCCAGAAACCGTGCGGATCCTCGAGCGACCGACGATAGATGGCGGCATAGTCGGTGAGATTGGCGGAACGCGCCGCGTCCTCCGGCGCGGGGATGAGGAGATCCGTCTGTTCGACATTGTTGGTGCCGATCACGGGGGCGAAGGTCATCCGATCACCTCCTTGTGACACTGTTCTGCGATCCGGACGAACCATGCGGCGCATGCCGATGGTCAGGCGAGACGCGCAAAGCGCGGCGCCATGCAGGCCAGTCAGGATACTACGCCAGCTTCGGGGAATGATGCCCTGATTGTAAACAGTCTAGGGGGATGATGTCAAGTCACGATAAGGCCAAGTTAAAAATAGCGTAAAAAAGTGTGCCGGGCATGTCAGCGCAGACATCCACCGGCGCGGAGTAGATCGCGCAGGCGGGTTGCGCCGTGCGACTCATACTCACTGGCCTGGGCCAGGAACAGTTGCGCAGTGGTCAGCGCGTCGTTGAGCGCATTGTGTTCGGCGTATACCGGCAATCCGGCGCGTTCGGCCAGCGCGCGCAACTGCAATGCGGGCTCCTGGTCAAAGCCGCTGAGTACGCGCTGGTCGTGGTGGAGGTGCAGCGCAAGCCGGGCGGTATCAATCGCCGGCCCGCGCGGATCGACGCCATACAGCCGGCGCAACGCTGCGCGCAGGAAGCCGATATCAACCGCCGCCACGTGCACAACCAGTACCCGCCCGCGCAGGCGTTCGAGTAGCATGGGCAGCACCTGTTCGGTGGGCGGCGCGTCGGCCACATCCTGCGGCAGCAGGCCATGAACGCGGATGGATTCGGGGTTGACCGGCGCGTCTTCAGGCGGGCGCACCAGTGTCTGCCAGCACCGATCCAGCCGCACCCGGCCCTCGTCAATATCAACCAGCCCAATGGCCAGCAGGGCATCACGGCGAGGGTTCAGGCCGGTTGTTTCGACATCAATGACCGTATACGGCACGGCGCGCCAGGGAAGCGCCGGGTCGGGGCGCGGTGCATCGAGATAGGCGGCAACCGGCTCGGCAAGGTGAGCCGGGCGGCGGCGAAAGAGGAACATCCCCGGCACTCACGCAATCAACTGTGTCTGATACGTCACGGCGACGCCATGCTGGGCTGCGGCAACGGCGCGGAGCGCTTCTTTCAGCTCGCGGCGTTCCAGCGGCGTCAACTTTGCGACCTCAACCTGGTTGCCGGGCGTTTCGCCCTGGCTCAGTTGCCGATATTGCCAGCGCAGGCGCAGCAGGCCAAGCAACTCGAATGCCGCTACGAGTTCCTCGGCGCTGGTCTCACCCAGGCTGCTGATCTTCGCCGACTGGCGTAGACGCGCAATAGTATTGGTTTCAGGGATACCGGCCTCCAGCGCAAACAGCCGCGCCAGGTCGACGATCATCGCCGTGCCGCGGTATTTCAGGTCAATCAGGCCACGTTGCTCGCCGCGGCGTTCAAGCACCAGCTGGCGGAAGAAATTGATGGGCGCCGTCTGGCGCAATGCCGCGCGCGCCAGCCGCCCGAGGAAGACGCGGCTCTCGCGCGTGCGGCGAATGATCGGGCGCAACGACGCTTCCGTATCCAGCGTACCATACACCGGGCGATGGTCAAAGAAGATCGCCGTCTGCAACAGCGCCTCTTCGTTCGGCACCTCGATCCACTGGCGGAAATAGTTCTGCCAGACCGCACGCGGCTGGCGCCATTGTGGATTGGTCGCCATGACGTTGCCGGGGCAGCGTGGAAAGCCGCAGCGCACCAGTTGCTCAACAACGCGATCGGCCAGCGCCGCGAAATATGCTTCAGCATCGTCCGGCGCGTTATCGGCATAGATAAGCGCATTATCCTGGTCGGTGCGTAGCGTCTGCTCATAGCGCCCTTCGCTGCCGAGCACCAGCCAGGCATAGGGGCACGGGGGCGCGCCGAGTTCCGCCTCGGCTTCGCGAATAATGTGGATGAGCAGGGCATCGTGCGCTGCCGCCACGGCGCGGCCGATGTCACTCACACGCGCCCCTGCATCAAGCAACGCGCCAACCGTTGCGGTCACCTGATCGGTGTAGGCGCGCAGGTCGGCTTCGCTATGGGCGCGCACGAGGCGCTGCGGCAGCAGCAGCGGGTTGTTGCTTTGTAGCCGCAACATATCGCCGTAATTGACAATGCCGATAATCAGGCCACCCTCACTCAATGGCAGGTGATGGACACCGCGCTCCATCATCTGCAGCAACCCCTCGAACACCAGGCTATCCGCCGGCATCGTAATGGCCGGCGCACTCATCACCTGGGTGATTGGCGCGTTGTAATCGAGCCCTTCGGCAACGACGCGATTACGCAGGTCGCGGTCGGTGACGATGCCGCTGCTGGCATCGAGGATGCCGTAGGGAGGCAGGTCAACCAGCACCGCCGACACCTGGGCATCGCGCATTTTCCGGGCCGCCTCGCGCACCGTCGTATCCGGCGCAATGGTCACAACCGGCTGGGTAATCAAGTCGCGCAGGCGGGTCTGGAACAGCTCGGGCGCCGCCGTCGCGTGGCGGTGCTGTAATGCCTGCTCCAGGCGCTCGCTGATCGAGCGCGCAAAGAACTGGGCAAAAGCCGGGTAGTCGCGCCGTAGTTGCTGGAAGGTTGCTGCGGGAATGAGATAGCAGAGGGTCGCTTCGCGCGCGCGAACGGTCGCGATCGGCGCTTTCCCCTGAATGAGTGACACATACCCGAAACTTTCGCCTTCGCCATACGTTTCGGTGACATCCTTCACGCCGTCGCGCTCGCGCACCATATCAACGCTACCGCGCCGGATGACGTACAGGAAGGTGGAGGGCTTGCCGCCCTGCACCAGGATCGGAACGCCCTGGCCAAAGTACTCGATCTGCACCTGGCTCGCCAGGCGCTGAATCTGGAGCAACGGCAGCTGGCTGAACGGCGGATGTTCAAGCAAAAAACGAATGATTTCGTCCATGGTCGTTCCAGGATGCAGCCGGTTGCACTCCTCTGCAACCTCACTGCGCGCGTCTGAGATCTTTGATATTCAGTTGCAGCGTTCGATTCCCATTCCACTCATTGGCTTCGAGCGTATAGACAATATCGATCCAGGGGGAACGCTCGAAGTGCCGTGCCAGGTGGCCGAGGCGGAAGGCGATCGCGTCATAGGGCCCGGTACCCTCGGCATCTTCCAGACGCAACTTGAGATGCTGCCCTTCCATGCCGCGTGGCCATGCGCCAGTCACACGCACACGCCGGCTTATCAATACCGGTTGCGGGTTCGCCTGGCCAAATGGTTCGAGTGTCGCAAGCTCGGCCAGCAAATCCCACGAGAGTGAACGGAGCGGTGTCTCGGCGTGAATCTCGATCTGCGGCACAGGCGCCGTTTCGGGTAGATGCAATTCGGCATGGCGCAGCAGCCGTGCCTCCAGTTCGGCAAGGCGCGCCGTTGCGATAGTGAAACCGGCGGCGGCGGCATGACCACCATAGCGCTCGAACAGATCGGCGCAACTTGTCAGCGCATCAATGATGTTGAACGCAGCCGTCGAGCGCGCCGAGCCACGTGACACGCGCTCACCACGTTCCAGCAACAGGATCGGCCGGCCAAGCTCCTCGACCAGGCGCGCAGCCACCAGTCCAACGACGCCTGCCGGGTATTCTGCGCCATCAACAATAATGATACGGTGATTCTGCTTACCTTGCGCTTCGATCTGGGCGCGCGCCGCCTGTTGCACCGTTTTCGACAACTCCTGGCGCTGGCGGTTTTGCAGGTTCAGCTGGCTGGCCAGTTCCTGTGCGACGTCATACTCCTGGGCCAGCAAGAGCTGATAACTCAACTGTGCGTCGTCAATACGACCGGCGGCATTCAAACGCGGGCCAAGCCCGAAACTGATGTCGGTGGACGTGATTCTGCCGGGAGTGAGCCCGGCGGCGGCGATCAACGCGCGCAACCCGGGCCGGCTGGTGTCGTTAATGGCTGCCAGCCCATGTTTGACCAGTACGCGGTTTTCGCCGATGAGCGGCCCCATATCGGTGACGGTGCCCAGAGCCACGACGTCGAGCAAGTCATCTTTCTGGAGCGATGGGCGAAACCCGAGACGCAGCAGTGCGCGCACCAGTTGATAGGCAATGCCCACGCCAACCAGTTGCTTGAATGGATAGGAACATCCCGGCTGTCTGGGATTGACGATCGCCAGCGCGTCAGGCAACGCTGGTGGCGGCGCATGGTGGTCGGTGATGATGACATCAATACCGATCGCGCGCGCGTGCACTGTCTCCTGCACATTACTGATGCCGCAGTCCACCGTCAGCAACAGGCGGATCCCATCCGCTGCAAGGGTGTCGATCGCCTCGGTATTCAGGCCATACCCTTCGCGCAGGCGATGCGGGATGTAGGGCCGGATATTCCCGCCCATGGCGCCGATTGCCTGCACGAGCAACGTCACGGCGGTCACGCCGTCGGTATCGAAATCGCCATAGACCGCAATCGGCTCGTGGTTATGAATGGCCGTAGCGATGCGCCGGGCCGCGACCTCCATACCGCGCAATCCGAACGGATCATGCAAACCGGCGCGGTAGTCGGCGGCAACGAAGGCCGCAATCTCGGCTGGCGTATGCAGGCCGCGCTGGTGCAGCAGCGTTGCGAGCAGCGGCGAGTACTGCGGGAATGCTGCAACGAACTCTGGCGATGGCGGCGGGCATACATTCCAGAGCCTGTTTCGTGCAGATAAACGGGGTGCAGAAGCCATCACAGATAGTCCATTCCGATGGTCCAGGTTCAAGCCAGACCAAGCAGGACCAGGAGCATATAGATCGCCGGTGCGCTGAACAGGACGCTGTCGACACGATCGAGCACGCCACCGTGACCGGGGATCAGGCTACTGGCATCTTTCAATCCCACCTGTCGCTTGATGAACGACTCCGAAAGGTCGCCGGCCGGGCCTGCGATACCGGCGAGCATGCCGATCAGCAGCGTCTGCCAGAGGGGCAGAGGCAGGCCGAACAGGATCGTGGCCAGGATCGCGCCGGCCAGCGACCCGGCCATGCCGCCGGCGGCGCCTTCCCAGGTTTTCCTGGGGCTCAAGTGCGGTGCCATAGTGTGGCGGCCCCAGTGCCGCCCGACAAGATAGGCAAAGACATCCTGGCCCCATGTTGCCATCAGCACCAGAAACACCCAGGCACCCCCGGGTTGCGGTTGGAGCGCAGCGAGCAAGCCGCCGTGGAGCGATGCGTCCATTGCGCGCAGCAGCAGCAGAAAGCCAAGTAATCCGCCAATATAGAGTGCGCCGCCAACCGTCAGGGCCCATCCTGCCAGTGCGCCACGTTCAGCGTGGCGCGGCGCGCTGGCCGCCAGCCCGATCATGATAATGAGCGCAATCACCGGGGCGAGCAGATTGATCCCGGTAAGGGCAAGCAACGCCAGTGCGGCAATCATAAGGAGCGCCAGGGCGATTCCCAGGGGAGGCTGCGGGCGGAACCCGCCGTGGAAGAACGCCGCGTAGAGTTCACTGAGGCCAAACGCCGTTGCAGTAACCACGAGCACGGCAAACGGCCAGAAGCCCCACCACACGCAGACAATGACCAGCGGCAGCAGCACTGCCGCGCTCAATACACGCTGGCCCAACGCGCTAGGTTTCCTCTGAGAGTCCGCCGAAGCGGCGTTCGCGTTGTCCATAGTCGTCAATCGCCTGCCGCAAATGTTCGGGGCTAAAATCGGGCCAGTAGACGGGTGTCGTCCAGTACTCGCTATACGCTGCCTGCCAGATCAGGAAGTTCGAGAGGCGCCACTCGCCGCTCGTACGGATAATCAAGTCCGGATCGGGCATCCCACGAGTGGACAGATGATCGCTGATAGATTCCTCGGTAATCTCCTCAGGCGTCGCGCCGCGTGCCACCAGTTCGCGCACCGCATCAACGATATCGGCGCGCCCACCATAGTTGAACGCCACCGCGAGCGTAATGCGCGTATTTGCGCTGGTCATCTCAATCGCATCAGCAATTTTCTGCTGCAGGGTCGCCGAGATATTCTCAAGGCGACCGAGATGGCGCAGCCGCGCGCCCTCGCGATGCAGGTTCACCGTCTCGCGATCGATGAAATCGCTGAGGATATGCATCAGGCCATCGACCTCAGCCGACGGGCGCGACCAGTTTTCGGTCGAAAACGCGTACAGAGTCAGATACTGGACGCCCTGTGCGGCACACTCGGTCACAATGCGCCGGATATTCTCCGTTCCGGCGCGATGGCCAGCCAGGCGCGGCAGGCGGCGCTGGCGCGCCCAGCGCCCGTTGCCGTCCATAATGATTGCAATATGCCGAGGGACGCGTGCGCGCTGCGACATCTCAACATCGTCCTATCACGAGTCTGGCTGCAACGTGGGGTAGCGCAGCCATCACCAATACCCGGGGCAGGGCGGAAGACGCGTGCCCTCAAATCTCCATGACCTCGGCTTCTTTGGTCGCGCCGATATGGTCGAGCTCACGCACGTGGCGATCGGTCACGTCCTGCAACCTTTCCTGGGCGCGGCGATGATCATCTTCCGAGATCATTTTCTCGTGCTCCAGATCACGCAGATCGTCGAGCGCTTCACGCCGGATGTTCCGCAGCGAGACTTTCGCTTCCTCGACGCGTGAGCGCACCAGGCGGGTCAGTTCCTTGCGCCGTGCCTCGGTAAGTTGAGGGATCGCCAGGCGGATCATGCGCCCATCATCAGATGGCGTAATACCAAGTTCCGAGTTCATAATCGCCCTGGAGATCGCCTTGACCGTGTTGGCATCAAACGGCTGAATCACCAGCATGCGCGGGTCAGGAACAGTAATGTTCGCCAGTTGATTCAGCGGCATGGTTGCGCCATACGCTTCCACCTGCAGATGTTCGACGAGCGCCGGCGAAGCGCGCCCCGTGCGGATAGTTGCCAGATTATTGCGCAGCGCCTCGGCCGTCTTCTTCATGCGGTTTTCAGCTTCACGCAGGACATCGTTGACCATACGTCACCTCATTTTGACACGCTATGCGCTGCATGGTTCGCCGATCGCGCATGACGGGCGACACATCGGGGTGCATCATCCAGCCTGTGATGCGAGCGCCGGATGATTACTGACCAGTGTGCCAACCTGCTCGCCCATCACGATCCGTTCGATGTTCCCCGGAGTCATGGGGTTAAACACGATAATCGGGATATTATTATCCATGCAGAACGTCAGCGCCGTGCTATCCATCACCGACAGGCCGCGACTCAGCGCATCCATATAGCTAATATACTCGAACCGTGTTGCGTCCGGGTAGCGGCGCGGATCGGCGCTATAGACGCCATCAACACCATTTTTGGCCATCAGGATGACCTCTGCGTGCACTTCGGCAGCGCGCAGCGCAGCGGCGCTATCGGTGGTGAAGTACGGATTGCCCGTACCGGCGGCCAGGATGATCACCCGGCCCTTCTCAAGGTGGCGCGTTGCGCGCCGCCGGATATACGGCTCGGCCACCTCGTCCATTTTGATCGCCGTCATGGCGCGGGTAAACACGCCGCGGCGCTCCAGTGCATCCTGGAGCGCCAGGGCATTGATGATCGTCGCCAGCATACCCATATAGTGCGATTGTGCCGCGTCCATGCCGCGTGCAATCGCCTGGTTGCCCCGCCAGATGTTCCCACCCCCCAGAACCACGGCAACCTGCACCCCATGGCGCAATACCTGCTCGATTTCGTGTGCATAGTAATCGAGCACATTCGGGTCGATTGAGCGTGCGCCGTCGCCGGCGAGCGCCTCACCGCTCAGTTTCACAAGAATGCGGCGGTAACGAGGTTCGGCCATCATGCCTCCAGCACCCGGCGTATACGAACCATACACCCTGGTCGAATGTCAGCTTGATGCGCAACGCCCGGAACCCGGCGCGCGGCACCCGGCCGGTCAATATCAATGACCAAGCTCATAGCGCACGAAGCGCCGCACGACGATATTCTCGCGAATCCTGGCAACTGCCGCCTTGATCTTGTCTTCAATCGTCTGCGAGGGATCCTTAATGAACCCTTGCATCAACAGCACCGTCTCCTTATGGAACTGCTCGGGAGTCAGGCCACTGGCAGCGACATCTTCCGGCGGCACGTCCTCGAGCCGCAGGTAGCGCGGGCTCATCGCCGCCACCTGCATGGCAATATCCCGCGCAAGCTGGATGAAATCATCCGTACGCGCGACGAAATCCGTCTCGCAATTGAGCTCGACCATCGCCGCGACGCGCGCGCCGTGATGGACATACACTTCGATCCGGCCCTCTTTCGCCTCACGACCGGCAACTTTATCGCTCACGCGCAGGCCGCGCTTCCGCAATTCATCAATTGCCTGATCCAGGTTCCCACCCGTCTGCTCGAGAATATCCTTGCACTCTTTGATGCCAGCGCCGGTGCGCTCACGCAATTCCTTCACCATCTGGGCAGTGATTGCAGCCACAGTTGCTCCTCTTCTCTCTAACATAAAAACAGGGAAGATCGAAGGCGACACCGTCGCCTTCAGTCTCCCTTGCGTGTCATCCGCCCACAAACAGGCTACTCGACCGCCTCTGCTTCCTCGGCGATCTCCTCTTCGACGTCGGGTTGATCGTAGCGACCGCCACGCATCATATCGGCCTGCGACGACTCGCGCCGGTTCTGCCCCTCGATGGCGGCATCGGCAATCTTTGCGGCAATCAGGCGAATACTGCGAATCGCATCGTCGTTACACGGAATGACATACTGAATCGGGTCGGGGTCACAATTTGTATCCACCATCGCGACGATCGGGATACCGACCTTGTTGGCTTCTTTGACCGCCAGGTCTTCCTTATGCGGATCGACGATGAACAGTGCGCCGGGCAGACGATCCATTGTTTTCATGCCGCCGAAGACTTTATTGAGCTTCTCGATCTCTTCGTCGCGCTTGAGTGCCTCCGCCTTGGTCAGTTTGTTGAACTCGCCGCGCGCACGCTGTTCCTCCAGGTCGTTCAGATAGCGCAGGCGCTTGCGCATGGTGGCATAGTTCGTCAGCGTGCCACCCAGCCAGCGTTGCGTCACCGCATACTGTCCGGCGCGCGCCGCTTCCTCGGCGATCGTCTCCTGTGCCTGTTTCTTTGTTCCGACGAACAGGACCTTCCCGCCTGCTGCCACTGTTTCAACCACAAACTGGTAGGCCGCCGTCAGGCCGATGATCGTCTTCTGCAGATCGATGATGTGGATGCTGTTACGCGCTGTGAAGATGTACGGTCGCATCTTCGGGTTCCAGCGCTTGGTCTGGTGGCCGAAGTGTGCCCCTGACTCAAGCAGCGCCTTCATCGAGACGAGCCGCTGCATACCCTGGGTCATAACCTGTGATGCTCCTTCATGGTCGTGGGCGAGGTTGCACTCGCCGCCCGGTTCCGCCATGCCTGTTCACTTCACCGCGGAGCCGGCACAGCGCCGGCAGGGCCGCGATAATCGGGGCATGTGTGTAATGAAGCGCGCCAGAGCGCGCCGCCGGGTAGTATAGCATACAAGCAGGGTGCGGGCAAATCTGGTGCGGCTTGAACTGCGCCGTAGCGAGTTGACATGCTCCCGGCTTCCTGGTATACTCCAGGCCACAGTCGAGTAGTGAACAGACGATGAACGGGAAGAGTACGCGCTGGCATGCGGCGCAGAGAGCCGGCGGCTGGTGAGAAGCCGGTGCTTGCGGTGGCGCGGAATGGGCCCGGGAGTTGCGGAGTGAACCGGTAGCCGTATCTGCTACCGTAGTAGTGGCCGCCGGCGACGCCACCGTTATCCGGGCGCGGGGTATCGCGCGCGTTGCGCGCCGTACTCGCAGAGGGCGTCATATCGTACGGTATGGCGAACCGGGGTGGCACCGCGGAGGTTTGCAGCCTCTCGTCCCTGGATGGGGATGAGAGGTTTTTTGATTCCTGGCGCGTGTCGCAGGGTGCAGGGTGCGGCGCGTCGCCTGCGCTGCCGATCCTGCACCGCGCCAGTGCTTGCTGAGGAGGACGTTCCATGGAGACCGTCAAGTATCTGCTCACTGAAGATCGCATGCCGACTGCCTGGTACAACATTCAGGCCGATCTGCCCGTGCCGGCGCCACCGGTGTTGCACCCCGGCACCGGCCAGCCGATTGGCCCGGCGGATCTTGCGCCGCTGTTTCCCATGGCGCTGATTATGCAGGAAGTCAGCACCGATCGCCTGATCGAGATTCCGGAAGAAGTGCAGGCAATCTATCGCCAGTGGCGTCCAACGCCATTGTATCGCGCGCGCCGGCTCGAAACGATGCTCGATACGCCGGCACGGATCTATTACAAGTACGAAGGTGTCAGCCCGGCCGGCAGTCACAAGCCGAATACCGCGGTTGCCCAGGCTTACTATAACAAACAGGAAGGGGTCAAACGTCTGGTCACCGAGACCGGTGCCGGGCAGTGGGGCTCGTCGCTGGCCATGGCCGGCGCGTTCTTCGGCCTCGACGTCCTGGTCTATATGGTCAAGGTCAGTTATCAGCAGAAGCCCTATCGCCGGGCGTTGATGGAAGCCTATGGTGCGCGCGTGGTTGCCAGCCCCAGCGAGGAAACCCATGCCGGGCGCATGATCCTTGCCGCGCATCCCGATAGTACCGGCAGCCTGGGTATTGCGATCTCCGAAGCGGTCGAGGTCGCGGCGCAGGACCCGGAGGCGAAATATTCACTCGGCAGCGTGCTGAACCATGTGCTGCTGCACCAGACGGTGATCGGCGAAGAGGCGCTGGCGCAACTGGAGATGGCCGGCGATTACCCGGACATCATTGTTGGTTGCACTGGCGGCGGCAGCAACTTCAGCGGGATTGCGTTTCCTTTTATTGGTAAGAAGTTGCGCGGTGAGCGCGACGTGCGCGTGGTGGCAGTCGAACCGGCAGCATGCCCGAGTATGACACGCGGCAAGTATGCCTATGACTTCGGCGACACCGCCAGGATGACGCCACTGGTCAAAATGCATACCCTTGGCCACGATTTCGTGCCGCCCGGAATCCACGCCGGCGGATTGCGCTACCACGGTATGGCGCCGCTGGTCAGTCACCTGCTGCAACTTGGCGCGATCGAGGCGATCAATGTGCAGCAACTCGAAACCTTTGGCGCCGGCATCCAGTTTGCCCGCGCCGAGGGGATCATTCCGGCGCCGGAAGCGAACCACGCCGTTGCCGGCGCGATCCGTGAGGCGCTGCGCTGCAAAGAAGAGGGCGTCAGCCGTGCGATCCTCTTCAATCTCTGCGGTCACGGCCACTTCGATATGCAGGCGTACACCGACTATATGGCCGGCAAACTACGCGACTATGAGTATTCTGAGGAAGAAGTCGCCATGGCGCTGGCAGGCCTGCCGAGCGTTGGAGGGTAAGCGTTGGAACCTGGGAATTGAGCATGAAGCACGCTGAGAGAGACTCACGATCATCATCCGCAATGCTCAGTTCGTCATTCCCGGTTACCAGCGTAGCTGAACATTAACAATGGTATCTGCTACGTCAACGACGACATACCGGCTGGCGCGCACGGTCTCGATGGCATGGCGTGCCGGCGCTCCATTGATGACGACGCTCGCGTCGCCACGCGCGTCGGCCGGTAGCAGCATACGCAGCCGCATGTGATTGAACGCGCCGCTGGCCTGGATCGTGATACTCCGCCCGTTCTGTTGCCAGATGTACGCCAGGTAACCGTCACTGCCGGGGTAGCGCGCCGAGACGTAGGCGCCATTCACGCCAGCGGCGCTCCAGCGCGGGCTGACAATCACATCACGCAGCGCCGTCCCCTGGTCCTCGATTCCGGCGGCGCCCTCGATCAATGCAGTGAACATCGCGGCCGTTCCCCACGCGTCCGTGGGAATGGTGTCGTCAGAACCTACGCCTTCCGCCCCGTCGGGGTGGTACCAGAGAAAGGTGCGACCGCGGCTGAGCATGCGCAACCAGTAGTGTTCGAGGATCGCGAAGCCATAGGTTTCATTGCCATACCGGAAGGCGCCGCGCGCCAGTTCGCCGCCAGTGATCGGCATGATGCCGCCATTGACATAACTTCCGGGAAGTTCGCCGCTGCGCCCGGCGAGGCCAAAGCTGCCCGGTGGGAACGGCGGATCAATGCTGAACCATTCGGCAAAGGCACGCGTGGTTTTCGAACGCTCAATGTACTCATCAATGATCGCCTGGCCCTGCTGTGGTGTCAAGACGTTACGGTTGAGCGCGTATGCGTTCGAGAGGCTCAACTGGCGCGCTTCGTCCACGTCTGGCACGTCAACGGGTTGTGTCGGCACGTGATGGCGGAAGAAGCGCCCGTTCCAGCTGACGGCGTTCAGATTGCGCATCAGCCCATCCGCCAGATCGCGCCAGGTGCGGGCCAGTTGTACGTCGCCGCCGCGCTCTTCCATACGCGCCAGCATCTGCAATGCCTGCGCCATGCCAGTGTTGTCGCCATGGAAGACGCCCCAGATCGTGGCATTGTCGATCCGGTGGCGCGGCGCCGGCTTGCCGCTTTCCGGATCGATCGTCGTCGCGCCGTACTCGAAATCCCAGGTGTCAATCGTAAAGGGACGCTTGATCAGGCCACGGTCGGCATCCCAGCGCAGTGGATGTTGCAATGAGTAGGTCACGGCGCGGCGCATCGGTTCCAGATGGCTGCGCATCCAGCCGTCGTCGCCGGTCGCCTGCCATGCTTCATAGACCCCCTGGACGTACAGGTATTCGACGTCGGCTTCAACCGGCGTGCGGATGGCGCGGTCGGTCCAGGGCGGGCGCGGCAGGAAGTCAGGAAGACTGCCGTCAGCCTGCTGGTAACGGCGAAAATCGTCAAATGTTGTCTTGAGATCGGGGTCGAAGTAGCGCACGCCACGCTGCGCATGCACATGGTCACGCAACCAGATCAGCGGGCTGTCCGGCGAGCGGTAGCCATGGAAGGCCGTATCACCGATCCGGTACGACAGCGAGGCGGCCGCGAAGATCGCGGCGGCGCCGGGTACGAAGCGGTCGAACCGCTCCTGGCCGGTCCAGATCTCGGTGCGCGCGTCGAGGGTGAAGAGCGCCGGATTGGCGGCGACTTGCTGCCCGGAGACGAACAGTGCTGCCCATTGCGGCCCGAGCGCGCCACGCGGTGTGACGGTCAGCGTTCCTTCGCCGTTCTCAGCTCGCCCTTCCGCGCTGCCGGCGAAGCGTTTGCGGCTGTCGAACAGGACCACCGCCGCCGGGCCGGTATACCCTGGAATACGTACCGTGATGTCCACCGGCTGCAACGGCGCGACGACCGGGCGTGCCGCCGCCAGTGAGGCGCCTCCCTGCGCCAGCGCCGGACGAAGTGAAGCGAGCGCGGCAAGCGCCGCCCCGGCGGACAGGGCCGCGCGGCGTGACAGGCGTTTCGATCTCATGGCACCTGGTATTGTCTTCAGGAATGATACTGGATTCGTGCGCACAAGCACTGGTGGTACGCCACTATACCATATTCTCGGCATAGCATTGGAGGTGTTCCATGACGCCAGCAAAAAAGCGTATTCTCACCGGCGATCGCCCGACCGGCCGCATGCACCTGGGCCATTACGTCGGCACGATGGCCAACCGGGTGCGGCTCCAGGATGATTATGAGTGTTTCTTTCTGGTGGCCGACCTGCATATGCTCACCACGCGCACCGAACTGGAGCGGTTGCGCCTGACGAACCAGAATATCCGTGATGTCGTGCTCGACAATCTGAGCGTCGGGATTGATCCTGAGCGATCGGTCTATTTCTTGCAGTCGCTGGTGCCGGCGATTTCGGAAATGGCACTGATTTTTGGCATGCTGACGACCGTGCCGCGCTTACAGCGTGTGCCGACCCTTAAGGAAGTCATGCAGGATCTTGAGATCGAGCAGCCGTCGTTCGGGTTACTCGGTTACCCGGTGTTGCAGGCTGCCGACATTCTCTGCGTGCGCGCCAACCTGGTGCCGGTCGGGAAGGACCAGGCGTCGCACCTTGAGGTGACCCGCGAGATTGCGCGGCGCTTCAATACCATGTATGGCGAAGTTCTGCCTGAACCTGATACGCTGATCGGCGACGTGCCGACGCTGGTTGGCACCGATGGCCAGGCCAAAATGTCGAAGAGTCTGGATAATGCGATCTACCTGACCGACGACTCAAAAACCGTCGAGCAGAAAGTCCGTGGTATGTACACTGATCCGAACCGTATCCGCGCCGACATTCCCGGCCGGGTCGAAGGCAACCCGGTATTTATTTATCACGATGCCTTCAATCCGAACGTAGAAGAAGTGAATGATCTCAAAGAACGCTATCGCCAGGGCAAAGTTGGCGATGTCGAGGTCAAGCGCAAACTGGCGGCGGCGATCAACGCCTTCCTCGACCCGATCCGTGAGCGACGTGCGCGGTATGAGCACAACCCGCGTATCGTAGAAGAGATCCTGAGTGCCGGATCGGCCCGCGCCCGGCAGGAAGCCGGCGATACCCTCGATCGCATGAAAGAGGCGATGGGCCTCAAGTTCATCTAGGAGAGATCCATGAAGCTCACGCCATCGCTCGACGAGTTGCGCGCACTTGTGGGCCAGGGTAACCTCTGCCCGCTCTATGCCGAGGTGCTTGCCGATCTCGAAACACCCGTCTCGGCGTTTCTCAAGGTCGCGCGCGAACCCTGGAGCTTCTTGCTCGAATCGGTGGAGGGTGGCCAGCATATCGCGCGCTATTCGTTCATCGGCGCCGAACCATACCTCACGCTGCGCTTCGATCAGGGTGTCGCCAGCGCGGTGCAGGGTGGCTATAAGCAGACACTGCACTATACTGATCCATTGCTGGTGTTGCATTCATACCTGAGCGCGTATCGCCCGGTGCGCCTGCCTGACCTGCCGCGATTCGTCGGTGGCGCGGTCGGCTACTTCAGTTATGAAACCGTCAGTTGTTTCGAACGTCTGCCACGACCGGAGAAGCGTGGCTACCTGATGCCCGATGGTCTGTGGCAGTTTGTTGATACGTTACTGGTTTTCGATCACCTGCGCCACAAAATCAAGGTGCTGACCCACGTCCACCTGGATGAACCGGATCTGGAGAGCGCCTACCGGCGCGCTGTCACCAGGATCGAAGCGCTCGTCGCGCGTTTGCGGCAGCCGGTTCCATCAGCCGATCGTCGCTTCGTCGCGCCGGGTAACGGCCAGACGGACGATTCGCCTGAACGGCAACCATCGTTTGTGGCCAATTATGAACCCTGGCCACGCGATGAACCGTCCCGGCCCTCTGCCGTGACGTCGAATGTCAGCCGCGAGGAGTACCAGCGGCGCGTGGATGTGGCCAGGGAGTATATCGCTGCCGGCGATATCTTTCAGGTCGTGCCGTCACAGCGATTCAGCCGGCCGGTACGCGCCCATCCCTTCGCCATCTACCGCGCACTGCGAACGATCAATCCGTCGCCCTACATGTTCTACCTTCATACTCCCGAAGGCGACCTGGTCGGCGCCTCGCCGGAGTTGCTGGTGCGCGTCGAGGAAGGCATGGTGACCACCCACCCGATCGCCGGTACCCGGCGTCGTGGGCAGACTCCTGAAGAGGATGCGGCGCTGGCTGCGGAATTGCTGGCTGACGAGAAGGAACGCGCCGAACACCTGATGCTGGTGGATCTGGGGCGGAATGACCTGGGTCGCGTTTCACAGCCCGGAACCGTTCGCGTGCCGACGTTTATGACCGTCGAGAAGTTCAGCCATGTCATGCACCTGGTCAGCCATGTCACAGGGCGGCTGCGTCGCGATATGAGTGCGCTTGATGCGCTGCGAGCGGTCTTTCCTGCGGGCACGGTCAGCGGCGCGCCGAAAATACGCGCGATGGAGATTATCGCCGAGCTTGAAGGCGAACAACGTGGCGTCTATGCTGGCGCGGTCGGCCATGTCGGCTTCAATGGCGACCTTGATACCTGTATTGCGCTCCGGACCATGGTGGTCAAAGATGGCGTGGCATATGTGCAGGCTGGTGGTGGCGTCGTCGCCGATAGCGACCCGGCGGCTGAATATGAGGAAAGCCGCAACAAAGCGGCGGCGCTGCTCCGCGCGATCGATGCGGCAGAAGAAGGAGATTAGGAGTATACGATCATGATCATGCTGCTCGACAACTATGACTCCTTCACCTACAATCTGTACCAGTATCTCAGCGAGCTTGGCGCACAGGTGCTGGTGAAGCGCAATGATGAGTTGACGGTTGGTGAGGTGGCAGCGCTGGCGCCCGAAAAAATCGTCATCTCGCCTGGCCCCTGTACGCCGAATGAAGCCGGCATCAGCGTTGCCCTGATACGTGCGCTTGGCGCCACTGTTCCGATCCTTGGCGTGTGTCTGGGGCACCAGGCGATCGGCGCGGCGTATGGCGGCGCGGTGGTGCGCGCACCGAACGTCATGCATGGCAAACTCTCCGCGATCCATCATATCCACCGCGGCGTCTTTTCCGGTCTACCTGAGCCGTTTCAGGCGACACGCTACCATTCGCTCATCGTTCGCCGCGATGACCTGCCGCCCTGCCTGGAAGTGACGGCATGGACCGACGATGGCCTGATTATGGGTCTGCGCCATCGTGACCATCCGGTGCAGGGGGTGCAGTTCCATCCCGAATCGATAATGACCGAGGCCGGAAAGGACTTGCTGCACAATTTCCTGGTGCAGGCGTAGACGAAGGTGCAGGGCAGTCAGGTGAGACGCAATGACCACCGACCTTGATGCCATCATCGCTCACTATCATGATCTGCTGGACGACGCGCAGGCACGCAGCATTGTTGCGGCGCTCGATGCCGGGTTGCGTGAACGTGGCATGCTCGTCGGGCCGAACCGCGATCGCCTGATCTGCACCGTGCTCAGGCCGCGCCTGATCACCCCCGTACAATACGATACGCTTCTGCACGCCGCAACGCTCGTCGGGCGCGCCATTCGCGCCGTCGGCACCGCGGCTCTGTCCGATCCGACGCTCCTTGCGCCTTACCGTCTCACTCCAGCCGAGCGTGAACTGCTGGCGATCGATCCCGGCTATCAGGGCACTGCCATGGTTGGCCGTCTCGACGGCTTCCTGGCACCCGATGGCACCTGGTGCTGGTTCGTTGAGTCGAACCTGGAATCACCCGCCGGCATTGCTTACGACGAAGGTATCGCCGAAATCTTCGCGCAGATGGATGTCATGGTAGCGTTTCGCCGGACCTATCATGCTGAGGCTTTGCCGGTACGCCAGGGGCTGCAACAACTCCTGCTCGATACCTACCACGCCTGGGGCGGCCAGGGAACGCCAGCCATTGCCATTGTTGATTTCCCCGAGGTTGTGACCCGGGCCGAGTTCGACCACCTGCAACGACGCTTCGCGGCTGATGAGATTCCCACCATTGTGTGCGGCCCCGACGACCTGCGTTACCAGGGTGGGCGGCTGTATGTCGAAACCCACAGGGCGGGCGGCGGTACCATATGGACGCCTGTCAACCTGGTCTATCGCCGGCTCTTACAGCATGAATTTCTTGCCGCATACGATCTGCACCATCCACTCATCCGCGCCTATGCCGACCGCGCGGTCTGTGTCGTCAACCCCTTCCGCACCAAGCCGGTGCATACCAAGCTGATCATGTGGCTGCTCTCCGATGAGGATGGGCCGGCGGCTCATCTACTCGACGCCGAGTCGGCGATGGCGGTCGCGCGGCATGTTCCCTGGACCCGCCTGGTGCGGCGCGGCGCAACGCGCTACCGGGGTGAGCGAATTGATCTGCTCGAATTTGCGCGTCGCAACCGCGAGCGCCTGGTGTTGAAGCCGAATGACGATTATGGCGGCAAAGGTGTTCTGCTGGGCTGGGAAACATCCGCACACGACTGGGAAGGCGCGCTCGACGCCGCGCTTGGCCAGCCGCATGTGCTGCAGGAGCGCGTGCCCGTCCCGGAGGAACCGTACCCGACCTGGTCGGACGCAGATGGACTGGCGATTACGCCACGGTTCGTCGACTCCGATCCGTGCCTGTATGGCGACCGTGCCGTCGGCTGCCTGACGCGAATCGCCGCGACTGCGAAACTCAACGTGTCGGCGGGTGGCGGGTCTGCACCGCCAACGTTCCTTGTGACGGCAAAGGAGAACCCATGACTCGTGCGCGCCGCGCGTGGACCGTACCGGCGAGAGCGTGGTGATCCGCGCAATGGCGCCATCTGACCGGAGCGTGTCTTCGGCGGCTATGATACATGTGGAGCAATTGGAGTACCACGATGCCAATTCGCGACCAGATCATCCAGCTCATCCGTGGCCGTGATCTGAGTGAAGATCAGGCGGCCGAGGCAATGGAAGAGATCATGACCGGCGTGGCGACGCCGGCGCAGGTAGCGGCCCTGCTGACCGCGTTGCATCTCAAAGGCGAAACCGACGCCGAGATCGCCGGCATGGCCCGTGTGATGCGCGAGAAAGCGATTCCGGTTCATTTCGATGGGCCATTGCTTGATACATGCGGCACCGGCGGCGATGGGGCGGGTACCTTCAATATTTCAACGACCGCCGCGCTGGTGGCTGCCGGCGCCGGTGCCACGGTGGCCAAGCACGGCAATCGCGCCATGTCCAGCATGTGCGGGTCGGCCGATGTGCTCGAAGGGCTGGGCGTGAACATTGAGCTTGATGCTGATGGTGTCGTGCGCTGCCTGCATGAAGCGGGCGTGGGATTCATGTTTGCGCAGAAGTTTCATCCAGCTATGCGCTTCGTCGGCCCGGTACGGCGCGAAATCGGCATTCGCACGGTGTTCAATGTGCTTGGCCCGCTGAGCAACCCGGCCCACGCCACCTACCAGGTGCTGGGTGTCGCCGACCCTACGCTGGCGGAGAAACTGGCGCGCGCGCTGATGTTGCTCGGCACGCGCCACGCACTGGTGGTTCACGGCCATGGCGGCCTTGATGAACTGACATTGAGCGGGCCGAACATGGTGATCGAGGTGCGCGCCGGGCAGCCCCCCCGGCGCTACGAGATTGACGCCGTTGATCTGGGCCTGGCCGCGGCGCCGGTTGAGGCGCTTGGCGGCGGTGACGTGGCGGCAAATGTCGCCATCGTGCGTGGCATCCTCGAAGGGCGTGATGCCGGGCCGCGGCGCGACGTCATAGTGCTCAACGCGGCTGCGGCGCTCGTGGCCGCTGACCGCGCCGCCGATCTGCGCGACGGGCTGCAGCAGGCGCGTGCCAGCCTTGAACAGGGAGCGGCCCGCGTCCGCCTTGAACGCCTGATCGCGGCCAGCGCGGCTGCGACCTGATGCATTCGCATTGTCTCCCGATCCCTATGCAATTGCAATAAAAGCGTATCGCCCGGTGTTGCTCCAGCGTGTACAATAGTGTCGTGTCTTCGGGTACGTGAGCAATCCACACGTGGCAGGCCTCCGGTGCCGCGTGCAGTGCGCGTCGTGCGCGTCCGCTGGGGACGCTATGCGAGATAAGATTTCGGCGCTGATGCGCCCGCCCCGCTTCCACGACGAAGAACAGGCGCGAGTTGCCCACATTCAGCATGTGTTCCTACGATTGAGTCTTGCCGTTGCACTGGCAGGATCAGTGATGTATTTCGCGCTTGGCCGCATGCTGGCGAGCGGTGCCATGGCCGTTGGCGCCGTGGTCGTGGGAATTGCCTTGCTGTTGCTGTACGCGGGCCGGCTGTACCTCTCGGTCAACCTGCTGCTCGCCACCTTTGTGGTGTTTACGGGTGTGATGCAGATTCTTGGCATGGGCATCCACGATACGATTACCAGCCTGTACACGACGGTGCTCGTGATTGGCAGCCTGCTTCTGAAACGGCGCGCCTTCATCGTGCTGGTTGTCTTTACGCTCCTGGTCGTCGCAATTGTTGTCGCCGCCGAAATCCGGGGGTTCACCCGCTCGACATTCGTGAGTAGCTGGAGCCTCTGGCTCGATGTGGCGATCATCCTGGGGATCACGGCGATGGCGGCGCGCCTGCTTGCCGATAGTCTGCACCAGAGCCTGGCGCATGCACGTGCGAATGAGCAGGCGCTGGCGCGGCAGGCCGAGGAACTGCGCATTTCGGAAGCGCGCTACCGTATTCTCGCCGCCAATATTCCCGATAGCGTGTTCCTGGTGTACGATCACGATTTACGTTTCGTACTGGTTGATGGGCCGGAAGTTGAGGCGACCGGCTATTCCAGGGCCGCCCTCGAAGGCCGGACCGTCTATGAGACCCTGCCGCCACCATTCGTGGCACGGGTCGAGCCGAACATGCGCGCCGTGCTCGCGGGCCAGACTTTCACCGACGAGATACCATTCAACGATCAGATCCACGCCTATTACTACATTCCACTGCTGGATAGCACTGGACGCGTGATCTATGGTATGATCCTGGCACGTAACGTTACTGAACAGCGCCGCACCGAGGCGGCGCTCCTGGCCGGCCAGATGCACCTGCGCATGCTGACCGACAGCATGGTTGACACGATCATTCAGACCGATGCCGATCTCCAGGTCGTGTATATCAGTCCATCGGCGCAGCGCGTGCTTGGGCTTGATCCGGCGGCATACATCGGGGAGCACGTCGGTGCGCTGGTGCATGGCGACGACATGCCGGTGGTTACTTCGGCGATAACGGAAGCGATTGCGGCCGGTGACGCATCGGTTCGTGTCGAACATCGCATCCGCGCGGCAGCGAATGCGAGCGCCTGGGTTGAGTCGGAGATTCGTCTGCTGTATGATGACGCGTCCCGGTTTTGCGGTGCGATTCTTGGTTCGCGCGACGTTACGGCGCGGAAGCAGATTGAAGCGGAGCGTGAGCGACTGATCGCCGAGCTGGCGGCGAAGAATGCCGAACTGGAGCGCTTTACCTACACCGTCTCGCACGATCTCAAGAGCCCGTTGATTACCATTCAGGGGTTTCTTGGCTACCTGGAGCGTGATGCGCGGGCTGGCGACATCAACCGGTTGCACAGCGATGTGAATCGTATCAGTCTGGCCGTGCGCAAGATGGAGCGCCTGCTCAACGAGTTACTGGAGTTGTCACGGGTTGGCAGGATTGTCAGCCCACCCCAGCAGATACCGTTCAACACGGTCGTGCGCGAGGCGCTCGAACTGGCTGCCGGGAGGATCGCCGAGTGTGGCGCCCATGTTTCAGTTGCACCGGAACTGCCCGTGATCTATGGCGACCGGACGCGGCTCGTCGAGGTTGTGCAGAACCTGATTGATAACGCTATCAAGTTCAGGAATCCTGACTCCATGCCGCGCATCGAAATCGGCGTGCGCTGTGACGCGAGCGGATCGCCGCAGTTCTTCGTGCGTGATAACGGTATTGGCATCGAACCCGAATACCAGGAGCAGATCTTTGGCCTGTTCAACAAGCTCGATCCGCATAGTGACGGCACTGGCGTCGGGCTGGCCATCGCCCAGCGTATTATCGAAACCCATGGCGGGTGTATCTGGGTAGAGTCTGGCGGGCGTGGCGCCGGCGCGACATTCTATTTCACGCTACCTGGTAAGCCGGATACAGTACGTGAACGAGGTATGCCGTGATGACCGATGCTTTCCTGGTGATGCTGATTGAGGATAATGACGATCACGCCGAGTTGATACAACGAACGTTGGCGCAACATAGCGTTTCCAATCGCGTCCTTCATGTCAGCGATGGCGAGGCGGCCCTCGACTACCTGTTTCGCCGCGGGCACTGGGCCGACCCCAGTCATAGCCCGCGACCGAGCGTCGTGTTGCTTGATCTGCGCCTGCCACGCATTGACGGCCTGGAAGTATTGAAGAGCATCAAACAATCGGCAGATCTGCGCCGCATCCCCGTCGTGGTGCTGACCACCTCGGAGACGGAACGCGACGTGACACGCGCATACGATAACCACGCCAATAGCTATCTGGTCAAACCGATCGGATTCGAAGCCTTTGCCAGTCTTATGAACGACGTCGGGACATACTGGCTCTCCTGCAATACGCGACCGGTGGTCTGATAACGCCGGGAGAATGCTGTGCCCGTTACCAACGCCGCGCATCTGCTGTTGATCGAAGACGATGATGCTCATGTCGAATTGATCCGGCGCGCCTTCGAGCCCTGGGCGGTGTACTTCCACCTGTCGGTGGCGAACACGCTGAGCGCCGCGCGCGCGGCGCTCGCAGCCGGCATGCCCGAGTATGATCTGATCATCAGTGACTGGCGTTTGCCCGATGGCGAAGGGCTGGATCTGCTCGACGGCGCGCGCCAGTTGCCTCTGGTGCTGATGACGAGCTACGGCAACGAGCGTGTGGCCGTCGAGGCAATGCGTGCCGGTGCGCTGGATTACATCGTGAAAAGCGACGTGTCGTTCGCCGATCTACCACACGTGGCACAGCGCGCCGTGCGCCAGTGGCGCGCCGTGCGCGAGCAGCAACGCATGGAGCAGGCATTGCGCGAAAGTGAGGCGCGGTATCGCCTGATTACACAGAATACCTCCGATCTGATCGCAATTGTCGATGAGCAACGCTGCTTTCGCTATGTCAGTCCGTCAATTACCGTACTCCTGGGATATGCGCCTGATGAGTTGATCGGTGTTGATGTGCTGGTCGGGCTCCATCCCGATGATCGACCGCTCTCTGAACGTTACTGGCGCGAGGTGATGCATCAGATGCGCACAACGGCGACGTTTCGCTATCGCCACGCCAGTGGCTCGTGGCGCTGGTTCGAGTGCGATCTCAAGGCCGTGTTGCAGGATGGCACGTACTCGCTCATTGTGGTCGGGCGCGACATTACTGAGCGCCGCGAGCTCGAAGCCAGGTTGCTGCAGGCGCAAAAAATGGATGCCATCGGGCGCCTGGCAGGTGGTGTGGCGCACGATTTCAATAACTTGCTGGCAGTGATTACTGGCTGTACCGAACTGGCGCGCCAGACGCTTGATGCCGATCATCCGGCAACACCCGAACTGATCGAGATTCAAAAGGCCACCGTGCGCGCTGCCGCACTCACGCGCCAGTTGCTCGCCTTTGCACGGCGCCAGGCCTTTGAGCCACGGCTGGTGAACCTGAATACCTTGATCCTCGACATGGAAAAGTTGCTGCGCCGCCTCATCCGCGAAGATATCGTTCTGCGCACGCTGCCGGCACCTGGCCTGTGGCTGGTACACGCCGACCCCGGGCAGATCGAGCAAGTCATCGTCAACCTGGCGATCAATGCCCGTGACGCGATGCCTCACGGCGGTTTCCTGACCATCGCGACCGCGAATATTGTCTCTGACGACGCCCTTACCCGGACGCTTCCTACGCTCAACCCGGGTCCATATGTGCAACTCGCGGTCAGCGATACTGGTATCGGTATGACCGATGAGGTCAGGAGGCGTGCCTTTGAGCCATTCTTTACAACCAAGGAAGCCGGCGCCGGTACAGGGCTCGGGCTCGCAACCTGCTATGGGATCGTTGCGCAACATCAGGGGGTCATCGACCTGATAAGCTCGGAAGGGCACGGTACGACCGTGACGATCTACCTGCCGCGTGCTGAACGGCGGGTGGCGGATACACCGGCTGATGCGACGGCGACAGCGGATCCGGGTGGGACGGAAACGATTCTGCTGGTCGAGGATGACCCTGCGGTGCGGGATCTGACGGCGCGCGTATTGCGTGCGCATGGGTATACTGTGATCGAAGCCGCCGACGGTGACACAGCGATCAGGGTGGTGCGGTCGGGCAGCGTCAGTGTCCAGTTGCTCTTGAGCGATCACGTCATGCCGCACATGGGCGGCGTTCGCCTCGCCGAACACCTGGCAGGCATGTTTCCGCACCTGAAGGTCCTGATGATGTCCGGGTATGCTGACGAGAGCACGCCCACTCATGTGGCTGGCGCGCCAGGCGCGCCGCCGGTGCTGCAAAAGCCGTTTACGCCGACGATGCTGGTGCGCCAGGTGCGCGCAGTGCTTGACTCCTAAACGCTGATCATGGTGCCGCAAGCCAGGCAATGACCAGTTCCGCCGTTGCTACATTGGTCGCCAGCGGCACGTTGTAGAGATTGCAGACACGCAGCAGCCCCTGGATGTCCGGCTCGTGCGGGTGAGCATACAGGGGATCGACCAGAAAGACGACCCCATCAATTTCGCCCTGCGCGACACGCGCAGCAATCTGCGCATCGCCTCCCATCGGTCCCGATAGCATCCGCTCGACCGCAAGCCGGGTCGCTGTTGCCACTCGTTCGCCGGTTGTGCCCGTACCTATCAGGTGGCAGTGAGCCAGGCGCTCGCGGTGACGCAGCGCAAATGTCACCATATCATCCTTCTTACGATCGTGCGCAATCAACGCCAGCACCGGTCGCCTGGTCGCCACACCTGCCTCCTCTCCACGCAGCAACACCCTGACATCCACGCGTATTCTACACGATGCCGCCCTCGCAGCGTATCAGCCAGCGTTCAGGTAACGGCAACGACGCCGTAATCCAGCCGGCTGGAATCCGGGCGATGCTTCGGGTATGCTCAAACCACACACTGTTACACACGGTAGGAAAGAGCCATGGTCACGCGCCGACGCTTTCTGCATCTATCGTTCGCAACGCTGGCCGCATCCTCCATCGCCGCGCTTGCACACGCCACTGCCGGTCAGCCGTATCGGGCCTATCTGCCCGTGATCCTTGCTCCTGTGCCGACGCCGACCCCATCGCCGACACCGACCCCCTCGCCGACGCCAGCTCTGGCACCGACTGTCGTACTGCCCGCACCGACTCCGCCGGCGGCAGGCGAGCTGCCGCCAATTCTCGATAATGCGCCGATCGTTGGCCCTGCCACTGGCACCGAGACGATGGCCGTCGCCTGGTTCGCGCCACGCGCCGATCCCGGCTACACCGATTTCGATATCGGTGCAATCGTTGCAGCCTACCGCTCAACCGGCGAGTCCGTCGGAATGGACTGGTTCCTTGCACTGGCGCAGATGGCCCACGAGACCGGCAGCCTGACCAGTTTCTGGAGCCAGCGACCACAGCGCAACCCGGCCGGCCTGGGCGTCACCGGCGAATGGCGCAGCGATCCCCCGCCCGATCCAACCGGCTGGGCCTACAATACCCAGCGACTACGCTGGGAACGCGGTATCAGCTTTGCCACATGGGCCGACCATGCCGTACCCGCACACCTGGGTCGTTTGCTGGCCTATGCGCTGACCGATGCACAGGCCAGCCAGGCACAACGTGCCCTGATCGCATTCGCCCTCGCCGTCCGCCCGCTCGCGGAGAGCCGCCGTGGCATTGCGCCGACCATCCTCGGCCTGAATGGCGTCTGGGCCGTCCCCGGCACGACGTATGGCCAGTCAATCGTCGCGCTGGCACGGCGCATGCGCTCTGGCACAGCGGCCGCCGAGCTTATCGTTCCGGCGATTCCTGCCGATCAGGACGATGACGTGATGCCCGATGGCGCGTAGGAGTTGACCCGAGCACGTTCAGGCAGTAGCATGGCGGCGCATCGCGCTGAGTCTGGAGTGCCGCCATGACTGATGATTCTCTCCAACGTGAACTGGTTGAACTTACCTGCGACCTGATCGCCTACCCCTCAACGGCCGACCGCCCGGCGGATCTTGCCGCGATTGTGGATTACGTTGAGCGTTATGCGCGATCGATCCGTGGTGTGTTCGTGCAACGCTTCGAGGTGCAGCAGATACCATGTTTGATGGTGACACTGCGCCCGACCAGGACACCCACCGTGATTCTCAATGGCCATCTTGACGTGGTTGCCGCGCGCCCGGAGCAATACCAGCCCGTGATTCAGAATGGTCGCATTTATGGACGTGGAAGCCAGGATATGAAAGGCGCCTGTGCGGTATTGATGCGGCTGATGAAGGATCTTGCCGCCCGGCCGCAGCCACCCGACATCGGCTTCATGTTTGTCGCCGATGAAGAGATCGGCGGGTTTCAGGGAACGAATTATCTGCTGGATCAGGGGTGGCGCAGTTCGCTCTTTATTGCTGCCGAGCCGACCGACCTGAACATCTGTTACGCCGCCAAAGGCATGGTAAGGCTTGACATAACAATCCATGGGCGCCCGGCCCACGGCTCACGGCCCTGGGAAGGAACCAATCCGATCGCTGCCCTGCGTGATGGTCTGGTTGCGCTTGAGCAGCGCTTTCCGACGCCGCGTGATGCCGTCTGGGCAACGACGGCGGTACCCACCGTCGTGCGCGGCGGCGAGACGCTCAACCGTATTCCTGAGGAGGTGACCCTCTCGCTCGATATCCGGCACGTGCCGGATGAAACGCCGGAGGCGATCGAAACCGTGGTGCGCGCCTGCTTTCCTGGGGCGACCGTGGTCAGGAACAGTACCGGCGGCATCCCGCTCGACACCGACCCGCAACATCCGTACCTGGCCCGGCTTGCTGCCTGCGCCGAGCGTGTCACCGGGCGCGCGCCGCAATTGTACCGTGAGCACTTTGGCTCCGATGCGCGCTTTTATAGCGGCGCAGGCATCCCGGCGATTTGCTTTGGTCCGGTGGGTGCAGGGCTGCACTCAGATGATGAATGGGTCGAAACGGCGAGCCTGGAGCAGTTGTATGCCATTCTGCTAGCCAGCATGGTGGAGCTGGCCACGTCAGGCGGTGCCTGACGAGGAGCGAGAGGTGAGGGCCGTGGGGCGTGGTGTGCCGGGGCTGCATGTGCGCTGGTACCGCTCCATCAGGCATGCTCTCGGCCAGCGCGTTCATCGTAGCTGCGCCAGAACTCGAGCATCGTGGCATCATCAGTGCGGGTTGTGCTGCGCCCGATCGCATAGGAATGGGAACGCCCGCTGGCATCATTCAAGCGCACCAGCGTTGTAGCGCCGTCCATATCCGTAAGGCGCTGCATGCCGCGTTCATTGAGCAGGCGTTGCACCTCCACATATGGCCGACCAACGAGATCACGCGGATGCATACCGGCGATACGCTCGGAGAAGAAGCGATTGGCCGCCAGGATCACGCCGTCGCCGTCGATCAGGAGGATGCCTTCCGGCAGATGGTCGAAGACCGTGCGCAGCAGATCGCGACTATTCTGCACCTGGCGCGCCCGTTCGGCCAGCAAGGTCTCAAGCAGGCGCGCATCACGCCGCAACGCCTCGGCCTGGCGCATGCCGGCACAGATCGCCCCCAGCGTACCGGCATAGATCGTCAGGTTCGCCCACATTTCCGCCGAAAGTGCCGGTTCCTCCGCGGCCATGCGGTACATCACAACCACGCCGACATCCTGCCCCATGCGCGAGAGCGGCAGCGCAATGCAGGCCGGCGTACCGGCGACATCGCCAGGGGCGCTGGTGATCGCTTCAGCATCGAGTGCCTGGTACGCAATTGCGGCTGCATGGTCAAGAATTGCCGGATCAGGAACGATCGTATCTGGCAGGGCGCTGGGGACCAGGAGACCAGATTCATCGAGCAAGAACAACACCCCGCCGTCCATACCGAAGATATCCACACTCTGCTGGCGCACCAGGGCCGCGAGGTCCTCATACGAGTGTTGCACCGCCAGGAACTGCCCGATCGCGTGGAGCGCACCGGTCGCGCCGGCCGGCGCAGGGCCCAGCGATTCTTGCAGGGCGACGGAGAGACGTGAGAGGGTCACGGCGCTGCCGTGCAACTGCTCGTTGGCGCGATGCAGCTGTGATACCAGGTCAATCGCATCGGCAGTTGAAAGTTTGCTGAGATCGGCGAGATCCAATGCGCGCCTCCTTGCCCTGCTGGGTGCCAAGCCCGGGCGGCTCACGAGCCGCTGGTAACGTGAGTGTACCACCTGTCAGCAGCGTATTGTAGCACATGATATCAGCGCAGGATGACAGGCGCCGCGCTCCCGGTGGTAAGTGCAACGAACGCTGCACTCGTCTGCGTTGCATACTATATTATGTCAACTTATGCTCGATAAAAATACTTGAAAATGGTTATTTTCAATGACTGGCCAGGCGTGTTATACTGGCGACACAGAGTCTCGTTCGCCTCATTGATGCAATTGGTGACGATGTCAAGCAGTATGGTTCTACCCGTGACCACCGCGCTGACCCGCCTGGCGGATGCGATCGCGGCCGACGACGACAATCCGCAGGTTGACGATCTGGCGGCGACGCCACCGGCGACCAGTGATACCCGTACGCCGGCCGGGGCGTACCTGGCGCGGCTGGGGCCCTCATCGCGGCGGGTCATGCATGCCTCGCTGGTGACGCTGGCGCATCTCAGCGGTGTGGGGCGGATTGCATCTATTGATACAATGCAGCAATGGCCATTTATCTACCCCTGGCACCGCTTGCGGTATGCCCATACGCTGGCGCTGCGCGAACGATTGCAGCAGCCCATTTTCCGACCGCGCCCACCTGGCGCACGCGGTCGCCCGCCGGTCGATGTGCTGGCGCCGGCGACGATCCAGCGCCACCTGGCGGCGCTGACCGGCGTGCTCAAGGAATGCTGGCGACTCGCGTTGATGGGGGTCGAAGACTACCACCGGGCGATCGATCTGCCGCCGGTGCGCGGCGAACGCGCCCCCGCGGGTCGCGCCCTCACCCCCGGCGAGATCCATGCACTGCTGGCGACCTGCGCCGCCGACCCGCGGCCCATCGGCCGGCGTGACCAGGCGGTGATTGCCATACTCTACGGCGGAGGATTACGCCGCAGCGAGGTGACGGCGCTGGAGCTTGGCGACTATGACCCGGCGAGTGGCGCAGTGACGATACGCGCCGCGAAAGGGAACAAGGATCGCACGGCCTACCTGCCGCGTGGCGCGCGTGAGACGCTGGCGGTCTGGCTGAGCCTCCGGGCGAGCGCACCGCAACCGCAACTTCGGCCTGATCAGCCGCAGCGACCGCTGTTTGTATCGTTCCACAACGAGGCGATGACCGGGCGACCATTTGATGAAGAGAGCCTGCATGCCATGCTCGCGCAGCGCTGCCTGCAGGCCGGTGTCGCACCCTGCCGGCCGCACGACTTACGCCGTACCTTCATTGGCGACCTGCTCACGGCGGGGGTGGATATCGCGATCGTCCAGCGCCTCGTCGGCCATGCCGATCCAGGGACGACCACACGCTACGACCGGCGCCCCGACGCCGCGAAGGCCCGGGCGGTCGAGCGGCTGCACGTGCCGTTTATTGAGAGTCGTTGATCCCCTGACGGACGCCTGTATGGACATTATGCTGTCCCCGGGCTCGCCATTCATGCGCCAGGATCGCGTAGCCATATTCGTCGTGCCAGGCTGTGCCATCCCAGATCGTCTCACGGTAGTGCGCCTCTCGCCGCATGCCAAGCTTCTCCATGACGCGCACAGAAGCGATATTGCGCGCATCGCACGTGTCGGCGATCCGGTGCAGACCGAGCGTCTCAAAGCCGTAGGTGAACAATGCCCGCATGGCTTCGGTTGCGTAGCCATGCCCCCAGTAGGCACGGTGGAACAAATACGCAAATGTGGCATGGCGTGGCTCGTATTCCAGCAGCGCCAGCGTGCAACTACCAATCACCCGCTGTTCCGCGCGTAACACCACGGCCATGTCGTATACGTGACGCGGATGGGCGCGGGCCAGCGCAATGCAACGTGCGATGTGCTCCTTCGTTTGCTCGACGCTGCTCGGGCCAAACGGCAGATACCGCACCACATCGGGATCTGAGCTGTAGGCGTACACATCCGGCCAGTCGCCGGCCACAAAATCGCGCAGATGTAGCCGTTCGGTCTCAAGCCACATACGTAGTTATGTCAATCTATATCATGGACCAGGCAGACTTCGCACCGCGTTTCGTGGCATGGGCAGACCTGTGGAAGTATAGCACAGGCGGCCTGGATCCTATACTTTGCAAATGTTCAGGTTGTAATGCCGTAACCTGGCGTCGCCGTTTGTTTCCATCCCAGGCACAGGCAACGTGCTACTCTGGCGTAGAATCGGTGCCGGCGCCGCGTACCGTCACTGTCCACCGCTGCACTCAACGATCCCGGCAATATGGTATGGGTCCGGGGTGGGTACATGGCCTGCGCGCCCGGCAGCAGGGTGAACTACTGCCATGACCTGGCGTCTGCGCCGCGGCGTACTGAGGAGGATTGCATGAAGAAGGTGTTGATTATTCATCTCGGCGAAGGTGATGATGTTTCATCGGTGGCCTTTCTCGGCCAGGATGTCTCATTGCATCGTGTCGGTTGTGGTGGCGACGCGGGGCGCGCCCGCACCCTGATCGACGAGCACGATGGCACGGTTGACGCAATCGGCCTGGAATGCATGCCGGCATCGCTCCACCTGGGCGACACCCGGCTGCCGCATACCGTCGGCGCGACCCTATCGGGCGGTGCGCGCACCACGCCGGTGGTTGATGGCAGCGGCGTGCGGGCCGAACTGGAGCGCTGGGGCATTATTCTCGCCGAGCGCGCGCACCCGCTGATCTTCAACCAGAAACGTGTCCTGATGACTCCCGGCGTCAACCACGAAGGGCTGGCGCAGGCGCTGGCACGGCGTAGTTCGGCAATGCGCTTCGCCGACCCGCAACTCTTTTTCGGCCTGCCGGATGCGCCGGGTGTTGGCAGCGCGCAGACGCTGGATCAGGTTGCCGGTGCGACGCTCGAGGCACTCAAGGATGCGCCGTTTGAGTTGCTCGCCGGCGCCGTGGGAACGCCACACCACCCTGGCATGTTCGTCTGGGCCGATGTCCTCGCCGGCGACATGGCCACCATCCGGCGATTTGCGCCGTCACGGCTCGATCACAAAATCGTGATTGTTGAGGCCGCCAGTGACGACGATATCGCCGACCTGCGCCAGCGTGGCGTGACGATGCTGGTGACGCTGATGCCGTCGCTAGAGGGGAAGGGCAAAGTGGCGCGCCACTCTGCAGCAACCGTGGAGGCGTTGCTTGCTGCGCTGCGCCCCGACCCGGCCACCCCGCTGACCGAAGATACCTATCTCGACCTGCTGGCCGACCTTGACTGGGCGCCGGCGGTAAGCGTTCTGCAACAGGAGGAGGCGGGCATCAATAAGTTTGCCTTCGTCATCCACCCGCTGAGCACCAGGTTCATCCACGAATACCCACCATTCCACTGGACACGCTACGTTCCCGATGAGATCGTCGAAGCCGCCGCCGCCTACGTACCGCCGATTTTTGTCGGCAAGATCACCGGTGGGCGCTCACCGGTCACCGGCCAGCGTATCGAAGGCTACCTGATCTCGCTCGGCGCGACACCGCGCCAGATGATGAAGCATAGCCCGCGCTTCACCTACAACCTGCTCAACCAGGCGGCGCGCCTGGCGGAGCGCCTGGGTGCGCGGATCATGGGGCTGGGTGCGTTCACCAGTGTGGTTGGTGATGCCGGCATTACCGTCGCCCACGAGGCCGACATCGCAATCACCAGTGGCAATAGCCTGACGGTGGCCGCGACCCTGGAGACCGCCAAGATTGCCGTGCGCGCCATGGGCCGCGACGATATGACCCGCGGCCGGATCATGATCATCGGCGCGACCGGTTCGATCGGCTCGGCCTGCGCGCGCCTGGCGGCCCAGGCGACGAAAGACGTGGTGCTGGTGTCGATCGAACCGGAGAAGCTGATCGACCTCAAGCGCAAGATCGAGCATGAAACGCCCGGTACGCGGGTTGTCATCTCAACCCACGCCAACAGCCTGGCCGGTGAATGCGACCTGATTCTGACGGCAACCTCGGCGTTTGGCCAGCGCGTACTTGATGTGACCGAGTGCAAACCGGGCGCCGTCATTTGCGACGTGGCCCGCCCGCCCGATATCAGCGCGGCGGAAGCGGCGTTGCGCCCCGACGTGCTGGTGATCGAAAGCGGCGAGGTACTGATCCCCGGTGACGTCGAGGTGGGCTACGATATCGGCCTGCCACCCAGGACAGTCTACGCCTGCCTGGCCGAGACCTCGCTGCTGGCCATGGAGGGCCGGTTCGAGGATTATACGCTGGGTCGCAATATCACTCCTGAGCGAGTGAAAGAGATCTACCGGCTGTATAAGAAACATGGCTACCAGCTGGCGCCGCTGCGCTCATTCGAGGAATACATCACCGAAGAGCAGCTCATGCACAAACGCGAACTGGCTGCCACGCTGCGCGCTGATCCGGAGTTGTTCGCGCGGCGCAAGGCTGAAGCCAAAGAACATCTCAAGTCAATCCCGGCGACCTCGAAGGGCGTAAGCGGGATACGGCGTGGCAAGGCGTCAGCAGCATGGGGATGGGCCGGTGTCGGCGCGGTTGCACTGAGCCTTGTGGCGCTGCGTCGGCAGGCCAGGGCGCGCTAATGCCGATGCAGCGACTGATTCGCCTGGCGCTTGCCGTTACGCTTGTACTGGGGGCGCTGTTGCTGGCAGCCAATACGCTGGGCAGTCGCAGCAGCGCTCCGCCTGGCGGCCCGATCACCGGCGACGTCGATCGTGGCCGCCTCCTGTTTGAACGGGCCGGGTGCAGCGCATGCCATACCGTGACGACTGAGTTCCGCGTGGGCACGGGTATGGCAGGCGTGTTACAGCCGCAAGGGCCGGTCTACCCGTCCGGGATCGACTATGGTGGCGCATTACCGAATGGCGCGCCACGCACCGAAGAAAACGTCGCTGTTTTCATCCGTTCCACCAACCAGGGGAAGATCGGGTTGATGCCAGGACGCGCGCTCACCGACCAGCAGATGGCGGATCTCCTGGCGTACCTGCGCACCCTGACCCGTTAACCAGGCGAACGGAGCCAGCCGTGGTTGAGCGCCTTCATGCAGCCTGGAGAAGAAAGGCACGCAGCGCCTGGTGATACGCCTCGGGTTGTTCGATCATCGGGATGTGACCACACTGTTCGATCAATGCCAGGCGCGCGTCCGGCAGGAGCTGTACCGCTGCGTTCAGTGTGGGTGGCGGCATGATCTGATCGCCCGTGCCGCCGATCACCAGTGCTGGTTGCGGCGCGGTACGCAGCGCCTCGAAGACCGCCGGATCGCCGACGCTGGCGATGGCCAGCAGGTGCGCGCGCAGATCCATCTTCACCAGGTCAACGATCCCTTCCTGTAACATCCACTGCTCACGCGGGCCGTTCGCGATGAAGCGGGCTGCCATCATCTGCGGCAGTGGCGGCACACAGAGCAACGCCGTTGTCACCGGCTGCCAGATGCGTACCCAGGGCGCCAGCAGGTTGAGCCAGGGATACCCCAGGTGCAGCGTCAGGTCCAGCGGCACACGCGCCAGTGCGAACAGCATGCGTTCCAGTTCGTTCCCCGGCGCGCCAAATGCCGTCAGGATCAGGCGTTGCACGCGCGTCGGCCACAGCGCCGCCAGGTACGCGGCAATCCCGGCGCCGTACGAATGGCCGTTGACGGTGAAGGTTTCCAGCCCGAGCGCGTCGGCGAACTCCTCCACAACACGCGCCTGGCGCGCGATCGTAGCTGGCTCGCTCAGCGCGGGCGAGTCGCCGAAACCGGGCAGGTCCGGTGCATAGACGCGGAAATCGGATGCAAGATCGGCAAGCGTCATCAGCCAGTATCGCGAAGATGCGGCCCAGCCGTGGAGCAGCAGCAGCGGCGGGCCATGGCCTGCCACGCGATAGGCCACGGGGCCGTGCGACAATGCCACGACCTGCGGTGCGCCAAGCAACTCGCGCAGCATCGCGTTTGCCGGGCCGGTGGATGCGCCAGCGGTGGCGCTGGTGGAGAGGCGTAATCCCTGCCCACGGCGCAGCGGCTCGTCGGGGAGGAGAGGCGGCGGCGGAGGCGCATCGCCGGCGGGCGCGCTCACTGAGAGACGCAGCCCCTGACCGCGCCGGATGGGTCGCTGCTGGTCATCGGCTGGTGGTTCAACGCTCATGGCTGCCTCCTGGTGCAAGTCGCTGTTCAATTTCTTCGGCCAGCGCAACATACGCCTGCGCGCCGGCGCTGCCGGGCGCATAGCGGTTGATCGGCATACCGGCGATCGGCGCTTCCGCCAGCTTCACGTTCATTGGAATCACGGTCCGAAAGACGAGCGGACCATAGCGCTCGCGTACCTGCTGTTCGATCTCGTGGCACAGGTTGGTGCGCCGGTCGGCCAGGGTACAGAGGACGCCGCCGATCGCCAGGCCGGGATTGATCTCGCGCACCAGTTCGATTGTCTGTTCCAGTTGCGGCATCGCCTTGAGCGCATAGGCATGCAACTGCAGCGGTACCAGGACGTGGTGCGCCGCTGCAAGGGCATTCAGCGAGAAAATACCGAGTGAGGGCGGTGGATCGATCAGAATATAGTCATAAAACTCGCGGGCGGCGCGCAACGCCTTGCGCAGGAGCAACTCGCGTCCGACGCGCCCGGCGAGTTCAAGCTCGGCACCGGCCAGCAGCAGCGACGACGGGATCAGGTCAACCCCGGCGTCGGTACTGAGCGTGGCAAAGGCGCTGCCGCGCTCTGGATTGAGCAGCACTTCGTAGACACTATACTCAAGCTGTGACGGGTCGGCGCCGAGTCCCTGGGTCAGGTTGGCCTGCGGGTCAATGTCAATCAGCAGCACGCGCCAGCGCCGTTCGGCCAGCGCCACGCCCAGGCTCAATGCCGTCGTCGTCTTGCCGACGCCACCTTTCTGCATTGCCAGCGCAAGTACGTGGCCCATACGTTATGTCGCCCTGTACAGAGACTACTACACTGCTGCCGGGGGGATTATACCACGCATAGCGCGGCGCGTTATGCGCCGGCTACGCTGGTATTGCAACGATCAGGGCAACATAAGACGCTGAATGCGCCCGCTCGTATCGCCGACCACGAGCATACGATGGCCGGCCTGCCCCGGAGCCACGGTCAATGCAGTGATACCATCAATTGGCCATTGTGCAACCACTCGCAGATAACCGGCGTTTGCGCCCTGCATGAGCACCAGCCGGTCAGCGAGCGCCACAACGATCTCCGCCGGTGAGATGCAGGTGATGGCATTGACCGGTTGCGCGCCGGCAGCGACCGCCGTCACATGCTCCCAGTTCATCCCGCCGTCAGCCGAGCGATACAGACCGGTCGTTTCCGTAGCGGCGTACACCAGGCCGTCCGTCGCATAGTCCGGCGAGATTGCCAGGCACAGGACCGGTTCGTCGCAATCGGGGATCATTGCCTCGCGCCAGGCGCGACCGCCATTGGTGCTCCGGAAGATCCCGGTCTCTGTCGCAGCAAATACCGTCTCATCAACTGCGAACGCCGGCGACAGCGCCAATGCAAGAATACGGAGATCCAGCAACCCGAAGTTCCACGAAGCCCAGCGTTCACCACGATCGGCTGAGCGAAAAACGCCATCTTCGGCCGTGCCCACAAGAACGACACGATCCGCAGCATAGGCAGGCGAGACGGCGATCGCCGTAACCAGTGGTGGTGGTGGCGGCAGCATGCAGACACGCCACTGTACGCCGCCATCAGTTGAGCGCACCAGGCCTCCCTGCCCGCCGGCGAAGAGCGTGGCCTGCGCCGTGTCACCCGGCGCAGCAGCTACCGCGGTAACCTCGGCCGGCAGCGGCGCTTCGGATCCGCCAATCAGTGGCCGCCACGAAACGGCGGCGTCATGCGAGCAATACAATCCCGAACGGCGACCGGCATATAGCGTTCCATCGCCGACCGCGATCAACGCATGAACCGGATCGTGGCTGTCCAGACCATCTATCATGGTTCGATGGAAGTCTCCGGCATGGCGCGGTAGACCTGGGCATTGATGGTCAACGCAAGTGCGGCGGCGTGTGCAGCGGTACGCACCGCAGCGGCCATCACTGCGGCGGAGTCGAGGATACCGGCCCGGGCCATGTCAAGAATACGACCTGATTGTACCTCAAGGCCATGGCCCGGTGGTAGATCGGCATATCTGCCGGTTGCGGTGCCGGGGTCATAGCCGGCATTGACGGCAATGGCGCGAGCCGGAGCCTCGAGCGCGTGCAGCCAGATATCACAGGCGGCACGTTCGTCGCGGAGGCGACTGGAGCGACGCGCGGCACGCATCGCCGGACGGCACGCCAGTAATGCACTGCCGCCGCCCGGCAGCACTCCTGTGCGGAGCGCGCCACGCAGGGTGCCGGCGGTACGTTGCGCCAGGCCCTTCCGCAACGCAATCTCGGTTTCCGTCGCGCCACCGACCAGCACGGTCGCCATTCCACCCATCAGCCGTCCGAGACGCTGCTGGAGACGCTGTTGCGCCGCTGCATCGGTCGTGGCCGCATATGCCCGGCGGAGCATCGCGATCCGGGCGCGAAGCGCGCGTGGATCTCCCTTGCCACCGGCCAGACCAAAGTGGGCCGTATCGGCCCAGGCACGCCGCGCCTGTCCCAGGTCAGCAGCGGTAACGGCCCGCAGCGACGCGCCTGCGGTGCGATAGAGCGGGCGACCTCCGGTCAGTATCGCGATATCGTCAAGCGCCGCCACCTGTTCGGCAGGTGCCAGGCCCGGCGGGCGCACGGCAAACGTATGCAACGTCCCGGCACGCCGGTTGACGTCGAGGAGCCCCAGTGCCGCGTCGGAAAGGTGGTCAACGATCACCACGAGTGCCCGCATGCCAAGCGCCAGCGCAGCCTCCATGGCAGGAACAAGATCGCGGGGATCATCAACCGCAAGGTCACTCAGCAAAAGTGCGGCATGCTCAAGCTCCACGCGCTGCCGAACCGCATCGGTGTACATGAGCCGTGACAGCACGCCGCCCGCATACACCATACCCTCGACGTATTCACGCGACACACCCGGCCGTTGATACGGCCGGATATCAAGCTGCCCGTCAGCACCAATAATATCGAAGACCTCACCGAGTAGCGTGGCCAGTTCGGTGTCGGCGCCGACGCTTTCGGCTGCACGCGCAATCTGAGCCAGGCCTGCGAGTGGTGTTGTCTGCCGTGCCAGTTCGGCGCACACGAGTTCAGCGCCTGCGACCAGCTGGCTTCGCAGGCGCCCCGGGTCGCATCCTGCAACCACAAAACGCAATCCCTGGTCGAACAGCTCCTCGAACAGGACAGCCGCCGTGACCGTTCCGTCACCAACCTCCTCGTGGAGCCGCCAGACCATGTGGCGCACATACATGGCCCCTGGATCGGCGCGAGCATCAGCCAGTTGCACCATTCGGCGCGCAATCAGGCCGCCGCTGTCCAGCAGTTCCGGAGCGTGCCCGACCCCGCGCTCCGGCATGACCAGCACACGGCGCGGCAACGGCCCCAGCGTCGGGCGCAGCGCCGCGACCATACGGCGCGCGCCGCGCTGGAAATGGAGATGCGCCGCTGGCTGGAAGAGGATGGACGGGCGATACCGTGATGACATGACACACTTCCATACAGCCCTCGCGACCTCCCCCCGCTGGAAGGAGAAGCCGGACCCCCTCACCCTGCGGCGAGGGCCGGGGTGGGGGCGAAGGGCTCAGGTGAAACGTAGCGGCGGTGCACCATCCGGTGATCCTGCAGTTGCTTCCCAGGTATGCTCCGCTTCCCAGCCAAGTACCTGCGCGGCGCGTGAACAATCGAGCGGAGACTGGCGCCCGCCAAAACCAGGAGCGATGCTTCCCGTACCGATACCGGCAAGCCGCATGAGTTCGAGCGTCGGCTCGCGCATCAGTGTGTCACGCGCAGCAATGTACAGCGTATGGAAGCCCTCCGGGCGCCGTTCGACCGCCAGCCGGCAGGCGCGCGCGACATCGCGCGCATCAACATAGGCCCAGAGATTGAAGGCATTCTGCAGTGGGCTGGACCATGCCTGTTTCAACTCGGTGGCGTACGCCGTCGGAGGCACAATGTAGGAAAACCGCAAGGCAACGATCGACATTGCCGGGTTACGCCGGGCAAAACCACGCCCCAGCTCTTCGCCCACGATTTTCGACAGGCCATACGCATCCTGCGCCAGCGACGGGTGCGTTTCATCAATGGGCAGACGTTCGGGCTGGATTGGCCGGAATGCGAACGGAAACCCGAGCACCGATTCGCTACTGGCTATGACGACGCTCCTGATGCCCAGCACACACGCTGCCTGCAGCACATTGAACGTCGCCATGGTATTGATGCGGTACACCACCTCGGGCGTGTGCTCACCGGGCCAGGGAATGGCGGCAAGATGAATGACCGCGTCTTTCCCTTCGAGCATCCCAAAGGTCTGCCCCAGATCGGTCAGATCCGCGCGGAACGTATGTACCTGATCGGAAGGGCGCAGGTCGGCATTGGTTACCTGATGGCCGTGTTCCAGCAGATCGGCAACGATCCACCGCCCGGCTTTGCCGCTGCCCCCGGTGACAAGCACATGGCTCATGGCGTTGACTCACCTCCTGATCGAGCGTGCACATCGGCCTGGTGGCTGATCACATCGGTTGGAGGGATCATGGTTATCGTGTCATCAGACACATTCCGTCAATGTCGCAGGATATCCTGTGAGCGACTCGCACCCGTTGGCAGTGATGAGGTAGTTGCCTTCCAGGCGCATACCACCATGCACCGGATGGTAAATGCCGGGTTCGACGGCGAGCACCATACCGGCCTCGAGCCGGGTTGTATCGGCAGGAATGAGCCAGGGCGGTTCGGGCGCCAGCAAACCAAATCCGTGACCGGTATGATGCTGGTAACACCATGGCCCATATCCAGCCTCCTCGATCGAATGGCGGGCGATCCGGTCAATATCTGCTGCACTCACGCCCGGGCGCAACACCTGCTCAACCGCCGCCAGCGCGCGCTCCAATGCCATATGCTGTGCGCGCTGCGCGTCCGTCGCCGGGCCCACAACAAAGCAACGCGTATAATCGGCGACATAGCCACGCAAGGTTGGAAACAGGTCGATCAGTACAACATCACCAGGTTCCAGCACCCGATCCGATGGTTGCGGTTCGTCGAGCAAGGTACGCGGGCCGGATCCAAACACACACGCAAGCGCCGGTTGGGCACCGATCGCCAGCGCTATCTCGGCATAGATCGCCGTGAACACCTGCATCTCGCTGACACCAGGACGGATGGTTCGCGCCGCCACGGCGAAGGCGCGATCAAGGATCGCGACGCGTGCGCGGATTGCCTGTTGCGCCACGGCGTCTTTCACCATTGTTGCGCGAAAGAGCATATCACGTGCATCGTGCAATTGCGCCACCTGCGCCAGCGGCAGCGCATACGCCGCCGGCAATGCCGCAAGCGCGACCCCGACCGGCAACCGGCGCAAGCCAGCATCGGCGACTGCCTGGAGGAGCGCCGCCACACCGTTGTCAAGCGCGGAGACCAGCCGGTCGCGCCGGAAGGTTTCGTAGACATACGTCTGGCGCCATGGAGCCACCGCCTCACCCGGCGCAAACGGCGCAACCAGCAAGGTATCGCGCGGCCCGATCACGACGAACGCCGCAACATCGGCTGGCGGTAGCCAGCCGCTCAGGTAAAAGATATAGGCCGGCTGATTGATCACCAGCCCCTGGAACCCCGCCCGGGCCGCCGCATCACGTAGCACCGCCAGCCGTGCAGCAGAGATCGTCATCATACGCTGTTCCTGAGCGCATGGACGGTATGATCAACGCGTGGCGGAAACTCAAGTGTTTTCCACCAGCGTCCAAATTCGATCAACTTCTCGATGGTCGCCTCGAGCAACTGGCGCCCCTTTTCAGGCGTCGCCAGCGATGGCTGGCCCTCGGCGCCGCTTTTCGAACGCTGGCTCCAGTATTCCATGAAATGCACCACGCCGCCACCGGCGAAATCATCGCTGCGCCAGGGGCGATAATCCGGGGCAAACTCGTCCTGGATCTTCTCGTGCCTGACCAGCTCCGGCCGCAGGTACATGTATTCTGATGTCTCAAACTCACAGGCGTGCGCAGTGCCACCGATCGGCGACTCGCGGATCTCGGCCAGTTTTTCGCGCGCGAGGTTCCAGTGATCGAGTGTCGCACAGTAGGCACTCGTCTGGTTGGTGATCATGCGCGTCGCCACCTCACAGATCGAGCGGTTACTGCCATGGCCGTTCACCAGCACAAGCCGTTTGAAGCCCTGGCGCGCAAAGCTGTTGCCGATATCGAAGAGATATTCGATCAGGATCGGCGGGCGAATGGCGATCGTACCGGGAAAATCCATGACATGTTCGGAAAAGGCATAGTAAATCGGCGGTGCCGCCAGCAGATCCGCAGGCGCGCGCCGCGCCGCTTCTTCGCAGACATGGTTCACCTGCACAACATCAACATCGATCGGCAGGTGCGGGCCGTGTGTCTCCAGCTGCCCGACAGGAATGAGCACAACGCGCTGTTCGAGCACTGCGTCGTTGACCTCTTCATGGGTCATGCTGGCGTAGAGATGCTTGGGCATGATGGATCCTTTCATCTTGCCTTCGGCAGAAAGGAGATTGCTTCGTTTCGCTTGCAATGACATCCAATCCGTTCTTCGGACAGGCTCTTAGCCGAGAATGGCAAGTTCATGGGTATCACAGATGCTGGAGAGCAGGACCGGTTCGTCATCCGTCACGAGCACCCGGTCTTCAAGATGAAATGGCGCGCCAGCGGCATCGAGCACCAGGTAATCGTAGGCCAGCACCATGGCGGGCTGCAACTCGCGAGTATCGCCCGGCTCAAGAATTGGCGTCTCACGAAACATGAGCCCGGTACTGTGGCCGACCTTTTCCGAGATCAGTACCATCCCATGGCGCTCGACATGACGCCGGCAGGCGGCATACACGTCGCAGGCGCGTGTTCCCGGGCGAATGAAGCGCAGGGTGCTGTGGTAAATGTCGGCAAAGCGGGCGTACGAATCACGCTGCTGCTCCGTTGCCTCACCCATCACCGCCATGCGGAGAATGATGCACCAGTACCCAAGGACACTGCACTTCAGGCCGTAGCGCAGCATCTCACCCCGCCCGATGGCGCGGTGACCACTCAGATGGTGCATCACCGGCGCATTCGGCCCGGCAGCCACGATACCATCAGGCCCGGCAACCTCATCATCGGCCAGTGCCAGCAGGTTGGCCACGATTCGCCCGGCGAAGGCGCGCTCCGTCTCACCGGGGCGCGCCAGGCCAGCCGCCAGGAACGCGGCCCGATCGACCGCCTGCGCGCTTCGGCGCAGTAGCGCAATTTCGTCTGCCGTCTTGATCATGCGGGCTTCGGCAAAGACGTCTTCTGCCGCGCTGAATTGCGCCGTCGGGAGCGCCCGACGCAGGTCGGCGAACGCGACCGCCGGAAACGAGTGCTGCTCGACGCCAATCGCGCCACGCGTGAGACCACGCTGCACCAGCACCTCCGCCAGTACGCTGACGGGTGGCTGGCCAAACTCGGCGTAATAATGGACCTCCGCCATGCGCGCGTCGCGTTCGACCTTGTCGCGCTCGCCACCCCAGATCACCAGCGCCGCACCGCCACTTGCATCGATCACCGTCAGCACCATGCGGTCGGGAATCAGCGTCTGAGTATAGAGATCAAGCCCGCTGGTGTACGTAACATTTGCCGGCGTGTGCGCCACCAGCGCGTCCAGCCCGCGGCGACGCATGGCATCGAGCAGCGCCGCCTGGTTCCAGAATCCTGTGGTCAGCATACCTTACACTCCACCGGGGCGGCTCGCGAGTTACCCCTACGACACCACCCGGCACGTTCTATCAGTAGTTAGTAGCGATTCTGGCCAGCAGGCCACCGTCGGCGATCAGCACCGTGCCAGTGATCAGTGACGCAGCCGGGCTGGCGAGGAAGAGGACGGCAGTCGCGATCTCTTCGGGCGGCGCAACCCGTCCCATCGGCACGGCCTCGGCGGCTTCACGCTGGATCGACGGCGGCACGTCGGAACGATCCTTCCCTTCCCACATCATCGGCGTATCTACACTGCCGGGGACGATACAATTCACCCGCACGCCGCGATCGGCCAGGTCGAGCGCCATGGCGCGGGTCAAGCCGATGATGCCGGCTTTCGAGGCGGTGTAGGCGGTCAGGCCGCGCATCGTTGCATACGCCAGCACCGACGCCATATTGACGATCGCACCACCGCGCTCGAGCAGATGCGGCACGACTGCGCGCGCGCAGAGATAGTGGCCGATCAGGTTCACACCGATTGTCTGCTCCCACTGGTCAATCGGTTGCTCCCAGAACAGGCCGCCAGAGCTGATGCCAGCATTATTGAAGAGGAGGTCAACGCGCCCGAAACGTTGCAGGGTCGTATCAACCATATGTGCGACCTGCGCCCGATCCGACACATCCGCAGCAACGAAGGTCGCCGTCCCCCCGGCCGCGCGAATGGCCGCCGCCGCCTGTTCACCCGGCTCGGCGCGCCGCCCCACCAGAACGACGGCAGCGCCACGCTCGGCAAAGAGTTGCGCGGTTGCCCGGCCAATGCCCGATGTTGCGCCGGTAACGATCGCAACCTGGCCGTCGAACCGCAGCGAGACATCAACCATACATAAATCTCCGGCTATGGCAGCCATTCTGCCACGGTCATGATGTCGTGTTTACATGGCGTGGCCGCGAGCGGCGCCACACGAGGATGATCTGCTCGCCCGGGTAGACGGATGCAAAGGTCTGGTACGCTCCTATGACGCCGTCGCACGGCGTTACGACTTCTCCGATCACATCACCGAACGGGTCGAGGATGATCCCGAGTGTCTGGCCACTGGCAACCTGTTCACCCAGCGCGACGCGTCGTTCGAAGAGACCACCCGCCGGCGCAGCGATCCAGTACAAATCCCAGAACCGCGGCGCCAACGCGGGCATGGTCGGGCCAGCAAGCATCCCCAGGTGGCGCATGACACCCATCACCCCGCTGACATAGCGCTGCCAGTTGGTGGCATCTATCATGCCCTGCCCGCCAATCTCGCCCTCAATTGCGGGAATACTGCGCGCTGCCAGCGCGGCGATCAGCACACCCGGCAAGAGCGGCAACGGCATCAGATCGGCAAAACCGAAGGCCCGGGCCGCGGCATAGGAAGCCTGGCCGACCGGGCCGGGAACATCTACAAACTCCATCCATGGCAGCAGCGTACCATATCCACCGAGACCGTGCAGCGACACGACAAGCTGCATCTCGGCAAAAAGGACATGGACGAGCGCGTGCGCCAGTTGTTCAGAAATCGAACCACTGGCGCGCCCTGGAAATACGCGATTGAGGTCAACGCCATCAAGTGCACCGCGGCGGGTACGGGCCGTGTAGGCGGGAAGGTTCGCAATCGGCACCAGCAGCAGCGTTCCTGCCAGACCCTCGCAGGTAATGGCGGTACTGAGCGCCTGTATTGCGCGCACACCCTCGAGCTCATCGCCATGGACGCCGGCGACCACCGCCAGGTGCGGCCCGTCGCTGGCGCCACAGATAATCTCCAGGGGGATGGTAAGGGACGTACCATCAATCCCGGGAGCAAACGCATACCGTAGCCGTTCGCGTCGCAACGGTCTGTACCGCAGATCCGGCCCGGTCACGATGGCAGCCATTGCATCTCCACTGGCCCATCCGGCCACCATACCTGAAGCTCCATGGCTGTAAACGTCTGTTTGTCTGACGAATTGGCCGTAGTGTAACACGACCATTTCCGGGTGTCAATGCCGGCTGGCTTGACAGTCTCCAGGCTCTATGCTACACTCCCGGAAAGGTCTATTTGTCTGATATTATGACAGTACACATATGACATTCAAATCTGCGTCACGCAAGACGCTGTCAGAGTCCGTCGTTGAGCAATTCCTCGAGCAGTTTCGCCGTGGCGAGCTCAAGCCGGGTGATCGCTTACCGACAGAGCGCGAATTGATGGAGCAATTCGGCGTCGGTCGCTCAACCGTGCGCGAGGCGTTGCAGGGGCTTGCCCGTATGAACCTGATCGAAGGGCGGCCCGGTTCCGGCACCGTTGTGAAGCCCTTCGACCTGACGGCGTACCTCCGGCCCGATCTCTTTTCGGCGATGCTCGGCGGCAGTAGTGCCACGGAACTCCTCGAAGTGCGCGAGATCATCGAAGTAGCGGCCATCGGCCTGGCAGCGCAACGCGCCACCGCCGACGATCTGGCTGCGCTTGATGATATGTTGACCAGCGCAGCGGAGGCACTTGCGCGCAACGAACCAACCTATGAATTGTCGGCGCTGTTCCACGTGGGCCTGGCGCACGCTGCGCACAACGGGTTGCTGCTGAACATTATGCTGTCGCTGTATGAATTGCTGCGCGCCCGAGGTGAGCATACCGTTGACCTGTACAGCTATCTGGAATGGGAAATCGAGTCGCACCGCGAGCTGTTCAACCTGGTGCGCGCTGGCGATGTCGCAGGTGCGCAGCGGGCCATGGATGCGCACCTGCGTCACGCGGCCCATCGCCTGGGTGAGATCAGCGGCGACGATGCGGTCTGAGACCATTCCATCCCGGACAGATCGCGCCGGTGACGCACGGGTGTCGCCGATCAACCGTTGGCCATCATTCGCACTTCTGCGGTAGAGTATGCCATTTCTGATGCGGCGCGCCGCATCAGAAATCAGAATCCCTATGGTCCGGCGGCCCGAGACGCCCGTACAAGCATGACTCTGCCAGCACTCCAGGCGCTTTGTACCTATCCGAAAACCCATGGGCCTGCTGTCATTGCGCGGAGCGCCAGCTAGGAGATTGCTTCGCTCGCGCTCGCAATGACATTGACCATCTGGTTTTCGGATAGGCTCTAATCGGAGGTTGCCTATGAAGATCACCGATATGCGGATCTTTGTTGTCGACGCCGACTGGCGCGACTGGATCTTCGTCAAACTCCTTACCAGCGACGGTCTGACCGGCGTTGGCGAGGCCGCGCTCACCGGTCAGGAACAGTCAATCGTAGCGGCGCTTCACGCCATCAAAAGCTACATCCTCGGCAAGGATCCCTTTCAGATCGAGAATCATTGGCGCAACCTCTATCACAGCAGCTTCTTCCGCGGTCCTGTCTTTCTTGCGGCGCTCGGCGCCGTCGAGATGGCATTGTGGGACATTGCCGGCAAGGCGTTGCACGTCCCGGTGCATACCCTGCTCGGCGGCCCCTGCCGTAGCCAGGTGCGCTGTTACACCCACATCAGCGAAGCGACCTCGGGCCACTCGGTCGGGCAGCGGGTTGAAGAGGCGCTGCAGGCCGTGGCCGAGGGGTGGACCGCGCTCAAATGGGATCCGCTGCCGGCCAACTTTCTTTCCTTGAGTCCGGCGCAGATGCGTGATGTCGTCGAGCAAATCCAGGCAGTACGCGAAGCCGTCGGCGATGATGTCGAGATCCTGGTTGAGTGCCACGGTCGCCTCGACCCGAACACCGCCATGCTGCTGGCACGTGAAATTGCGCCGCTGCGACCCTACTTCATGGAGGAACCGGTTCCACCGGAGAACCTCGACGGGCTGGCGCGGGTCGCAGCCCACGCCCCGCTGCCGCTGGCGGTTGGTGAACGAGTCTATACCGCGGCTGAGTTCTGGCCGATCCTCGAGCGCCAGCTCGTCGGTTATATTCAGCCCGACGTTATCTTTGTCGGGGGGGTGCTGGCGTGCAAGAAGATCGCTGCGCTGGCCGAAGCCCGGTGCGTCGGCGTGGCGCCTCACAATCCACACGGGCCGGTCTGCACCGCGGCGACCCTGCACCTGGCGGCCAACCTGCCGAACTTCAGCATCCTGGAAATGCCCGCCGACGATTATCTCTGGTCGGCCCACTGGCGCGACGACTTCCTGATTGACCCGGAACCACTGCGCGTCAGGCAAGGGTATCTTGCGTTGCCTATGGCCCCCGGTCTGGGCGTCGAACTCAATGAGGAGGGTATTCTGCGCCACCCGCCGCGCACCCGTGCCTGGGGCGTGTCATTCCAGGCCGAAAGCGCGATCATTGACTGATGGAGCAGGGCGATGTTCGACTATGATGCGCTGGCGCACGCGCATGATGAGTGGCTCGAGTATCCGTCGTATGATCCTGGCCATGATATGCCTTACGAGGAATACAGGCTGCGCTGCGCGCGCGCGCGCGCCCTCATGGAACAGTATCACCTCGATGCGCTGGTGATTACCAGCAGCGCGGTCGGCTGGTGGTTCACGAGCCTGCACGAACCCCACGAATGGCATGACCGTTGCCAGGCGCGTGCGACCTGGTTCATTCTGACACACGACGGCGACTACCTCTACATGCCGCCCACCGCCGCTGGCGAGCACTTCAACACGACCCGTCGCTCAACCTGGGTGAGCGAGATCCGTGCCATCGTTGAGCGTGTGGATCCGGCAGAACAGCCGCGCGCCGAGATCTGGGGGTTGTGGCAGATCCCTCGAATCTGCGCCGATCTCAACCTCAATCACGCGCGCCTTGGGTTTGAGCTTGGCGACTGCATGACACTCGGCATGTCCGTCAATGACTTTCTTCGCCTGCGCGACATGCTGCCGCACGCGCAACTGGTGGACGGATCACCGATCATCCGGCGGTTAATGCAGGTACATACCCCGCTTGAGATCGAACGTGTGCGCCTGGCATGTGAAGCCGGCGTCTGGATCCACGAACAGACGCCGCATGTGCTGCGCCCTGGCATAACCGAGCGTGAGTTCGTCACCCGCCTGGCGGAGCGCTTTGCCGAACGCTATGGCGCAGCGGCGTACCGTTACGATCCTGCCGGCGCCTGGGATGTGCGCAATCCGGATCGCGACGACTCTGCAATCTTTCATGCGGTGCTTACCGATCGCGTGTTTCAACCTGGCGACACCGTCGCGCGTTGCCTCAGCGGTGTGAGCTATGCCGGCTACTGGGGGGACGTTGACCGCGTCTGGCACATTGGCAAGCCACCTGCGCAGGTCGAGCACTGGTATCGCATCACGTGGGAATGCGTCCGCGCCATGGAAGAGGCGGTGCGACCCGGAGCACGCTGTTCCGACGTATATGCGGCATGCGCGCGTATGGAGCGGCGCTTCGGCCTGCCGGAACGAGTGGCTGGCCGGGTAGGGCACGGCCTGTTCAATACCGGTGGAATCTCGGTTCACCCCGATTGCCACCTGGTTCTGGAACCTGGCATGATCGTTTCGTGTGAACCGATGTTTGCCAATGCCTGGGGCTGGTTCGATCTCGAGGACCAGTTTGTCGTCACTGCAACAGGTTGTGAACCGCTGCATCGCCGCGCCCCCGAAACCATACCGGCGATCCTCTCGTGACGCTGACGGAGGCAACCCATGAAGATCACGCATATTGACTACCATGTGCTGATTGTGCCGGATGTTGATACTGGCGCCAGTTCCTCGGCACAGGACAATCTGGTTGTCGAGATTCATACTGATGAAGGGATCGTTGGTATTGGCGAAACGGATGTCAATCCCTGGATCGCGCGCGAGTGCATTCGCGCCCGTGGTACACATTCGATGGGGCTGGGCCTGGAAGAGACCCTGATCGGCAAGGACCCGCTGCAGCCCGAGGCCCTGTGGCAGATGCTCTACAGTGGCTCGAAAATGAATGGGCGGCGCGGTGCACTGATCTGTGCCCTTGGCGCAATTGACATGGCACTGTGGGACGTCAAAGGCAAGGCGCTTGGCGTTCCCATTTACACGCTCCTTGGTGGCGCCGTGAAAGATCACATCGTGCCCTATGCATCCCTCTTGCCGACCGGCCGCACCCTGGGCGAATATACCCGATCGCTGGTCGAGAAGGTACGCCGCGCCAGGGAGGAGTTCGGTTACCGTGCGGCCAAGCTGGAAGTGTGCATCAATGGCCCGTATGCGCATAACGGCTTGAATGAGCGCGATGAGCATGTCGTCGAGATTGTTGCTGCCTGCCGCGAAGCCGTCGGCGCCAGTTTCACGCTGATGGTTGACGTGGCCTATGCGTGGGCCGATGCCAAACGCGCGCTGCGTGTGCTGCGCCAGCTCGAGCCGTACGATGTCTTCTTCTTTGAGACGCCGCTCGATATTGACGACCTTGCAGGTTATGCGTTCCTGGCCGACCACTCACCCATTCGGATCGCGGCCGGCGAGTGGCAGAACACCCACTGGGAGTTCCTCGACCTGGCCGATCGGGGGAACATTGATGTGCTTCAACCTGATATCGGCCGGGTAGGCGGATTCACCGAGGCGCGGAAGGTCTGCCAGATCGCGGCTGATCGTGGGCGGCTGATCGTGCCGCACTGCTGGAAGAGCGGCATCGGCATTGCCGCCAGTGCACACCTGGCGGCTGCGACGGCGTGTTGCCCCTATATCGAGTTCCTCCCCGCCGAGCTTTCGGAGTCGGCGCTGCGCCGGGACCTGGTGGCCGACGAATTGCGAATGGTCGATGGGGTCATTCCGTTACCGCAACAACCCGGCCTCGGTATCGAACTCAACCGCGAGGCGCTCCGCATGTACCGCGCCGAGTGACGGTGCGTGCGATGCGTTGCCACGACCCGGGTGGGCGCGAAGAGCAACGGTGTCCGTTCAGTGGAGCAACGCCGGGCGCGATCGCCTGATCCCTATCCCTCACGCGTGCGTCCGATCAACAGACATGATGGCACATAGCCGAATGAGGCATAGGTTGCGTGCGCGGCCGCGTTCCAGAGCTGGGTGCCGACGGAAGCGAACCGCGCGCCCTGCGCGTAGGCGCTGCGCAGGGCATCAGCAATCAACGCGGCGGCGATCCCTTTCCGCCGGTACTCTTCGCGCACCCCCAGCGCCCAGATGATAGCTCTGCAACCACGCGACGTTGCGATCGTCGGCGCCGCCGGCAGGAGCGATGCCCAGCCACCAGCGCCGTTCATCGCGCAGCGGCCCGGGGTAGAAGTTCACCGCCGACATGGCACCCGGGCACATCTGGCTCCACATCTCGAACTCGGCGCATGTCACCTCCGGAACAACCGGCTGATCGGCGTTGACGGTCATGCCAAAGGGACGATCGATGGCGGTATGCTCGCCAAGCCACGGTGGCAGGTGCAACCATTGCAGGTCCGACCTGAGTGGCGGGATCGTCAGGGGCGGCGATTGTGTCGGCGCCTGGCCGGGATGGTGGAAGAGGATCGTTGCCTGTGCCGGGTGCATCTCGTCGAGATTATGGGTGAACAACAGGTTCCATGTGACATCGAAGTTTGCCTCACGCGGTAACACCCCCCTGTCGACGATCATGCCGCCGGGATAGTGCCACATGGTGGGGCCCGGGGAACGGAGCGGAAAACCAATGAGGCTGCGCGCTCCCACGACTGATGGACGCAAGGTCCAGCGCGCCCGCCGCGTGGTCTGCGCGATCACGGGGGCGCTGGCATCAATCCGCACGGCATAATCATGCTGAACACGGATGGGAGGACCGTTGACACTGCCAAGCAGGTGCGGGCCACGCTCCCAGATGTCGAGCCCGGCCACACGTTCTGCCGGAATCTCGATCTGCTCTTCCGCGCCCGATTCGCGTGTGCGCAGAAAGTAGCGGATGCGCACGGTTACCGGCTCATAGCCGGGATTGAGGATACTGAGCAATTCACGCTCATACCAGCTCTGCGGCCCCCCCTGGTAGCAATCGGGAAAGATCCAGACCGTCTCATCAGTCAGCGGGCCGGGATAGGGCGTCGGCGCGACCATCGCGTCGGGAACCGGGTCCCAGAACGTATAATCCTCATGGCGCGCCTGTGGCAGCACGGGCACATCCGACTCGACGACGATCCAGAATGGCTGCTTGTGCGGCACAACGCTGAGGGATGCCAGTTCAAGGGTGGTGATCGCGCCAGGCGCCACATCAATGCCGGCAGATGTCGGTGGACGGTCGGTATGGTAGAAACGCGCGGTCACGTGGGCCGTTGCGGTATGAGGGTTGTAGACCAGCAACTGTGACGAACACTCGAGCGGCCGTCCCGGTAGTGTCCGGCAGGTTGCCGGCAGATCGTCCCAGATGAATCCATCGCCAGCGTACCAGAGCGTACCGGCACGTTGATACTGTGGTGGTGGCATGCACGCCTCCCGATGCTGCGTGTTATGGCGCGTCGAGCGCCGCAAGATCGCGTAGCGTACCATTGATGGCGGCAATTGTGCGATCGGCCTGCTCGCGTCGCGGAAGCGCAATCATTGCGAGGTCGGCGCGCAACTGCCGCAGATCAGAAGCATAGCCAGCGCGCTGTGCGGCGGTCATGCGGTCGCGCAGATAGATCGGCGGGCCGGCAGCAGCCGGGTTCTCCGACCAGATCAGAGGTTCAAGCGATAACGGCCCGTTGCCGGGTATGAAATCCGAGCGTGTGAAATAGGCGTCTTCACCGCGGGCGAACCATGCCGTCAGTTGCTCCTGCGCCACACCCGATACCCCATACACCGCGGCGACCGCTCTGCTGAGCGCCTCCTCGGGCGATGTGTCAGGTGCGCCAGGGATGGCCGCCCCGGTACGCCACGAGACTTCTTCCACCGGATTGGCAAATGGACGATAGAAGTATTCCACCGCCCGCCCGCCATCGTCCCACAGGCGACGCAGGGCGCGCGCCGAGCGCAGGCCACAGGGCACGAACCAGCGCAGCCGCTCATAATGCTGTGGTGGTTCAACGAAGACCCCGCCGACCGAGCCGTAAGCGCAGGCCAGACCACGGGCAATGTCGGCGCGACGCCCGGCTGTTGCTGAGCGTTCGCGTACTTCGACCATGTAGTCAACGACGCGCGAGATACGGCGCACATGCTCAAAATCCGCCGGATCGTCGAGCGCCAGGCCCCAGGACGCCTGGCCAATCGTCCAGTCCGGCCTGCCAGCGCGAACATACTCGGCGCAGCGTACCAGCAGATCGGCATGGTGCTCGGCAGCCGACCGCGCGCGACACTGGTCGCACGAACAGCGCCCCTGATCAGCCGACTGCATGCTGATACCATCGAGGCCCCAGCGTGGATCCATCAGAAAATCGAGCACACGGCGCTGCCACTCCCATGCCTGGGGGCTGAACGGGCACATACTGTGCGCATGACCGCGCGCCACCTCTGGATGCGCCCGAATGATGTCGTCAAAACCCCAGGAGTAGATACCGGTGCCGTGCAGGATCTTGAGGCCACGCTCATGAGCAGCAGCGACAAACGTGTGCAGCCGCGCCTCACGTTCAGCATCAATAATGTTCGCGAAAGGTACGGGCCAGGAACGATCAATAAACAGACCCCAGACCACGTTGTATGTCACATCCATCTCGGCCTGGACGTCGAGAAAGCGCAGCTGATCGGCGAGCAATCTGTCGTCCCAGCGGATGCACGGCCATGGATCATGCGGCGCCGGTTCCGACGCCAGATCGCGCAACCAGCCGCACGTTACCCGATAGCGAAAACGATCTGCTGGCATGCGTTATCACGGTATACCTTGTGCCGGACATTCACACGATTGTGAATTGCCGACTTCTGACGGCTACAGCGGCTCATAGCGCGGTGCTTCACGGAATAGGCGCCAGACCGATACGTGTACCATCATAGGTAAGAATGCGCGACGGTGTGAGTTTAATAATCACGTGCGGATTGCTAATCATCGAGGCGGGCGTTGGCGAGCGAACTCCTTCCTCGCCAAGGTACTTTGTATAGACCCGCCGCGCCATATCGCGCGCATACACCGGATCATCGAGCAACTCAGCGCGCCCTTCCAGAATGACTGATTTGAAACGCAACCCTCCCTCAGTGATATCAACGGTGACAGCACAGAACGGATTGGAACGCAGATTGTTCGCCTTGACCGAATCAGGCGGCGTTTCCATATACATACTGGTGCCGTCCCACCAGAACCACATCGGTGCGATATGGGGCCGGCCGTCGGGCCGAACCGTGGCGATCCGTGCGAGCAACGGTGCAGCAAGAAACAGATCGATCTCTGCACGTGAGAGTGTCGTCACATATGCCTCCAGTCAAGTGCCTGTCTGAAACCACCATACGCCCCGTGTCATTGCGCGGAGCGCGAGCGGCGCGGGGCTGAAACAATCTCCTACCACACCACTCGGCGGCTCGCGAGCCACCCATCCATAGACGCAGACATCCGATGCATCCGGGGTTATCCGCCGCTCCGGCGGCCAGCGCAGGGTCAACCCTTCAATTCGCTCAACTTCTGCATTGTCTCGGTCTTGACTTGCGCCATCGCCTCTTCGGGCGTACGATTGAGGCGGATAACGCCATCGATCGCTTCGCCGAGCAGATTGGAATACTCTGCAGCGACAGGATTCATCGGCATCATAGTCGTCAACTTGCGCTGACCATTGACAATGTCACGGCCGGCTTTGATCCAGGGATGGCCCAGCCGCTCATCATTCATCATACTCTTGCGTACCAGCATTTCCTTGAACTTGGCGTGAACATTGACCTGAAACTCTGTAGAGAGGTAGAAGCGCAGGAGCTCCCACGACCAGTCAGGATTCCGCGTACCGGCCGGAATGACCCAGGGCCACGACCACCAGGCGATGGCGCTCTCGCCGGCACGCTTGCCTTCCGGGGCCGGTGGCGGCGCCACGGCATGGTACTGCTCGCCAAATTTCCAGTCAGGGAAGAAGTCGAAGATCGCCTGGCCCGTCCAGTCGCCGCCGACCTGCATCACGGCGTTGCCCGCCAGCCATGGATTCTGCGCTCCTTCGCCGGCACCGATGCCCGATGACCAGCGCTGCAGGTTCTCGGCGCCATAGAGCCTGACCTGCTCGACCAGGTCATTGAGCGCCGCGAGCACGCCCGGATGATCCGGTGTCGGTTCGCCGGCGTTGACGTCCCAGATCTCACCGCCGAAGACGGCAATCCAGGCAAAATACTCCCACAACCAGTTCGGCATACGTAACCCGAGCCGCTCGATGCCGCCACTCGCGTCCGTTCTGGTGAGTTCCCTGGCCCACTGCCACATCTCGTCGGTATCTTGCGGCACCGCATCAACGGGCTTGCCGATGTCAGCAAAGATCTGCGGGCGCATCCAGAGCAAGAAGACGCCGGCAGTGTCAACCATGCCCCAGATCTTACCATCCATCCGGCAGGTGTCCATAATACCCGGCGCATAATCATCGAGCGGGAACTTGCTTCTGGCGATATAGTCATCGAGAGGAATGATGACATTACGGCGCGCCCACGCCCCCATACGTTCGACGCAGTCCCACGTATGAAACAGGTCGGGCGGGGTGCCGGCGGCAGCGGCGGTGATGAAGGCGTCACAGTTCTGACCGGCCACCGGCTCGACGATCACATTGGGGTAGGCATTCGAGAAGCGTGCGATAATCTCATTGGTAAACTGGAGCGCCGGTTCGTAGTTGTTCCCCCACCAGTAGACCAGTTTGATCTGCTCCGAGGGATTCGCCATCAGGCTGGTGAACCCCTCGATCGTCTCACCCTGTGGTAGTGGAATGGCCGTGGCGGTTGGACCGACCGGCGTGGCATTGACGGTCGGCTGGGTGACTGCCGTTGCCTCGCTCGCAGGCGTTGGCGCGGCACCCTGGGGTGCGCCGCCGCAGGCAGCGATCAGGGAGCCGGCAGCACCGGCTCCGGCCAGTCTCAGCAGTTGACGACGCGAGAGTCTGGGTGTGCTCATAGGTCAGTACCTCCTGGAATCCGTAATCCCAATACGCCGCCCGCGCGAAAGGCGTCACCGGGCCCGCTATTTCAGGCCTGTGGTCACAATGCCACGAATGAACGTCTGCTGCGCCGCGAGGAAAAGCACGATCATCGGCAGTGTGTAGAGCGTCGCTGCCGCCATCATGGCCCCGAGAGCGGTGCCGCCTGCGCCGTACCGCTGGGTGAACCCTTGCATGCCCAGCGACAATGTCCAGAGATCACGATCCTTCAAATAGATCAGCGGCCCCATAAAATCGTTGTACGTCCAGATGAACGTGAACGCCACAAGCGTCGCGAGCGCCGGGCGTGCCAGCGGCATCACCACTCGCAGATAGATATCGAAATGCGAGGCGCCATCCATGCGCGCTGCATCAACCAGATCCCTGGGAATCGTGACAAAGAACTGGCGCATCAGAAAGATGAAAAACGCATCACCAAACAGTGCCGGTAGAGTCAGCGGCAGGAACGTATTGACCCAGCCCAGCCGGCTATAGATGATGAACAATGGAATAAGCGTCACCTGACCGGGCAGCATCATCGTTGCCAGCACCAGGGCGAACAGGATGGGCCTGCCGGGCCAGTCAACGATTGACAGCGCATACGCGACCAGGGTACAGGAAACGATCCGCGCGAGCATGACCGATGTGGCGATGATCAGCGTATTGAGCATATAGCGGGGAAAATCGACGAATGTCACGCCGTAGTAGTAGTTGATCCACATCACCGGGTTGGGCAGAAGCTGCGGAGGAACGGCAATGATCTGCTCCGGCGACTTGAGCGAGGTAGAAATCAACCAGAGCCATGGAAAGAGGAACAGGACGCTGACCGCAGCTACAAGCAGATAGAGTGCCACCTGGCCCAGCGTGCGCTGGAGCAGCACCATTCGCCGCGCTCGCTGGCGCACAGCGATCCCGCTCTCGGACATCGTTGTGCTCATGGGTGGGCCTCCTTTACACCAGGTCGTACGACGTCCAGCGTCGCGAGACGCGCAGGAGCAGCCATGTCACCAGCGCAGTGATTGCGAAGAGAATCCATGCCATGGCAGCCGCATAGCCCATGTTCAGATACTGGAACGCCTGAACATACAGGTACAGGCCATAGAACAACAGCGAGCCTTCGGGCGCTCCCGGCGACGTGCCGGCCCCGCCGATAATGTAGGCTTCGGTAAAGAACTGCAATGACCAGATCACGCCGGTGATGAGCTGAAACAGCGTGACCGGTGAGATCAGTGGGAGTGTGATGCTCCAGAATTGTTGCGTTGTACTCGCGCCGTCGATTTCGGCGGCCTCGTAGAGTTCTTGCGGCACGCCCTGTAACGCCGCCAGATAGATGATGGTCATTGCCCCGACGGCCCACATCTGCATAATGATGATGCTGGGCTTCGACCAGAGCGGGCTGGCGAACCACAATGGGCCAGTGATGCCGATGGCTTTCAGCGCGTTGTTCACCAGGCCCAGTTCCGGGTTGAGGATCCAGCGCCAGAGCAGCGCCAGGGCAACTGGCGGCATCAGCGTCGGCAGAATATAGATTGTGCGCCAGATCACCTGACCGCGAACCTTCAAATTCAGCAGCAGCGCACACAGCAGCGCAAACACCAGTTGCGCCGGAATGCCGATGAAGGTCAGGAATGCGCTGTTATACAGCACCTTCGGAAAAAATCGATCGCCGGTAAACAGATCAACGTAGTTCTTCCAGCCAATCCAGCGCGGCTCCAGCGGGATCTCGTAGCGTGTCAAACTGTAGTACAGGGTTGTGATCATCGGGTAGGCAATAAAGACGACCAGCCCGATAAGCCACGGCGCCGAGAAGAGCAGACCAGCGATAAACTCGCGCTGCGCGCGTTTGCTCCAGCGAGGCCGGCGCAGGATCGGCGATGCTTCAACGCTCGTTGCCATACAACCCCCCCGTCCGATGGCGGTTACACTGCCGATGGTCCAACCGCGCGTCGCCGGGTGATACCGGCGTTATCGCATTGTAAGAATGTCAGACCAAGTGGAGGATTAGCGTCAGTTTAACCTATGGTTGTGGTGATGTCAAGCATTTCTCAACAAAGAGTGGGAAGATTTCAACCAGCGCATGCGTCCAGCGCAGCCGAGACGTGCGAACCGGTTGACACCTCCCGCAGAGCAGGCATATACTGGTGCCACATGTTCGTCTGATGATATGATGAATGATTTATGCCCGGGCGATTGCACGGCAAGACGGCGCTGATCACCGGTGGTGGTCGCGGCATCGGCCGCGGTATCGCGTTGCGTTTTGCGCAGGAGGGTGCCGCTGTCGCTATCGTGCAACGCGATGAACCATCGGCCAGGGCGACCGTTGATGCCGTGGTTGCGGCAGGGGGTATAGCAATCGCGCCGGGCGGAACCGATGTCAGTGTGCCGGAGCAGGTCGCGCGCGCGGTGAGCACGACGATCGCGCACTTCGGAACGATCGATATCCTGATCAACAATGCCGGCATCGCCGGCGCGAACGGCCCTTTTCTGGACGTGACCTTCAGCGCCTGGCAGCGGATCATTGACGTGAACCTGAGCGGCATGTTCCTTTGTGGTCAGGCGGTCGCGCGGCACATGGTCGAGCACGCGATTCGCGGGCGCATTGTCAATGTCGGTTCGGTGAACTCATTCGCGGCCGAACGTGAAGCGGCGGCATATGTTGCTGCAAAGCATGGTGTGCTGGGGCTGACGCAGGCAATGGCGATCGATCTGGCATCGTACGGCATTACGGTGAACTGCCTGGCGCCGGGGCCGATTACGGTCGAGCGCAATGCAGCAATGTTTGCATCGCTTCAGGAACAGATCGGTACGGGCGTACCGCTGGGCCGGCCCGGAACCATTGAGGAGGCGGCCGCCGCGGCACTGTTTCTCGCGTCCGATGAAGCTTCCTTTGTGACCGGTGCGACCCTATCAAGAAGTACGGGCCGGGGACCGGCTGTATACGCTGCTCGACCTGACCGGCACCGTGTGTTACGAGCACTACGCGGCCCACGCGGGCCTGGTTTCGGCGATGCGCGCCTTCGCCGCGATTCAGGAAGGGGAGTGGGACATTGCCGTTCTCATGCCCGTTACGGATTGAACAGGTGCTGCCGGTCAATGCGCCTGCCCTATCGCCCCAGCGTCTCAAGAATGCCGCAGAGCGTCTCGATCCATGCCCCATCGCCGCCGGCATGGTAGACTCGCCGGTCGAGGCGCACGAACTGCGGGCCGATGCGAATCCCCTTCTCGCGTGTATAGCGGCGCGCCAACCGTGCGCGTTGCACCTCGCCGCCTTCCGGCAAACGCACGACAAACTCCTCGTCGGTGGTCACAACCGATATGACTCCGGCGGCCAGCGCCAGCGCCTTGATGCGCAACCAGATCAGTAACTGCTCGGCAGGTTCGGGCAAGGCACCAAAGCGATCGCGCAGTTCCTGGCGCAACTCACGCACTGCCTGCGGCGTCTGTGCCTGCGCAATGCGCTGATAGACCGCCAGCCGCACCTGATCATCGGGAATGTAGTCAACCGGCAGATATGCATCGAGTGGGAGATCAAGCGTCACCAGCGGCGAGATCAATACTTTCTCGTCGACCTTGACCGGCGGTTGTTTCCGCGCCGCGTGTGGATGGATGGATACCGGCGCCGAATTCTCCGGCTCTCCGGTTCTCCCGCTCTCCCGTTCTTCCCCACTCCTCCTCTCCTCTCCTCGTCTTGCCTTCTCCCTTTCTCCATCGCTCACAAAATGGGTTGCAACCAGGCGCTGCTTGAGCGTCATCACCGCCTGCTCCAGCAGCCGCGAGTAGAGATCGAACCCGACCGCCGCAATATGGCCGCTCTGTTCAGCGCCGAGCAGATTACCGGCACCCCGTATTTCAAGATCGCGCATGGCAATCCGAAACCCGGCCCCCAGCTCGGTCGCCTCCTGGATTGCCTGCAGGCGCTCCTGCGCTTCCGGTGTCGCAGGGCGCTCCGATTTGTAGAAGAGATAGGCATATGCGCGCTGCGTGCTGCGCCCGACGCGCCCGCGCAACTGGTAGAGCTGGGCCAGGCCGAAGCTGGTTGCATCGTCAATAATGATTGTATTGGCATTCGGCACATCCAGCCCGCTCTCGATGATGGTCGTACACACCAGCACATCATCCTTGCCGGTGAAGAAATCGAGCATCACACGTTCCAGTTGATGCTCTTCGAGTTGCCCATGTCCGACGGCAATCTTCGCTTCCGGAACGAGCTGGCGCAGCCGATCCGCTACATAGTAGATGCTCTGTACCCGATTATGCACGAAGTAGATCTGGCCGCCGCGATCGAGTTCGCGCAGCACGGCCTCGCGCACCAGGTGTTCGTCGAAGGGAAGGACATAGGTCTTGATCGGTACGCGTTCTTCGGGAGGCGTGTCAATCACGCTCAGGTCGCGAATACCGGCCAGCGCCATGTGAAGTGTGCGCGGAATTGGCGTCGCCGTGAGCGTAATGACATCAACATTGGTACGCAATTGCTTGATGCGTTCCTTGTGACGCACGCCGAAACGCTGCTCCTCATCAACCACCAGCAGGCCCAGATCCTTGAAGACGATATCTCTCGACAACAGACGATGGGTGCCGATAATGACATCAATCTCGCCAGTTGCCAGCCGGCGCACAATGTCGCCCTGCTCCTTCGCCGAGCGAAACCGCGAGATCATGTCCACCTTGATCGGGAAGGCCGCCATGCGCCGGGTGAAGGTGTCGTAATGCTGCTGGGCCAGTACGGTCGTCGGCACCAGCACAGCGACCTGCTTGCCATCCTGGACGGCCTTGAACGCAGCGCGTAACGCGACTTCGGTCTTACCGAACCCGACGTCGCCGCAGATCAACCGGTCCATCGGCTGGGGTTGCTCCATATCGTGCTTGACATCAATAATGGCCTTGAGCTGGTCGGGTGTCTCAACATAGGGAAAGCTGGCCTCAAGGTCACGCTGCCACTCGGTATCGCCGCTGAATGCGTGCCCTGCAGCCATCTGGCGCTGTGCATAGAGACCGATCAATTCATCCGCCAGGTCCTGCACTGCGGCGCGCGCCTTACGCTTGGCGCGTTCCCATTCCTGGGTGCCGAGGCGGGTCAACTGTGGCTCGGCATCACCGGCACCAATGTAGCGCGAGACACGATCGATCTGATCAACCGGGACATAGAGCCGGTCGCCTTCGGCATACCGCAGATTCAGGTAGTCGCGCGCGATCCCGCCGACGCTGCGCCGCACCAGGCCCTCGTACAGGGCAATGCCATGTTCGATGTGCACCACGTAATCGCCCGGTTTGAGGCCACGCAGAAACGCGGCGCGATCTTCAATGCTGCGTTCGCGGCGGCGGCGCTCAGTTGGTACGCGGCGCTGGCGCCAGCCAAAGATCTCGGTATCGCTGTAGAGCGTCAGGTTCAGCACCGGCAGGCGAAACCCCTCGTCGAGCGAGCCGTGGATCGCGCTGAATGCCGGTAGCTCGTCATCACCGGGCGGCGGCTCACCGTTGCATGCTTCGGCCACCAGTTCCTGCAGGCGCGCCGCCTGGGTGGTGACGGCGACCACCTGATCGCCGGCACGCACCCGTTCGACAATATCGGCAACAACGCGCCGGATCTGGCCGCCGAACAACTCGGCAGGCACAAACAGGCGCTCAGGCAGAAGGTAGGCACGGAAACGCTCATCGGGCGGCGCCGGCGCATGAAAGGGCCGGTACCCGGCAGGAGAGGAAGGCTCGCCGGCCGGCGGTGATTCAGCGTCTCGCTGCGGCGCAATGAACCCGGGTACCGGCAGCAAAACCTCCCAGAGCGGGCGTTCGTTGTTGCTGAAGTTGAGCAAGGTCAGGGCTTCGGCCTGTGCAATCATTTCATGCCAGCGCAGATACGGGCGTGGAAAGGCAGGCGGCAACTCACCCGCCTCCACTTGCTGGACACGCCGCGTCTCGGCCTGATGATCAAGCTCGGCGGCATGCTGGGCAAGCAGCAACGCCTCGCTGAACACGACCGGCGCACCCGGCGGCAGGTGTTCCAGCAGCGTGCCGGCAGTACCCGCGCGCACCTCGCGAAAGAATGGCGCAAACAGCGCACGACCTTCGAAACGTTCGCCATGCTGAATATGATCGAACGCCAGTAACCACTCATCAAGCGCCTCGCGCCGCAACTCCGACACATCAATCGCGCGCAGCCGCGCCAGGGCCACGTCACGCCGCCACAGCGGGAACTCGTGCGGTGGGCCAACCAGCGCCTCGTGCACCTGAGCCTCGCTCCGCTGGGTCAACGGGTCAAATCGGCGTAGACTATCAATCTCATTGCCAAAGAACTCGATACGTAATGGCAAATCGTCACCGGGCGGATAGACATCCACGATTCCGCCGCGCCGGTTGATCTCGCCAGGCTCCTCAACCGTCGGCGCATAACGATAGCCAAGCTCTACCAGGCGATCCATCAGATCATCAGGTGCATACTGCTCGCCACGGCGCAGAAGTATGGTTGCATCGCGCAACTCGGCGGGGGTCAGCGCTGGCTGCATCAGTGCCTTGACAGGCGCGACAATCACGAGGGGCGCAACCGTCCCGGCAGCGCCCGGGCCATCCATACCGGGGCGTGTCAGCGTACCGGCTCCCGTGCGTCCGGCGGCGAGGCGGTGCACAACCCGCAGGCGCGCAGCAATAACGTCGGCGCCGGTGGACATGTGCTCGTAGGGAAGCGCGTCGCTGGCGGGAAACAGCACGACGTGGCCGCTGCCGAGCCACTGGCGCAGATCATCGTAGGCGCGCAACGCCGCATCGGTCGTACCGACCAGGTAGAGCAATGGCGCAGCGGTGTTGGCGGCGCAGGCTGCAACCAGGGGCACGCGCGCCGCGCCCGGTACCGCCGCGACATGGATGCGGGATCCGGGCCGCGCGCCTGGCAGCACCGCGAGCTCGCGGACCGGCGCAAGCGCGGCCAGGCGTTCACGCACGGCGGGAAGGTCAATGAATGTCTCGGTAGACGGCATGGCAACACACAACCAGGACCGATCGCGCGATCGCCCCTGCAACTTACTGTATGTGTTATAGCACGAAGCGCAGCGGTGCGCAAAACGTTGCCCTGCCGGCTGAAGCAGACGCGCGTGGCGGCGTGCCACCCGCGGGTGCAGGCAGGGAAACCGCGCATTATTGCGTATCCGCTCCTTCGTGCTATAATACCCGCGCATTGTTGCATTCTTGAGAAGAAGTTGGAGTTCCGTTGGTGAAGGTTACGACCGAGAAAAAACCGCGCAGCATCCTCGCGCTGACCGTCGAGCTCGAAAAGGAACAGATCGAGAAGGCGCTGGATCGCGCAGCACGCCGGATGTCGCAGAAATACAACATTCCAGGCTTCCGCAAAGGCAAGGCGCCGCGCTTCATTATTGAGAACTACTTCGGCCGGGCGGCCATCCTCGATGAGGCATCCGAGGATTTGATCAACCGGGCGTTCCGTGACGCGCTCGATCAGGAGCAGATCGAACCGTATGGCCAGCCGAGCCTGACGGAGGTCAGTCTTGCCGAGGCGCCATACCAGTTTACCGTCGAGGTGCCGGTGGCCCCGACCGTACGCCTGCCCGATTATCGCGCCATTCACGTGCCGTTTACCTCCGTAGAGGTCACCGACGACATGCTGCAACGCGCGATGGATGTTCGCCGCGAACGGCATGTCGTCCTGCGCGCGCTCGAGACGCCGCGCCCGGCGCAACAGGGCGATCAACTTACCGTCGAACTGGAAACACTCGTGGATGGTAAGCCGCTTGATGAGCGCCCGGAAGGCACTGCTCCACCGCAATCAACGCTTGTGCTCGATCCAGATCGCCTGGTCCCTGGCCTGTACGAAGGGCTGCTCGGTATGAACGCCAATACGGTGGCCGACATTACCGCGCGCATGCCGGATGATCATAGCAACGAGGAAGTGCGCGGCAAGGATGTGCGCTTCGTCGTTAACATTCTGGACATTCAGGAGCGGTTGTTACCGGAATGGGACGAACTGCCGACGCTCGAGAACTTTGACGGTACACTCGAGGAGTTGCGCGAAAAGACGCGCGGCGAATTGATCGAGGTGGCGCGCCGGAACGCGGAGGACGAAACGATTGATGAGTATGTGCGCCAGGTAGTGGCTGCAACTGAGTTTGACATTCCCGATGCGCTGATCGAGCGCGAAGCCGACCGGTTGCTGCGCCAGCGCGAAGCCGAATTCGAGCGGTATGGCGTGCGCCCCGAACAGGTCTACGAGATACAGGGGAAAAAACGGGAAGACCTGCTGGAAGAGTTGAAGCCGCAGGCCGAGGAGCGCAGCCGGACTAACCTGGTGTTGAGCAAGATCGTCAGCGCCGAAGGTCTGTCGCCCGACGAAGACGAGATCGATCAAGAAGTCGAGCGGCTTGCCGCGGCTTATGACGAAGCGCGGCGCGACAACGTGAAACTGACACTGCGCACCGATCTGCAATCGTTCGTGGCCAGCAGTGTCATTGACCGGAAATTGCGCCGTCGTTTGCTGGTCATTGCAACTGGCGATCCTTCATTTGAACAGCAGGCGCAGGAAGCGGCTGCGCCGGCGGAAACGATGGCCGGGCAATCACTGGAGGAACCGGTGAATGAAGAGATGACCGGTTCGCCAGATGCGACGGATCGCGCGAGCGAGCCAGCGGCCATCCTCGCAGACGCGACCGGCGAAGCTGGCACGTCTGAATCTAACACGAGAACGGAGTAACACGATGCGAGACTGGAGAACGGATCACCGGATCGACTGGGTCGCCCCGCGCCCCGAGGCGTTGATCCCGATGGTTGTTGAGAGCACGAACCGCGGTGAGCGGGCTTTCGATATCTACTCACGGTTGCTGAAGGAACGCATTATTCTGCTTGGCACACCGATTGAGGATCAGATTGCCAACCTGATCGTCGCGCAGTTGCTGTTTCTGGAGCACGAAGATCCGGAGCGCGACATCTGGCTGTATATCAATAGTCCGGGTGGCTCGATCACGGCAGGTCTGGCGATTTATGATACGATGCAGGTCATTCGCCCTGATGTGGCAACGGTGTGCGTCGGCATGGCCGGCAGCATGGCAACGCCGATCCTGGCCGGTGGCGCCAGGGGTAAGCGCTATAGCCTGCCGCATTCGACGATCCATATGCACCCCGCTGGTGGTGGGGCGCGCGGATATGCGCCCGACGTTGAAATCATGGCGCGCGAGTTGCTGCGTGAACAGCAGTTGATCCGTGAACTGCTGGCAAAAGATACCGGTCAGCCGCTCGAACGCATTGCGCGCGATTTCGATCGCGATCTGTTCATGGACCCGCAGCAGGCCAGAGAGTATGGCATTATTGACGAAATCCTGACCCGCGAAGACCTGCCCGCCTCGGGCCAGCGCAGTTGAGCGCCTCTCCGAAGAACAGATGGTTGGATGTCATTCTGAAATGGTAACGATCTTCCGGGAAGGTTGGGCGGGGCCATTGATGCCCGCTGATCAACCGTCCCCGAAGATGCAGGTGGAGTGCCTATGTCTCGCAACCGGGGCGGCAGTGCATCGAGTAGCCGCGGTCCCTATCTGTGTTCGTTCTGTGGCCGCGGCCAGGAAGAGGTTCAGCGCCTGATCGCCGGCCCCGGCACGGTCTTTATCTGCGATGAATGCGTTGCCCTGTGCAGTGCGATCATTGCCGAGGAATCCGGGACGCGCCCGTCGGTCCGGCGTGGCACCGGTCCGGCCCGCCTGCCGACGCCGCGTCGCCTGCGCGAATGGCTTGATCAGTATGTGATCGGCCAGGATCGTGCCAAGATCGTTCTCTCGGTGGCGGTCTATAATCACTACAAGCGGCTGCGCGCCGGGCAGACGGTTGATGAGGTCGAACTGGGGAAGAGTAACATCCTGCTGATCGGGCCGACCGGTAGTGGCAAAACCTTGCTGGCGCAGACCCTGGCACGCGTACTTGATGTGCCGTTTGCCATTGCCGATGCAACCGCGCTGACAGAGGCCGGTTACGTTGGCGAGGATGTCGAAAACATTCTGCTCCGCCTGATCCAGGCGGCCGACGGTGACCTGGAGCGCGCCCAGACTGGTATCATCTATATTGATGAGATTGACAAGATCGCGCGCAAAAGCGATAACCCGTCAATTACCCGAGATGTCTCCGGTGAAGGCGTCCAGCAGGCGCTGCTGAAGATCCTTGAAGGGTGCATTGCTCACGTGCCGCCCATGCCGGGGCGCAAGCATCCGCAACAGGAGTATATCTCCTTCGATACGACCCACGTGCTGTTCATCTGCGGTGGCGCCTTCGAAGGGCTTGACCGGATCGTTGGCCAGCGCGTTGATGGCAAACGTGGTATCGGTTTCCATGCCGCCGATCAGCCGGAGGCCCGGGCGTCGCTGCTGGCGCAAACAACGCCGGATGATCTGTTGCGCTATGGGTTCATTCCCGAATTCATCGGGCGTCTGCCGGTGATTGCAGCCCTCGAACCACTCGACAAGCAGGCCATGGTGCGCATTCTGACGGAACCGCGCAATGCGATCATCAAGCAATACCAGAAGATGCTCGCACTCGATCATGTCGATCTGGAAGTGACGGCCGATGCGCTCGACGCGATTGCTGAACGCGCGCTCAAGGCACGCACCGGTGCCCGCGCGCTGCGTACCATCGTTGAGGAGATACTGCTCGACGTTATGTACGAAATCCCGTCGCAGGAGCACATCGGTCGCTGTATCGTCAATGCCGAGGTTGTCGCAGGGCGCGGCCATCCGATCATGGTGCCGCGTGCCGCTGACCGGTCGGAATATCGCCGGCGCATGGACGAGGCGGTGTAGCAGCAAAACGTTGTTTCCAGGGATCACACGATGAGCACATCTGACCCCTGTACCTCGCAGGCAACGATTGGCGTCATCGGTGGCAGTGGCCTGTATGCGATGGACGGCCTCGCCGATATCGAGCGCGTGACGTTGCAGACGCCATTCGGCCAGCCGAGCGACGCGTATGTGATCGGTACGATCGCGGGGTATCGCGTTGCCTTCTTGCCACGTCACGGCGTCGGGCATCGCCTGTCGCCCGGGGAGGTGCCGAGCCGCGCCAATATCTATGGGTTCCGCATGCTCGGCGTGCGCTACCTGATCTCGGTCAGCGCGGTTGGTAGCCTGTACGAAGCGTATGCGCCGGGCCATATCGTCATCCCCGATCAACTGTTCGACCGGACGAAAGGGCGCCGGCCTGATACCTTCTTCGGTGACGGCCTGGTGGTGCACGTGCAGTTTGATCGCCCGTTTGACGCCGGGCTTGCTGATCGCCTGGAACAGGCGGCGCGCGCGGCAGGCGCCACAGTGCATCGCGGCGGAACACTGGTGGTGATGGAAGGCCCGCAATTCAGCACCCTGGCCGAGAGCGAAGAGAACCGGCGCCGCGGCCATCACCTGATCGGTATGACTGCGCTACCGGAGGCGAAGCTGGCGCGCGAGGCGGAAATCGCCTATGCGACCCTGGCGATGGTGACGGATTACGACTGCTGGCATCCCGATCATGGCGCGGTCACCGTGGAAATGGTGGTGCAGGTGTTACAGGCGAACGCCAGGCTGGCACAGGATGTTGTGCGGCGCGTCGTGCCGCTGATCGGCGATGGTTTCGACGCTCCAGCACACCACGCGCTGGCAACGGCGATCATCACTGACCCGGCGGTTGTTCCACCTGAGAAGCGCGCGCAGGTCGAATTGCTGGTCGGTGCCTATATTTGACGCTCCTCCGTGCGGTTGGTATAATCCTGCGCAGACGACGGCCTACCCGTGACTCCCCTGTGCAGGAGGCGCCCCATGGATCTGAGCTACCTGACTACACCTGACCCCGGTTTCGGCGCCCCCGAGTGGGTGTTTTTTATTGCTCAGTTCGTGGTGGCGATTGCCGGTGCTTACCTGACGTTCATGCATGCGGATTCACACCCGGTACGTGGCCCGGCGCTACGCCGGCTCGGGTATGCGCTGCTTATTCTGGGCATTCTGGGGGCGATCGTCGGGGCGCTGCGCCGTAGCAGTATTGCACCGTTCACCGCGCCCTACTGGATGACGATCGTTACCGTGCTGGCACTGGCGCTGATTATCTATGCCGTGTATTACGCCACCGCCGTCTATCCCGGGCGCGTTGCGGCCTGGGAAGCGTCCCAGCGTGGCAGGGGGGGGCGCCCGGCGGCGCGCGCGGCACAGGTGGCACGCGCGCCGGTGCCCTCACGTGTCGCAAGCGAGGAAAAAACGACGACCAACGGCGCTGCGCCGCGCCCATCCGGTGGTGGCCGGCGCGCTGCCCGTCGCGAGCACAAACGACGGAACCGCTGATCCACGCGCCAGCTACCTGTTGCTGCCCTCATGAGCGCCCAGAGACTTCATGCCGCATGACAGGCACGCCGCCAACGCGGTACACTGCCGTTGCGGCCACCCGGTACGGCCCGCCGGCCTTGCCGGCCAGCGGCACCTCGATGAACTCCTGGTCGCTGCCGACCGTGGCGCTGCCGGTGGCGCCATGGGCGCCGGAGACGTCAATGACCACACACTGTGGGCGCGCGCCCGGGCCATAGGTCAGGGCGATGCTTGCGCACGGCGGGTTGCTGCCACTCAGGCAGGTGACGCGCGCGGAACGCAACCGCGCCGGGCGCGCGCCCACAATAGCCGCGCCGAGTGCCGCGAGACCGATCCCAAGCGCGAACCATGAACGCCACCGGCGCATCGTTTCGCTCCTTTCAACACGCTTGCCGCCGCCTACCATAGCACTCGCCCTCAGCGCAGCGGCACTGTCTCATTGTCCCGTAGCGTTCGGCAGCCGAAACGCGTTAGACCTCTCCCGGCGCCCTCTTCGCAGATCGGCCTGATGAGCTGGGCCATCGCGGCGCTGGTAGCGGCGCCGCTGGGCGAGACCCTGAGCCGGGCAGTGGGCGCGGCTTTCATGCAATCGTCGCTGAACTACACTTAACTTACTCGATTAGCGGCGCGCTAATCTGGCTGGCGGTAGTGCTGGCGCTCTCAGCGACGGCAGGCCTGCTACCGGCATGGCACGCGGCACGCCTGACTGTGCGCGATGTCCTGGCTTATGAATAGGAGTTGCTATGATACGCCGATGTCCCACGCCGCTTTGAGATCCTGCGCGGAATAGCGCCGGAACGCCAGGATGGTATTGGTGCGGATGATACCATCCACACGCGCCAGGTTCTCGGGCACGGCCTCGGCAAGCTGCTCGTAGTCCGCCAGGCGCAGCACGGCAATAATGTCGAAGTCACCGGTGACGCTGTATACCTCGGCAACGCTCGGCATGTTTGCCAGCGCCTGGGCGATTGCGGCGATCTTCGCCGGCTCGGCCTGGATCAGCACAAAGGCTGTGAGCATCGTTCCTCCTTGCGCTTCGCGTGTATAATGACCACAGCACGGTGCGTATTATAATGAACATGAACTCAGAGTGTATGGGAGACGATCGGTTTTCCTCGCCGGTATTCGTTCCAGGCGCGCCCTTCGCCGGCGGGTTCGCATGGGCATGGCGCTATGGCGCAACCCAGTGGCGCCGTGCGTTTGGCCTGAATGTCAGCCGCCTCGATACGCTGCTGTATGTTGGCGGCGCGTTTCGCGCCGATCAGTGGCCGCGCCTCCATGCGCTCGGTATTCGCGCCGTCTTGAGCCTCCAGGCCGAGCGCGAGGATGCATTTTCCGGGCCACTGCCCGTTCGCGCCCTGCGCCTCCCGGTGCCCGATTTTCATTCGCCGACGATTGACCAGCTCCACGATGCGGTGGCGTTCCTGGATGCCGCGCATTCTGACGGGCTCGCGACCCTTGTGCATTGTCACGCCGGCGTCGGGCGCGCGCCGCTGACTGCCGCCGCCTACCTGGTCGCGTGTGGCGCAACGAGCCGGGGCGCGCTTGAGCGCGTGCGCTCTGCCCGCCCGATCATTGGCCTCAATCAGCGCCAGCTCAAACGCCTGGTTGAGTGGGAGCGCGCGATTCGCGGCTGATCTGATATAATTGCCGCCTTGATGAAGCCATTCGAGTTGCCTGAACGGATGAGCGTTGCTCGTCCTGACGCCAGGCTGGCGTTGCAGCTTGCGATGCCGGCCCTTCTGGCGCTGGGATGGATCGTAACACTGGTGGCTGGTGGTTCGGGCGATGTGCTGCGCTGGCTGGTGGCAGGCGCAGGCACGCTGGCGCTGGTTGCCGGTGCGGCGCTTGTCCTCTGGGTGCTGCCGGGGATGGCCGTGCTTGCCTGGCTCTGGCACGACCATCGCCTGACGATTACCGAGCATGTCGGGGTCGCCTGGGGGATCGGCGCGGCGCTGCCGCCGCTCCTGCTGAACCTGGTATACCTGGCCGGCCTCCCGTGGAATGGCTGGACGACGTTGAGTTACGTCTTCCTCGCGGCTGCCGCATGGCTTGCTGCGCTCTGGCGACGTGACCGCCGGGCGGCACCTGCAACGGCGGATCGCCTGCCGTTTGCCGTGCTCGCGCCTGCCTGGGCCACGGCACTCTCTGTTGCCCTGCTGGCGCTGGCGCTGGTCGCGCGGCTGTATACCACCCGCGACATGCTGGTCGGCGCAAATGTTGATAACTATCACCACACATTGATTGTGCAGCTCCTGGTTGATCATGGGGGGCTGTTTCAATCGTGGGAACCATACGCGCCCCTGACGACGCTGACGTATCATTATGGCTTTCACGCGAATGCGGCGTTCTTTCACTGGCTGACCGGAATCCCAGTGCCGCGCGCCGTTCTCGATGCCGGGCAGGTTATGAACGCTGCAACGGTCATTGCCGTCTGCGCGCTGACTACCCGGCTGACCGGAAACGTGGTCGCCGGGGTGTGGGCGGCGCTGATCGCTGGCTTCTTCAACACGATCCCGGCATTTCTGACATTCTGGGGGCGAAATCCGTTCGTCGCCAGCCATGTCATCCTTGTGGCCGTGCTGGTTGCCTGGATGGCGGCGATTGAAGCACCGCAACGCTCCTGGCGGCTGCTGGCGCTTGCGGCGCTCCTGAGCGCCGGCCTGACTCTCAGCCATTACCAGACGACGCTGATCGCCGGGCTGATGCTGCTGGTCCATCTGGCCATCCTGCGCCTGCGATCGGCGCCGTTGACCATCCTTGCAACTCTCGGGCGCGCGGCAATCATCGGCACCGGCGCGCTCATCCTGGCGTTTCCCTGGCTGCTGAACATCACCAGCGGGTACCTTGATCGGAACATGGCGCACGCGACGCGACCGGAAGCGGCAGCCGGCCAGATCCTGGCGGCTGCGGTGCCGGCGCTTGCACCACTCTACCTGAAAGGGCCGGTTATTGCCCTGGCGCTGGCAGGATTACTGCTCGCAGCACGGCGCCGCGACTGGCGCGCCGCACTGCCTGCGGCATGGGCGCTGGCTGCGCTGGCAGCGGCGATGCCGCATCTGCTCGGCCTGCCCGGTACTGGCGTCATCCAGGGCGATGTGGCCGCCATGATACTCTATCTGACCGCTGCACCGCTGGCCGGGCTCACACTCGCCGAGATCCACCGCCTGCTGGAACGAATCGCGCCACGCCTGGCCGTTCCGCTGTCAGCCGCCATGATCGTGATCATCAGCGCCTGGGGGGTCGGGTGGCAACGCGATCTGGTGCCGGCCTATATGCGGATGGTGACACCGCCCGATCTGCGGGCCATGGCATGGGTGCGCGAACACATCCCACCCGATGCGCGCTTTGTGGTCAATAGCCACCCGATCTATGGCGGTGACATGATCGCCGGCACGGACGCGGGCTGGTGGCTGCCGCTCTTTACCGGGCGCCAGACGAACGTCCCGCCCATGACCTATGGCAGTGAGATGTCCGCCGATCCACAGTATGCCGCCCGCATTCACGCGCTCACACGCGACTTGCGCCAGCGCGAACTGGTAGATGGGCGCATGGTGCTGGTGGACCTGGCGCGCCCGGAAGCCATTGCGGCCTTACGCGCCGCTGGCATCGGGTATGTGTTCAGCGGAGCGCAGCCGCTGGCCGGCCCTGGCGCCATTCCCGCCCCCGATCGCATCGATACCGCAAAGCTGCGCGCAAGTCCTGACTTTCGCCTGCTCTACGCCGAAGGTGGTGTAGAAATCTTTGAGCTGGTGTCACGATGAAGATTACCCTGATCGGTCCAACCTACCCGTTCCGCGGCGGAGTCGCGCACTATACGACGTTGTTGACCCGACACCTGCGCCAGCGCCACGAGGTGCGCCTGATTTCGTATCTCAAGCAGTACCCGAAATGGCTCTATCCCGGCAATACGGCGATGGACCCCAGCCCTGACGAGAGTGCGCTGCGGGTCGAGTGCGATCGGGTGTTGACGCCCATGAATCCGCTGACCTGGTGGCGCGCCTATCGCATGATCCGGCGCGAGAATCCCGATGTATTGCTCCTCCAGTGGTGGACGCCCTTCTGGTCACCGATGCTATTTATGTTGACTCGTCTGATCAGGCGGCGCACGAATATCCGCATTCTGTTCCTTTGCCACCATGTGATCGCGCCCGATGGCGGCATGTTCGACTGGTACCTGGCGCGGCGGATTCTCTGGCGCGGCCATGCATTCATCGTGATGAGCGAGGAAGATTTCGCGCTGCTGCGGCGCGCGCTGCCGTGGGGGCGGATCAAGGGCGTCACCCACCCGCCCTACGATGTCTTCAGCCGGACACCGCTACCACGCGCCGAGGCGCGCGCGCGCCTCGGCCTTGCGCCGGATGAGCCGGTGTTGCTGTTCTTCGGGTTCGTCCGGCGCTACAAAGGGCTGCGCCACCTCATCCGGGCGTTGCCACAGGTACGCGAGCAGGTTCCGGTGCGGTTGCTGGTGGTTGGCGAGTTCTGGGAAGACGAGCGCCCCTATCGCGAACTCGTGCAGCAGCTTGGTCTTGCCGACGCGGTGCGCTTTCACAGCGAGTACGTGCCCAACGACGAAATGGCCGTCTACTTCTCGGCCTGTGATGCGGTGGTGCTACCCTACCTGGAAGCGACGCAGAGTGGTGTGGCGCAACTGGCGATCGGCTTTGAGAAGCCGATGATCGCGACCTCGGTTGGCGGTATGCCGGAGACGATTCACGATGGCGAGACGGGCCTGATTGTGCCGCCGGGCGACAGCGCCGCGCTGGCCACGGCCATCATGCGCTTCTTTCAGGAAGGGCTGGCCGAACCGTTCGCGCAGAATATCCGCATTGACCGTGAGCGCGACTCGTGGCTACCGCTGGTGCGCCTGATCGAGGAACTGGCGGAGCCATCCGTAATGCACGCCGAGCAACCGGCGCCGCAGACGGCATCACCGAGAGTGTTGTGAAGCATCCGCATGCGCGTCGTCTTTCTCTGTACCTCAAGCCTCGACTACCCATCACCGCGCGGGCGCTGGCTGCCGCTGGCGCGCGAACTGGTGCGCGCGGGGCATGAGCCGTACCTGGTGATGCTGCACCCGACGTTTGATCGTGCCGTGGTGCGATCCCTGACCATTGATGGCGTGCATTGCGTCTATGCCGGTCAGATGCATGTCTATGGCCTGCCCGGCGCGCGCCGGCATTTCGGCGCGGCGGAGCTGGCAGCCGTGTCATTGCGAGGTGCGCTGGCGCTGGCGCTTGCCGCCGTTCGTTTGCGCCCCGATGCTGTTCACGTTGCCAAGCCACAGCCGATCAATGGCCTCGCCGGTCTCCTCGCGGCGCGCGCGGGCGCCACGCTGTATGTTGATTGCGATGACCATGAAGCTGGCGCCAACCGCTTCGGCGGCGCCTGGCAGCAACGAATCGTCGCGCTGTGGGAAGATCGCCTGCCACTGCTGGCACACGGGGTCAGTGTGAATACGCGCTTCCTCTACCAGCGTTACCGCGATCTGGGCGTTGCGCCACACCGGCTGCAGTATGTACCGAATGGCGTGGACCTGGAGCGCCAGCGACCTCCCTGCCGGGCGCGCGTCACAGCGTTACGCGCGGCACTTGGTCTTACAGGGCGTCCGGCAATTGTCTACCTGGGTGTGATGAGCGCCGTGGCCCACGGTGTGCGCCTGTTGCTTGACACGGTTGCCTTGCTGCGCCCACGCCTGCCTGAGGTGCGCCTGTTGCTGGTTGGCGATGGCGATGATCGCCCGGCGCTCATGGAGCACGCCGCAAGGCTCGGCCTTGCGGATGCCGTCGTCTGGGCCGGGCGCGTGCCCCCGGCTGCGACGCCGGCCTACCTGGCATGCGGCGATTGTTCGGTTGACCCGGTGGAGGATACGCCGGCGGCAGCAGCGCGCTCGCCGCTCAAAATCGTCGAGAGTCTTGCTGCCGGTGTTCCAGTGGTGACGGGCGATGTCGGCGACCGACGTGAGGTGCTGGGTGAGATCGCTGGCATACTCGTTCGCCCCGGCGATGCTGGCGCGCTGGCCGAAGGGTTGGCCGGACTGTTGCGTGATTCGCAGCGGCGGAACGACCTGGCGCTTGGCGCACACGCACGCGCCGAGGCATACCGCTGGGATCGGCTGGCGGAGCGCTGGAAGGCGCTCTATACCGGTGTTACCCTGCATGCTGCGGGGTAATCAGCTTCCAGGGAGCTTGCTTCTGGCTGGTACATGCAGAACATGGCGTCGCTCTGTAGCTGCAGGCAGCAACCGTGATCCGCAGACGCGCCGCCGTTCCTGCGCGCCGCATGCTCCACCAGGGCGCGAGGTTGTTGCACGTTGCTAGAACCAATACCTTTCACATACGCCCGTCACTCCGGCAGGGCTTCCCACAGTTCGGGCGTGTTTTGAAAGGTATTGTTGCTAGAACGCTACGCATTGCGGCGATGCGCTGATCCGTGTGCTATACTGCTTACCGCCGTGCAAGGTTGTGCCGTGAAACGTATCGTGCTGTTGTCCATTGGCTCTGGGACCGCGCCACCACTCGCTGCAAAGGAGCGTGCGTGCGTATTCTGCGCCTGGCCAGCCTGATCTGGACCGGTGTGCTGCTGGTAGTGACCCTGGCATCCCTGCTGTTGCTCGGGGCTCGCTTCTTTGTTCTCCCGTTCCTCTCCGCCACTCCCACGGTTGTGGCGGTTTCTCCGTCTAGCGGCGCGCGTGATGTCACGCCGCTGACCAGCATCACCATCGCGTTCAGCGAACCGATGAATCCACCGAGCGTTGTGCGCGGATTACGGATCGAACCGCCCGTCGAAGGGGTGTTTGCCTGGGACAATACGCACACGACACTCTATTTCACGCCAACCACTGCGCTCCAGACCAGCACCCGCTATCGCCTGGAACTCGGTGAAGCCGCCCTCGGCCGCTTCTTTCGTCCCCTCCGGCCCGCATTGATCACCGAGTTCACAACGGCGCGGGCGCCGGCTGTCACCGCCGTCTGGCCGGCAGATGGCAGTGCAGGCGTTCCGATCGATACCAGTCTCAGTGTGCGCTTCAGCCGGCCGATTGTACCGCTCGATGCGCTTGCGCAGCCGACGACGCTGCCTGAGTTACGTTTTGATCCACCACTTGCCGGTGAGGCGATCTGGCTCGATCCGGCAACGCTCCTGTTCCGCCCGGCACAACCACTGCGCGCCGGTACACGCTACCGGGCAGCACTTGCACCCGAGCTTTCCGACCAGAATGGCGGGCGCCTTGGCCGTGAGTATGCCTGGACCTTCACCACGCTCGCGCCTGCCGTGCGCGAGGTTGGGCCCCCACCGAATGCGCGCCAGGTTCCGCCGCGTGCCCCGTTACGCATGCTCCTGTCACAGCCGGTGGACCTGCAGATGCTTCCGGCGGTGCTGTCAATTGATCCTGCGATGCCGGGAGCGCTGGATGCCGCGATACTGGACGATGGAACACAGGTTGTGACCTATACGCCGGCAGTTGATTGGCAACCCGGCGTCGCCTACACCGTGGCACTCCGGGACTCGCTGCCGGATGGGACGCCTTTTCTGGCCGCGCCGTATCGCTGGAGCTTCGTCACGTCACCGCAACCGGCGCTGATTGGCCGGTTTCCAGGCGAAGGGCAACTGCTCCTCCCGAACCGCGATATCCGCCTGATCTTCAGCACGCCTATGGATGCAGGGAGATTACGCGATGCGCTGCGTATTGACCCGCCGGCTGGCGATCTGCACCTGACCACCAGCGATGGCGAGGTACGCCTTGATGCACAATTGCAGGCAGCTACACTCTATACCATAACCATTCCGGCTTCACTTCCCGACCGTTTGGGCGTGCCGCTCGGTCGCGAGTACCTGTTGCGCTTCGTCACTGCGCCTGCCACGCCATCGCTGGCACTCCCCGAGGCGGCAGGTCGCATGCTGCGGATCGCGCCCGACCGGCCCACGGAGGTGTTGCTGCGCCGTACCAATCTATCGATCTTGCAATTCGAGCTGTATCGCCTGGATGAAGCGACCCTGCTGCGCTCACTCGGCTTCAGCGATAGCGACTGGGCAACGTTCGAGCCTGCACGCTATGGCCTGACCTTGCTGCGCGCCTGGTCGCAGCCACTGGCCGATCCGTTGAATACGGCGGTGGAAGAGCGCGTTGCGATCACGCTCGATGGTGACGCACCCCTGCCGCCGGACATCTACTTCGTGCGCGTGCGTTCTGCCGAGGGCGCTGGCGCCGATGCTGTCCTCTTTGTGTCGCGCGTGGCGCTCTCGTTGCACGTGGTAGACGAGCGCGCGCTGGTGTGGGCAACGGACAGTGTGAGCGCCGATCCTCTGCCTGATCTGCCGCTCGCGCTCTATCAGCAGGGCGTGCTGGCACGTACCGGGCGCACTGACGAACGCGGCATCTGGGAAATTGACCTGGCGGGCATCAACCAGCGTGGCCTGGTGGCCGTCAGTGGGGGTGATCAGCCCGCGCTGGCGCTGCCGGAACCTGGCATTACCCCTACCCGTATGCCACGCTACCGGGTACTGCTCGCGACCGATCGTACAACCTATGCGCCTGGTGATCGTATCCTGATTGGCGGGTTCGTGCGCCAGGACGGCGCGCAATCGCTGGCAGTACCGCCATCGGGGCTCAAGTTACGCCTGGAAATGCGTGATCCGTCAGGCACGCGTGTTGATGATCTGCTCACAATCGATGCATCAGGAATGATCAGTTCATCGCTGGCACTGGCGCCGGATGCGCCGCCGGGCATCTATCGCCTGACCGTGCCAGGCGATGGCGCACGCTCGACGGTCGTGTTCTCGGTGCGTGCCCCGCCATCATCGCTACAGTTGTCGCTCGATGGCCAGATGCCCGATCGATCCACACTGGTTGTGCGCACACCGGAAGGTATTCCGGTCGCGGGCGCTGTGGTGTCGTGGACGGTTGATGTCGAACCGGCGCCGCTGCCGGTTGTGGACGATTTTGTGTTTGGCATGCGCCAGGATGCACCGGCTGCCGGCTGGTCGGGCACTGGTGTAACCGACGAGGCCGGGCGCGCGCCGATCAACTTCGATGTGGCGCAGAAGGCTGTGGCGGCGAGGTATCGCGTGCGCGCACACGTGGTCGAACCTGGCGGTCGTGCGGCGACATTCGATCAGACGCTCACCATGGCCCCGGCGCCGGTCGTTGGAGTGCGCCTGCCGGTACAACTGGTCGCCGCCGGCGATGCCGCTGGTATCGAGGTGTTGACCATGGACGGCGATCGCCCGTCGCCGGCGCAGCGGGTGCGGGTCGAGGTGTTGCTGCCACGCCGCGCCACGCCCGATCATGATGGCTCGATGCCGCTTGATGAACGTCTGCTGGTTCGTGAGATCACCACTTCCGCCGATGGCCGGGCGCGCTTGAGTGTGACGCCAACCCGTGCCGGAGCCTACCGTGTCCGGGTCTCGCTGGCGGGCGCCAGCCCGCCGGTCGCGCCGGTGGAGACGATGCTCCGTGTCTTTCAGTCAGGGTTTACCGCCTGGGAGCAGCCGGTTCATGGTGCAACGCTGATTGCCGATCGCCGCGTCTACCAGCCGGGCGATACGGTGCTCCTGTTGCCCGTTGTGCCGCTGCCGACTGGACCGGCGTTACTCACGGTGAGTCGCCCCGGCAGCCTCCGGGCAGAATTGCGCCAGATACGCGCGGGTGAGCCGCTGACGCTGACCCTTGCGGCAGATGACGCGCCAGGCGTGCATGTCACACTGATACCTGCGGGCAATCCTCCGGCTGTGGCGGGGCCGCTGACGATTGAATTACCGCTGGCGGTAGATGCTCCGCCAATGACAGCTTCGCTTGTGGCGGATGCGCAGGAGTATGCGCCCGGCGCTACTGCACTGCTCACGCTTACCCTCGCCGGCCCCGGCGATTCGGGCGCGCCTGCTGATGTGCTGTTGCGAGTTGCGCCGGCCGGCGATGCGGCAGGGGCGCCACCACTGGTGTGGCGCAGGGAGCGCACCGGAACCGATGGCATCGCGCGATTCGCCGTACCGTTGCCGCAGACTCGCGGTACGTTCGAGGTACGCGTGTGGGCGGCCAGTGAACGTGGTCTGAGCGAAGCGCAGATGATGCTGCAGATATTCCAGCCGCTGGCAGCACAGCTCGTCGTGCCGCCCTTCGTGCGTGCAGGCGATGCTGTCGACGTGTCGGTTCGCCTGGAGTCAACCATACCATTGACCCGCGAGGCGCAGGTAGCACTCGGGCCTGCGGGCGGGGCCGTATCGCGCCGAACCGTCGCGGTTCCGCCAGGCGGCTCGACATCGGTATCGCTGCAGGTCGGGGCGCCTGCCACGGCCGGGTTCAATGTATCGGCGACGATTGCGGCTGACGAGATCGCGCCACAGGCACTCAACGCGACATTACCGGTCCTCCCGCCGGCAACCACGGTTGTGAGTGGCGGTGGGGCGCTGGTAACCGATCGCTTCACAACATCCATCGTTGTTCCTCCGGAAGCAGCAACCGGCTGGGGCCTGTTTGAAGTGGAGGTGGCGCCATCACCGGATGCCCTTGCGCTGGCGCATGCGCGTCGCCTTGCCACACGACCCGAACGAAGCGCGCTCGATGAAGCGGCGGTGTTGCTCCTGGCCGGGCCGCTTCCCGATGCGCGCCCGGAAGCCCGGGCGGCGCTCGACCGGCTCGTTGCGTTGCAGCGCGGGAGTGGTGAATGGAGCTGGCAGCCTGGCGGCCAGCCACAGCCGGCCGTTACCGCCGCCGCGCTGGAGGCGCTGATGTATGCCACGGCAGCCGGCCTCATCCCCCCCGCCGACGCCATTGATCGTGCGGCCCAGGCGGCAACCCGCCTCGCGCGTGACCCGGAGACGCCACCAGATGTGCGTGCCTGCCTGATCTATGCGCTGGCACGGAGCGGCACCGCCAGCTTCGATCTGCCGGCCCTGCCGCCGGCGGGCGCGCTGCGGGCGGACGGGCTGGCCTGCCGGTTGCTGGCAGTATCACCAGAACAGGCGGCGAAAGACAATGCGCTGCCGAAGCTGATCACGCTCGCCAGGCGCGAATCCGGAATGGCCTGGTGGGCCGGCCAGACGGCGGGCGAACTACCGCACGGCGACACCGCCACAACGGCGCTGGCGGCGCTGGCGCTGCACCATGCGACTGCCGAACAGACGCTGGTGATCGAAGCGACACGCTGGCTCGTCGCCCGCGCAACGCCCGGCGGCTGGGGCGATGGCTATACCACCGGGCGCGTGCTGCATACGCTCCGTGCCGTGTTGCCGCAAGGTGCAGAGGCCAGTGTGACGCTCGCACTGAATGGCACGTTGGTGGCCGCCGCGGCCAATCCCGGGACGGTACTGCGTATCGTTCCTCTGCCACTCGCCGAACTGCGGCCGGCGAATACGCTCGTTGTCACCAGTAATGGTGGCCAGGCCATCCTCGCCTGGCGGCTGACCTGGCTCCTGCCGCAATCGGCCGGCGGCGCAGGTGTGCTCCGTGAGTACCTCGACCCACAGAGCGGTCAGCGGCTCGATCCGGCAGCGTTACGCATCGGGCAACTGGTCATGGTCCGGCTGACCCTGGTCGTGCCGGCTGAACGGCGCTTCGTCACCGTGCGCGATGAGCTACCTGCCGGCTTGACGCTGGTGGACGCTGGTACGCGTGCCACATTCGAGTACGTCGCGACATCCCTCGGGCAGATTGAATTGTCAGCCGCCATGCTTCCGCCCGGCATCGTTCAGCATAGCTACCTGGTGCGTGCTACCAATCCCGGGCGCTATGCCGCACCACCGCCGGCGCTGATTCTCCCCGGCGATGCGGTGGTGCCGGGCGTTGCCACGGCCAGTACCGTGCGTATCACCCGTGATCGCTGACGAGCGATCATGCTATAATCTCGTCGTGATGCATTCGCTCTCGTCTCGCGCGCTGCCGATTGCCATCGTTGCTGCGTTCCTGCTGGCGCTGTTGCCGGCTGCGGCACCGGCCCCCGCCGGCCTGCACGCCACATTGCCCGTGCCGCAGCCGGCCCCCCACGACTCGCCATTCGGCCTGAATACGCATCTCTCAACACGCTACTGGGACCCGGCGAGCATGGATGTGCCGGCCGACATTATCGCGCGTGCAGGCGCCGGCTGGGCGCGCGAGGACATTCACTGGTTCCGGATTCAACCGGCACCCGATGCGCCGTATGACTGGACCTTCACCGACGAAGCGGTGCGCGCGCTCAGCCGGCGTGGCGTGAAGATTCTCGGCGTGATCGGGCACCCGCCCGGTTGGGCGACCCCCTTCACTGGCGATGTCACACAGGGTGTCTCGTTCTACGCCCCCGATCCGCAGCGCTTCGCCGCCTTTGCTGCTGCCGTGGCCCAGCGCTATCGCAATTACATCACGCACTGGGAGATCTGGAACGAACCGGATAACCCGTTGTTCTGGAAGCCGGCACCGGACCCGGCTGCCTATGCCACGCTGTTGCGCCTCACATCGGCGGCGATTCGCGCCGTCAATCCACAGGCGACCATCCTGATCGGCGGGGTCTACTCCTTCGAGCCGTCGTTCTTGCGCCAGGTGGCGGAAGCTGGCGCGTGGGAAAGTTTCGATATACTTGCCATTCACCCCTACGTCAGCCCCAGCGCCCCGGAAGCCGGCAACCTTGTCGCCGGAGTCGAGGCGGCGCGTGCCATCGCCGACCAGTATGGCGTGCGCCCGATCTGGGTCACCGAGATCGGCTGGTCGAGCGGCCGTGGCGATCGCGATCCGGTCGGCGTGGTGGACGAACAGAGCCAGGCGAATTTCATGGTGCGCGCCACGCTACTTCTCTGGCGCGCCGGTGTGGCGAAGATCTTCTGGTATACGCTGAAGGATGACCCGGGCAACCCGTACGGCCTGGTTGGTGTCGGGACCGGTTACTTCGACTATAGCCGGCTCAAACCGGCGTTCGCGGCGTATCGCACGATGACGGAACAGCTTCGTGACGCAAACCTGGTCACGGTGCGCGACCTCTTCACGCGCGAGACGTTGCTCGACTTCGAGAACTTTGGTGCGTGGCGGCGCGGCGATCAGACGTATGGCGAGTTCGCGCCGGCCGGTGAGCGTACCCGTAGCGGGCGCGGCGCGGCGCGCCTGAGTTATCTGTTTCCGACACGCGCCAATGAGTATGTGGTGTTTCGCCGCGAACGCCCGGCGCCTGTTCCTGGCACGCCGTATGCAATCGGTGTGTGGGTCTATGGCGATGGATCGGGCAATACGCTGAAAGTCTGGCTGCGCGATGCCGAGGGGGAAGTGCTGCAATTCGGCCTGGGAACGATCGGGCCTCCCGGATGGCGGTTGCTGGAGGCGCCGATCGGGGCCGCCGTGCCGGCGTGGGATCGCATTGGCGGCAGCGGCAACGGGCGGCTCGATTTCCCGGCGTGGCTCGATGCGCTGGTTCTCGACGATTCGCCCGATGCGTTTGCCGGTGGCGGTGTCATCTATCTCGACGACATGGTTGCCATCAGCGGCCCGGAAGCCTATGACGCTCAGTTGCAGCGCGGCGACCAGGCGATCGACGCACTCTGGGCGCCTTCGCCGGTGCGTGCCAGCATTCGCACCAGTGCGCCCACGGCCACCCTCATCACACGTGACGGAGCAACATCAACCATCGCTGCCAGTAATGGTCGCCTGGTGATTGACCTCGGCCCGGCGCCGGTCTATGTGATGCATCGTCGTTGAGGTGCAAAACCGATGGCCGAGAGCGTACGCGCCTGTGCTGTTTTCATCACGGCAGTGAGCGGCGCAGCCGCATGGGAGCCCGGTTCAGGACGATTGCTTCCCCGTATCAATATCACTCAGGCGCACCGTCTTGCGCGTGCCGAACTTGATCGTCTTCTGCCCCTCACTGGAGAGCTTGCCGGTCTGTTGCAGATTCTGAATCTCCTGCTGCATCGTCTGCGCCAGGTCCGCCTCGCCCTGGTTGAGCAGGCGGGTCACTGCACTCTGCAACTTCTGCGTCGCTCCGGCAACATCACCGGCCGCCAGATCCTGCAATGCGCGTGTCTGTAATTTGAAAGCGCTGACCTTCTCGACAATGTTCATCACCGGCGCATTGACCTGACCGGCAAGGGCCGCATCAGTCGTAAACGTCAACATGATATCGCTGCGACTCTTCTCGCCCTGCACGTTCAGCAACGGCACATCGTAGCTTACTTCAACCTGCCCGATGCGGTACTGCCCCGCCGGGCGCGGGTCAACCAGCAACTCGACCAGCAGTGTGCGCCCGCTGCCGGTTTCGAGCTCGCCCAGTGGCACGCTCACATCACGATCGGACACCGGCTTATAGCCAAGATTGCTGATCAGCGGAAAGACCTGCCACACCGCGCGTGGCAACACTCCCTGTACCAGGCGCAGTGTCAGCGTCGCATTCTGCACGGCTGTCGCCTGGGCGCGCTGCACCGTGTTCTGGAAGTATTCAACGATCTTTTCAGGGCGATCAATATAGTCGGCGCTGCCGCCGGAGCGGTTCGCCATCTCGATCAGCAGGTCCTCGTTCCAGTCCTTGCCGACACCCAGCGCCGTAATCGGCACATTGCGCCGGCCAGCATCTTCGGCGCGGCGCAGACACTCGGACTCGTTCTCGGTCTGACCGTCGGTTAGCAGAATCAGGCGACGCACTGCCTGCGGCGGGCCTTTATCGATCTCGCGCAACCCCTGCTCGACTGCCGGGGCGATTCTGGTGCCGCCGCTGTCACGCACCCGGCTGATGCGGTCGGCCAGCGCGGCGGGGTTCGTGACCGGGCCGGCAGGAATGAGCACCTCGGTGCGGTGATCGAAAATCACGACTGAGGCGATATCCTGGGCGTCGAGCAACTCGATGGCGCGTGTCGTCGCGCGCCGCGCCCGGTCAATCTTTTCGCCCTTCATTGAGCCACTGCGGTCAATGACAAAGCTGACATTGACAGGCACACGCACCTGTGCCATGACTTGCCCCGGCGTCGCCTCAAGCAGCAGATACGCAACCTGCGGCGTGTTGGCCGCCGCCATATATGGCCGCGCCAGTGTTGCGCGGATGGTCACCTCGCCCGCCATGATGGTACTCCTTCACTGGTCCATACCCGAACACTACGTAGACGCATTCGCGCCATGGAGGGTTGCACTGGCCGCCAGACATGCTGCTTCCCTGCGCCACCACGTAGACCGTTTCTATCAGGCAGTATAGCACAGCGCCGCATGGTTGTGTCCTGTGGTACAATCTGCGCAAGATTGCGGATCTCCGCGCTCGCTGGAGAAATGTGAACAGCCACCTATGTCGGATCTGCTGGCGCCGGAGACGATTATCCACGGCTCGCACGCCGATTATCGCATTATCGCCCTGATTGGCCGGGGCGGTATGGGCGCGGTCTACCGCGCGTTGCGCCTGGCCGACTCAACAGTGTGGGCGCTGAAGGAAATGCGCCCGGCAGATGAACTGCCCACCGCCGAACTCGAAGAAAATCGTCGCCTCTTCCTCCAGGAGGCGGAACTCCTCAGCAAGCTGAGCCATCCGAGCCTGCCGCTGGTCGCCGACCTGTTTGAGTACCAGGGGCGGCCTGTGATGATTATGGAGTTCGTGCCCGGGCAGACGCTCGAACATCGCATCCGCGACGCCAACGCACCGCTGCTGGAGCAGCAGGTGATCGGCTACGGCATTCAGGTGGCGCGCGTGCTGCACTACCTTCATACACGCACGCCGCCGATCATCTACCGCGATCTGAAACCATCAAACATTATGTTAACCCCTGAGGGGGTGCTCAAGTTGATCGACTTTGGCGTGGCCCGCACCTATAAGGCGCGCAAGGCAAAAGATACGATCGCAATGGGCTCGGCCGGGTACGCTCCGCCGGAGCAGTATGGCAAGGGGCAGACGGATGCGCGTTCCGATGTGTATGCCCTCGGCGCGACGCTGCTGCACCTGCTGACGAATCTTCCACCCATTCCGCTGCAGACGCCGACCGAAGGTAGTATCCGCAAACTGAATCCGTCGGTTGATGCGCGCACCGAAAAGGTGATTATCAAGGCCATGAGCCTTGATGCGGCCGGGCGCTTTCGCAGCGCGCTGGAGTTCGAACAGGCGCTGCATCGCTGCCTGACGAGCCCGTATGTCGATCCGGTCGCGCGCGCGACGCCGCCGCCGCCGATTGTGCCGCCTGTTGTGGCGCCGCAGGTCATCGAAACGGTCGTCCAGCCGGTGACTCCCGCTGGCGCCGCGCCCGCCACACCACGCCCGGCTCCGGTCGCCGTCGCGCCACCGCCGGTGGCCGTTCCGCCGGCTGGCCAGGCCTGCATGCGCTGTGGCCGGGTCAACAAGCCGAATGCACGGTTCTGCGCCGGTTGCGGCACACCCCTCAGCGCCGCGCTGCCCGCGCCGCGCCTGATGGTCATCTCGCCGCGCGGCACGTTTGAGCAGAAGGTCGAGCGTACACCGCTGCGTATCGGGCGTCGCGACCCGCGCCAGCACCATTACCCCGATCTCGACCTGGCCGAACACGATCGCGGCATTGCATCGCGCAATCATGCCGTGATCAATCGCAGCGGCGATTACTATACCCTGACCGACCTGGGTTCGACGAATGGCACGCTGTTGAATGGCGCGCCGGTGCCACCCAATCAGGATCAGCGACTGCGTTCCGGCGACCGGATCAAGATTGGTGAAGTGGAGATCGAATTTCGCTGGGGGTAATCGTATGGGCGGAGCGCCGCGGGTACTCATCCTTCGCGCTGCCGGAATCAATCGCGATGGCGACGCCGCAACAGCGATCGAACTGGCCGGCGGGCGCCCGGATCTCGTGCATGTCAACCGGGTCGTCGCTGGCGACGTGCGGCTGGCCGATTATGCCATGCTGATCATCCCCGGTGGCTTTTCGTATGGCGATCATCTCGGCGCGGGGAAACTGCTCGCCGTGGACCTGGCGCATCGCCTGGGCGACGATATTGCGCACTTCGTCGCGGATGGCCGCCCGGTGATCGGTATCTGCAATGGCTTCCAGGTGCTGGTCAAAGCCGGCATCTTGCCCGGAAAGATACGCGGCCAGGATCTCAATCGAACCACCGTCACAACAAAGCCGCCCGTCGATACCAGCCCCCAATCCCCATCTCCCATCCCCCAGCAGGTGACGCTCAGCGACAATGCCTCCGGCCAGTTTGAGTGTCGCTGGGTGCGCCTGGCGGCTGACCCATCGAGTGTGTGCATCTTCACACGCGGCGCAACCCACCCGATCGAGGTCCCGGTGGCGCATGGCGAAGGGCGATTCGTCGCGCGTGACAGCGTGACCCTCACGGCGCTGCGATCCGCCGGGCAGATTGCGCTCCGGTACGTTTCCGCCTCCGGCGGTCGCCCGGCGTATCCGGAAAATCCAAACGGCTCCGACGACGATATTGCCGGCATTTGTAACCCGGCCGGGAATGTCCTTGGCTTGATGCCGCACCCGGAGAATGCTGTGCTTGCGCAGCAACATCCTCGCTGGACCCGCGAACCATGGCGAAATGAAGGTGACGGATTGTTCCTCTTCCGTAACGCCATTCAGTATGCTGCACGTTTGTAAGGGGTTCTGGTTTCTGATAAGGTATTGGTTCTGGCCTCGCCCTGGCTGCACCGCCCCGCGCGCACGCCGCCCTTACCGAAACCACTTCCTCCCCAGCTCATCGAAGAAACCCTCGGCGCGCAACTCGTCGAGCGCCTGGTTGATCGCATCGTGCAGCCGATACGACTCAGGCGCGACGGCGATGACATATGGTTCGAGCGTCAGCGCTGCGACAATGCGCAATTCAGGCGCATGCGCCAGCGCAATCAGCGCGGCGGCATGGTCAACAATCGCTGCGTCCAGGTCGCCGCGCTGCAGCGCCGCCAGTGCATCAGCGGGCTCATCATATGTCGCACGCAGGGTAACGTGCAGACCTTCCGCCAGGCGACGACGCGCATAGGTGTCGGCATCGGTGCCGAGCGCAACTCCCACGACGCGCCCGGAGAGATCCGCTTCCGACACGACGGGCGACCCGGCACGCACCACCAGCACCTGGCCGGCATTGAAGTAGAACCTCGAGAAACGCGCACGCCAGCCAGGTGCCGGCGCGTAAGGCAGCGCCGACACCGCCATGTCGGCGCGGCGCGCGGCCAGGTCGTCATAGATCGCATCGAGCCCGGTCGGCACAAACTCCGCCTGGACCCCCAGTTTCGCCGCGACGGCCCGTGCCAGATCAATATCGTATCCTGCTGGCTGGCCATCTGCCATCCAGGTGAACGGATAGAATCCCAGGTCAACCGCGACACGTATGGTGCGGCGTTGTTGCACCGCGGCCCAGGCTGGATCGAGCCCCTGCCCGGCAATGCTGGTGCCGGACGAGGCACTCCATGCCAGCGCGGCGTACCCGGCGATCACCACCAGAGCAACGACGTCGAGCCGCCGCAGGCCCTTGAGCGAGATATGCCTTCGCCGCCGCACATCCACTGGATCCCTCTCATCGTATGCTCATTCAGATGGCTTGATCACCCCGGGACATTCCAGTATACTGCACGTAACGCAAACGACATGCGCAGTATTTCCCATCTGTCAGTTATTCTCCATTGTTCGGGGCAATAAACAGCGCCCCTTCTTTTGTTATCCGTATCGGTTATCGAGCGTTTCCAACGTTCAGCTGATGGTGATGAGTATGCAAGACCCTCGCGACGCTCAGCAAACCTCCATGCAGCGGCCGGTGATGCCGTCGCCGTATGGCGTGCAGCCTCCCTATACGTACCAGGCAGCGCCCGCCGCGCCACGCGCCGGTGCGTTCACGCGTTTCGTGCGGTTGCTGCGGCTGTTGTTGCGCCGTCTTCTGTACGGAACCGTGCTGCTGGGTCGCGCGCTGCGGCCATTTGCGCTGACGCTGGTGGTCGCCACCGGCCTGTTGAGCGTGATCGGCTGGATGAGCTGGCAGATCTGGGGGCCAAAGCCGGGCGCGCCCGACTTTGTGCGCGCCGAGTCAATCGCGCCTGCACCGGCCGTGCTCAATTACCTGCAGGGCCGCAAAACCTTCAATGCCGACCTGATGTGGGAGGCATTCAGCACAGAGTACCAGTCGTCGCAGCTCAATCTTGGCGCATCCAAGGCAACCCTGCAATCACAGGCCGATACTGAGAAAAGCATGGGCCTGGTCTATAACCGCTATGATTATGTCGGCGGCGTCAGCCTCGACGACGGCGGCTCGATGTACTTCTACTCCGTGCTGGTGTCCATGCAGAGCCAGAGTGCCAAGGTACCGCTGGTGATTACCGCCAACCCGGACGGCAAGATTGTCAGTATCATTTCGCCGCTCAACCGCCTGACCCAGAATAATTGAGGCAATCGTTATCGGCCCGCGCATATGCGCCAACCAGGGAGTATACGATGGCTCTTGAACCTTACCGCCCGTCAACCGACACGCGCTACCGTGATGAGCTCGATCGCGAGCTTGACCAGAAGATTGACCAGGCCTTCCATCGCTGGCCGTGGAAGGTGCGCCGCCTGATCTGGCGCGTGCTGATCGCCCTGGTCGCGATCTGGCTGGTGGTTAACCTCCTCCCGCGCGGGTTCGAGTTTGTGATGACGAATGATATGGGCGCGGCAATCCTGCAGGTGTTGATGATTGGCGCGTACCTGTTCTTCTTTATCGGCTTCCAGTTCTTTCTCATGTTCTACTTTATGGGCCGCACCCGCATCTACTGGCTCAAGCCGGGCGAGACGGGGATCGGTTTCAAGGATTACAAAGGAAACCCGGAGGTTCTGGAAGCGGCGCGCCGCATCGTCACGCTGCTGAAAGGCGCAAAAGAGTTCAAGGAGATGGGCGGCGAGGTGACGCGCGGCGTCCTGCTGATCGGCCCTCCCGGCACCGGTAAGAGTTATATGGCACAGGCAGTGGCCACTGAGGCCGGCGTGCCGTTTGGGTACCTCAGTGCTCCGTCACTCACATCCGCCTGGATGGGCATGGGCAACATGAAGGTGATGCTCCTGTACCGCAAGGCGCGTAAGCTGGCACGCGAGTATGGCGCCTGCATCCTGTTCATTGATGAAATCGATGCGATCGGCATGGCGCGGAGCAGCAACCTTGCCGGCCAGGGAGCCATGGGCGGTATGTCATCCGACCCGGGCGCCGGTGGACGCGCCAATGTGGTGATGGGCATGGGCATGGGGATGGGCGCCGGCAGCGGCCTGCTCAACGAATTGCTGATCCAGATGGACCCGCCGCCACATGAGCAGTCGCTCAGCGGTAAGATCCTGCGCTTCTTCGGCCTGCGCCGCAATAAGAAGGTCGAGATGCCGCCGGTGCTGACGATGGCGGCGACCAACCTCGCCGAGACGCTCGACGCCGCGCTGTTGCGCCCGGGTCGCTTCGACCGCAAGATTACGGTTGACCTGCCCGACCCCGATGGCCGGAAGGAGATTATTGAATACTACCTCGCCAAGGTGAAACATGAGCCGATGCCGCTCGATCGCATGGTGTCGGATACGATCGGGTATTCGCCGGTGGCGATCAAGTTCGTCATCAATGAAGCGGTGATCCACGCGCATTTCGATGGCCGCGCAGCCATTAACTACTGGGATTTCACCCGCGCCCGCGAGACGCACGAGTGGGGGCTGCGCCAGCCGATCCGCAGTATGTCGTATGAGGAGCGGCGCCGGATCGCCTATCACGAGGCGGGCCACGCCTACGCCGCCGTCAAACTGCTGCGCAAGGAACGCCTGACAAAGGTGACGATCGTTCGCCACGGTTCGGCGCTCGGCTTCGCTGCGTGGAAACCTGAAGAGGAGATTCATACCCGTACCAGAGACGAACTGCTCGACCGGATCAAGATCTCGCTCGCCAGCCGCGCCGCCGAAGAAGTGTTCCTCAACATTCAGATGAGTGGCGTCACCGGTGACCTGCAGAGCGCTACCGGCCTGGCGTCGTTCATGGTCGGTGCCTATGGCATGGATAACAGCCTCTATTCCTACCTGACCTTCGGTATGCAGGGAGTGGCGAACCCTGACGTGAAGGTGCGCGTGGAAGCGATTCTGAATGAGCAGTATCGGCTGGTGAAGAGCCTGATCGAGAACAATAAGGAAGCCGTGATTGCGATCGCCGAGGCGCTCATCCTCCGTAACGAACTCACCGATATTGACGTGAACGAGATCCTGACGCGCGTCGAGGCTGAGCATCCATTCACCGATCCGCGCGGCGTGCAACGCCAGCAATTCGGCTTCCTGGCATCGCGCGCCCTCCCCGAACCGGTGAGCGTCAGTCGCCGCTACCCCGGTGCACAGCGCCCGTCCGAACCGGTGAGTATTCCGACCGCCGCTGCTCAACCGCGATCGGCCCGGCAACCGCCTCAGTCGTCTGGCGAGGCATCCGAGACGCGCGAGACGGCTCCGGCAAGCGATGAGTAGTATCGCGCGCGCGTACCACCACCGCCGTGCGCCAGTACGGCACATAGCGACTCTCCCGGCGAGCGACAGTACGACTGTCGCTCGCTGGCGTTGGATGACAAAATTGATCGCTGCGCCGCTTGCACTCCGCCGATCGTTCGGCTATAGTAGTCCGGGCAGTAACCGTAACTCTTTACAGTCGGGCTATGCGCGCGCTGATTACCGGAATAAACGGCTTCGCCGGCGGTCACCTGGCCGAACATCTCCTCACCAGCGGGATGTGGGAGGTCGCCGGCCTGGCGCGCCAGCCGGGGCTTGCGATCGAGGCCCTGAAGGGGCGCGTCGCCTATATTGCCGCTGACCTGAACGACCTGGAACAGACGCTCACCGCACTGGTCAGCGCGCGCCCCGATGTCGTCTTTCACCTCGCCGGCCAGTCCAACGTGCCACGAGCCTTCGCCGATCCGCACGCCACCCTTGAGGCGAATGCCGGTGCACAACTCAATCTCTTTCTGGCGCTCCTGCGGCTGCGGAGCGATCCGCTGGTTGTGATCGCCAGCAGCAACGAAATCTACGGCCACGTGCGCCCTGAAGAATTGCCACTGACGGAAACCGCAGCGCTGCGTCCGGTCAATCCGTATGCCGTCAGCAAAGCGGCGCAGGATCTCTTTGCGTACCAGTATTATGTGAGCCACGGTCTGCGCACCATCCGGTTACGCCTCTTTAATCATATCGGCCCACGCCAGACGGACATGTTCGTCGTTCCCGCCTTTGCGGCACAGATCGCGCAGATTGAGGCCGGCAGGCAACCGCCGGTACTGCGCGTCGGAAATCTGGCGGCCGAGCGCGATTTCAGCGACGTGCGCGATGTGGAGCGCGCGTATGAACTGGCGGCGCTGCATGGCGAGGTCGGCGCAGCCTACAATGTCGGCAGCGGCCGCGCCGTCAGCGTGCAGCGCGTGCTGGATATCCTGCTGACGTACAGTACGCGCGATATCAGTATCGAGCCGGATCCATCGCGCATGCGCCCCACCGATGTGCCGCGTGTCGTGTGCGATAGTACGCGCTTCCGCAACGATACCGGGTGGGAACCCGGCATTCCACTGGAACAGACACTGTTCGATACACTTGAATACTGGCGCTCATGGGTACAGGAGCAGGCATGAAGGCAGTCATTCTCGTCGGTGGCCTGGGCACGCGCCTGCGACCGCTGACATGCAACACCCCCAAGCCGATGATTCCACTGGTGAATCAACCGTTCATTGTGCACGTTCTCGAAAACTTGCGCAACCAGGGGATTGACGAGGTGATCCTCTGTGTGCAATACCTGGCCGAGCGGTTTCGTGACGCGCTTGGTGATGGCACTGCGCTGGGGTTGAAGGTCCACGTCATTGAAGAACCGGAACCGCTCGGCACGGCCGGCGCGGTCAAAAATGTCGAGCACATGCTTGATGGCGCAACCTTCGTGTTCAATGGCGATGTGCTGACCGACCTCGATCTGCAGGCCATGCTGGCGTTCCATCGCGAACGTGGCAGCAAACTCACCATCGCGCTGACACCGGTCGAGGACCCGACGGCCTACGGCCTGGTGGAAATGGACGAAACTGGCCATATCCGGCGCTTCATGGAAAAACCGCGCATTGATGAGGTGACGTCCAACCTGATCAACGCCGGCACATACATTATTGAACCGGAGCTCTTCCGCTACGTTCCGCCCAGGCAGCACTACATGTTCGAGCGCGGCCTCTTTCCAGTCGTGCTGCAGACGCGCGACCCGATGTATGGATATCCGTCGCGCGCGTACTGGACAGATATCGGCACGCCGCCTGCATATCTCGAAGTGCACCACGACATCCTCGTCGGCAAGGTGCGCTACCGGTTCCATGGCCAGGAGATCGGCAATCGCGTGTGGCTGGTCGGCGACGCCGACATTCATCCCAGCGCGCAGGTGTTCGGGCCCATCGTGATCGGCCCCGGTGTCAGGATCGGCGCCGGCGCCCAGGTCATCGGGCCGACCGTCATCGGCGCCGGGTGCGTCATTGGCCCACAGGCACGCATCGAGGGCGCGGTACTCTGGGATGGCAACCAGATTGCCGAAGCGGCCGTCTTGCGGTCGTGCGTCATCGGGCGGCACAATCAGATCGGGGCGCGTACCCACATCGGCGATGGGTCGGTCATCAGCGATGCGTGCGTGATCGAAGCCGAGAATCGCCTCGATCGCGGCATCCGCGTCTGGCCCGAAACCCACCTGCGCGAGAAATCCATCTCGTTCTGATGGCCAGGCATCGTCCGCGATCCCGGCACGAGCCGTGCTATAATGGCACGGCCCGCCCCCACGATCGGGGCAGATCCGGCTGAGATGCAGAAGGAGCACCACGATGGCGCGCGTCGCAATTAACGGTTTTGGCCGTATCGGGCGGCAGAGCTTCAAGGCTATGCTCGAGCAGTACCCGGACGACCTGGAGATCGTGGCGATAAACGACCTGACCGATAACGAGACGCTGGCACACCTGCTACGTCACGACTCGACCTATGGCGCCTTCGATGGCGAGGTCAGCGTCACCAGTGATCGTATCAGTGTGGTCTACTATGGCGAGGATGGCGAGGAGCGCCAGATCACGATTGCCGCACTCGAGGAGCACGACCCGGCGAAACTGCCCTGGCGCGAGATGGATGTTGATATTGTGATTGAGTCGACAGGTCGTTTTACCGATGCCGACAAGGCCCGGGCTCACCTGCAGGCCGGCGCCCGCAAGGTCATCATTACCGCGCCGGCCCGGGGCGAAGATATCACGATCTGCCTTGGCGTGAATGAAGATCGCTACGATCACGCGGTGCACCATATTGTCTCCAACGCCTCGTGTACGACAAACTGCCTGGCACCGGTGGCGAAGGTGCTCAATGATCGCTTCGGCATTCGCCACGGGGTGATGACAACGATCCATTCCTATACGATGGATCAGAACCTGCAGGATAATGTCCACAAGGATCTGCGCCGCGCCCGGGCAGCGGCCATGAACATTGTGCCAACGACAACCGGCGCGGCGCGCGCGGTGGCGCTGGTCATTCCTGAGCTCAAAGGCAAGTTCGATGGCTTTGCCGTGCGCGTGCCGACGCCGACGGTCTCGATGATCGATTTCGTTGTGGAACTGGAACGCGGTGCGTCGGTCGAAGAAGTGAACGAGGCGTTCCGTGAGGCAGCGGCAAGCAAGGAACTGGAAGGAATCCTTGAGGTGACCGATGAAGAACTGGTCTCAACCGATTTCATCGGTTCAACCGCCTCGGCCACCGTTGACCTGCCGCTCACTATGGCCATGGGGGGCAACCTGGTCAAGGTGATCGCCTGGTATGACAATGAGTGGGGATATGCGACGCGCGTCGCTGATCTGGCCGCGTTCCTGGCCGACGAGATGGAGGAATAACCTGTCTACAGGCCAGCCATACGCCGCAATTCCTGGTTGCGGCTCAGGCGCCCCAGGACATTGCGCTTGACATTGTAGACATCCGCAACGCTACCGAACAGGTCACGGCGCAACTGGTAGATTTCGCCAGGTTTGCGGCCCATCACGAACGAATGATAGACGACAAACCGTTCGGTATCGCCCGCAAGCAGCGCATTGATCTGGCGCCAGAACTCCTCGCGCGCCACCCGGTCGATCACTTCTTCGTCGGGTGGCGTGTCACATGCCTGCTCCCAGCCACAGGTCGACTCAACCGACACCATCTCTGCCCACGACTGCGCGCGCACGCTATCAATGACCACGCAGGCCGCGCAGAGCTGAAGATAATGCAGCAATGACGCCAGTGTCGGAAACGATGCAAAGCGCTCGGGCGAGATCGCCTGCCAGAAGCGGGCAAACGCCGAGCTTACAAAGAATTCGCTGCTTTCACCGGTACTGGCGAATGCGCCACTACGCCGGATCCATCGCTCCACCAGCCCGCGATAGTGATTGAACAGGTATTCCCACGAAGCTTCACAGCACTCAACCAGCGCGCGGCGGAACAATTCGTACGCAAAGCGCGTATCGTGTGGCTGACCGTGGAAGAAACGTTCGCTCTCAATTCGGCAGTGCTCCTGAAGCTGCACAAGATCCATCCGCATGATCGCCTGCAGATCAATGTCGGCATGCTCACGTGAACCCTGACGGCTGCGCGCGCGGTGCGCCATGCCCCCCGGTTGAGGAAGGGTCGCTCCCCAGTGTGCCGTGCTGCCTGGTTGCATCAATGTCTCCTCAATCGCCGTGGTGATGCCGCGCGCGAGGAATACCCGGCGTGGCGCCAGTCGGTGTCGATCGCTGCTCGACGCTATTGTATGGGTCCAGCGGATCGATCGGAATGGATCGTGGATGAGAAGCTGATGACATGTATACGATGTATGATGGTATACGTCACTGGTATCGGGAAATCGCCAATCTGGTTGTAACGAGTTTTCAACGATATCAGTCGGCGAATATGCCACGCGCTGCATTGAGCAGCGCCTGTAACTCGGCAAGCGTCAGCGCCGGGCCGATATGCTCGGTCGAATCACTCCAGCACCCCCAGTAGCCCTGACGATCGACACGCCAGAAGGCCCGGCCGACATAGTGCCCGGTGCGCGGGTCATTGACCGGGATGCTGTCGCGGATGGTGGAAAGGGTGGCACGTGGCGGCCCCCAGATGGCAAGCGCGTCGGACCGCCCATGCCGGGGGTGGCGTTCGGGGCGTACCTGCGACGCAAGGTGTGGGTACCAGAATTCACGCAGGCGCGCGATGAATGGCAATGGTCGTTCCAGCGCGTCAAAGACAAATACCAGCGGCTCGGCACTCAACCGCCCGATGGTGAGCTCGGCGAAGTCCTGGTCGACCGTGACGTTGGCCTGGACGGCGTATGCCCGGGCAGGAAGCGCCGCACGCAGCAACTCGATCAGCGCTGCGCGTTGCGGCTCGGCCTGGCGCCATGTGAGCGCCTGTACCGTCGGAGCATAAATGAATGCTTCCATGCGCGCCTCGTCAGGGGTGTCTGCCGGGTACCCTGGCCGTCTGCGACAACACTGCCGTTCTTACTGCTGACTTTATCACAATCCGGCCGGGAGACAAGAGGGTGATCATAGGAGAACGGTCCTCTCTTTGTATCTCCTCCTGGCACGTGCATGCAGAACGCGCCATACGTGCCTATCCGAATAACTCTCCGCTTGCTGTCATTGCGCGGAGCGTTAGCGACAGCTTGCAGCGAGCGAAGCGTGGCTGAAGCAATCTCCTCTTGCGCTGGTAGATTGCTTCGCTTCGCTCGCAATGACATCCAGCCATCCGTTATTCGGATAGGCTCCAGGAAAGGTGCGGCTTCGTGTTACGGCAAAACATATCTTATGGTACAGTAGCGACAGTGACCTTCAGCCAGCCGTTACAGCAGACGAAAAAGGAACGCAGATCATGCAACTCTGCCGTTACCATCACCCGGCCCATGGCGCGCGCCTGGGCGTGGTTCGCAATGGGACGATCCATGATGCTACCGACATCTGGCCTACCCTGACAGCATTCCTGCACTGGTCAATCGGGCGGCGCAATCTCGTGACCGATGTCGCCGCGGCGCTGGGCAGCCGTGACCCGCTGGCCCTGCTCGGCGACGCCAGCCGGCCTCCCGCGCCGGATGCGCTCCACCTCCTGCGCCCTACCGACGAGCAGGAAGTCTGGGCGGCAGGCGTGACCTACGAACGCAGCCGGGTTGCGCGCGAAGAGGAGTCTGCCGGCAGTGGCATCTATGATCGGGTCTACGCCGCCGCACGACCGGAGATCTTCTTCAAAGCCACGCCCAGCCGCGTGGTCGGTCCCTATGAAGCAGTCGCGGTTCGTTCCGATTCGCAATGGAACGTCCCGGAGCCGGAACTGTCGCTGGTGATCAATCAACAGCTCGAACTGATCGGGTTCACGATCGGCAACGACATGAGCTCGCGCGATATCGAAGGCGAGAATCCACTCTACCTGCCGCAGGCGAAAGTGTATGCGCGCTGCTGTGCGCTTGGCCCGGTGATCACACTCCGCGACGCAATTGCCGATCCCCGGCGGCTGATGCTACGACTGACAATCGAACGCGGCGGCGTGCCGATCTTTGTCGGCGAGATCAGCACCGCCAGCATGGTGCGCACCTTTGAGGACCTGATTGCCTACCTCGGGCGCGACAACCTGTTCCCGCAGGGTGTCGTGTTGCTCACCGGCACCGGCATTGTCCCACCGGATGAGGTCTCGCTCGATGCGCGTGACGCGGTGACGATTGCGATTGAGGGGATCGGTGAGTTACACAACCCGGTTGTGCGTGGGGGATAGCGGCGCCGGCAACGCCGTGCAATGCCGGGTCAACGGTGGCGGTTCGTGCCGGCAAACGAGCAAAAACCGCCACCGGAAGAGAAAGGTATCGTTCTGCTGAGGGCAACAGCGCCACCTGACGCGCGGCGTGCGCTGCGGGTGGTTCGCGAGCTGCCCTGCTGGCGTTCAGGCGTGCTCGGTGAGGGCCGCATCAATGGCGCGCAACACAGTGATCCGGTTGCGGTGCGTCTGCTCATAACTCCGGATTGCCTCGAGCGTGGCAGTGTCGAGCGTGCTGACCTTTGCCGCCGCCTCCCTGGCATTCAGATCCTCATACCCCGGCACGGGGGCGGGTGGTTCAGCAGCACGTTGCAGCGCAATCTGCTCGATCTCGGCATACAGCCGTTCCACCTGTTCGCGCAGATGCCCAACCGAGTCGCGTGTGGGCAGGTTCAATGCCTCGGCAATCCAGCGCCCGCGGCGCTCCAGCTCCTCGCGCAACGCCTGGCGCAGCACGTGGCCGTCGTGCAGGCCGTCGCGCATTGTCTTCTCAACGCCGGTAAGCCGGCTACGCAATTCCGACTCGACGTGGCCGAAACGGCTGCGTGCAACCTCTTCGCCACGCGCCGCCAGCCGATCGATCAGGTGATCAAGCTCGTCTTCGGCGAGCGTAACGGCGCCCAGCGCCGCCAGTAAACCCTTGTGTGCAACATCGCGTGTTGTATCCAGCACCATAGCTGATGCCTCCTGCGGAATGATCCGCCGCTTTGCAGCGCCAGAGATAACGCACCGCGTTATACTTCCAGTATACCATAACTCGTCAAGGTTTAGCGTACGCCAGGCGCCGGTGCACGCTGGAGTCGTGACACCCGGCACCAGGTATCAATGGTACAATGGATATGACAGTTCATGGCCGGTACGACTGAAAGGAGCACCATATGTTAAGCGAGAGCATCCAGCAGGCGATAAACAGACAGATCACGTATGAATTCGCCGCATCACACGCCTATATGGCGATGTCGGCATACTTCGAAGCCATGGCATTGACCGGTTTCGCTCACTGGTTTCGTGTCCAGAGTGAAGAAGAGCGCGAACACGCGCTGCGTTTCTTCGATTATGTCAACGATCGTGGTGGGCGTGTCGCGCTCGGCGCGATTGAGGAACCACAGAACGAGTTCGCCTCACCACTCGATGCAATGGAGCACGCCCTGGCGCATGAGCGGCGCGTCACCGCCGCCATCCACGCGATCTACGCGCTGGCGACGCAGGAGAACGACTACCCGACCATCAGTATGCTCAAGTGGTTCGTTGATGAGCAGGTCGAGGAAGAGAAGAACGCCGAGGAGATCATCCAGCACCTGAAGCTGGTCGGTTCCGACGGCGCTGGCCTGCTGATGCTCGACCAGCGGCTGGCGGAACGCGAGGACGAGGAGGAAGAGTAGGTTTCTCCGAATAACTGCTGGTTCCGATACTATTCAAATAAGGCTTTCCGCACCGCACCGCCCCCCGTCCAGCCTCTCCCGCCGGGGGGAGAAGTCGGCCTCCCTCCCCCGGCGGGAGAGGGCCGGGTTCGTCGACGTGAACGATGAGACGCGTGTCTGCAGGAGGAGTCGGCCTCCCTCCCCCCGCGGGGGAGGGCCGGGGTGGGGGTGACGGGCGTATATGAAAGGCATTGCAGCTCGTTCGATGTCATGGCGAGCGAAGCGAAGCAATCCCCCTGCACAGGCGGAGATTGCTTCGCTTCGTCGCAAACGGCACCTCCTCATTGATCTCGGCCAGACTCAGCCGGCACCCGCCCGGGTGCCTCGCGCTGTCGCACCTCCTCCCTGTGATCCTCTCCCGCCAGGCGCCGTTTCATTGCGGCAGTTGCGTACGACTCACCGCAGTTCTGCAAAAAAACCGCACTCCCTGCGGTGATGCCATGATATCCTGGGAAAAACGCCAGAGAGGGTACAAACATGCACCGAACTGAATCGCGCTACGAACGACTGGACGTGATCGAACGTCTGCTGGCGCGCACCCCCGATGGCCTGACCACCGGCGAACTGGCGGCGATGGTCCGGATGGACACCGACACGATCCGCCGCGATCTGGCGATGCTGGAGAGTCGCGGCACGGGGTTGTTGAAACATGGGCGTCGCTGGCGCCTGGATCACCGGCGTTCCCTGCATGTGGTCAAACTGACGAATGACGAAGTACTGGCGCTCTACCTGGCGGCGCGGCTGCTCTCGCGGCACAGTGACGAACACAACCCGCACGTCGTCCAGGCGCTGGAAAAGCTGGCGGATGCCGTTGACACGAAGTCGCCGCTGTTTGCGCGCCATATCTATCAGGCGGCGATGGCAGTGCGGACGCGCCGAACCCGCCGCGATTACGTCGAAGCGCTGGAAGTGCTGACGCGCGGCTGGGCCGAAGGACGCAAGGTACGGCTACACTATCGATCCTATACCCGCGACGAGACGACCGAGCGCCTGTTTGCGCCCTATTTCATCGAGCCATCGAGCATCGGCTATGCCTGTTATGTCATCGGCTTCGATGATCTGCGCCAGGAACTGCGCACGTTCAAGGTCGAGCGGGTCAAGGATGCCCGGCTGACCGATGAGCGCTTCACGATCCCGGCGCACTTCGACCCGCTGGAGCTGCTCGCGTCGGCGTGGGGCGTGGTGTGGCGCGACGCCGCCGATATCGAGGTCGTGCTGCGCTTCGACCCGACAGTGGTGCGGCGGGTCAAGGAGAGCGTCTGGCACCATAGCCAGCGCATTGACGATCTGCCGGATGGATCATGCCTGTTTACCGTCCAGGTCGGCAGCACGCTCGAAATGAAACCATGGATTCGCCAGTGGGGCGCGGCGGTTGAGGTGCTGGCACCGGCGAACCTGCGCGCCGAACTGATCGACGAAGTGCGCGCGATGGTAAGGGTGTATGGCACGGCGGGGGATTAGGCGATCGGGGAACTGGAGATCCCGGTGCGCATATCTGCCGGCGCCGACACATCCGTCACGTTTGTGACGCACTGCTGAGGTAGTATGGTATGGAAGGAATGCGTATCACCGTGCAACGCACAAGGAGCGGCATATGCTTACGTATACCCTGAGGTACACGGGCCATCCGCTGGTGGACGCCGGCGTGGCGACGATCACAGCCTTTGCTGGCAAAACCGATCCTGCCGATGTCACCGCTGACGATCTCTCACAGGTCGCGGAGTACATCACGCGCGAGTATAGCAAGAACCCGATGAAATCGTTCCTGACCGTGGTATTCCCGAACTCCGGCTTCACACAGCCAGCATTTGATAAACAACCTGAAAAACGAGTGGCATATGCATCAAAGGTATTACTCAGCTGGCTTGACAATATTGAGACGACCCAGGAGCGCTGTGTCGTCTTCAACATCCCTGCCACAATGCGCGTACATCGCCAGGCAGTTCCGCTGATTGGCCCGGAGGACGGCTTCAATTTCTATGCTGAAGGTGACTCAGGATTGCCAATTTCCGGTCTTGCGCTCCTGGCAATTCAGGCATTACCTCTAGGTAGTCTGAAATGTGCTGGACGATTGCTCGTGATCCATGCCGAGGATCCGGATCTGACCTACAGATTTGCAGCGCAGGCGCTGGAGGCAAATCGTCGTTATTTAAGTCTCGCGTCCCAGGCAGACAAATACGAAGATGTCAAACATCCACGCACGCAAATCATCGACCGACTGGTTCGTGCGGAAGAAGCGCGCAAGGATGCCGAAATCTCCTCCGTTACCGCCTATCATCTGACCAATTACGGAACAAACGCAGCGGTAGATATCTATCACCTGCCACTCCAGATTATGCGTTTTCTTTCGTATGCAACCGATGCCACCTATCGCAACGCCTGGCAACGTATTGTCCAGCGCAGCTGGGAAGGAGGGCGCGCTACGCCGGAGTCCGACACATTCGGCCTGCCCCGGCAGAGGAACGTCTTGTATGAGGATCTGTTCGCGCTACCGCAGGAGGCACGCCGTTTTCTCCGCACATTCATCCTGCGCATGCCTCGCCTTGTAAAAGGCCAGGGGAAAGATGATCCACGCGCAACCTACAGTCTGTTGACCGAAACCGATCTTGTTTCGTGGCCGTTGACGGCACTCTTTCTCAAGGAGGTGATGAACGTGGACGACAGTCGTATCGAGGCTATCAAAGCCATGGCGGATCATCTGGCGGACTACATTGATGAGCACGGCGATCAACGTTTGTTCCGCACCTTGCTCTATGGCGGCAATCGAGGTCAGGATTATCAGGAGCTACGTACGCGTTTGATTCGTGCCGATTATGGAGTCGCTGCGCGACAGGGTCCCCTCTTTACACTGGATGAGTTTGTGGCCGTGTTTGAGAATACCGACAATCAGTACACCTGGATGCTGGCGCGCGATCTGTTGCTCATCCGAATTATTGAGCGCCTCTACGAACGCGGCAAGATTGCGCAAATCCATGAAGCTGTCGGCAGTCCGGTCGACGCCGTTGACATCGAGCAGGAATAGCTACATAGCGAACACGTACACAGGGAGGAAACCACCATGGCATTCATCACTGGTCTCTTATTGATCGACGCACCCGCTTCGGCATTGAACAATGCAGGGGCCGCACCGGGAGCCCGCACTGATAATACTGTCGCGGTGAAAACGATACGCACGCGCACCGGTGAAACGTTCCCCTACGTCTCGGCACAGGCATTCCGCTACTGGGTGCGCACGAGCCTGGAGGAGATGCCGGAGACCGGCTGGCAGGCATCGCCTATCTTCCGAGAAACCAAGGTGGCGTATACCGATGCGAATCCGATTCGATACTGGGATGATGATCTCTTCGGCTACATGCGAGCACCGTCGGGCGCGAAGGCAGCACAGGAAGCGCGTGCCGCCGATGCTTCTCGCGTTGTTGAAACACCGCTTGCCGACAAGACAACGCTGACACGCGCCGCACCATTTCGGGTTGGTACGCTGGTAAGTATCGCGCCTGTAGCGATTACGGACGATTTCGGCACCATGTCACGACACGACGGCGACCCGGTGCCGCATGAGCATCAATTCTATCGCACCACGCTGAAGGGTCTGTTCTCGCTTGACCTGAGTGCGTGCGGCACGTTCGCATACCGGCGCAAGACCGGGTTTCGCCATCTCGACGATGTTCGCATCGATCTGGCGAAACGAGAAGGGCTGATTCACGACGAACAGAAATACACTTATCGCCTGAAAACAGAGGAGCGTATCCGGCGCGTGCAGGCCCTTCTGTCCGGCATGGCAAAACTGGAGGGCGGCGCCAAACAGACAATTCATTACACTGCGGTTGCACCCGCGGTTGTCATCCTTGCGGTGACTCGTGGGGGCAATAACATATTCAACTATGTCATCGGCGAAGGTAAGGGTGAAAAACGCGGCATGCCGGTCATCAATACGGACGCGTTGCAAGAGGCGATTGACGTGTTCCGCGATGACATTCTCTCTCCAGTCTATGTCGGATGGATGAAAGGTTTCCATGATGACGAACGAGCGAAGCTTGGCGCATTTGAGCAGGTACGCGTCAGCCATCCCCGCCAGGCGTTCGAGGCGCTGATCGCCGATCTCGAAGCGCATCATGACTGGATGGAGTAACCCGATGGATACCATGCAGGCTTTGCGCATCGAACTGGAAGGCGATGTCACCTCATTTCGCTACCCTCACTTCATGTGGGGAATGCAGCCGACCTTTGAGATGCCGCCGCCAGCTACTATTTACGGTCATGTGTGCAGCGCAGTTGGCGAATGGATCATTCCCGATGACCTGTTGTTTGCCTATCGCTTCACGCACGACGGCAAATTCATGGATCTTGAACATATTCATGCAAGTGGCATGGCCGCGCCGATCTCGCCACAGAAGCGCAAGGAACTGGTGGCACAGGGCCTGTCAGATGTCACTGTCTATGGCGAAAGCACAGTGACACCGTTTCAGCGCGAGCTCCTGTTTCGACCCCGGCTCACGTTGTATCTCAATCAGGTCGAATTGTTGCCCGCGTTTGAGCGGCCACACTATGTTGTCGTGCTTGGCCGCTCGCAGGATCTCTGTACTTATCCACCGGGTGCCGTTCAGGTCGTTACGCTGGAAAAGCGGGCCAACGTCTATTTCGAGCATACGTTGCTGCCACTCAGCATGGGCGCACATACCAGACGCGGTGTTGCGGTCATGATGCCTCGCCTGATTGATTTCCAGCAACACCGTCACCCGACGTTCGCCCAGTATCTGATGCTGACCGAGCGTGTTTTTGCGCACGATATGCAGACGGTGGGTTCGTTCGAACCTGTCTGGTGCGATCCGCTGGCGCCGCAGTATCGGGGCTGCTATCGGGCAGTCGTATGGCACCGGTTCATTGAGGGATGAAGCGATGGAAACGCCCGCCTACCTGCAACAGCTTCTTGCAAAAAGCGATGGTGAAACCCTTTTCACTCATACCTGGTTTGTGTGTGAGCGTTTCGCCGAGCAAGCGCGGTTGCGCGCCGATATCGCCACCGTCGTTGGTAGTTCGCGCCTCTGGCATCGCCTCTTCTGGGCATGCTGGCTCCATGATTTTGGCAAGGCGGCTGGCGGTTTTCAGCATATGCTGGTATCGGCGAAGGGCGGGCGCTGGCCATATCGCCATGAGGTCGGGTCCCTGGCATTTCTTGGCTGGCTCTTTCCCGATCCGCGCCAGGAGGATTATCGCTGGATCGTCGCAGCGATTGTGTCACACCATAAGGATGCCAATGTCATTCGGGAGCAGTACAAAACTGATGGTCCGGCAATCCATGCGGTTGCCGCCGAACTCGCCCAGGCGCCGCTGAGCTCTTTGTGGCGCTGGATTCACGAGTACGCTTCTCTCTGGCGCGATCGGCTGGACCTCATTGATCTGGGTGTCGAAATACCGCCGCTTCTGCCAGAGGATCGCGCAGTGGCGCTGGTGCGTGATCACGGGGCGGGTCAGATCGATCAGGCGCTCAGGATCTATCGTAGATTTGTTGACGATCTCGATATGCCGGCATTACGCACGCAGGCTACGGCAACGCTGGCGTTGCGTGGCATTATGGTGACCGCCGATCATAGCGCCTCGGCCCATACCGGTGCACCGCCAACACTGCCGAAGATTGATTTCACAGGAGTCGTCCAACGCCTCGGCTGGTCGCCTGAACATCTCTATGACCACCAGCGCCAGAGTGCATTGTCACGCCAGGATACCTTGCTGGTCGCGCCGACGGGAAGCGGCAAGACCGAGTCGGCGCTCTTCTGGGCATTCGGTGAGTCGCAAGCGCCGCCGCGCCTGTTCTATGCATTGCCGTTTCAGGCAAGCATGAATGCGATGCGCGCAAGGCTCGAAGGGCTGTTTGCGGCACAGGTTGGCTTGCAGCACAGCAGAGCGGTTCAGGCGCTCTATCGGGTGTACACCGAAGATGGTGATGATCCGCGCTTCGCCGCCCAGCGCGCCAGAGATCAGAAGAATCGCACCGAGCTCAACTATTACCCGATACGCGTTTTCAGTCCGTACCAGATGCTCAAAGCATGCTACCGCCTCAAAGGCTACGAAGCGATCCTCAGTGATTTCTTCGATGCGGCGTTCATTCTTGATGAAATTCATGCGTATGAGCCGAAACGGTTAGCGTTGATCCTCTCGCTGGTGCAGTATCTCAAGCACCAGTTCCGTGCGCGCTTTTTCGTCATGTCGGCGACGTTTCCGGACCTGGTGAAGCATGTGTTGCTTCGGGCGCTGGGAGCGTATTCCGAGATTATCGCAGCACCACATCTATTCGAGGCATTTCAACGACATCGTCTGTACCTGTTGCCCGGCGACATGCACGATCCACCAAACCTGGACCGTATTCTCCGCGATGCGCTAGATGGGCGTTCGGTGCTTGTCTGCTGTAACACGGTTGCTCGCGCACAGGCTGTGTGGCAGCGCATCCGTGATGCGTTAGGGCCGTCGGCAGTGGTCATTCTACTCCACAGTCGCCTGAATGGGCGTGATCGTATCGAGCGTGAGACACTCGTGCGACAGGCATGCGGCGTGGGTAGCGCAGAACGGCGCCCGATCGTACTGGTTGCAACTCAGGTGGTTGAGGTCAGCCTTAACATTGATCTCGACACACTCTATTCGGATCTTGCGCCACTGGAAGCGCTCGTACAACGCTTCGGGCGCGTCAACCGTACACGGCGCAGAGGCGCCAGCGGGGAACCACTGATTGCTCCGGTGCATGTTTGTCACGAGCCGATCCCGGAAAAGAACTTACGGCCATACGATCTCAGACTCCTGCACGGGACCCTGCGGTTACTCAAAGAACACGACGGTCAGGTCATTGATGAGAGTGCCATCAGCAACTGGCTGAATACGGTCTACGAGAAGTATGCGGAAGGATATGCCGCAGACTGGCGTCGTGTCTATGACCAGCATGCTACCGATTTTGTCGAAAGTGTCCTGCGTCCATTGGTAGCCTTCAATGCCGACAGTACACTGGAGGATCGCTTCTATGCTGCATTCGAAAGTATTGATGTCCTCCCTGCCCGGTTTGAGCAAGAATACTTCGCATTGACCACGGAGGGACGGTTCATTGAGGCTGAGTCATTGATGGTCAGCATTGCCTACTGGCAATACGCGATGCTGGCACAAAAGGGTAAGGTTCGGCAGGGAAACTCGAAGGCTGATGACCCGCTCGAACGCGTGGCGGTTGCGATGACGACGTATGATGACGACCTTGGCCTGGTATTGGATATGTAAAAATGACCTACCGGAGTGATCGATGACTCTCCTGACCCACCATCTGTTGTTTACCGCCGGTGTCGTCACGCCGCTCGAACTCGACGACAATGCCGGCGCTGCCATTCGCGGCGCGATCGTTGGCGCGCTGTGGGATCGCTTCTGTACCAACAAGGCCGCCCCCGCCTGCGCGGCCTGCCCGCTCGTCGCCGTCTGCCCCGTCGCGGCGCTGATTGCGCCAATGCGTGAGGCAGGTCAGCCCGGCGGCGAGCACCTCCCGCGCCCCTACGTGACCCGCCCGCCGCAGGGCCGGCGCTATCGCCCGGGTGAAACTCTGACGTTCGGCCTGGGGCTGTTCGGCTATGCCGCCGAACTCTTTCCGTATGTCGTCATGGCGGCACAGGGGATGGACCTGACCGTCCTCGGTCGCCGCCTGCCCGAGAACGGCGGGCGACGTGGCCAGGTGCGCCTCCAGGCGATTGATGCGGTCCATTCCCTCACCGGCGAGCGCCAGTCGTTGTTCCGCGCCGGCGAACGGCTGGTCAACGCCCCGGGCATCCCCGTCGGCCCGGAACAGGTGGCGGCGTTTGCGGCGCGCCTGCCGGACCATCAACTGACCCTCCGCTTCCATACGCCGTTGCGCCTGGTTGATGATCGACGCCTCGTCAGGCGCCCGGCGTTGCGCCCCTTGCTCCAGCGCCTCGGCATCCGCCTGACCGATCTGGCTGCCGCTTATAGCGATGCCGTTCCTGCTGTTGCCGATGCGCGCCCGCTGTTGCCGCTGGCCGAACGTGCGACCCTGCTTGCCGACCGGACGCGCTGGGTGGACGTGGTGAGTTATTCCAGCCGCACCCGCGAACGTACCCCCATCGGCGGCCTGGTGGGTGAAGCCGTCTTTGCCGGCGAGCTCGGGCCGCTGCGCGAATTGCTCGTCTGGGGCAGCCTGGTGCATGTCGGTAAGAATGCCGTCAAAGGCGACGGGTGGTATACCATCGCGCCGTGAATCATGCCGCGATTGACCCTGACGCGACTGCACCTTAACAACCTGTTCCGTTCCCTCTCGGCTCGCGGAAGAGCGCCGGCGGTGACGGTCCTCGTCGCGCCCAGCATCTTTGCCATCATGGAGGTCCACCATGAACCTGATCGTTGACCAGTACGGCGTCTTCGTCGCCAAGCACCAGGGGCGCATTCGGGTCACAAAGGCGAAGGAACGCCTGGCCGAAGTGCCGATTATGCACCTGGAACAATTGATTATTTGTAGTGACGGCGTCGGCCTGAGCAGCGACGTCGTGCGCGCCTGCGCTGAAGATGGCATTCCCATCCATTTCCTCAACGGCCCCGACGGCGATGATTTCGGGACACTCATGCACAGCGGTATCACCGGCATGGCGCTCACCAGGCGTGCCCAGTTGCGCGCCTACGATGGCGATCGCGGTCTTGTGCTGGCGAAAGCGTTTGCAGCCGGCAAGATCCAGAGCCAGGCCAATCTGCTGCGGTATATCGCAAAGAATCGTAAAGAAAGCACACCCGACCTGCACCGTGAATTGATGCAGGCCGCGACTGACATACTCGATGTGTTGCCCGCACTACGCGCCATCGCCGGCATCCTGACGGATGAGGCCCGCGCCGCGCTGATGGGATTCGAAGGCAGCGCCGGCGCGCGATACTGGCAGGCGGTTGCGCAGGTTGTCCCTACCGATCTGGCATGGCCAGGCCGCCGGACACAGGGCGCGACCGACCGGCTCAATCAGGCGCTGAACTACGGCTATGCCGTCCTGCGCGCTCAAGTGCGCCAGGCGCTCCTGCTTGCCGGCCTCGACCCGAATGCCGGCTTTCTACACGCCGACCGCCCCGGCAAACCGAGTCTCACCCTTGATTTGATCGAGGAATTCCGCCAGGCGGTCGTTGACCGCACCCTGATCGGCCTGATCAACCGCCAGTTCGAGATCGTGCAGGATGAAGAAGGCCGGCTGGATCTACCGACGCGCCGGCGGATCGTCGAAAAGCTCCTGGAACGGATGGAAAGTACCGAGCCGTACGAAGGCAAGCGCCAGCCGATACGCCACATTCTCCAGTGTCAGGCGCGCCATATTGCCACGTTCGCGCGCGGCGATCGTCCGGTGTATGACCCATTCGTCATGGGATGGTGATCGCGATGCAGTGCCTGCTTATCTACGACATCCCCGACGACCGGACGCGGCAGAAGATCGCCGACGCCTGCCTGGATTATGGGTTGCAACGTGTACAGTACAGCGCGTTCGTTGGCAACCTGAGTCGTTCCTACCAGCGTGAATTGTTTATCGAAGTGCGGCATCGCCTCGGCAAACAACCGGGGAACATCCAGTTCTTCGCGCTCGATGATGCAAGCTGGCGCTCACGGCGCGTTATCAGCCAGGGAGAAACCAATGACTGAGCATACATTCGAAGTCACCGACCTGCGACAATGGATGTATTGCCCGCGGGTTGTCTACTATCACTACTGCCTGCCCGACGTCCGTCCCCTGACGCGGTTAATGCTCGCCGGCATGGCCGAACATCACAACGAGAGCGGGCGTGAGGAGCGACGATCGTTGCGCAGTTATGGTCTGAAAGCGGGCGAGCGGGTCTTCGACCTTGCGTTGCGCTCCGAGTCGCTTGGCCTGCGCGGCAGAGTTGACCTGGCGATTGCCGTCCCGGATCGCCAGGCCGGTACCGAAGCGATCGTTGTTGAATACAAAGACAGCGAACAGGCAGCCGGGCCACATGTGAAGCTGCAACTGGCCGCCTACGCACTTATGCTGGAAGAAGCATGGGGGCTACCGGTCAAACGCGGCTTCATCTACCATATGCCGACGCGCAAAGTGGAAGCGATCAGCATAACAGCGGGGTTACGAACAAAAGTGAAGGAAACGGTCAGCGCAATTCAGGCGATGGCGCAGGGTGAAACCATGCCGGCGGCGCCGGCATCGCGGCGGCAATGCGCCGTCTGTGAGTTTCGTCGGTTCTGCAATGATGTCGTGTAAGCGAGCGTAGAGGCACCAACCCGGTAGAGACGGGCCATCAGCGCGGCGCTTTCGCAACTCCCCGCGCCGCGCGCCGATTCCGGCCCTGGCGACGATCGCCTGTCGGCGTTTCATCCAGCCGGATGGGCGTCAGAATGCCATCCAGGTATGCTCGCAACTTGACGCCGATCTGGCGCAAAAAACGAGTTGCGAACGAGCGGTGATCATGCTACGATAGTGGTGATGAAATGACCGCACAGGACGGCTCAGGAGCGACGAAAGGGCTGCAACACAGGTTTCAGGTCGGGTCGCATCGCCGCCGGGGCCGGCGGTTTAATCGCATTCGGCTCGCAGAAGAGCACTGAAACAGTGATTGCTGAATGCCAGCGCTTACTTCGGGCAGTGGTTTAATCGCATTCGGCTCGCAGAAGAGCACTGAAACCGTTGATACGCTTTTTGTATTTCGCTGCGCGTTAACTGGTTTAATCGCATTCGGCTCGCAGAAGAGCACTGAAACTCATCCATACCATACGCGGCAAAAGGGCGGTACCTGTTTAATCGCATTCGGCTCGCAGAAGAGCACTGAAACCGCCGTGTATACCCTCGCATTCAAGGGTAGTCTCATGGTTTAATCGCATTCGGCTCGCAGAAGAGCACTGAAACGCTCGCTATGGGCGTATGGCGGATCGAGGAACACGGTTTAATCGCATTCGGCTCGCAGAAGAGCACTGAAACCGAAAGGGTGGTGGCGCGAACTCTGGTTCGCGCAGAGTTTAATCGCATTCGGCTCGCAGAAGAGCACTGAAACCGCGCATGCTGCCGACGCCAGAGCGGAATAACGCTGCGTTTAATCGCATTCGGCTCGCAGAAGAGCACTGAAACTTCGTGGTGGACGTGCATCCACCGCTGGGCAACCTTGTGTTTAATCGCATTCGGCTCGCAGAAGAGCACTGAAACAGGTCGGTGAGGATGGCGTCATTATTCTCCTTACCGTGTTTAATCGCATTCGGCTCGCAGAAGAGCACTGAAACCCTTACCGTCGTCGGTGAGGCCGACCACCGCTCGGCGTTTAATCGCATTCGGCTCGCAGAAGAGCACTGAAACGCGGTCGTATACAGCCGATCGCTCGCATCCGATGCGGTTTAATCGCATTCGGCTCGCAGAAGAGCACTGAAACGGTCGCGCCGGCGGCGCTGCGCGCGTTCGTATGCAGTTTAATCGCATTCGGCTCGCAGAAGAGCACTGAAACCCCAGCACCGTGAGCGGCACAAAGTAGATGCTGCTGTTTAATCGCATTCGGCTCGCAGAAGAGCACTGAAACATTCCGAAG
>JACAEQ010000122.1 GCA_013388755.1 Chloroflexota bacterium
ACGTCGGCCGCGCCCATCATTTTCGCGGGCGAGCCAGTCCATCAGCTGCCGCCGCGCCGCCATCCTCCACCACGTGCCGGCGGGAGGCCACCACGTTCCGGTGCTTCAGCCATGATCGGTTCCGCCCCAGCCATTCGTCTCGCCACGCCGCCCAACTACTGATTCTGCGGACTTACCGCGGTCTACCAGTAGACTGGCGATCTATGCACAGATCGAAGATCGATCCATGCGTAGATCGCACAGGGCGATCTATGGGTAGGCCGATGTACGTGTGGATAGTAGCGCAAATAGGGATAGGTGTCAACCTTCAGCTTCACAATCCAGTCATCCAGCCTTTCAACGAGATCGTTAGTGCCACGCTGCCCGGGTCACCGCGTTCTACTGCTGCCTGCCCTCGATCGCCTTGCGCAGCGCTGCCGCCAGCGGGTTGTCCTCGTCATCCTCGGTTACCTCGGTGGTATAGGCATATCGCTCCGCCACCTCCTGTTCCGCTCCATCTTCCTCTTCCTCGTCGTCCTCGTCCCAGTCGAGGTGTAGATTCTCGGCGCCCGCCAGCGCAACAATGTCATCAACCGAAAAACGCAGCAGGCCCACAAGATCCGGATCGGCCGGCAGCGCCTCGAGCGATGGAGCGAGACGCACCTGCGGTAGGTGCTCCAGGACGGCATCAAGGGTTGGCGGCGGTTCATCCGGCGCCGGGCGATCGGGATTCTTTGCGATCCAGTCCGCACGTTGTGCGGCGGCATCGGCAGGGGTCAGGGGCATGCCGGTATCAACCAGCAGGATGGTTGTATGGACGCGGGTAAACAACATACGCAGGATCGTCTGCGTGTCGCGCAACTGGTGTACCGCGCGGCGCAGACTGGTCGCCTTCATGCTTGCCTTGATTTCGAAGACATGGATCGTTCTGGCATCAGGTAGCGATACTGCATCCAGTTCGCGGTATTTCGTGATCGCCTGGCGTCCACGATGTTCCAGGTATTCCACGATCCGGCGATCAGAGAGCGCCATATGCTGTGCCAGCCAGGTGCGCAGCGCAGCCTCTGCTTCCCCGCCGAACACGTCACGCGCGCGGGGCGGGCGTATCGCACGCTGATTGCTGCGGAGCAACTGCATCTGCTCGACATGGGCGCGGTACCGGCGGTCGCTCTCGTCAATCAGGCGCGGGCGGGAGAAGCGTGAAGTCATGCTATGCTCTCCTTGGTGCCTATCCGAAGAACGGATGATCGGATGACATTGCGCGCGACACGCAGCCATCGACCGGCGCGAGCGGCGATTGCTTCAGCCACGCGTCGCGCTGCACGCTGCCGCTCGCGCTCCTCTCAATGACACAAGGCGGAGAGGTCTTCGGATAGGCACGTATACACGTGAACGACAGGACTGGCCAGACGCGCAGGAACAGGCGCGAACCCTCCCTGCGCCGGCGTCTTTACCAGGCGTATGCTTCCGGCGCGGGGCCTCCCGGGCCGGGCCAGATCGCGTCCAGTTTCGCCAGGATGGCGTCGTCGAGGGTGATCTCAAGCGCGCGCAGGCTGCCGGTGAGTTGCTCCATGGTGCGCGGCCCGATGATCGGCGCGGTCACGACGGGTTGCTTGAGCAACCAGGCAAGCGCCACATCGGCGGGATGTTCGCCAATCTCGCGGCATAACCCTTCGTACCCTTCGAGTTGCGCGCGGTGCTTTTCTATGCGCTCCTGCATGCGCGCGTCTGCGCGGCGACCTTCGGCCACCTTCTGCAATACGCCGCCGAGCAAACCGCCACCGAGCGGGCTCCAGGGAATGATGCCCAGGCCATAGCTCTGGCATGCCGGAATGACCTCCAGTTCGATCATGCGGGCATTGAGGTTGTACAGACTTTGCTCGGAGACCAGACCCATGAAGTTGCGCCGCTGCGCCGCTTCATTCGCCTGTGCAATGTGCCAGCCGGCGAAGTTGCTGCTGCCAACATACAGTACCTTGCCTTCGCGCACCAGTTGTTCCATCGCCTGCCAGATCTCTTCCCAGGGCGTCTTCCGATCGATATGGTGCATCTGGTACAGGTCGATATAGTCCGTCTGCATGCGGCGCAGGCTGGCTTCACAGGCGCGCTTGATATGCAACGCCGAAAGACGCGACTCGTTCGGCCAGTCACCCATCTTGCCATAGACCTTGGTGGCAATCACCACCTTTTCGCGCCGGCCACCACCCTGCGCGAACCAGCGCCCGATGATCTGCTCCGTTACCCCTTCGCCTGTTTTCCAGCCGTAGACATTCGCCGTATCGAAGAAATTAATGCCCAGTTCCAACGCTTTGTCCATAATGGCGAAGCTGTCGGCCTCGCTCGTCAACGGCCCGAAATTCATCGTGCCGAGGCAGAGACGGCTCACCTGGAGGCCAGTGCGTCCCAGTTGCGTGTACTGCATGGTTCTTCTCCTTGCGGCTGCGCTGCGACTCTGCCGCGCGCCGCGGCTGGGCGTGGAACAGGGCTATTGTACCACTCATTGCTGCCAGAGAAGATTGCTTCAGCCACGCATCGCGCGCTGCAGGCGGTCGCTCGCGCTCCGCGCAATGACAGGAGGTGGAGAGGTTTTCGAATAGGCACTTACCCGCCGGCGTGCATTTGACAGCACGCCGCGCTTATGGTTCCATGAGCGCCCGGTCGGCAATCGACGCGCCAGGAGATCGTATGAGCAGCCGCTTCGACGAGCTTCGCATCTTTTCCGGCAACGGCAACCCGTCGCTGGCCCAGGCTATCTGCGCTCGTCTTGGCGTGCGCCTGGGTGATGTCACGGTCACGCAATATGAAAATGAGAACATCTTCGTTCGCCTGAATGAGAGCGTGCGTGAGAAGGACGTTTTCGTCATCCAGTCGCTGGCGTCACCATTGAGTGACCGTATCCTTGAACTACTCATTATGCTCGACGCCTGCCGGCGCGCGTCTGCCGGGCGGGTGACCGCCGTGGTGCCGTTTTACGCCTATGCGCGCAGCGACAAACGCGATCAGCCGCGTGTGCCGATCACGGCACGCCTGCTGGCGGATATGATCCAGGTCGCCGGGGCGCAACAACTGGTGACGCTCGACCTGCATGCCGGCCAGATCCAGGGGTTCTTCAGCATTCCGGTCGACGAACTGAGCACGATGTCCCTGCTCGTGCGCCACTTTATCGACCGTGGCTGGGATGATATCGTGGTTGTCTCGCCCGACATGGGGTTTGCCAAGCGGGCTCGCAACTTCGCCGAGCAACTCGGCGCCCCACTCGCAATCGTTGAAAAACGCCACGTGACGCGTCTCGGCCTGGCCGGTGAGTCCGAGAGCGATGCGTTGTCACTGATCGGTGATGTGAGCGGGCGGCGCTGCATCCTGGTGGACGACGAGGTTAACACCGGTGCGTCACTCCTGAAAGCGGCCGAACTGCTCGAGCACAGTGGAGCGCGCGAGATCTACGCAGCGGTCGTGCACCCGGTGCTTGGCGACGATGCGGCTGAACATCTGCGTCTGAGCCCGATCCGCGAACTCGTAACCACCGATACGCTGCCGGTACCCGCCGAGAAGACCTGGCCCGGTCTCCGTGTTCTGACGGTCGCGCCGCTGCTGGCGGAGGTCATTCAGCGCATTCACAGCGGGGTATCGGTGCATACGATCTTCAGCCCGCGCCCGGTGCGGCGGTAGATTTTCAGTGCACGATGACGGACGGTATCACGCATATGTCGGATCCTGATCTTCCTCGCCTCTCCAGCACCGATCTGGCCGAACGCCTCGGCAACGACGAGGTGGCACTCCGCCGCTATCGTATGCTGGCGGCGCTGTTACGCGAAGGTCGCGCGCCTGGTGAGGTCGCACGCACGTTCGGTGTCAGTCGCGAGAGCCTGCGCCGGCTGCGCGAGGCATTCCGGCGCGGCGGCCTGGCGGCGCTCAAGAGCCGTAAGCGCGGCGGTGGCCATATCGCGCGCGGTAGCCCCCTGGCACGTGCCCTGCACCACGAGCTTGCTGCTGACCCGGGAGTATCGGCCAGCACCCTGTGGCATCGCGTGCAGGCACGACTCCATGCCGAAGGCATTGCCGACGTTCCACGCAGTACGTTCTACCGGCTGCTCGCGCGAATGCGTGATGAGGAGAGTGCAACAGGAGCAAGCAGCGCCACCATGCGTCTGCTGCGCGAGGCGCTTGGCGCGTTGCCCGAGGAGCCGCCGCTGACCCTGGGACGCGGCGACCTGGCGAAGCTGCTCCTGGCCGAGGAGACTGATGTGGCGCAGCGCGGTCGCCGCTTGCAGACGGCACTGCGTTCGGCCATTGAGCAGTTGCGGCCCTCTGATGATGCCGGGCCGGTGCTCAACGATCCGCGCTGGCGACACTACCTGATCATCGCCGGTGAGTATGAGGCAGGTGAACCGCGCGCTGATCTTCAGGATGCGCTGGCGTTAAGTGCCAGCACCTACAGCCGGGCTAAACGTGAGGCGCTTGAGCGACTCGTCGCGCTCCTGCCCACAGCAATTGACGCATTGCCGCCACCGGCGCCACCCTCCCATCTCTATGCCCCGCCATCGGTTGTTCCGCCCGGCTACGAGGCTGAACTGGACCTGTATGCTTCATCGCTGCGGCGAGATGGCCTGGCGTTGATCTGGGGCGACCCTGGCGCCACCCTTGACCTGGCGACCGCGCTTGCCGCCCATTTGCAGAGCCGTGGCCAGAAAGTGATCTGGCACGCCGCCGCCGCGCCCGATACCGAGCCGCGTCCCGGCTTGCGCCTGCTCCAGACCCTCGCCGCTGCGCTCGCCGCCGAGGGGGACCACGAGTTGTGGGGTGATCTCGCGGCACCAGATGCCAGGCCGCTCGTCTGGCACCTTGACCTGCTGGCGAATACCATCGCCGGTCGCCGCTGGGCCGTGGTCGTGGCCAACACCCACTGGCTGACCGACAGCGACGCGATGCAGGCGCTTGATGTGCTGGCGACGGCCTGTGAGCAGCGCGAGATCCGGCTGGCCCTGGCCGGGCGCAGTCTGCCCGCCTGGGCCAGTGCCGAACGCTGGCCGCCACTGCCAGGTTCGGCAGATCAGGCGGCCTTGCAGGAGTTTCTACTACGCCTGGCGCGCCGCCCGCTCTCGGTGCGCTACCCGGCGCCGGCGGACATCGTGCGCGATCGTGTGGCACAGTTGCTGGATGCCGTGCCGGTTGATCTGGCGCTCGCACTGGCGCCTGACGAACGTGACCGGCTGATCGAGACTCTCACGCCGGTGGAACGGTTGATCGCCGCGCTCCGCGGCGGTGCCGTCGATCCGCGTGCAGGATCGTGATCCAGGCGGTTACGGCTGCCCGCCCGCATCCATCCCCCGCACCGCGACCGGCGCAGCGTGCCCCCGCGCCATCCCGCGCACCGCGACCGGCGCAGCGTGCCCCCGCGCCCTTACGAGCGGATCATTGCGCCAATATCATGCTCCAGGCCACGCACAATCTTCTGGCGGATCTTCGCAATATCGGCATCATTCAGCGTGCGATCCGGCGCGCGAAATGCCAGCCGGTAGGTCAGGCTGCGCCGGCCCGGGCCAGATTGTTCGCCCTCGTAGATGTCGAACAGCGTCAGCGTCTCGAGTTGCGCGCCGGCATATTTGCGAATCGTTGTAACGACCTGCTCGGCAGGAACATCGCGTGCGACTACCAGTGACAGATCCTGTGTCATCGCCGGGTAGCGCGAGATCGGGCGGTAGCGTACTGGCACCACCAGATCGCAGAGCGCCTCCAGGTCGAATTCGGCGGCCATGGCACGCGGCGTCGTAATCTCCAGTCGCTCGCACACGTCAGGATGGAGCTCACCCATCACACCGAGCTGGCGCCCGTTGTGATCAAGCCGTGCAGCGCGACCGGGATGGAAGCGTGGATCATCCCTCAACGTACCATAGCGCACGCCAGGGATATTGAGCCGCGCCAGCAAGGTCTCGACCACTCCTTTCAGATCGAAGAAATCCATGATGCTATTGTCCGGCGCATGCCACGAGCGATCCGAACGCCGCCCGGCCATTGCCAGCGCCAGTCGTCGCGGCTCCTCCGGGCGCGGTTCCTCACCACCGGGCGCGCGCTTCAGGTAGACGCGCCCGATCTCGAACAGCATGACACGCTCACGCTCGTGCAGATTCTGTGCCAGCGCCTCCAGCAAAGTCGGCAGCAGCGACCGGCGCAGATATTCCCGCTCGCTCGAAAGCGGGTTGGCAAGCCGGAGATATGCCACAGTGTCGGCATCTCGTGGGTTGACTTTCGCCACTGCCGGCATGCTGGTCAGCGAGTAGGTGATTGCCTCATCGAGCCCCGCGCCGGTCAGCAGATCGCGCGTGCGCAGCTCAAACTCCAGCGATGGATTGTCACGCTGCGCCGGCAACACGTCGGCCATCATGGTCAGGGGAATACGATCGTAGCCATACATACGCGCCACTTCTTCGCACAGGTCGGCCAGAACCGTAATGTCGCGCCGCGAACTCGGTGCCACGACCCGCACCGGCTGATCATCGCCGGCCACTTCGCAGCTCAAGCCGAGCGGCCGCAGCAACCCGGCGATCTCGCCGGCACTCAACGAGATGCCGACAATGCGGCGCACCTCGCCCGGTGGCAGATCGAGTGTGATGAGCTGCCACGGGCGCGGGTAATTGTCAATCATTCCTCGAGCGACCGTGCCGCCGGCAAACCGCTGGAGCAATGAAAGGGCGCGCCGTTGCACCAGCGGCGGCAATTCATAATCTACGCCGCGCTCGAACCGTTTCGACGCCTCGGAACGCGCACGCAACGCCGTACCCATGCGCCGGATGATGGCTGGCTCCCATACCGCTGCCTCAAGCAGCACACGCGTCGTCGCCGCACCAACTTCGCTGGAGGCGCCCCCCATGACGCCTGCCAGACTCAACGGCCCCTGCGGGTCGCAGACCAGCAGCGGCAGCGTCCCGCCACCAACCGACGCGTCGAGGTCGTGCTCCTTGCCGTCCAGGGTCGTCAGGCGCTCACCCGGGCGCGCCAGGCGAACTACAAGGTGCTGATCAACCACGCGATCGGCGTCGAACATATGGTTCGGGCCGCCAAGTTCGAGCATGACATAGTTGCTGATGTCCACAATATTGTTGATCGGGCGCATGCCGGCCATGGTCAGCCGTCGCTGCATCCAGAGCGGCGACGGGCCAATCGTGACCCCTTCGATGAGGGTCGCGGTAAAACGCGGGCAGAGATCGGGGACCTCGATCGTGACCTGTACGCGGCCTTCGATCACCGCGCCGTCTTCGACCAGGGTCATATCGGGCAGGCGCAGCGGAGCGCCGGTGAGTGCGGCAACCTCGCGTGCCACACCCAGGATCGACAGGCAGCGCGCCATGTTCGGCAACACCTCAAACTTCAGCACCATGTCGCCGAGGTAGTCGCATAGCGGCGTACCGGCAGGCGCGTCATCCGGTAGAATGAGAATGCCTTCGTGTTCGTCGGAGAGCCCCAGTTCCTTCTCCGAGCACAACATCGCATCCGACATGACACCACGCACCGGACGCCCCTTGAGTCGCATCCTGACCCATCCGTCGGCGTGGCCATCATACAATTCGGCACCTTCGCGGGCGAATACTCCTTTGAGCGGGTGCGCCAGCCGGCCCTGATCCTTGTAGGGAAACAGATTTGGCGCGCCGGTGACAACGGTATGCGGTGTACCTGCGCCGTAATCAACATCGGCCAGTACCAGTCGGTCGGCATTGGGGTGGCGGCGTACTTCCAGGATGGTGCCGACGATGACTTTGTCCGGTTCCCACGGTAGATCGGCGCCGGCCACACCAATACGCTCGATACCTTCGCATTCCAGGCCGGCGCGGGTCAGCTTTTCGGCCAGTTCCTCCACAGGAAGGGTGATATCAACAAACTCCTTGAGCCATGAGAGTGGTACACGCATACATGATCTCCGTTATTCTGCAATCAGGACGGTGGTCAATACCGCATGATCCCCTTCTGGATCACGAACGTCATCGTCATCAAAAAACGCGGCACGCCGGTTTGTGGCCGGATCCCACAGGCCAACCCGCAGCGTGTACGCGCCGGGCGGCAGATTGGCCGGCAGCGCCAGAACATGGCGCGCTTCGATCCAGTCGCCGGCGACCCACTGCACCATTGGATATGCGCCGTCGCGTGGTTCGCGATCGTCATCAACAACGATTGTTCCGCTACCATCAACCAGGTGAACGAACGTCACCCAGTTGCGATCCTGGCGCGATAGCGCATGCCAGAGGAGCGTAAGCTCCAGGGTTGCGCCTGGCCGGAGCGCCCCTTCAAGCCGCCACGCCCGGATCACTGCGCCAGGTTCGGTTGTACGGGCAAACCGGGCGTAGGCCGGAACGCCGCGCCAGGCACGCGCCACTGGCTCTGGTAACGTCTCGAACGGGTATGCCGGCCGGATGACGCCGAACGGCAGCCAGACGGCGAGCAGAACGAGTGCAGCAATCAACAGGCGCCACGGATGAAGCCTGTCCAGCACCTCCTGGACCTCGTGCGTCATCTGCCAGCCGGTCAACCCGCGTGCCAGCATCATGGCGATCGCCGGCAATGCCGGAAACAGTAAGCGCCCCTGCCAGGCGACCAGGCCGGCAGTCAGGGCGAAACTCACCAGCCATGCCAGCGTCAGCATCAGCAGCACAACGAGCGGCCAGTGTGCTGCGACGCTGACGCGCCCGCGTCCGGCAGCATTGAACCATCCAGCGAGTCCCGCCAGTACGACGACGCCATACACCAGGTAGACCCATGCCGGCGCGGGAAGATTCATCCAGCCGAAACGGGCCCAGAACGACTCATAGAGTGTTGCGAGCGCGCCTGCCCAGGCAGCGAGGCTCACAGCATCAAACGCCTGGGTAATGAATTCGGCCTGGAAGAGCTGCAAACCGAATGGATCGCCATACAGCCGCCAGTTGCGTCCATACCACCAGCCACTCACCATTGCCGCACCACCTGCAACAATCGCGATGCGCACGAGCACGGGAGACAGGCGTTGCCATAGCGGGCGGCGTGGCGCATCGTGGCACCCTCCCCCTGCTACGACGCACCAGCCAAGCGCGATCGGCGCCAGCACCAATCCACTCTGTTTGGTCACCAGGGCCAGCCCGAGTACCAGGCCGGCGGCGAGTGCCCATCGCAACGACTGCCGCCCAGTCATCACCAGCCAGAGCAACACCGCGCTGCATGCCGCCAGCAGGGCATCGTTGCTTACCAGCGACGCCGTAAACACAAACTGCGGATTGAACGCCACCAGCGACGCTGCCAGCAGCGGCATCCTCTCCACGTGAGCCGCGGTGGTACCGTTCGACGGCTGCTGCACCGTCCTGGCCGCCAGGTAAGTAGCCACAATGGTCAGCGCGCCTGCCAGGGTCGAGGCCAGACGCGCCAGACGCCATGCCAGCACCTGGTCGTCCCATGGCCACTGCTCACGGCTACCGTGAGTCGCAGCATTGACCTGGTCACCACCGGCCCAGGTAAAGCGTGGATTCCCGGGCAGATCAATCGCGCGCCGGTCGGGCGACAACCAGAGCGCGGCAGGCAGCGCCAGCAGATAGGCAAGCGGCGGATGATGCCCCGAGCCTGGCACGTCGCTCACGCATGGTGATGCGCACTGAACCGGCAGCCGCCCCTCACGCGCCAGAAAGAACACATACCCGGCATGGCCCCGTTCATCCGGGCCCTCGCCAAGCGGCGTGATCGCGTTGTACAGCATACACAGCGCCAGAAACGCCAGAATCAGCGTCAGCAACGATCGATGACCTGCCACGGAAACTGCCTGTTCCAGCGCGAAGCAAGCGTTCGCGCCCGACAATTGCGAATGGATATCCCGGCACGGTATGCGCCAGGCCGCAACGACGCCATCCATCAGGCTTGTACGCCCCTGACCTTCGCGGCGTAGCCTCGTTGCGCGACCTTTGGTGTGTCCTGGTTCTAGAACTGCTGCAGAAAACGCTCATCGCCGCTGAAGAACCAGCGAATATCGTCAATCCCGTAACGCAGCATCGCCACACGCTCCGGCCCCATCCCGAACGCAAAGCCGCTGACCTGTTCGGGATCGTACCCGCCGTTACGCAGCACCGTCGGGTGAATCATCCCGGCGCCCAGGATCTCGAGCCACCCGGAATGCTTACAAACCCGGCATCCTTCTCCACTGCAAAGGAAGCATTCAATATCAAACTCAACGCTCGGTTCGGTGAACGGAAAATAACTCGGGCGAAACCGGGTCCGGACCGCTTTGCCATACAGCCGCTCAGCAAATGCGACCAGCGTCCCCTTGAGATCGGCGAAGGAGATACGTTCGCCAATGGCAATCCCTTCCACCTGGTAAAATTGCATTTCATGGCGAGCCGTCACCTGCTCATAGCGATAACACTTACCGGGCAGAATGGCGCGCACCGGGTTCGGCGCGTTGGCGCGCATGGCATAGATCTGTCCTGGCGACGTATGCGTGCGCAACAACAGCGTTGGTTCGCCAGGCGCCGTTTCGAGATAGAACGTATCCCACATGTCGCGTGCCGGGTGATCAGGCGGCATATTGAGCAACTGGAAATTGAACTCGTCCGTTTCGACCTCCGGGCTTTCCCAGACCTGAAAACCCATCTCACCAAGTGCGCTGTAGATCGTGCGCAGGATTTGCGTGGTGGGATGCAACCGCCCGACAGACGGAGCACGACCCGGCAGCGTGACATCCACCTGTTCGGCTTCGAACGCATGCTGGCGTTCAGCATCCTTCAGACGTGCCTCAGCCTGTTCCAGCGCCTGCTCCAGCGCGGCCCGCGCAGCATTGAAACGCGCACCGGCGGCCGGGCGCTCTGCTGCTGGCAGCGCTCCGAGGCCGCGGCTCAATCGAGAGAAGGCACCCTGTTTCCCCAGAAAGGCGCTCTTCCATTCAGCCAGCGCCGCCAGGTTCTCCACGCCATCCAGGGCAGCCATTGCCTCGCGCTCAAGCTGGTTCAGTTCATCAATCAGTGTCATACGGCATGCTCCTCATTGCCAACAAAAAAACCACGCGCTCGTCAGGGACGAGGCGTGGCCCGTGGTACCACCCTGATTCGGCACAGACGCATCGTGCACCTGCACCCTTATGGCCCGGTTAACGGCGGGCGACCGGAGACAACTACTCGGGGCGCGCGCTGCGTACCGGCATGATGCTTCACGCGCCCTTTCCCTGTCTCGGCTCGGAAGGGAACTTCAGCGGGGTGCTACGGCGATGGCTCACAGCCGTTGACCATCACTCTCTGTACGCTTTCGCCCGCCTACTCGCTTCGTCGTAGCCGATGGAACCTCATCAGATTTAGCTGCGCCCGAGCGTTCGCTGGCGCAATGCCTCAAACAGAATCACACTTGCCGCCACAGCGACATTGAGCGACTCGGCCCTGCCACGCATCGGGATGGTAATCATACGGGTGGCATGGCTACGCGCCGCGTCGCTCAACCCGCCCGCCTCATTGCCAACCAGTAACGCCGACGGCTGGCGCCAGTCAGCTGCATAATACGGCATGCGCGCGGATGGATCAGCGGCATACACATGATCCACCGTTGCCAGACGTGCGCCAACCTCCTCCCAGAGGAGATCCTGCTCCATCGCGAGACGGAAGTGCGCGCCCATTCCGCCGCGCACAACCTTCGGCGCATAGAGATCGACCGTACCGCTGGTGCAGATGACCTGTGCGACACCCACCGCTTCGGCGCTGCGTAACAGCGTACCAAGATTTCCCGGGTCCTGCACGGCATCAACGACCAGCAACAGCCCCGGTATTGCTGGAGCGATCTGCGGCCATGCCGCCAGCGCCACCACCCCTTGCGGGTGAACGGTCTCGGCAGCGGCAGCAATCACCTGCGGCGTTGCCGGGTAGCAGGCCGGCAACGATTGCAGCCGCTGGAGCAGGCTGGTGCCGGCGACCGTGGCATGCAATTGCTCCGGCGCATAGAGCGCCAGCGCCAGTCGCGCGCCGCTATCGAGCGCATCGGCGACCAGGCGAACCCCCTCAAGCACAAGCATCCGCTCGCGGCGTCGCTCTCGTCGATCGGCGGCCAGCGAGCGGATACGCTTGACATGCGGGTTCGCCGGGCTTGTAATCACCCCGCTCGCTGAACACGTTCAACGACGCTGGTAAACGCCGCAGGATCGCGCACTGCCATATCGGCGAGCACCTTGCGATCCAGCGCGATGCCGGCCTGCTTGAGACCATTCATCAGCCGGCTGTACGACATCCCGTGGAGGCGAGCGGCAGCATTAATACGCACGATCCAGAGCCGGCGGAAGTCACGCTTCCGTGCACGTCGGTCGCGATAGGCATACGACAGCGCTTTCAGCACCGTCTGCCGCGCAACACGGATGCGCCGGCTGCGGCTTCCCCGATACCCTTTTGCCTGCTGAAGCAGTTTATTATGGCGCTTTCGCACCATCACGCCACGTTTTACGCGGGCCATAGCGAGTACCTAACCCCTCATACTGATATGAACAACCGATAGCCGATAGCGCACGACCCTGCACCCTACCATCTGCAGGCTGCACTCACACCGGCGGCGGCACCTACCGGCCGTGCCGGGCGCCATACGGCAATGCACGGCGTAGGCGGCGCTGAACCGTTTTGTGAACTTCAAACGTGCCATCGAGCTTCTGCAACACGCGGAGCGACATGCGCCGGCGAAAATGGCCGCGTCGCCCGGCAGAACGAATCATTTTTCCCGTGCCGGTAAAGGTAAAACGCTTTGCCGACCCTTTGTGAGTCTTCATCTTAGGCATGGATATCGTCCTCTTCGTCGGCCTGATCGTCGGGTGCTGCATCAGAAGGAGACTCAGCCACCTGCGGCGCCGGCTGCGCCGTGCTGCGGGCAGGTTGTTGCTGGCGTTCACGCTGCGCTTGCGCCTTCGCTTTCTGGTTTGGTGCAAGTAATAATGTCAGAACGCGCCCTTCCATCAACGGCCGCTGCTCAACGATGGCAATATCGCGCAGTTCCTCCGCCATCTGTTCCAGCATCCGCAAACCGATATCCTGATGGAATATCTCGCGACCACGAAACCGCAGGTTGAACTTGACCTTGTCGCCATCGATCAGGAAGCGGCGCGCCTGCCTGGCCTTGACATCAAGGTCATGATCATCCGTCTTTGGCTCCAGGCGGATCTGCTTGATCTCCACCTGCTTCTGGTTCTTGCGCGCTTCGCGTTCCTTCTTCGACTGTTCGTAGCGAAACTTACCGTAATCCAGAATGCGGCAAACAGGCGGTATCGCGTTTGGCGCCACTTCAACCAGATCGAGCCCGCGCTCTTCGGCCATACCCAGTGCGTCGCGGATCGACACAACACCCACCTGGGCGCCATTCTCATCGATCAGGCGCACTTCACGGGCGCGAATACGATTGTTGATGCGAAGCCGGTCTCTAATTGCAGCGCTCCTTTCAGATGTCGATGGCAGCATAATAACGAGCCGCGCCAGAATGGCGCGACGTGCTGATCAGTATACCAGTCTCTCGTGATTCCGTCAATGTTAGCAGAAGGCCACGAGCACCAAGAACTGCCCTACTGGCGAAACTCCGCCGGGAACTCGCGCAGATTACGTTGCGGATCAAGGCATGCCAGTTCGACGTCGGCTTCGACATACACTTCGCCATCACGCTCGACACGCTGCCGGAACAGCCCGCGGTACGCCGATTGCAGCGTAAACGTTGACACGACGTCCAGTATATCGCCCAGTTGCGCCCCGCGCTTGAACCGGATGTTCATCGCATACACGACAATATAGTACCCGGCTGCGTTCCATTCGCGGATGCTCTTGCCGAACAGGCCGACATATTCGCTACGCGCCCGCTCCAGGTATTTCAGGTAATTGGCGTGATACACCACGCCGAGCGCGTCGGTATCTTCGTAATATACTTTGCAAGTCAGGCGGTGTTCCACAACCATGTCCTAGCCATCATCCGGTGCATACCCGGTCATCTCGATATACCCGCGGCCCGTGGCGCTACCTTCAATCACGACCGCGCCTTCCCAGTAGACGACCGTCACCGGCAGTTCCTGGTTGGCCAGCAGCGGCGTCACTGTCACGTCAATCGCTTCGGACGGCACACGCAACCGCCAGCGCGCAGGGTAGGTCACCCCACTGCGCGGGCTCGTCCATCCATCGAGCGGCTCAACCAGCACCTCGTCGCGGCTCAGGCGACGGGCGCCGCCGTTCGCGTCAACCAGGACGCCCTTGCTGTAAGGATCAATACTGCCATCGTCCAGCCGCAGGCGGTAGAACATCAGGTCGCGCCCATCGTCAAACTGGAGCGCAAACCAGTCCCAGCCGACCTGCGCGGAACCAAGGGCGCTGGTGCTCCACTCACGATCCATCCAGCTCAACCCGGCGACCTGGTATTGCACATCACCAACACGCACCACACCGGTCGTCGGCATGCGGGTGAAGGAATAGTAGTATGATGCGTTGCCGGCGTCGGCACTCTTCTGGCTCACACCACGATCGCCCTGCAGCACAGGTGGCTTCCCTGCGGTCAAGGTCAGGTCAATCGCCACGTCGCCCTCCGCCGCGCGCACGCGCATCGGCATCCCGTCGGATCCCAGGCCTTCGACGCTCCAGTTCTCCAGCCAGACGCGGAATGGTTCGCCCTGCGAGCCGGCCAGCCCTGCCGCACCGCGGCTAAAACGCTCAAAAGCGTAGAACGTACCGGATGCCGCGTCGCTCAGGGCGAAATGTGCCATGTAGATGCTGCTGGTCGCCCATCCAGACGGGCGTGCAGGGGCAGCAGGCGCCAGTCCACTGCGAAAAAGCGTGAACTGAAATCCAAACCGCCGGCCATCGCTGGAACTGAGGTTTCCCGTGTAATACCACCACTCGATGGCATATTCCGGGTGCGGGCCATGATCGTCTGGAAAGACGAACGGCCGCGGGATGGTAACGCGCGCAAAGCCGGCAGCGTCACCCCCGGCCATGGCCTCAGCGACGGTAAGACGCGCGCGCGGCTCGGAAACCGGCGCACTGCATGCAACAAGGCCGGCCATGACGAGCATGACGCATGCGATCGTTTTCAGTACCGAAACACACTTCATGTCTGCCGGACGCAGGCTTACGCCGTTGTCTCCACAATATCCTCCTCGGCCCGTTCGCGCGTCGAACCGATCGAGAAATACTTTGCCTCAGGGTGATGCACCACAATCGCCGCGGTACTCTGCTCTGGCACCAGTTGCCACGCCTCAGTCAGCGACACGCCGATCTGATCGGCCGGCAGCAGGCGGAACAGCTTCTCATGCTCTTCCAGATCAGGGCAGGCCGGATAACCCCACGAATAGCGCTTACCCTGCCCCTCCTTCAACCCCAGTTGACGGCGCACCAGGCGATTGGCGTATTCGGCCAGCGCCTCGGCCAGCGCAACGCCCAGTCCATGGATAAAGTACGCGCGCGAGTAATCGCCGGATTGCTGCAACGCTTCGGTCAGATCATCCACTCTGGCGCCCATCGTCACAATCTGCAACGCCACAACATCGTACTCGCCGCTATCGCGTGAGCGGAAGTAGTCGGCCAGGCAGAGGCGCTCACGCGCAGGCTGGCGTGGGAAGACGAACCGCGCCAGTTCACGCACGCGCGAGAGAGGCTGCGGCAGCGGCCCCCTACCGGCCTCCGGCCCCCATCCACCGGTGCCAACCTCGATCACCGAGGCCGGGTCGTAGACGATCACCTCATGCCCATCGCTCTGGCATGGGAAATAGCCATAGACGAACTGCGGCTCGAGCCAGCCATCACGCTCGGCATCACGCATCAGATCGCGCACCCGGATGTCAAACTCGGCAGACAACCGCTCCCACTCGGCACCCCTGGCATTCCTGGCTCCCCACTGCAGCCGATAGAGCGCATTGCGGTCGAGGCACTCCAGCACCTCCGACAACCGGACGCGCGACACGACCTGTGTTCCCCAGAACGGCGGCATCGGGATGGGCACATCGGTGCGCACAGCGGAACGCGCCTTCTCATCGCTCAACGTCGCACGGCCAAGCTCCGCCAATGCCACGCGCCCGCGTTGCTGCTTACCGAGCGCCTCTGCAGCTTCGGCCCTGGTACGCGCAACAAACGCCTCGCGTGTTGCCGCGTTCGCCAGGGCATCTACCGTTTCCAGGCCCTCAAATGCATCCTTACAGTAGAATACCCCCGGCTCATAGGGTGTGTGCTCCTCCACAAACATGATCCGCTGGCCATACTGCCGGTTGATCGCCGCCCCGCCAACCAGCACGGGGTACTTCAGACCACGACGATGCAACTCCTGAATGCAGAGCGGCATCTGCTTCGAGGTACTGACCAGCAATGCCGAGAGGCCGATCGCATCGGCGCCAACCTCAACCGCTTTTTCGATGATTGTGTTGATCGGAACCTGCTTGCCCAGATCATACACTGTGTAGCCATTATTCGAGAGGATGGTGTTCACCAGGTTCTTGCCGATATCGTGGACATCGCCATACACCGTCGCCAGCACGATCTTCCCTTTGGTGACGCCTTCGAGTTTGTCAAGGTATCGCTCCAGATGCGCGACTGCCTTTTTCATCACTTCGGCGCTCTGCAACACAAACGGCAGAATCAGTTGCCCCGCACCGAACAGGTCACCCACCTCCTTCATCGCCGGGAGCAGCACCGTATTCAGGACGTGCACCGCAGCCGCGTTCCGCAACGGCGAATGGAGCAGTACAGAAAGGTCGGCGTCGGACCCGACCGGCCCGGCGATCGACCCGTCGTTGTCAAGGCGCTGTATCGCTTCCATAATCGCAGTAGCAACATCTTCCTCAATCCCATCCTTCTTACGATGGACAATCTTCCAGTGCAGGCGTTGCGCGATGGTCATGCCTTCGGTTGGGTCAACACGCTCCGTCTTCTCCGCCGAGGCATGTTCTTCGAAAAACCGTATGAACCGTGCCAGCGCCTCATCGTCGCGATCGAAAATCAAATCCTCACAGGCCTGCACATGTTCCGCCGGGATTTCGGCATACGGCATCACATGGGCCGGATTGATAATCGCCGTATCAAGGCCGGCATCAACTGCGTGCTTGAGGAACACCGAGTTCAGTGCGGCGCGCGCGTGCGGCGCGACGCCAAAACTCAGGTTGCTGACCCCGAGGGTCGTAAAACAGCCGGGAATATGCTGCTTTACCAGACGAATACCCTCGATCGTTTCAATTGCGGCGCGGCGCAGCTCCGGCTGGCCAGTGGTGACAGGAAACGTCAGTACATCGAAGATCAGTGCCTCGTGCGGCACACCATACTCATCACGTGCAATCTGCGCGATCCGCCGTGCAATTGCCAGCTTGCGCTCCGCCGTATGGGCCATCCCCTCCTCGTCAATGGTCATGGCAACCGTTGCTGCGCCATAACGCGCCACCAGCGGCATGGTACGATCGATCTTGTCGCCACGGCCACCTTCCAGCGACAACGAGTTGACGACTGCGCGACCAGGGTAGAGCGCCAGCGCCGCTTGCAGCACATCCGCCTCGGTCGTATCAATCACCAGCGGCAGCTCGATATTCATCGTCAACTTCTTCAGCAGGCGCGTCATCTGCTCACGCTCATCGGCGCGCTCGGTCATTGCAACGCATACATCGAGCATATGCGCACCCGAGTCAACCTGCTCGCGCGCCACTTCGAGCACACCATCATAATCATCATTGAGCAAGAGGCGCTTCACCTTACGCGAACCGAGGGTATTGACCCGCTCGCCAATAATCGTCAGCGTCCCATCCTGGCGCAATGCCGCCGCCCGCACACCCGACGAAACACTCGGCACATAGTCAACCTGGCGCACCTTCGGCGCCGTCTGTGCACCGACCACCGCGCGCAGGCGCTGAATATGCGCCGGGCGCGTACCGCAGCAGCCACCCACCACCGCAACGCCATAGTCGTGCACGAATTCTCCCAGAATGCGCGCAAATGGCTCCGGTTCCATGGGATAGACGGTCTCGCCGTCCACTTCCAGCGGCAGGCCGGCATTGGGAATACAGGAGATCGGCTTGCGCGAATGCTTCGTCAGGTAACGGATCGCCTCGCGCATATGCTCCGGTCCAGTCGAACAGTTCAGCCCGATCACATCAACCGGCATCGCTTCAAGCGTGGCGATAATCGCCGGTATTTCGGTACCGAGCAGCATCTTGCCCGAAAGATCGAGAAACACCTGGGCCTGAACCGCCACATCCGGGCGATTCAGCGCCGTCTTCGCGCGCCGGATGCCGTCAAGTGCCGCTTTGACTTCAAGAATGTCAACACTGGTCTCGACCAGCACAACATCAACGCCGCCTTCAATCAACGCCGCCGCCTGCTCATAGAAGATGTCGGACAACTGGTCGAACGTAATGTCGGAGAGCACCGGGTCGTCTGACGAAGGGAGTTTACCGGTCGGCCCGACTGACCCCGCAACATACCGTGGCCGGCCATCGCGTGCCTCGAAGGTATCAGCGACCCGCCGCGCCAGGCGTGCTGCCGCAACATTGATGGCATGGGTCTGATCGGCCAGGCCCCACTCCTCCAGGCGCAAGCGCGTGGCCTGGAAGGTGCACGTCTCAAGAACATCAGCGCCCGCCTCGAGAAACGACGTATGGATGCGTTCGATCACATCGGGCCGCGTGATGACCAGGTAATCACGCGCGCCAAAGGTACGCTCGCCGCCATAATCGGCAGCGGTCAACTGGAACGTATCAATACTGGTACCCATGGCACCATCGTAGATCAGCACGCGCTGACCGAGCGCATCGAGGTAGGTTGGTCTGGCATTCACGGTATCACCTCGCGGTAGCTGCCCGCAGAGAAACAAAAAACCTCACGCGATGGCGAGAGGTTCCGGACGCCCCATCACAGGCTCATCTTCCAGCTCACGCTGCCGGAGTTGCCACCCTGCCAGCCGATCGGAGCCGATCAGCAGCCACATTCAACGGCCGCCATCGCTTCCAGAACTGCCATGGGTTGGCGGGGCTTCGCCGGGCCGGTCCCTCCGCCCCTCTGGATGAGCAATTGTTCGATTGTCCGGTTAGTATAGCATGGCTGCAAAACCAGCGTCAATGAGCACAACGTGTGGCTTCCAGGCTGTATCCGTCCTGTAACTAGCCTGGCTACCCTAACGCTAGTGGCGGTCGTGCCATGCATGGCCGCTCCGCCCGCGCGGTATGATCAACACGCGCAGCGCGGTCAGGGCATTGTTATGTCGCGCGGCGCATCAGGCGCTGGCCCTCATAGCACCGCAGGCTCCTGCTCTGGTTGTGCGCGTTTGTCGAAGGAGACACCGATGAGCCAGAAGAACGGCTTTGATCTGAACGACCCGGTGGGCAACCTGCGCAAGGCTCGCGATGCGACGCTGGATGCGTGGGCGAAGGCGATGATCGATCTGGTCAACACTGAGACGTTCGCCCGTTGGGTCGGCGCCACGCTCGACTCATACCTCATCGCATCGGCGCCACTGCAGACCCTGATCGACACATCTATGAAAACGTCGCTGGCACGGCTCAACATGCCGTCACGCGATGAGCTCACCACACTGGCGCGACGTATCACCAACATCGAAATGCGCCTCGATGATCTTGATGTGAAGGTCGATCAACTTGGTCACGCCCTGCGCGCACAGACGCCGGTCCTCGTTGAGATGCTGGCCGAACAGATGGAGCAGAACAAGCAGGAAGACATCGAACTCAATGGCATGGAGAGCCGCCTGGCGTTGCTTGATCACAAGACGGACCAGATGCTACGACTGATCGAGCGACTCCAGGCGCCACCTGAGCCGCCTGAACCGCCACAGAAGCGCCGCAAAGCGCCGCGCCAGGTACCTCCACCCGAGCCGCCAACGCCGGAGGAGGCCAAAGAAGATCACGCAATTGAGGGATTCTGACCCGTTCGCAAGGGGAGTGGGGCACATGCCTCGCCCGCCGGGCGTCATGTGGTGTGGCCACATGGTCGCCCATAGAAGCAAGGAGTATGTCGATGACGACGTCGCCTGAGACGACGCCATTTCCCTTCGACCCGGCAACGGTGGCCAGGAACCTGTATGCCGAGGTAGAACGCATCGGGAAGGCGTATGATGCGGGGGTGAAAATCGCTTCCGGCAAAACCACCGCCAAAGTTGCACAGACGCCAAAAGAAGCGATCTGGGCACTGAACAAGACGATCCTCTACCGGTACTACCCCCAGGCGCCTGTTGAAAAGCGCAAGCGTGTGCCGCTGCTGCTGGTATTCGCGTTGATCAACAAGCCGTATATCTTTGATCTGCGTCCAGGGGGCAGTTTCATCGAGTTTATGGTCCAGCAGGGCTATGATGTCTACCTGGTTGACTGGGGCGCACCTGGACCAGAGGACTCGCACCTGACGTTCGATGATTATGCGCTTGAGTATCTGCCGCGCGCCATTCGCCGCATGCAGGCGTACTGCGGCCAGCACGATTTCAGCATGCTTGGCTGGTGCATCGGCGCAACGCTGGCAGCGGTGTATGCCGCCATGCGCCCCGATGACGGCCTGCGCAACCTCATCCTGCTGACGGCGCCGATAGATTTCTCGAACAAGGGCGCTATGGGGCCGTTCCCCAAATGGCTGAAGGACGACTATTTCAACATTGACGCTATCCTGCAGCAAACCGGGAACTATCCCGGCGAGATGATCGATGTCGGTAGCAAACTGTTGAAACCGGTCGAAAATCTTGTCGGCAACTATCTTCGCTTGCTCGACAATCTCGACGATCCGAAAATCGTCGAGTCGTGGCAGGCAATGAATACCTGGGTGAGCGATGGTGTGCCGTTTGCCGGCGCCGCCTACCGCCAGCTCGTCGTGGACCTGTACCGCGAGAACCGCCTGATGAACGGCACCTGGATGATGCGCGGCCGGCCCGTCAACCTGGGTGATATCAAGGCGTCGCTGCTCAATATTATCGCGCGACAGGATCATATTGTGCCACCATGCCAGTCGGAGACCATTCTCGATCGCGTGAGCAGTGCCGATAAGCAGCAAATCATTATGCCCGGTGGTCACATCGGTATCATGGCCGGGAGTGGCGCACGCCGCGGGCTATGGCCCCAGATTGATGCCTGGCTTGGCGACCGATCGGTCTAGGATGCTGAAGCGCAGCTATGGCGACTGACATCGTGAAATGAGGGAGGAGATGAGAAGATGCGCCTGAAAGATAAGGTGGCCATTGTCACCGGCGCTGGTCATGGCATCGGCAAAGCCACTGCACTTGCCTTCGCTCGCGAGGGCGCACGCGTCGCCGCTGTTGATATCAATCTGGCCGGCGCCGAAGCAACAGTCGCCGAGATTACCGCGCGCGACGGCATGGCCCTCGCCGTCCAGGCCGATGTCTCACAGGCCGCATCGGTCGAGACGATGGTCGAAACGGTGCTGGCCTGGGCCGGTCGGATTGATGTGTTGCTGAATAACGCCGGGATCACCCGCGATGCGCGCCTGGTAAAGATGACAGAGCAGCAGTGGGATGCGGTCATCAACGTGAACCTCAAGGGTGTCTGGCTGTGTACCCGCGCCGTTGCGCCCCATATGTCCGCCCAGGGTGGCGGGTCAATCATTAACGTCAGTTCGATCGTCGGCCTGTATGGCAACTTCGGCCAGTCGAACTATGCTGCAACCAAGGGTGGCGTGATCGCAATGACCAAAACCTGGGCGCGCGAGCTTGGCGCCAGCGGCGTGCGGGTGAATGCTGTCACGCCGGGGTTCATCGCGACAGAAATGATCGGAACCATCCCCGAAAAGGTCATCCAGACCGTTCAGGAACGGACGCCGCTCCGTCGCCTCGGCAAGCCTGAAGAGGTTGCCGCTGTCTATGTGTTCCTTGCGTCCGACGACTCAAGCTTTGTGACGGCATCCGTGATCCAGGTGGATGGCGGTTTGCTCTGGTAGCGCCCTGCATCATCTTCGATGGCCGGCAAAACCAGCTACGCCGGGTGGCATGTCCATCCGGCGTGGTGTTTTTTGTGTATACTAGTGTTCCGCTCTGCCGAAGGCAAGAAATAGCGTTGTGCGAGACGCTCGCCAGGCCAACCGCATGACCGTGACAGTAACAGCACACCGATTGCTTTTTCGGATAGACTCTGAGCGTGATTGCTGCAGGCGGCGCTGCACGAGGGCCGAATGGCAGGTGAGCTTCTTCTCGGTATCGACATCGGCACCACCAATATCAAGGCGATGATCGTCACGGTCGCCGGTGCGCCTGTGTCTGCCGCAAGCGTTGCCACACCAACGGAGCGACCGCGCCCCGGCTGGGCCGAGCACGACCCGCAGGCGCTCTGGCTTGCGGCGGTTCAGGCGATTCGCCGGGCACTGGCACCGCTCGATGATCCGCGGCGGGTACGCGGCCTCGCCGTGGCGAGCGTCGGCGAGGCCGGTGTGTTGATTGATGTCCACGGAACCCCGCTCGGCCCGGCAATCGCCTGGTACGATAGCCGCACCATTCCCCAGTTACAGCGCTGGAGCGCGAGTGGCGCACTCTTCGACGGTTTCCGTATCACCGGCATCGCTCCCACGCCGATCTATGGTATCTTCAAGTTGATGTGGCTGCGTGAACATGCGCCGCAGGCCTATGCGGCAGCGGCCAGCTGGCTGCATATCGCCGACTATATTGCCTTCCGCCTCTGCGGCGCTCGCGCCACCGATTACTCGCTGGCAACACGCAGCATGCTGCTCGACCTGCGGGCGCGCTGCTGGTCGGCATCATTGCTTGATCGCGCCGGGTTGCGCGCCGATCTCCTGCCCGAACTCGTCGCCAGCGGCACGCGTATCGGCACCGTCACCGGAGAGGCTGCCGCAGCCACCGGCCTGGCACCGGGAACAATCGTCGGCACAGGCGGGCATGATCATGTGTGTGGCGCGCTGGCGGCTGGCGTACGCCGTGGCGGAGAGTGTCTTGACTCGATGGGAACTGCAGAGGCAGTGTTTCTGCCGCTCGAAGATGTACCACTTGACGCAACAACATTCGCTGCCGGCCTGACCTTCGGCGCGCACGTGGCACGTAACCGCTTCTATACCATGGATGGCCTGTGGAGCAGTGGCGCGGCAATCGAGTGGCTGCGCGGCCTTGTCGCGCCAGGGGCACCGTCGAGCGAGGCGTTTGGCCGGATCGAGGCGCTGGCGGCATCAGCGCCGTCGGGGAGCCTCGGCGTCCTGTTCTTACCGCGCCTTGCCGGCGGCGAGCGCGGCGCGCTCCTTGGCCTGACGATCGATACCGGGCCTGCCGTACTGGCGCGAGCAGTCTATGAAGGGCTGGCCTTTGAGTGGCGTCGCATTCTCGAGCAGATCGAGACAACACTTGGCGTCCATGCCGCGACGATCCGGGTGATCGGTGGCGGCTCGCGTTCGCCCGTCTGGCTCGGTATCAAGGCCGACGTACTGGGACGCCCGCTGCATGTGCTGGAGCTGGATGAAAGCGTGGCTCTGGGCGCGGCGCTGCTTGGTGGGCTCGCCGCGGAAGTATACCGCGACGAGGAAGAGGCCGTGAGCGCGCTGCGGTTAAGCGAGCGCACGATTGCGCCGGATCCGCAGCGCAGCGAACACTATCAACAGATCTATCGCGAAGCGTTTCTCCGTGTCGCCCCTGCCGTGGCACCGGTGCACGGCGCGCTACGCACGCTGGCAGAATGATGCCGCATGCTCGCCAGCGCCGACCCCTGGCACTGTCTGAGGAGAAGTCTCACCATGACCGTCATATATCACCTTGCGCCTGCCGATCGCTGGACTACCTGGCCCGGAGATACGCCATATGTGCCCGCCGAGTTTGACACCGACGGGTTCGTCCACTGTACCGCCGGTGACGAGTTGATGCTGCAAGTCGCCAATACCGTCTATCGCGACGTGCCCGGCGATTTCGTGCTACTGGTCATTGATGTCGCGTTGCTGGCATCAGAAGTTCGCTGGGAACGCCCGGCAGGGCCGGAACTGGCGCCGTTGTTTCCGCACATCTACGGGCCGATTCCTGCCGCAGCCGTTGTCGCCGTTCGCGTCGCGCAACGCAATGGCGACGGGACATTCTCTGCGTTTGCTTGACATCCCGCATCGCCGGTGCTACTATTACACGCGCGGGCGATTAGCTCAGTCGGTTAGAGCGCCACGTTGACATCGTGGAGGTCACTAGTTCGAGTCTAGTATCGCCCACCATGATCAAGAATTGAGAATTGCGAATTGTGTATCGGGCAGCCGACCTCAGTTCTCAATTCTCTTTTTCTTTTCTCGAAGATATCGTTCCGCTCCGGCGCGGTCCAATTCGTACCTCACGACTCATGTGGCGAATCGTACGCGTTCTGACCTACAGCCTGTTGCTGATCTGCCCTGCATGCCACCACGGGCACATGTTCCGTTCACGTTTCCGGATGAATGTGCGCTGCCCGGTGTGCGGCATCGTCTTTGAACGCAGCGCGGGCGAGTTCAGCGGCGGTATGGCGATCAATACCATTGCCACGTCATCAGTGGCCGTCGCCGGCGCCGCGCTGGCTTTCTTTACCGATGTGCCGGTCTGGACGCTGATCGCTGTACTCACTGTGATTTCGACGGCATTCGCCATCTGGTTCTATCGCCATGCGCGCGCCTTGTGGGCCGGCATCCTTTTTCTTACCGGGTCGATGCGCGAAGAATGAGCATCGGCCGCGCACGAGGTCATCCATGGGAATCGGTACCAGCCTGCGTGACGTTGCGGTTCGCCTGCTGGTCGAACGCCCGGCTGCACGGCACTCAGTGGAGGAGTGGTCAGACACACTGGACAGGTCAGGAGCGCACCTCGGTATGCTCCTGGCCGCCCTTGAGGATACCGCGGCCAATCGCCGCCAGCTCCGGCATATCATTGGCCTGGAACGCTGGGGGCAGCGCCGTCTGCGCGTCGCGCTCGGCGAGCCAGCTATTGCCGATGAAATGGATGGGTACCAGCCGCCGGAAGAATTGAGTGTTTCGCGGCTGGCGGCTGAACTGGCAATCACCCGGAAGGAGACGGTCGAACTGGCGCGATGCTGCGCTGCAACACCGCAAGCTGATCAGGCGCTGGTACCGCACAATCAGCTGGGGCCGCTCAGCATTCGTGGCTGGCTCCGCTATCTCAATCTCCATGCGAATCTGGAAGCGCGCCGCCTGCGTTGATTGTCTGCAGCATAAACGCCTCGAACCAGCGCCATACCGCCGCCAGCGCTTCGACATCGGCCCTCAGGTATACGACGGCCGGCGTGAGCATCTCAAGCGCCGCCTGCCGTGACCGTTGCGCCATCCAGTGCTGATACGCTCCCCATGCCAGCGTCCAGTGGTCGGCGCCTGCTGCCCAGCTCCAGCCGAGCCAGCGTGCGATCGCCTTCAGCCCGCCGCCACGCTGGTCGCTCATACGCGGCACCGGAAGCGCAACGCGCCTGCCAAGCTCCCGTTGCGCATCGAGCAGTAGCGGCGCGAGCTCCTGCTCTACTCGCCGGCCCGCACTCTGCTGAAGCACGAGCCGCTCCGCTTCACCCCAGTGCGCCATCACCCCCCCCGCAGCCTGCGCGGCATGCAACACAAGGTTCCATCCTTCATGGACGTTGCGCACGAGGAGGAGTGACGTTCCGGCCACCTGCACCGCTCGATCATCCAGCGCCGATCCAACCACGATGATGCTGGTGATCCCACCTGTACTCGTCAGACCAAAAGCCCACGGTATGCGCGTCAGCGGATCGGTCTCGATATCAAGAAACATGCCGGCACGCGGCAGCGGCATGGCGCCGCCGCCAACCACCACCGGGCGCCCGGCAAGCAATGCCTGCGCCTGAAGCTTCAGCAGCACGCCGGCGTATGGCGAACCGTCCGGCAGTGCAGCAAGCATTGCAGAATCAAGTGCGGGAACCTGCGCTATCTGGCGTATGCCACGACGGCGGAGCGCCAGGCCCTGACGCCGGCTCAACCCGGGCAGCAGCGCCACATCGCCCGACTCGTGTGCTGCGGCATCGCATGCCAGCCGCCATGGGCAGAATGGACAGTGGTCGCTGTCGAACCAGATTGGCGGCACATCACCCGCGCCGATCAGTGCCGCCTGTTTCACCTGGGCAACGAATGCGTCGAGTGATGCGACCTGGCGACTGACATGTGCGGGACGAGTTGCCGCAGCACCAAGCCAGAGCTCTCCCGCCGGATCCACGCCCTGCATCGCCCCAACCAGCCAGCGCCAGGCATTGAGCAACAACCGATCCCAGCGGGTCGGGCGGCTATGCAACGCAATGGCGACCGGCTGGTACGACCAGCCGCCGAGCGCCGAGGGCACCTCAATCCGTATGAGTATGTCTGGCAGGCCACGGAGCAGGCGATCGTCGAGTGGCGCCTCAAGTGCAGCGCCGATGATCAGGCGATCACCACGCTGCATTGCCCGGGCTGTCTGCATAAGCGCATCGGGCCAGTCGTGCCCCGTCAGGCGGGTTGCACCCTCAAGCGCATCGAGTATGTGGCGGGTATGGGCAGCACGCAATGCCATCCGCGCACGTGCATCAGCGGTTGGCAGCGCTGCAGTGGCCGGCGTACCGTGCTGGTCAAGCCAGACGCGGCGCTCGCAGCGCACCAGCCAGGCCAGATCGGCGGCATCTATCGTTCGAGCGGGTATCATAGGTGCCCTGGTGCGATGGCAGATTGCAGTTTCTGAATTGTGCGGATCGGGCGCGGCGCATCCGGACGCGGTGGGTGGCGCGCTGATGCCCGAACGGGCCACCTGGGACCGCACGAGATGCCGGGGCGCACCCACAACGCGAAGTCATCAGGATACCTATGGCCAGCAAAACGTAGCCAGGCGCCGTGTCTACGCCGGGCGCATCATGAGCGTGGCACCATCCGTCTCGACGGATGCCGAGAATCGCATCAGGCCGTCACAGCCATGGCGCGAAGCTGCTCAACGATCACCGGCAGCGCATCAAGCACCGCCGTCACATCCGCGTCGGTATTGTCGCGTCCGAAAGTGAAACGCACCGCGCCAAGCGCTTCGTCGGATGTCAGGCCGAGCGCAGTGAGCACATGCGACGGTTCGAGCGAACCACTGGTGCAGGCCGAACCGCTGGACGCCGCAATACCGCGCTGATCGAGCAAGAGTAGCACGCTCTCGCCCTCGACGCCATCGAACGACAGATTGGCATTGTTCGGTAAGCGCCGTGCCGGATGACCATTCAGGCGCGTTCCCGGCACACTGGCGAGCACCCCCTCTACCAGCCGGTCGCGCAGACGCGCGCAATGCGCCGAATCTTGCGCGCGGCGTTCCTCAGCCAGTTGTAGCGCCATCGCCATACCGACAATTCCGGGCACATTCTCGGTGCCGGCTCGCCGGCGGCGTTCCTGGCCGCCGCCGCTGATCTGTGGCAGCAGCGGCGTACCGTGGCGGATGTAGAGCGCCCCCACGCCTTTCGGGCCATAGAACTTGTGTGCGCTCATTGTCATCAAGTCAACGTTCAGCGCGCGAACGTTGAGCGGCAAGGCGCCGGGCGCCTGGACGGCGTCGGTATGAAATGGCACGCCACGCTCGCGGCAGATGGCGGCCAGTTCGGCAACCGGCTGAATCGTCCCGATCTCATTATTGGCGTACATGATGGAAACCAGGACGGTATCGGGGCGCAACGCAGCGCGCAGATCATCCGGCTGCACCAGGCCACTGGCATCAACCGGCAGTACGGTCATATCGAAGCCAAGCGCCTGCAGGTGCTCGACGGTATGTAACACTGCATGATGCTCGATGGCGCTGGTGATCAGGTGCGCGCCACGGCCAGCCTGGCGCTGTGCCATAGCAACGCCGCGAATCGCCAGATTGTCGCTTTCTGAGCCACCTCCGGTGAAAATGATTTCGCGGGGCGACGCGCCAAGGATTGCCGCCACCCGATCGCGCGCCTCGTCGAGCGCGTGCAGTGCGGCCCTTCCGGCGCCATAGATGCTGGACGGGTTGCCGAACCGCTCGCTGAAGAAGGGCATCATCGCCGCAAGCACACGCGGATCAACCGGTGTCGTTGCCGCGTGGTCAAGGTAGATCATTTGTTCTGGCACGCCTTCCGCCTCCTCAAGCGGCACGCTCAACTGACGAGATTGCACATCGCGCCGACCCGGCTCGGATCGGCGATTACGAATCAGACGCGACACGTTCGAGCGACGCGCCCCTTATGGCGCTTCCAGACCATGCGCATCGAGGAGCGCCCGGTCGGCAAGCAACGCATCCGTCTGGCCATCAGCCACAATACGCCCCTCGTCCATGATTACCATCCGGTCAAACAACTCACGCACCATGGCAAGATCGTGCGTCGAGACCAGCATTGTCAGCGGCAGGCTACGTAGCAAGTGAATCAGCCCTCGGCGGGCACGTGGATCGAGCCCCGCCGATGGTTCGTCGAGCACCAGGATCTCCGGCATCATGGCCAGCACGGTTGCAATCGCAATCCGTTTCTTTTCGCCCATGCTCAGATGAAACGGCTGGCGATCGTGGTAAGCGGCCATGCTCACCAGGTCAAGCGCCCGATCCACACGCGCACGTACTTCGTCCGCCGGAAGACCCATGTGCAACGGGCCAAATGCAACATCTTCAAAGACCGTCGGCGAGAAGAGTTGATCATCAGGGTTCTGGAACACCAGGCCGACACGCGCGCGCACCTGGGGCAGGGTACGCTTTGTTACCGGAAGGCCCGCTATTTCAATCCGGCCCCGACCCTCAAGGATGCCATTGAGTTGCAGCATGAACGTACTTTTCCCGGCGCCGTTCGGGCCAACCAGCGCCACCTTTTCACCGCGTGCGATGCGCAACGTGACCCCGCGCAACGCAACATGGCCGTCGGGATAGGCAAAATGCACATCATCGGCCACCAGCGATAGTGGCTCAGGGGTCGGGGATGCGCGCAGATTCGTCGCTATGGTATCGGGATGCATCAAGTTCTCGGGCAGGTCCCACTACTTTACCCAGGCGGAAAACCTTGACCAGCCAGCTGAACCACGGTCAGGGCAACCACGGTCACAGCCAGCGCCCACCAGTCGTGTTCGCGCATGAGATGCGGATTGATTGCCAGGAAACGGCCAGCGAATCCACGGGCCAGCATTGCATTGTAGACCCGGTCACTTCGTTCATAGCTGCGCAAAAACAGTTGCCCGGCCATATAGCCGGCAACCCGCGCGCGCCAGCCAGGCGATCCCCCACCCCGGCGGTTCGCGAGCAACGCGCTCCGCGCCTCGCGAGCGCGGAGCAGGCGCGCCGCCTCATCTGCCAGAACCGACAGGTAGCGCAACATGAAGCCAACAATTGCCACCAGCACTTCAGGGACGCGCAGGTGGCGCAGCGCATGCAACAGATCGGGAACGTTCGTCGTTGCCGTCAGCACAATCGCCATCTGCACCGATAGCCAGCTACGCGCCAGGATGCTGAGAAAGCGTACCACGCCAGCGTCGGTGCCGATTATGGTCGTGCCGCCAATCTGCCACATGAAGAGTGGGCGCCCCGGAACCGCGATAATCGCCGTGATCGCCGCCAGGGCAAACGGGAGCACCACGAACGATCGCCGCAGCGCAAACGTTACGCCGAGCCGCGCCAGGAAACTGCACGATAGCACCAGGATGAAAGACAGTGCAAATGCGAACCAGGCGCCATCAGGCAATAATGCTGTTGACACGATGAACAGAAGCGTCACCACCACTTTCACCCGCGGGTCGAGCCGGTGAATGACGCTCTGTGCCTCCCGATAACGGTCGAGCAAGTGTGTGTGCATCATGCTATTAGTACCAATACCTTTCACATACGCCCGTCACCCCCCCCCCGGCCCTCCCCCGCCGGGGGAGGGGGTCCGACTCCTCCCCCCGGCGGGGGGAGGTTGGGTGGGGGGCTGTGCGGTGCATAATGCCTTATTTGAAAGGTATTGCATTTAGTACCTATCCGAACACCCATGGGCCTGCGGTCAGTGCGCGGAGCGCCAGCGACCGCGTGCAGCGAGCGCAGCATGGCTGAAGCAATCGACCGACGCGAGAGGGGATTGCTTCGCTCGCGCTCACAATGACAGTGACCATCTGGTTTTCGGATAGGCTCTAGTACTACAGTTGTAGGTGCGCTCCCCGTCGGGCTGAAAGCCCTCGGCCAGGGGGTGCAAAGCCCACCTTCGTGGACTCAACAGGTCACGGAGGTGACCTTCGCAAGCGCTAGCCGAGGCGTTTACGCCGACGGAAACGGATCATCTGCCGAAATACAACTGTAGTACTAGCGCGATGCTGCGGCGCGGCTGCTTAAGGCGCGTGCCACCAGCACAGCCACGACCGCCACAATCAGCGCGCCGATCACGCCAGCAACGATCGTTGACAGCGGCGTTTCGCCGAGAAATGGCAGCGTGTAATCGGGTATGATTTCATATGGCGCGCTCTGGCCACTCTCGAGAAAGCCAAGATCCTCAGCAACGCGCTCCAGCCCGTCCGGATCGGCGGAGGCCAGCGGCGACAGAATGACGACCGCCAGCGCGGCCAGGGCGCCGCCGATCATCCAGCCACGGTCGGTGTGCCCGGTATACTGCTCGGCTGCAACAAGATCGGGACGCGCACGGCTGATAAACGCCACCGCCCCCACGGTAATCAACGCTTCACCAATCCCGATCAGGGCATGCACACCCAGCATCGCGGGCATCACCACATCGAGGCGCGCGGTGCCACTGAGCCAGAGCTGCAGCGAGGTCACAAACGCAGCGCCCATCACCGAGATCCAGGCCGCCACACCAACCACTGCAAGGCGCACCGGCATCCCCTGGCCGATCACGCTACGGTACAGGCCAAAACCAATCAGCGCCGTGATCAGTCCCATATTCAAGATGTTGGCACCCATTGCCAGCAACCCGCCATCCTGAAAGAGAAGCGCCTGGACGCCGATGACACTGGCCATGACCAGCATGCCGGCCCACGGGCCAAGCGTCACTGCTGCCAGCACGCCCCCCAGCAGATGCCCCGACGTTCCGCCCGCCACCGGGAAGTTGATCATCTGGGCCGCGAAGATAAACGCCGCCATGATACCCATCAACGGTATCTGACGCTCGCCAAGTTCTGCCTGCGTGCGCCGCACGGCAAACGCGATCAACCCGATGGCTGCGATCCAGCAGACCAGCGCGACAGGCAGATTGAGAAAACCGTCGGGAATATGCAATTCTAGCCCGAACAGCTCCAGCGGACTGGCACGGAGAATGTGCATTATGCTGGCCATGCAGCCCCCTTATCTTCAGTGTTCCAAAAAAGCGCCCGGTAAACGGCACCCACTCCACTATGCTACTGCGCCTGGACACAGCCGTCAACCGTGCATCACCTCGTCACCACAACGACGCCAGCAGCGGCGGGTCAATGTTACCGCCACAGACAATCACACCGACCCGTTGCGCCCCGGCCGGCACTCGCCCGGCCATTACCGCTGCAACACCGGCCGCGCCACTTGGCTCCACAACAAGCTTCATACGTAACATGACGAAACGAATCGCCTCGCGGATCTCTTCATCGCTTACTGTCACAATCTGTGCCACATGGCGCTGGACAATCGGGAACGTCAACGCACCGGGGGTCGTGACGCGCAGGCCATCAGCAATCGTGGCTGGCGGCGCAATCGTGACTCGTTCGCCAGCCATGAGCGAGCGGCGCGTATCATCGGCGTCCTCCGGCTCGACGCCAATCACCTGAACCGCCGGGTTTACACCATGGGCCGCAACGGCACAGCCAGCAATCAATCCCCCACCACCAACCGGTACGACCAGGGTGTCAATGCCTGCGACCTGCTCAAGCAGCTCCAGGGCTGCGGTTCCCTGACCGGCCATAATGTGTGGATGGTCGTATGGCGGAACCAGCATTGCACCGCGTGTTGCGGCGATATGCTGCGCCAGTGCGGCCCGGTCGTCGCGCATACGGTCGTAGAACACAATGTCTGCGCCGTAGCTGCGTGTCGCGGCAACCTTCACCGCTGGCGCATCAGACGGCATGCAGATCACTGCCGGCACATCCAGCAAGCGAGCCGCCAGCGCCACGCCCTGCGCGTGATTTCCCGAAGAATAGGTCACGACACCGTGCGCACGCATGTTCCCCGGCAACTGGCTGATCATGGTATAGGCGCCACGAAACTTGAAAGATCCGCCACGCTGGAGATTCTCGCACTTGAGGAAGATCGCGCGGCCTGCCAGCGCGTCGAGGGTGCGTGACGTCGCCACGGCCGTCAGGTGCGCCACGCCACGCAACCGCTCACGGGCGGCAAGAACGTCGGCAAAGGCTATCGCTTCGATCATGTTGCTCCTCTTGCGACAATACCGGTCTCTTCCGATTCGATGCGCTATCTTCCTCCCCGCCGCCGGATGCTTGACCCTGGCGGGCGTGCCGCCCGCCAGGCCACCCTGCTGGCACGCCACCGCGTGAGTCGTGTCATATTATAATGGCCTTCCTTGCACACTCGACGAGGAGTCATGCGCGATGCCGACCTTGCCCCCCGCCCCGCCATCCCGACGCCGCATACGCCTGCCACATGCCCTGCGCGCCTTGCGCCACCGCAACTACCGCCTGCTCTTCGCCGGCCAGCTTATCGCGCAGATAGGCTTCTGGATGCAGGCAACCGCCCAGGGGTGGCTGGTGTTGCGGCTCACCGAGGCCCCTTTCTGGCTCGGCGCCATTGCCGCAGCACAATCCCTCCCCGTGCTGCTGCTCTCCGCGCCTGCCGGCGCCTTTGCCGATCGCGTTCCCAAACGAACATTGCTGCTGGTCACGCAGGGAACGGCAATGGCCACGGCGTTGCTACTCGCGCTCCTGATCTTCAGCCACATGGTGCAGGTGTGGCATGTGCTGCTGGCAGCCTTGCTGGTAGGTATCGCCTCGGCGTTCGAGAACCCGGCACGCCAGGCGTTTACGATTGAACTGGTCGGGCGTGAGGATCTGATGAATGCCATCGCACTCGACTCGACCGTCCTCAATGGTGCGCGGATCATCGGGCCGGCAGCAGCAGGTGCGCTGGTTGCAGCCACCGGCGAAGGCCCGGCATTTCTGATCAACGGCTTGAGCGTACTGGCGGTGATCGGCGGGTTGCTGATGATGCGCCTGCGCATGTTCCATGCACCGTCGCGGCGCAGCGGCTGGCAGCAGTTACGCGAGGGATTCGACTATATTCGCCGCGACGCGCGCGTTCGCCTCTTGCTCTTGCAGATTACGGCCCATTGTGTGTTCGGGCTGGCCTACTTCCCATTGCTGCCCTATTTCGCGCGTAATGTGCTTGGCGCTGACGTGCAGGGATTCGGCGTGCTGGCTTCAATCAATGCCGCAGGCGCGCTCATCGCCGCACTGATGATCGCGCTGATCGGCGACCGGTTGCCACGGGTCGGTCTGCGCACCGTAGCACTACTCAGCTACGCGATCCTGCTCGGCGCCTTCACCCTGACACGCTCGTTTCCGCTTGCCATGGCGCTGCTGGCTGGCATCGGCTGGGCGGGCATCGTCGTCCTGACGCTGACGAACACACTGCTGCAAATGGCCGTACCAGACGAATTACGCGGGCGGGTGATGGGTGTCTATATGCTGGTTGTGATGGGAGTGAGCCAGGTGAGCGGCTTGCTGCTCAGCAGCGCCGCAGACGTCATCGGCGACGTGCCGCTGGTCGTCGGATGCTGGGCGCTGATCGGCTGGGTGGTGCAACTCTACCTGTTCCTCATGTGGCGCGGCACGCTCCGCGAGTCACCGCGCCCGGTGACGGAGACGCCGGCATAGGGCATGGTACACTCGCAGTCGTGGTACCATATGAGTATGCGCACCAGTCTCTGGCTCGTTCGCCACGGGCAAACGACTTTCAACAGGCAGCGTCGCTACCAGGGCGCGTTCGACAGCCCGATGACGCCATTTGGCACCATGCAGATCGCCGCACTCGCGCGGCGTCTGCGCCATCTTCCCTTCACGGTTGCGGTTACCAGCTCGAGTGAGCGTACGCGCGTCACGGCGGCGACGATCCTGGAAGGGCGACGGATACCCGTGATCGAGGACCCGCGCTGGAACGAGACCAGCCATGGGCGCTGGGAAGGGCTGCGCTATGCCGAGGTGAAAGCGCGTTTCCGTGAAGAAGCCGCAGCGCGTTTCGCCGATGCGCTGCATGGCCGGGCGCAGGGCGGCGAAAGTCTCGCCGAGGTGAACATGCGCGTATCAGCAGCATGGAACACCCTGCTGCACGATCATCCCGGCGGACGCATCCTGGTGGTCACACACGCAACACCGATCCAGCTGATCCTGTGCGGCGTGGCAAACCTGCCGCCGACGCAGTACTGGCGCTGGCGCGTTGATCTCGGCAGCCTTACGGCGCTCGATGTGTACGGCAGCGGGCCGATTGTGCGGGTGGTGAACGAGGTGCCACTGCTTGCGCGCCCCTTCGACACCCACGCCGAGGACCATCCATAATCGTCACGACTGATACCAGGTAGCAGTCGATCGTCCAGGATGACCGCACCCGGCGGAGCCGTGCAGCAGCGTAGCGCATGCCGGTGCTCCTGATCGGTGTCTGTCTGCATGCAACCGGGTATCATGCCTGTACCTACGCGCGCTGTTCACCGAACAAGTTCAATAGTACAACTCCGGCAATAATCAGCGCAATGCCGATGATCCCTGCAGCACCCAGCTTCTCGCGCCACAACAATACCCCGATCACGGCGATCACCGCCGTTCCCAGGCCCGACCAGATGGCATAGGCGATACCGAGCGGAATCGTGCGCAGACTGAGCGACATCAGGTAAAATGATGTACCATACCCGATGATCACAAGCAGCGCCGGCAGCGGCCGCGTGAATCCTTCCGAGGCCTTGAGCGCATTCGTGCCAAATATCTCACACACGATTGCGCCAAGCAACAACAACAGGCCACGGGTATCCATAACGGAACCTCATCAACGTGATGGCCACAGGCCCATCACACCTCGCAAGATGGCGAGTTCGCCGGTGTGATACGCATAATGGCTGGCGACAATAAGAGCCTATCCGAAAAACGATACACCGCCTGTCATTGCACGGAGCGCAAGCGACCGCCTGCAGCGAGCGCAGCGTGGCTGAAGCAATCTCCTCTCACACTGGTAGATTGCTTCGCTATCGCTCGCAATGACATCCAACCATCCGTTATGCGGATAGGCTTAATAGTGTGGTACGCTATACGCAATGGACCCGAACAATTCCTGTTGCGCCTATGATACACCACCTGCTACTCGACCGTATGGCCTCCCGTGTCAATGCCTGGGAGGCTGCCGATGATCGCAGGGCGATCTTTCTTGCATGCTACGCACTGATGACCCGCAACATGCTCCAGGCGATTGCGGATGAGCGTTTCGCGGACGCGGCGTGGGTATACGCACTGGTGCACAATTTCGCGGAATACTATTTCGTCGCGCTCGATGCATACGAACACGACGCCGGTGCCGCATTGCCGGAGGTATGGCGCCGGGCGCACGACCTGACGCGCACCGCGAGCGTTCCGCCGGTTGTGCATCTTCTGCTGGGCGTCAATGCCCATATCAACTGTGACCTCGTACTGGTGCTGGATGATATGCTGCGTGGAGAGTGGGCGGCGCTGTCTCACGACCAGCGCGACTCCCGGCATCGAGATTACCTGCTGGTCAATACCATCATCGGCGAGACGATAGATGTCGTGCAGGATACCGTGGTGGAACGCTACTCGCCGGCCATGGACACGATTGACACATTGTTCGGCCCGCTCGACGAGTGGTGTACTGCGCGCCTGATTCGCAACTGGCGCGACGATGTCTGGCGGCAGGCGATGGACCTGATCCAGACACAGGATCCGCAGGCACGCAATGCACTGCGCCGCCTGGCGGATGCGAGGGCACTCGAACGAATGCACCTGGTCGTGACGGGCGGCGAGTTTGGCGCGCGGGTGTTTGGCTATTCACAACGCCTGTTGCGCCGGCTCAAGTTACGCTGATGCCTGGCGGTACGTGTTCGGTACATGCGAACACTATCTCCCGGTGCAGGTAACTGGCGAGCGGCTGTGGGTCAGGCATCGAACTGATAGATCGCGGCCGGCAGCGCCACCAGACTCAGAACACGTTGCTGGAGCATCGAAAGCGGTGTGATGGTGTATGGCGCGCGATCGTCGCCACACGTCAGCAGAATATCGCGAAACGTATCAAGCAAGCGCTCGCTCGTCGTGTGAGCGTTCAGCCGGCCGGTTGCGGGCGATTGCGATGCCAGCAGGCCCTCTTCGTGCAACCGCCGCCGCGCGATCGTTTCGAGCAGCGACAGCGCGCGAAGGCCGAGCGATAGCAGCCGCACGAGCCCGATCGCCAGGTCACCCTGGCGCAGATTGGCAGGCGTCAACGACAGCGGCCGGCCATTCAGGCGATCAAAGCCACGCTCCGGTTCGCCGGCCACTGAGAGCGCCTGGGACAACGGCAGGGCCTCTGCGGGAACGTTGGTGCCGAACAACTGCCAGCCAAGCCGGTACACCGCCTGGCGCCAGGCGTCGTCACTCGCGGACACGTTGATGCGAACATCTCGCTCGACACGCACTGCTGTCGGCCGGCCACGGTATCGTCGCACGGTTCGTTCTTCGACATGTTCGGCGAACTCGAGTTGCAGCAGCCCGCGCACCTGATAACTATCAATAATCGCCTCGGCCGCCTCGCGCATGGCCGCCAGCGTTCGCGGCCGTTGTTTGCCGCGCCGTCGTTCGCCCAGGGCGATCAACGCCAGTCGCGCGCGAGCCATTCTCCCGCGTAGCGCCTCCTCCGAAACGCGGGCCTGACCGGGGGATCGTACCAGTATGCGCCGCTCGTGCCATTCAACCAGGGTTCCATCGAGCTCGCATTGCATCGGCGCATGCCACTCGACTCCTGCAGCCGGTGGATCGGCCTGCCGCGACCCTGCTGGCGCACCAGGCGAGAGATGTTCGATTTCATCGCCAGGATCGCCGCCGGGCAAGAGGTGAAATGGCAGCGGCTCATCGAACAATGGGCAGAGATACCAGTTGTTGTGCGCATGGATGGCACCGCGTGACTCAACCGTCGCACAGGTATCACCAACAAAACACAGGCGTTGGGCGGGCAGCGCCTGGCGCATATAGTTGATCAACTCTGCAAGCTGCACCTGGCTTCTGCCTGATGACGCGGTTCCCCGAACAAAAAGCGGCACCCCATGTGGGTCGAGTGTGGCCAGCGCGACATAGGCGCGCACCATCCCCGAACGCCAGGAACGGGCCTGACCCACCTGGAACAGGCCATCGGGTGAGATGTGCCACGATCCGCCGTCATGCGTGGTCAGCCGGATCCGTTCAGCAGCCAGCTTGCAGTTTTGCAGCATGCGATGGTTCAGTTCCAGCTCGATCGCGCGCCAGTATTCATCGTGGCTGAGACCGGCGAGCACCTCGTATAACCGATCTTCGGCCACATCCACCGGCGTGACCTCGCTGCCGATGCACCAGCGAAGCGTCTCGGGCCGGGCCGCAACCCAGCTCTGTATCGATCTGACCTTGTGATCGCCCTGTGAGAGCATGTGCGCCAGCCAGATCGCGGCGGTGGCGCCAATACTGAGGTTGCTCCAGTAGGCATGCCTGGGGATATGAGCATCCAGCGCCTGTGGAATGCCCAGCCGCCATAAGTGGGCGATGAGCAGCGGGATGTCGTCGGCATGCTCCGCGGCGAGAAGCAGCGAATCGGGACGTTCGTGGGTATGGAGCATGGCTGCCAACCTGTGTCTTCGAGAGGGTATGCTCAGGCGCGCATCGCAGTACTTTCCCGGTATCGTACCATCGCAAGATGATCGCTGATTTTCAAACATGCCCCAAGGTGTGAACGTTTGTTAACGACCCGGGTTCCTGTGTATAATGGGGCCATGCCAGACTATTCACCTTCTCCGCAGTTGCACGTGCTTCCGGGCGGCCTGCGCGTGCTGATCGAGCCGTTGCCGCACACGCACTCTGTTTCGATCGGTTGTTTCGTCGCTGTCGGCTCAGGCTACGAAGAACGCCACGAGAGCGGGATTTCGCACTTTATCGAGCATATGCTCTTCAAAGGTACCCGGCGCCGGCCAACGCCAAAATTGATCGCCGATGCCATTGAAGGGGTCGGCGGCATGCTGGATGCCTACACCAGCTTTGAGTCGACGGTCTACTATGCCAAGGTTGCTGATATGTTCTTCGATCGGGCGCTCGACGTTCTCGCCGACATGCTGATTCGCCCGCGCCTCGACCCGGGTGACGTCGAAAAAGAGCGCCGTGTGATCGCCGAGGAGTTGCGGCAAACGGCAGATACACCCTCTGAACTTGTGCACCTGTTGCTCGACGCAGCCATGTGGGGCGACCAGCCGTTGGGCCGGGATATTGCTGGCGACGAGGCGACCATCGCGGCATTTACGCCGGAGCAGATCACCGCGTTCTGGCAATCCCATTACACCCGGGAGAACCTTGTGGTATCCATTGCCGGCAATGTCGACCCGCAGCAGGCGCTCGCCGCCACCGCCACCGCTTTCGACGAATTGCCCGCCGGTTCGCCGGGGGTCTTTCTGCCGAGCGCACCGCCGCGACCCGGGCCGGCGTTGACCCTGCAGAGCGACGACAGCGAACAGGGCAATTTCTGCATCGGCTTTCGCGGCGTACCGCAGGGCGACCCGGACCGGCGCGCCATGCTGGTGTTTGACACCGTGATCGGCGGCGGTACATCGTCACGGCTGTTCCAGGAGATACGCGAGGAACGCGGCCTGGCGTACAACATCGGTAGCTACAGCCGTGAACACCACGATATGGGGAAATGGATCATCTTCGGTAGCGTGGAGCCGCAAAATCTGCACGAATGCGTGGCGACGGTGCTGGCGGAGTTGCGCCGCGCCCGTGCCGAGGGAATCACTGCCGATGAACTGGCGCAGGTGAAAGAACAGGTAAAGGGTGGCATTCTGCTCTCGCTCGAAGATACCTGGTCGATTGCATCGCGCAACGGCTCGCACCAGTTACGTTATGGCCGCGTGGTTCCCGTCGAACAGGTGGTGGCCGAAGTCGAGGCCGTCTCGCTCGATGATGTACAACGTGTCGCCCGGCGCGTATTGTGTGAAGCAGAGCTGCACATGGCGGTGATCGGGCCGTATGACGACGGCGCCGAACTCGAACCGCTGCTCCATCTGGAGTGACAATCCTGCAATCCTGGTCTACCTGCCGTCATGGATCCGGGGTGGCTCGCGCGTCGCGCCACCGGAAGTCCGGTCGTCCCATGGGCGTAACCGTTCACGATCGGAGGTCTGGGGGCAGATCCAGGCGAACGAATCGGTGGCGAGTTGGGACGCAGGTTTCCTCGACACACGCGCCCAGGCACGTCGCCCCGCCGACGCAAAACCACATGCGTTCGAGACATATGAACACTTAACCTGTGTTTCCATGCTTGAACCCTGGCACGACCAGGTGGTACAATACTAACCAGGATGGTCGGTGATGCGCCGCCGCTGGAGCGAACCTCCAGAGGAACTTCCCGACTCTCCGCCCGCCGCGAGGCGGAACGCTGCCCCGCGAAACAGGAAGCGGGGGCGCGCCGGTGGTGACGCCGGTGCGACGCAAGACGGCAACAGAGAGTAGACCCGCCGATGGCCCACAGGCTCAGGTGAGGGGTGAAAGGGTGCGGTAAGAGCGCACCGGCGTCGGCAGCAATGCCGGCGGCCAGGCGACTGCGCCGGCTGAGGAGAGCAAGGTGCGTGGGGCGGGCTTATCGTGTGGGAGCGGTTTCGGCCGCGGTTTACCACCGCGCTCGTTCGCATCGCAGCCGCGACGGTGACGGCGGGTAATTCCCGCCAGGCCAGGAACGGCCCGCGCAACGCGCGGAGACAGATGGCGGCCAACAACAGAATCGGGGGTATTGTCACCGACTCGCCATTAGGGGCAGGGAGTTGATCTCCCTGCCCTCTTTCATCACGATCCATGTCCGTCCCGGAGTCTCCACATCGGGAAGAATCTAGTTGTACTGCTTCATCGTGTTGACGCACCTTTGCCCGCGGCACACTCATTGCGCGGAGCACGAGCGACAGCGTGTAGCGAGCGACGCGTGGCTGACCCAATCTACCGGCGCGAGAGGAGATTGCTTCGCTCGCGCTCGCAATGACATTGACCATCTGGTTTTCGGAGAGGCTCTTCGTTGAAACGTAGTGCATCCAGACCACTGCTCTCAGCAGGAAGATTTCATACCCCTCTCGTTCGTCGCTCTGGCATGTGCTGGTATACTGCGCCAACAGCATGAGCAGGAAAAACGTTTATGAAGATCACACGCCTCGAGACCATATTCGTCCGCCCGCGCTGGTTGTTCCTCAAGGTGCATACCGACGAAGGAATCGTCGGCCTGGGCGAACCGATCGTCGAGGGACGCGCACAGACGGTCGCCGCCGCAGTACACGAGATCGGGCGCTATCTGATCGGCCAGGATCCACGCCGTATCGAGCATCACTGGCAGGCGATCTACCGCGGCCAGTTCTATCGCGGCGGGCCAGTGCTCTGCAGCGCCATTTCGGGTATCGAACAGGCACTCTGGGACATTACCGGCAAATGGCTTGGGCAGCCGGTTTACAGACTGCTCGGCGGCGCGGTGCGCGACAAGATCCGCATGTATGGCTGGGTCGGCGGCGAAACCTATGGCGACTATATCGAAAGCGCCAGGGTCAGCGCGTCACATGGGTTCACCGCGCTCAAGGTCGGCCTGTTTGGCGCGGTGCGCATCGTTGATACACCCGCCGTGGCCGAGGAGATCGTACGGCGCTTCGCCGACGTGCGTGCCGCGGTCGGGCCGCATGTCGACGTCGGTATCGATTTTCACGGGCGGGTCAGCCCGGCGATGGCGGTACGCCTGGCGCGCATGCTGGAGCCGTATCACCCGATGTTTATCGAAGAGCCGGTGTTGCCGGAAAATGTTGATGCGCTGGTGACGGTTGCCCGTAGCACGACCATCCCGATCGCCACCGGCGAACGGTTGTTTACGAAGTGGGGTTTCCGCGAAGTGCTGGAAAAACAGGCCGCCGTCATCCTACAACCCGATCTGTCACATGCCGGCGGGATTCTCGAATGCAAGAAGATCGCCGCAATGGCCGAATGTTACTACGCCGGTATCGCGCCACACTGCCCCCTCGGGCCGATTGCCCTGGCCGCATGTCTGCAACTTGACGCCTGCACACCGAATTTCCTGGTACAGGAACATGTGACGACCGGCGCCGGCTACCTGAAGAGGCCGTTCGTTCTTGAACAGGGGCACATTGCCTTGCCGGAAGGACCCGGCCTGGGGATCGAACTCGATGAGGAGGCGCTCGCCGACAAGTACGACGACGGTTCGTGGGAAACACCGCGCCTCTGGCACGACGACGGCTCCGTCGCCGACTGGTGATCGCCCGCGATCCGGCACGAGTGATACCCGGTTGTACGCAGACACACACCGATCAGGAGCGCCGGCATGTACGCCGCTGCACAGCTCCGCAGGATGCTGCCATTCTGGACGATCGACTACTACCTGGTAGTACGTAGTCGCCTGGTCGGCAACTGGCATAAGGGCTCGTGAGCCGCCCCTGTGGGTATTACTCAGCCGGCCGCACATACACCGGCGCATCGCTCACCTTGAACCGGATCAATCCATCACCGCGCGTGTCGGAGCAATCGCGCACCAGCGGCGCCGCACGTTCCAACCCGCTGGTGCATGTCGCCCGTGCGCCGGGCCATGCGACCAGCGCATAATCTCGCTCTGCCGTCACATTTGGCAACCAGACGACATAGAGTGGTCTGCCATCGCGCGTCACGAAACGTAACACCTGGACAACGCCATCCTCATCGAAGCGACTATCGGTCAGTGGCGGGCCGGCGTATGCTGCGTCACGCAGCAAAAGGGCCGCATTACGGTAGGCATAGAAAGCCGGGCGCGGTGCCGGGCCCGTCGCAACCACATCTACCAGGTGGCTCTGCTGGAACCCGGCGCCATCGATCATCAGCGTGAACCACATGATGCCGCGCAGATCGAGCGCGATGGCCAGCGCATAGATCCGCGCAGCATAGTTTGCCTGGAGGTACTGGTAGTCTTTCGGGCATGGCTGCCCCTCAGGGCAGACCTCGCCAACCTCAACGGCGACCAGTGGTGTCTCCTGTAACCCATATGCGGCCAGTGTACGGCGCAGGCTCTGTGCCTTCAGCACCATACGCTCTGCCGTTCCCCAGCGCGTATACCCCGAAAATCCGATCATGTCGCATGCCAGACCACCCGATTCGATCATACCGCGGAGAAACCCGAGTGTCTGCCGATCATCCGGCCAGAAGTGGGCGAAGTTACCGCCGATGATCCGTGCCGCCGGGTTAGCCGATCGGACGGCATCGGCAAAGACGCGCAACGCGGCACCGTATGCGTCGCCACCGTACCATGGCGCCTGCCCGTCGTTCCAGCATCCGGATCCCAGGTGATCGCTAATGGTCGGCGTAAAATCGGGTTCGTTCCAGAACTGCCAGTATCTGACGGCCAGGTCACCGCTACTGTAGCGGGTGGCTACCGCGGCAGCAAAGCGCGCCAGATCATCATAGGCCGCAGCCGCCACCGGGCTGCATGTGCGATCAGGCAGGCTTCGCGCCCACTCCGGCGCCACCTGCACCACGACCACCGGCTCAATGTGCGCAGCGCGCAAGCGGCGAATGTTATGCTCCAGTGCCGCCACGGCTTCCCAGGAATAGGCACCGCGTACAGGCTCGACCTCGCTCCAGAGCAGATCGCCGGCACGCGCCCAGGTGGCCGGGATCTCAGCCAGCAACGGTTCGGCCTGTGCACCAAAGGCGATCCGGAGATCATATCCCAGACGTGTGCGCGGTTCCGTAACACTCACCAGCGGTAGATGAACGACGGTCTCACCTTCGGTGAGCGACGGTGCGGCTGCCGGCGAGGGGCCAGGCAATGCCAGCATGAGCACGATAACAATCAGGATTGCTGCTCGCATGTGAGTGAAGAGTGGGAGAAGCATAGGCGGCGATGGTTTCAAACGATGTGCACGGGTCGACACGCGGATTCATCATACTCCACCACGTCAGTCTGTGCGCCGATCCTCAATTACACCTGTATGACAAGCTATTGCTGGCAAGCCCGGGAATGCGGGTGGGATGCGCGCACCTGGCGTGGGAACAACGGAGTGTGTCAGCGATATCATGTCAACACGCCTGTCGTACGATGCCTGGTGTGCTATAATCACGGGCGTTTCCGTCACACGGATCGAAGGAAAGCATCGTGCGTCCGTCGCTCACCACACGTCACCAGATCGAACGCGACTATCACGACCGGGCCGCAACGCAAACGCGCCGCGACTTCTATTCCTGGGGCGCGCTCGATGTTGCCGATGAGTTTGCGTTCTCACTGATCGATCAGCCGCACGACAGGACAATCCTCGACCTCGGCTGCGGTGACGGCGCTAACGCAGTGCGCCTGGCGCGCGCCGGCGCGCGGGTGGTCGCGATCGATCTGTCGGGCGGCATGGTACACGCGACGCGCATGCGCGCCATCACCGCCGGCCTGGACGACCGGGTGGCAGCACAGCAGATGAATGTCGAACAACTGGCGTTCGCCGATGCCACATTCGATTACGTATTCGGCCACTCGGTGCTGCACCATACCGACCTGCATATATCGCGCAGCGAGGTCTTCCGGGTGCTCAAACCTGGCGGGCGTGCAGTGTTCCTCGAACCGCTCGACCACAACCCGTTGCTGAACCTGTTTCGCCGCCTCACGCCCTGGCGCCGGACGCCGACCGAGAAGCCGTTGAGTGTGGCCGAATTGCGCTTCTTTGCCGAACCCTTCACCGCCAGCGCGCATACCGAATTCTACCTGCTGGCACTGGCCGCCTTCGCCCTGGTACCACTCGGCAATCGTGTTCTCTTTCAGGCTGCACTGCGCACCCTCTGCAACGCCGACCGCACACTGTTCCGGCTGGTTCCGGCGTTGCGGCGCTATGCATGGGTGACGGTGCTGGAGTTGACGCGGTGAAGATCCTGTTTGTCGCGCCACGCTTCCCCGACCCGCCGATCCAGGGCGACCGGCTGCGCGCACGCCAGTTCCTGCGCGTTCTGCGCCGCTGGCACGAGATTACCCTCGTCACACCCGCGACACCAGAACCACCGGATGCCGCCACCATCGCCGACATGTGTACCGAGTGGGTTCCGGTGCATGAGCCGCGCTGGCGGGCGCCGTTGCGCGTCGCGTCGCATATCGCAGGAACCCTGCCATTGCAGACGGTGCTGTTCAGTTCGCCGGCGCTGATCCGCACCGTGCGCGACCTGGCGCGTCACCAGCCCTTTGATCTGCTCTACCTGCACACGGCGCGCGTGGCGCCGGTGATCGATGCTGCGCCATCCCTGCCGAAGGCGATCGATTTCATTGACGCGCTGTCGCTCAATATGTATCGCCGTGCCCGGCTGCAGCGCGGTCCGGCGCGGTTACTCTTCGATCTCGAGGCGCGGCGCATGGCGAACTATGAACGGCATCTGGCCCGCATCTGCACGTTACAGTTTGTATCGGCGTCGCTTGACCGTGCAATTATCAGCGGGAACGCGCATGTGGTAGCCAACGGCGTCGACGTGGATGAGTTTCCGTACCGTGAAGACAGCCACGCCGAGGATGTCATTGTTTTCAGTGGTCGAATGGGATATTACCCAAACAGCGACGCCGCGATCCGTTTCGCGCGCCAGATCCTGCCGCGCATACGCCATGTGGTTCCCGGCGTGCGCTTTCAGATCGTCGGTGCCGATCCGCCATTGCATGTCGTCGCTCTGCGTGGCCTTCCCGGCGTTGAGGTGACCGGATACGTGCCGCGTATCCAGGACTATCTGCAACGCGCAACCGTCGCGGTCGCGCCATTGCGGAGCGGCTCAGGGTCGCCGAACAAGGTGCTTGAAGCAATGGCGAGTGGCACACCGGTCGTGGCAACGCCTCACACCCTGGGATCGCTCGACGTGCGCGATGGTGAGCATCTGCTTCTGGCACGCGACGACGAGGACATGGCACAACAGGTGGTTCGCCTGCTTCGCGATACGGCGCTGCGCCTGCGCCTGGCACGGGCGGCGCGCGCGCTGATTGAGCAACGCTACACCTGTGAAGGCTCCGGCAATGCAGTACACGAACTGCTGGTTACGGCGCTGACACAGATCGCACAGGCACGATGAGTCGCCGGGTCATACTCAATTCGCCGGCACAGCCGCGTGAGATGTCATTGCACTTGCGATTGGAGATCTCCGAGCGCCGCCTGCTGCTGCGCGCCGGTGACCTGACGCTGACCGCCGTTGCGGTGCTCGGCGCGCTGTGGCTCTGGGCGCGCCTGGCAGCGCGCCCGCTGGACCTGGCGTTGCTCCAGGAGCAACTTGGCTGGGTTGCGCTCATCGGCCTCGGCTGGCCGCTCTGGCTGACGCTGGTTGATATGTACAATCTCCGGCTGGTGGCGCGGGTCGGGCCGAGCGTGCGCCGTATCCTGATCGGCGGCCTGGTGCTGCTGTTCGGCTACCTGATCATCTTTTTCATCACGTCGCGTGCGCCGGTCACTGGTGCGCTGGCAACGATCGAGATCGGCACGCCCCCCCTGCGCTTTGCGCCCGGCCTCGCCATTGTCGCCTCCATGGCGCTGATCATGGCATGGCGCCTGCTCTATATTCGCGTTCTCGGCGCGCCACACACGCGCCGCCGCCTGCTCATCCTCGGCGCCGGGCAGGCCGGCTCGGCACTGTCGCACGTCATTCTCAAGGGTCACGGACCCTACTACGATATCGTCGGTTTCGTCGACGATATTCCTGTGCCGCGCTGCGACCAGATAGGCGACGTTCCGGTACTTGGCGGCACCGATCGCCTTGGCGATCTCATCTGGGAACACCGGATCGATGAGATTATTATCGCCAGTAGCGGCGAAGTCAGTGGAGAGACGTTGCAGATCCTGATGGATTGCTATGAGCATGGGATTGCAATCACGCCGATGCCGTTGCTCTACGAGCGCCTGACGGGCAAGATTGCGGTCGAGCATGTTGGTAGCCAGTGGTATGTCGCGCTACCACTCCAGCCGCGCCAGGCGCGTACCGCCGAAGAGGCGCTCAAGCGCATGCTCGATATTGCCGGCGGCCTGTTGCTTGCGGTGCTGCTCCTGGTGCTGCTACCATTCATTGCCGCCGCCATTCGCCTGGATTCGCCCGGGCCGGTGGTATATCGCCAGGAACGGGTAGGGCGCCGCGGCACGCGCTTCACAGTGCTGAAGTTTCGTTCCATGTTAAATGATGCGGAGCGTGATGGAGAAGCGCAATGGGCCGCAAAGGACGATCCGCGCGTGACGCGGGTCGGGCGCTGGTTGCGCCGCACGCGCCTCGACGAATTACCACAGGCCATCAATGTGTTGCGCGGCGAGATGAGCCTGGTTGGTCCCCGCCCGGAACGCCCGGAGTTCGTGGCGCACCTGCAAGAGACGATCCCGTTCTACCGCACGCGCCTGGCCGCCAGACCGGGTCTCACCGGCTGGGCCCAGATCAACTATGGCTATGGCGACAGCGTCGATGCGGCGCTGGCCAAATTGCAGTACGATCTGTACTACCTGAAACATCAGTCATTCTGGTTCGATGTGCTCATCCTGGCGCGTACCGTGCACGTTGTCCTGCTCATGAAGGGACAATGATCGGGCACCGTCTGGCCACCGGATCTTGCGCGCACCGGCCCCTGCTTCGGCCGTCACGCACCAAAATCCATCCTGTTGAGTCTGTTTGAAGTGATCCCGCCCCGGTCACCCTTCTGGTAGAATCACATTATGAAATTACCAGTCCTTTCCGAATATCTCGCCCAGACTGCCCCCGGCACGTTGACGATAGGCGGGGCGCGCATGGCTTTCATCGATATTGAAGCCGGTTTCTGGAGTTTGCGCCGCCAGGTGGAGAACTTGCTAGGGGCGAGGCAAGCAGGCGAAATCTTTCAGCAGGCTGGAGCAAACGGAGGCGCCTCGTATGCTGCCACACAGGGTCTGGCGGATGAGCCGCAAAAGCAGGGAGAACTGTTTGCGCGTTGCCTTCAGGCGTATCAGGCGGCAGGATTCGGTCAATTCGAGATTGTAGAAAGCACCTGGCCGCTCGGACGCATGACCGTGAGGGCGCGGGATGCTTTCGAGGCCTGGATGATGTCCCGGCATGGTCAGCGCGCCCACAGTCCGGTCTGCGCCTACACCGCCGGGGTTTTGGTCGGCTTCATCAATGTGGTCAGCCAGCGGCGGGATGTGGTCTGCATCGAGCGGCGTTGCCAGGCCTGCGGTGATGAAGTCTGTGAATTTGACTTCATTCCAGCCGCGCAAGCCCAGGGACACCAGGTTCTCGCTGTCACGCCAGACCCGATTATGGGGATGATTCCGCCCCTGCGCAGCACGCTGGACGAACCCCAACTGCGTGAAACGCTCACTCGTCTGACCGCCAACGAATCGCTTTTGCGCTCCATTGTCGAAAACGCCCGTCATTTCGCCATCTACCGGGTCACGCTCGATTCATCCAGCCCTTATGGGGCGCGTGTGACCTTTGCCAGCCCCTCCATCCGTGAACTGACTGGCGTGGACGACCACTACGACTTTGGTAACTGGTTCAAAAACCTGCACCCGGAAGATGAGCCACGCGTGCTGGAGGCCAACCGCCGCGCCCTGGAATATGGCGAGCCGTATAATCAGGTAACACGCGTCTACAACCCTCGCCAGCGACGCTGGCGCTGGGTACAGACCATCTCCAACCCTGGTTATGATTCTGTCGGACGGCTGACGCATTTCGATGGCATGGTGATTGATCTGACCGAGCAAAAAGAAGCCGAACTGGCTTTACAGGAGGTAAATGCGACGCTGGAGGAGCGCGTTCGGGCGCGCACCGAGGAGATCGAGCGCAGGCGTGCGACCGCTGAGAGCTTGCGTGACATCATCCGCATGATTAACTCCAGCATGCCGCTGGATGAGTTTCTTCAGCGGGCGGTGGAACTGGCGGCGCAACAATTGGGGGCAGGCGCCTGCGTTTTGCATCACCTCGACCTGGAAAAAGAAGTCATTACCCAGGCTGCCAGTTATGGCATGGAAGGAATCTTTGAAAAGCGCGGCAGCCGCCCGTTTTCGGCCATGAAGTCTTCGGGTGGGGAAGGCTATTTACAGGCCTTGCGCAACCGCCAGCCAGTCTATGGCAACTACCCGCCCTTACCAGAGCGGGTGGAGGAGATCCGCCGCGACCCGACCATCCCCGAAGCCATCAAACGTGAACGCGTCGCCTTACGGGAACGTTATGCCAGTTCATTTGCCGTACCACTTTATATTCAGGATAAGCTCTATGGCGGGATGGTGTTTTACTATACTGAGCCGCAAGATTTTCACGACGAACAGATTCAGCTGGGGCTGGCGTTTGCTGAGCAGGTGGCAGTGGCGATTGAGAATGCCCGCCTGTTGCAAGAGACCGAACAGCGCCGCCGCGTAGCGGAGAGTTTGCGCGAGACTCTTTCCATTTTGAATACGGCGCGCCCGCTGGATGAGATTTTGCGACATATCGTGACGCAGGCCTGTCAACTTTTGAATGCCCAGGCAGCCGCCATCCATAAACTTGACACCACTGCAGGCATGCTCTCACCGCAGGCTTCGGTGGGACTTTCTGAAGAATATGCCACGCAAATCCGTTTGCCGCCTGGGCAGGGCGCGCTTGGCCAGGCTGTTCTTACGCGCCTGCCGGTAGCGGTGAATGATACCACCAAGGTTTTTCAGGGTCAGACGGTGTACACAGCCGAAGGAAAGGCGGTGTCACTCGATTCTGGCCTGACCGACCGGCTGCAACGATTCCCTGACCGTTACGGAGCGGTGCTGGCTGTACCAATGAGCGTGCAGGGCGAAATGTATGGCGGGCTGGTTCTGTATTACCCCACCCCGCGCAACATTCAGCCTGATGAAATCGAACTGGTCTCGATGTTTGCCAGCCAGGCTTCGCTTGCCATCGAAAATGCCCTGCTGCGAGCGCAGGCTGCTGAAGGTGCGGCGCTGGCAGAGCGCGGACGACTGGCGCGCGACCTGCACGATGCCGTCTCGCAGACCCTTTTTTCCGCCAGCCTGATTGCCGAGGTATTGCCCAGACTGTGGGAGCGCAGTCCCGAAATCGCCGCCCAAAAGCTGGAAGAATTGCGCCAACTGACGCGTGGCGCGCTCTCCGAAATGCGCACCCTGCTGCTCGAACTACGTCCCGCCGCACTGGATGAGATGGATCTGGCAGACCTGATACGTCATCTCGCGAACGCTTTCACGGCGCGGGCACGCCTGCCGGTGAATTTGACCGTCGAAGGGCAAGCCGACCCGCCCGCCAATGTCAAAGCCGTCTTCTATCGCGTGGCGCAAGAAGCACTCAACAACATCGTCAAACACGCCGCGGCATCGCAGGTTTCCATCACCCTGCAGCGCGAAAACAACGACGTTCTGCTACACGTGCGGGATGATGGACGGGGATTCGACCCATTTCACGTTTCTCCCGCCAGTCTGGGGCTGGGAATCATGCGTGAGCGCGCTGAAACGATCGGGGCGCACCTTGATATCCGAAGCCGACCCGGACAAGGGACACTGGTAACTCTGCGAAAGAAATAAGCGGAGTCTCTCATGGAGAACAAAATTCGCGTGATGCTGGTAGACGACCACGCCGTAGTGCGCAGCGGCCTGGCAACTTTTTTGATGACCTGTGACGACATGGAACTGGTTGGCGAAGCGGAAAGCGGCGAACAAGCCGTGGCGCGCTGTCCGCTGGTCAAGCCCGACGTTGTCCTGATGGATCTGGTCATGCCCGGCATGGACGGGGCGACCACCACCCGCCAACTACGCGAGCATTGCCCGAATGTGCAAGTCATCGTGCTGACCAGTTTCAAAGAACAGGAACTGGTGCAGGGCGCGCTGCAAGCCGGGGCAATTGGCTATCTGCTCAAGGATGTGACCGCGGCCGAACTCGCCAGTGCCATCCGCGCCGCTTCGATGGGCAAACCCACCCTTGCGCCGGAGGCTGCTCAGGCGCTCATCCAGGCTGCCCGCCATCCCGCCGAAAAAGTCGGCTTTGACCTGACCGAACGCGAGCGTGAAGTATTGGCGCTCATGGTAGAAGGCTTGAACAACAATCAGATTGCCAGACGCCTGGTGGTCAGCGTCTCGACAGCCAAATCTCACGTCAGCAACGTGCTTTCCAAATTGAATGCCACAAGCCGCACCGAGGCGGTGGCGATTGCCCTGCAAAACAAACTGGTCAAGTAAACATCCTGCCCAACTGACCAGGCACAAATCTCCCCAGTCCGCCGATGTGACCGGGGAGATTTGATTTTATGATGAAAGTGAAGTGCAACCCCCTTTCCGAAGCGCGCAGGCAGGGTTCGCTTTTCCGCCCTACCTGCGCATGGTTGCCTTCAACAGAAAGTCTTTCTCAAAGGAGTCCCCAATGATATACGTCAAACTGTTCGGCTATTTTATCTCTGCTGCTGTCCTGATTACCAGCCTTGCCATCGGTCTCATGGGCGCACGCTGGCAGGCGGTGGAACAATCCGCTTATGCGGGCGCACGCCGCCCGTGGTGGTTCGTGGCAGCCAGTGTTCTGTTGATAGTCTTTTATTTCCTGGCGCTCAATCAGTTCGTCAGCGCCGCACCCAGAACCTGGGCAGGCTGGCTGCTCATGGCCATCCTGCCGCTGGGCTGGGGCTTGAAAGCCGCGCTGGTGATATTCAACCCACAGGGGCGCGCTGCCGTTTCATCCATCGCCGGAGACCAGAACTGGCGCAAAGTGGCTCTCGCCCGCCTGCCGATTGCTATCCTGCTCGGTATTTTGACATGGTTCGCATAAGGGGAGCAATCTCGTGATTCGGAATCTAATCTGGGAGACCGATGGTGTCTTGTTCGACACTAACCCCGCCGTCACCTACGCCATCAGCCAATCGCTCAATGAGATGGGCTGCTCCATCGCCCTGAATGTGGTGGATGACCTGGCCCGTCAATCTCTCGATTTCTGCGTGGATACACTTGCGGCGCGCTTCAAACTCGACCCCGCCCTGCTGCGCCAGCGTTTCGCCGAACGTTACCGCCAGATTCCACCGGAACGCCAGTTGCCCTTTCCCGGCGCGCGCGAAGTCTGCGCCTGGATTGTGGCGCGCGGCGGACTCAACCTGATTGCCACCGCCCGCAAAGCCGAGTCCACCCGCGCCCTGCTCGCCGCGCACGGCATGACCGACCTGTTTCGTGACATTTTCACCCCAGAGCAAGGCTACCCTTGCAAGCCGAATCCAGCCATCCTGCTTGCCGCGCTTGAAAAACACGCCCTGAACCCCGCCGAAACCCTGCTGATTTGCCGCAATGAACACGACATTCAAGCCGGGCAGGCGGCGGGCGTGGCGACCTGCCGGTTCGGTTCGGCAGACGTTTCCAGCCTGCCTTCGCTGCGCGTCAAAGAGTACAGGGCCTTGCTGACATATCTGGACGAATTATCGCAGCAAGGAGCGGTTTTCCAGAGAAATTTGTCCGAATAAAACTGGGATCAAAACATGATTCGATTTAGGATAAATCACTCTCTGTTAGACCATGCCCGTGCCGTTTTGAGCCAGCGCAAAAGGCTATACTGGCTTATCGGCGGCGCGGGCGCGGGTAAGACGCTCATTTGCGATATTCTGTCAAAGGAATTGGGACTGCCCGTCTACGATATGGACGCGCATATTTACGGCGATTATCACAGCCGTTTCACAACGCGGCACCCCGTCAATCAGGCTTGGGCAGCCGCTCCCAACAGTCTGGGCTGGCTGTTAAGCATGTCTTGGGATGAATTCAACCAGTTCAACCGCGCCGCGCTGCCGGAATATCTGGACCTGCTAGCCGAAGACTTGGATAGCCCAAAGTATGCGCGCGGCGTCTTGATGGATGGCGGCGTCTGTCATCCAGCGTTGCTGGCTCAGGTGATGCCTCCGGCGCAAATCGTCTGCCTGTCTGCGCCGGCGCTGTCGAGCGAACACATATGGCAGGCGGATGGCGAGCGGGGCGAGATGAAGACGTTTATCCACCAATTGCCTCAACCGGAAGAGATGTGGCGCAAATTCCTGGCGTTCGACGCGCTCATCACCGCGACCATCTTGCAAGAGAGCCGGGCGAGCGGAATTCCCATCTGCGCGCGCGGCGCCGTGGAAACGGCAGAAACATTTGCCTTGCGGGTGAGACAGGCGCTGGGTATTCCTTAACACTGTTTTGACCGTTTCGGCTCTTTTCTCGCCTGTGCACTGACCATGTTCGCGTTGCTCAAATCGCGCAACATCCCTTCCCTGTTTGGAATCAGCCTCTTCGTTGGCATGATGGCGGCCGGCTACTACTACAACCTGACCTTCGTCCAACTCGGGCTGGAAGATCTCGGCACACGCCTGCTCAGGCTGAGCGCCACCGCAGTCGCCCGCGATATGGCTCTGCTGGCGCTGCTGACCTGTGTCATCGCCCTGGCTTTTGGCCGCTGGATGACCCGGCAGGGCTGGGGAAGGCGTTTCCGGCGCAAAATGCAACTTTCTTTTGGGGTTATCGTCCTTCAATCCGCTCTGACCTTTATGAGTGCATGGCTGAACAGCGAAACTGCCTTCCTGCTCTGGCTGGCGGGCGTTTCGTTCGCCCTCGGAGTCGGCGTGCCAGTCATGTTCTCGCTGACTACCGACCTCGTCCCGGTACGCTGGCGCGGCTGGGCGGCAACCCTGGTCACCGCCCTGGCCTATTTCGCCGCTGCCGCCTTCTCCGGCGAATGGCGATTCGAGACTTTCCGGCAAATTTCGCTGCTCCTGCTGCTGGCCGGGCTGCCTGCCATCGGATTGCTGGCTTTCCTGCGCCATCCCTGGCTCGACGCGCTCGCCGCACAACACCTGCGCCCCGAATTCGCCATCGGGCGCTTTACACGCGGCGGCGTTGCTCGAAAACAATTTTTCGGCTTCATCATCGCCATGTTTGGCATCTATTTCGTTGACAGTCTGGGATTCCTGCGCCTGCTCAAAACCCCGCTCTACATGCAAAGCGCCTGGCAATCACCCGACTTCGACATCCGGCTGTTTATCGCCGCCACCCACGTCGTCGGCGCAATGGCCGCCGGAGCGCTCTACACCTCCCTGCGACTGCGCCCGCTCTTCCTGTGGGTCGTCGGCATCTTCGCCCTCACCCATCTGCAATACAGTTTTCACATCCGGGTCGAAGCCGAAAGCGGCGTGCTTTCGATGCCCATGCTCTATGCCCTGGCTGTCAGCCTCTACACCGTGCTTAACTTCGCCATCTGGGCAGACCTGTCCACACCCGATACCATCCCCTTCAATGCCGCCCTGGGCGTGGCTCTTTCCGGCTGGATGGCCACCTTCCTTAGCACTGGCCTGGCAATTGCCTGGAGTGGACACCTTTCGCTCGAGCGCCACATCCAGGTAGTCGACTCGCTTGCCATGCTCTTCTTCCTGGCATTGCTGGTTTTTGCTTTCCTACCCAGCCGCAAAACAGAGGCCGCATGAAAACCGCACGCTTGCTCTTGATTCTGGCTTCGCTCTCACTGCTGCTGACCGCCTGCGGCGCGAATGGTCTCTACCAGGTCACGCTCATCACCGATGGTGAGCATCAACTGACCGGCGCCTACCCCGGTGACCTGCTCATGCTCGGCGGAAAGGCAACCCTGCTCCCCGATTTCACCTTGCAAGGCAGCCTGCATCTTGTTTCAGGACAACTCGACCTGCACGGCCAGGTTTTTGGGGATGTCACCCTCCTCGGCGGCAAACTGACCCTCGGCCCCTCTGCCTGCCTGGGCGGCAACCTGAACCTGGGCGGTGGAACCTTTCACCCTTCGCCGGGTTCCGTTATCGAGGGCCACACCCACACCGGAAGTGGCATCCCGCTCCCCGACCTGCCCGAACAGAATGCCACGCCACCGGGCGGAACCCTGCTCAACGCCCTGCTGTTCGGTCTGGCTGCCGCTTTCCTGACGCGCTACTTTCCTCGCAGCATAGCCCGCGTCGGCGAAGCCGCAAGCCGCCACGCGCTGGTCAGCGGCTCAGTAGGGTTGCTGGTGGCGGTGGTTGGCATCTCCCTGCTGGTGACAATGGCCTACACCATCCTGCTCATCCCGATCAGTTTGCTGGGGTTGTTCGCACTTGGCCTGGCCGCCGTCTTCGGGTGGATCGGGCTAGGGGCAACAGCAGGCAATCTCATTGGTCGGGTATTGAACCGTCCGCTCTCGCCCGCAAAATCAGCCTTTATCGGGACTCTGGCTTTTGTCCTCGTTCTCGAATTAATCACCTCCCTGCCTCTGGTTGGCGACCTGCTTGGAATCATCGTCGCCGCCATTGGACTGGGCGCGGTCTCACTGACCCGCTTTGGATTTCAAACGTTTATTCCCGCCACTGAGTAAAGGCAGGAGAGGTCAAATCTCATGAAAACAAAAAACATCTTGTGGATATTCTTCAATGCCGTTCTTGCTGCCTTTGGCGGTGGGACACTGGCCTTCGGCCCGATCGAACTCGACCCGCCGCTTGTCCTTCTCTTCGGAATCGGGTTCGGCCTCCTGGGGGGCGGGCTGTGGGGCTGGGCGTTACACTCTCCCGCGCGGACGCGCGCGCTTGGCACGCTCACCCTGGCCTTTGTCCTGGCCCTCGGCCTGTTAAGCATCTTTCAAATGCGCTCCGCCGGGCAACTCCTGGTCAAGACCAACAACCGGGCAGCTAATTTTGAACAACTCTGTCAGGTCATCCAGGCCCATTACCCTTATCTTGATGAGAAAAATATCAACTGGGACGAAACCTGCCGCCGCTATCAGCCGCTGGTACAGGCTGCCCAAACCGATTCTGAATATCACGCCCTGGTTGCCAACCTGCTGGCGGAATTGGGCGATGGACACACCGGTTTGATTCACCCCCATCCCGGCGAAGGGCGGCTGTATTTTGGCGTTGGCTTGCGCCTCGATGACGGTATTGTCATTGAGCAGGTTGGAAATACCGCCCGTTCTGCCGGGGTCATGCCCGGCGCGCAAATCCTTGCCGTAAACGGCTTGCCCGCCGAACAAGCCCTGCAAGCCCTTCCCCTTGCGCTCAGGGTTGGAGCAAATGACCGTCAAAGCCGCGAGCGCGCCGCTTTTCACATCCTGAGTACGTCTGAAGATTTTCTCGAACTGACTTACCAGAACCCACAGGGGCCCGTTGAGACCGTTATCTTGCGCCGCCCTCAAAACCCGCCTGTGCCTTCCAGCGGTCAGAACGGAGAATCCGGCCCGCTGATTAGCGCTGAGACGCTTCCCGAAGGCTGGGGACTGATTCGCATTTCGACCTTTTCCCCCCGCAACGGTCATGACCTGATTGCTGAGTTCGACTATGCCCTCGAAGAAGTGCGCGACACGCCCGGTCTGATTCTCGACCTGCGCGGCAACGGCGGCGGCGATTCGCGCCTGGCGGAGCAAATGGCTGGGCGGTTCTTTGCCGAACGCTTTTGCTACGGAGAAGACCGTTTCCGCCAGCGCCTGCCCCTGCGCGGCTGGAGCTTGCGCTTCGCATACTGCGTTCAACCGCGCGGTGAGATTGTCACCATTCCGCTTGTTCTGCTCATGGAGGGACGCAACATGAGCAGCGCCGAGCAATTCATTGCCATCTTCCGTGAGAGCAGCCGCGCCGTCACCGTCGGGCGGCAGAGCGGTGGCTCCAGCGGCAACCCGTTGACCTTTCCGCTGACCGGCGGGGGACTGATTCGCTTTTCCACCGGGGCGTTCTACACCCGCTCCGGTTTGCTGGTCGAAGGGTATGGCATCCAGCCGGAGATTCACGTTTCCTACACCGTTGCCGATTTTCAGCAAAACCGCGACCCCGACTTGCAAGCCGCGCAGGCAGAACTCGCCAGACTGACAGCCCTGCCGGCTTCGAGAAAGTAGCCGCGTATGCGATTTCGCTTCCTGCCCATGACCGCCAAATACGTCGCCAGCATCCTGACCTGTACGATTACGACAAAGCCGCCGAACACATTCTCGATTCCGCCGGGTGGGGCAAGACTCTCTTCGCCGCGCTGGATGAAAGCGGCGCGCTGACGGGTGAACTGACCCTCGGCTTTCTCGACCGCGCTGATGAATGGGTTTCGCCGGACGACATGCAAGCCGGGCGGCTGGATGGCTGCATTCTGTGGATTGGCTTTGGTCTGCACCCCGACCTGACCGGGCAGGGCTTGGGGCTGGATGTTGCGACCGCGTGCACCGATTTCGCCGCGCAATTTGCCCGCTGCCAATACCGCTATCGGGGCGGGGAGATTAACTTGGGCGTATACCAGTTCAACCAGCGCGCCATCAAAGTTTACGAGCGCGCCGGTTTCGTCAAATTCATGGAGCGCTTCGCTTTGGTCAATGGGCGCGAACTTCCCGCTCAACGCATGAAGAAACGACTTTAAGATACCTCCACACCTGACCAGGTAAAACTCTACCCAACTGGTCAAATCAATTTGCTCCAGTTTGCGGATGTGTCGAATGCGCTCCTGGCGTACGATTGCGTTGGAACATGTCCAAAGGAGCGAGCAATGGTCAAAATCACACACTTTTCTCAGTCTCTTCATCAAAAAATTCCACAAACGATTGCGTTGCTGCAAAACGCCAACCTGGTGGTACACCCTCTGGTGACGCAGGTCACACTACACGGCTCTCGAGGTTTTGGCGGTCATCCCCGACCTGATTCTGACATAGACGTATCCTCTCCAAAACTGCTGGGTCAGACAGGGTTGAGCGCCGCAGCATCGGAACGCTCACGAATGTGATCGGCTAACGAGGGGGTGGTGTCGGGATGGAGCAGCCGGTCACGGAG
>JACAEQ010000072.1 GCA_013388755.1 Chloroflexota bacterium
CTGTCATGCAATTGGTTCCAGAACCCTGGCCGAAAAGTCTTGACACGCCCACGGAATGTCAAACCGAATCGCGACCGCATCAGGACGCGGTCGTATAAAAACTCTACCCTTGAGAGGGGCTGGGGTGGGGGCGAAGAGCTTATTTGAACGGTATTGGCTCTAAGAGGGGTTGGCGCCATTCACCAGCTGGCGCAATAGAGTCAGCGGCACTGGCTTGGTCAGAAAGTGATCAACGGCAAGCTGCCGGGCAGCTTCCTGTATCTCGGGCGATGAATACGCAGTGATCAGAATAATGCGTGTTGGCAGGGCACGCTGGCGTACCTGGGCAATCAGCACGAGACCATTCGACACCGGCATATTGTAGTCGGTGATGATCAGATCGGCGCGGTTGTCGTCGAGCCATTCGAGCGCTTCCGATACCGAAGCGGCAGTAGCGATCTCACGATCTTCGACTGTACGGAGCGCCTGCGCCAGCATGAGCCGCTGATTGGCTTCGTCGTCTACAATGAGAATGGTTTGATGAGCCATCATGATGCCTGCTCGTCGTGGTAGCGGCGCAGCCGCCTGTCGTGCTGCGATCATACCCCTCTGACGCCACGCCGTGGCACGCAAGATGTGATCGGAATGTAGGCGTGTCTGCAACAGAGCGTAATGCGCAACTTCCTGACCGCTTATTCGTTGTATACTATGAAACAGACAGTCGGCGGTAGTGATGGCGTCTGCCATGCGCCCCGGCCGGCGCCAGGCGGATAGTGCTCCATCTACCTCTCAGCTCCCATTCATCACCGCTGCTGCTATTTTGTGGTACCATGGAGGATGCTGAATCATCGGGCGCACTGCCGGCACCAGTGCGCTGCGTGGCATGTCAAGGCGGCCCCTCGCTGGCGCGAGTGCGCTGCAGAAGTCGAAACCTATCCGGCGCGCCGTGGCGCGCCCGCACCGCACGTCGTATAGTGCGGGCAGAGTGAGGAAACCATCTATGGCAAAGAAGATCGAGACTTCCGATCACGACCTCCCGCTCGTCATTCTGGGAGAAATGGTGATTATGCCGCACATGACCGTGCCGTTGCAGGTGGGGCAGGGGAAGTCGTATCGTGCAATGGAACAGGCATGGGAAGATGACCATCAGGTTCTGTTGATATTTGTTTCCGAAAGCGAGATCGAGTCGTATAAGAGCAGCCAGCCGCAACAGCTCCCGCCGGTGGGGGTGATTGCGCGCCTCGATGAATTTGTCAAGCTGCCAGACGGAACGGTGCGCATTATTCTGGAAGGCATCAGTCGTGCCCTGGTACAGGTGATGCTGCAGAGCGAACCGTTCTACCGGGTGCGCTGCCAGGCGATCGCCGATGCTGAACCACGCGGCATGGAGATCGAGGCGCTGATGGACTCGGTCAAGCAGCAGGTTGATGAGTTTGTTGATCACCTTGGGGAGGTGCCGCAAGATGCGGTGGCCTTCGTCCACCGGATCGACAGGCCTGGTCACCTGGCCGATATTGTCACCTGGGCGCCGGCCTTTGAGTTTGATGAGCGCCTTGATATACTGAATGAACTCGACCCGGTTGAGCGGCTGCGCAAGGCGCACCGCTTGCTGGCGCGCCAGCTCGAACTACTCAAGTTGCGCCAGAAGATCCAGCAGGATACGAAAGAGGTCCTCGACCAGAGCCAGCGCGAGTACTTCCTCCGCGAGCAGATGCGCGTGATTCGCCGCGAGCTCGGCGAAGATGACGATATTGACGATCCGATTGATGAACTGAAACGCAAGATTGCCCAGCTTGACGCACCTGACTACGTCAAAGAACAGGCGACCCACGAATTGAAGCGCCTGGCGCAACAGGGAATGAATAGCCCGGAGGCCGGGGTCATTCGCACCTACCTGGACTGGATTCTGAACCTGCCGTGGGCAGAAGAGCATCTACCGGAGATCAGTATCCACGAAGCACAGAAGGTGCTTGACGAAGATCACTATGGCCTCGAGAAGGTAAAGGAGCGCATCCTCGAATATCTGGCGGTACGCAAGCTGGCCGGTAACCGTATGCGCTCACCGATCCTGTGCTTCGTTGGCCCGCCCGGCGTCGGAAAAACATCGCTTGGCCGTTCGATCGCGCGCGCGCTCGGGCGCCAGTTCGTGCGTGCCAGCCTGGGTGGCATCCGCGACGAGGCCGAAATACGCGGCCACCGCCGTACCTATATTGGCGCGTTGCCCGGGCGGATCATCCAGGGTATGAAGACTGCCCGATCGCGCTACCCGATCTATGTGCTCGACGAGATCGATAAGGTCGGCCAGGATTTCCGCGGTGATCCAACATCGGCGCTGCTGGAGGTGCTCGACCCGGAGCAAAATAATGCATTCTCCGATCACTACCTCGAGATCCCGTTCGATCTCTCGCAGGTGGTGTTTATCGCCACCGCGAACCAGCTCGATACCATCCCCGGGCCGCTGCGCGACCGTATGGAGATTATCGAGATCGGCGGCTATACGGAGGATGAGAAACTCGGCATCGCCCAGGGGTTCCTGGTGCGCAAGCAGCGCGAGTTCCACGGGCTGACGCCGGAACAATTGCAGATCACCGATGAGGCGATTATCAAGCTGGTCCGCGAATATACGCGCGAAGCCGGCGTTCGTAACCTGGAGCGCGAGATTGCCAGCCTGTGCCGCAAGACCGCGCGCAAGGTCGCGGCCGCCAGCGATGGTGATACGATAACGTTCCCGATCGTGATCGGCGGTGCCGATATTCACGACTACCTGGGCGCCGAACGGTTCACGTTCGGTCTCGCCGAAGAGAAAGACGAAATTGGCGTCGCTACCGGCGTCACCTGGTCGCCGACTGGCGGTGACGTACTCTCAATTGAGGTGCTGCCGGTGCGCGGTAAAGGTGGATTCCAGCTCACTGGCCAGCTTGGCGAGGTGATGAAAGAGAGTGCGCAGGCGGCAATGAGCTATGCGCGCTTCCGCGCCGAACAGTTTGGTGTGGACCCGAACTACTTCGATGAGCATAACATCCATATTCATGTGCCGGAAGGCGCAGTACCGAAGGATGGGCCATCAGCCGGTATTACGCTGACCACGGCGCTGATCTCGGCGATGACCGGCAAGCCGGTGCGCCGCGACGTGGCGATGACCGGTGAGATTACACTGCGTGGCAAGGTGCTGCCAATCGGCGGCCTGAAAGAGAAAACGCTCGCGGCGCATCGGGCCGGGATCCGGACCTTTATCTTGCCCAAGGACAATGCCAAGGACATTGCCGAACTGCCGAAGAAGGTGCGCGAAGAACTTCAGCTTATTCCAGTTTCGTCTATGGACGAAGTCCTGAAGATCGCGCTTGCCCGTTAGCAATGGTACGGAATGAACAACCGGCCAGGCGGTGGCACTGCCGCTGCCTGGCCGGCTGGTTATGCGCGCTGCGCCGTTACCGGCGCGCCAGGACGACCTTGTTCCGGCCCGTGGACTTTGCGCCATACAATGCGCGATCTGCGTATTGAAGCAGTGTTTCGAGCTGGTCGGTCTCTGCCGGCGAGTCGAAAGCCGCCACACCAATACTCATCGTGATCATCACCGGCTTGCCGGCCACGATCACCGGCTGCGCCTCCATCTCTACACGTACCCGTTCCGCCACACATTCGGCGCCGGCCAGGTTGGTTTCGGGCAGAAGCGCAACGAACTCCTCCCCGCCATAGCGCGCGAGCAGATCGGCATCGCGCAGCCGCGCGCGCAATCGCGTCGCTATATGGATCAATACGGCATCACCCGCAGCGTGGCCGTAGGTATCGTTGATCGCTTTGAAGTGATCGACGTCAAAGGTCAGCAACGCTATCGGGCGCTGATAGCGACGCGCCCGCTCGATCTCGCGTGGGGCAATGGCGTTGAAATGACGCCGGTTGAACAGGCCCGTCAGATAATCGGTCGTGGCCAGCCGCCGTGTCTCAGCAAACAGCTGCGCATTCGTAATCGCCACGCCCGCCTGGCGACCGACCGTCTCCAGCACCGCACAGTCGCGCTCACTGAAGCGACGTCTGCCATGCAGATGATAGACGACGAGCACGCCAAGCAACGTCGCACCCACCACAATCGGTACGCCGAGCAGTGCGCCGTTCCGATCCGTTGCCTCGACCCCATGCTCACTTCCAGCAATCGCAATATTGTGAAGGATCAAGGACTCGCGCGTCTCGACCACCCGCCATGCAGGCTCAATACCCTGCTTGCGCGCCATAAGGGCATCCGGCAGGCCATAGGCATGCGCCTGTACCAGGTCACGTCCATCTGCGTCAAGCAACGCAAGCGAACCGGCGTCAGCACCGACAAGTTCAGTCGAGAGCCGTACCACGTTATCGAGAATGATATCAATATCAAGCTGGCTGCTGATGGCCCGCGTCACCTCGCCAAGCCGGCGCTCCCGATCCAGCGCATCGCTGACCCTGGCGTACAGACGGGCATTCTGCAGCGCGAGTGACGCATCGTCGGCCAGCGTCGCCAGGCGGCGCATATGTTCGGCGCGATACATATACGGCGTAACACTATCAAGGCTCATGAACGCCACCACCTGGCCGTGAACAATGATCGGAGCGCCAATCCACGCACGTACGGCCGGCGTCTGATCGAGCGACAACCAGGCCGGGTTGCCGACCGTATCATTGATGAACCATGGCTGCCCGGTATCAGCCAGGCGGCGCAAGGTCGGTGTGCGCGCAATATCGAACGAAACGCGACGTACCGCCTCTCCGATCTGTACACCAAAGCGATCGTAGCCGTGAGTTCGCACAACGCGCGCCCGGACGCCTTCAACCATCAGAATGGAAGCCGCATCGCACGGAATGAGACGCACGACCTGGATCAGCACCTGATCCAGCACCTGATCCACGTCCAGTGTCGCACTCAGCGCCGCCGCCGCGTGACGCAGCGCCTCGGCCGCGCTGCGTTCTTCGCGTTCCGCTTCGAACAGGCGGGTCCGTTCGATGGCCACACTGAACTGATTGGCAATCGCGGCGAACATCCGCAACTCGACAACACTGAACGGCTGTACAACAGGCAAGACGAGATTCAGCATAGCGAGCGGGCGATCACGGCTACGGATCGGAATACTTATATGGCGCCCGGCCTCCTCCTGTGTGCTGAGATGCGTCAGGCGCGAGCATGTGATTGGAAATGCGGCTGCCGGGAAATCATCTTCGAGAAGGCGATGCAGACACTCGCACTGATCGTCGGGCATGCGCGGCGTCAGGTCAATATCCAGTTCACGCGCGCCATAGTGCGCAAGCAGTCGTGCAAAGTGGGTGCCCGCGATGCCCCAGATCCATGCCGCGCGAGCGCCCAGTTCGATTGCCAGCGCGCGCAGACCTTCCTGAAGCTGGCGATCCGGCTCGACAATCTGGTTGAGCGCTTCGACAACGCTCTTCATGATACGGAGTTCGCTCTCCGCACGTTCGCGCGATGTGATATCGCGAAAGATCCAGATGCGACCTGCAACATGCCCGCCAATACGCAGGCCTGCCGAATAGCGCTCGAAAATCCGCCCATCCCGCAACGCAAGCCGGTCGCTGGTTTCCAGTTCAGGGCGTGCGTACAACTCATCAACACGGCTCAAGAAATGCCCCGGATCGCTCACCAGCCTGGCAAAGCGCTGAATGCGATCATGGGTCGTAACACTCTCGGCCCAACCCGGAGCCAGGCGCCACATGACCTCAAACCGGCGGTTGATCAGCACGATCCGGCTTTCGGCATCCGTAATCATGATGCCGTCGGAGGTTGCTTCAATCGCCGCGCGCCACAGGGTGATGGTATGTTCATCCCAGACAATGTGAGTCATCATAGCGCAGACAGGCGTCGGGTGCCAGACAGTACGGCAACGTTCATTCAGCAGCCGGGATCGGGTTATACGCAAATGCATAGTCGGCGACGACCACGCCGCCGATCAGGTGCTCCTGGATGATGCGCTCGAGCACGTCGGGGGTGCAGGAATGGTACCAGACCCCCTCCGGGTACACCACGGCGATCGGGCCACCGTGGCAGACCCGTAGACAGTTCGCCTTCGTACGATAGACACCACCCTCGACGAGCGATAGGTTGAGTTGTTTCAGCCGGTCCTTCAGATAGGTCCATGATGCGACGCCAGCATCATAAGCGCAGCATTTAGGTTCCCGCTGATCGGCGCAGAGAAAAATATGCCGCCGGTAGCTGCCGATCTTCAGTTCAGCAGCCCTGGCAGACAGATTGTTCTGTTGCTTTGTTGTCATGGAGACGCTCCAGGATCATGCAACCGGCAGTGTCAGGTAGAACGTACTTCCCTGGCCTTCGACACTGGTGGCCCAGATTCGCCCGCCATGTCCTTCGACCAGGTGTTTGGCGATCGCCAGACCCAGGCCGGTGCCGCCCACATTGCGCGTGCGCGCCCGGTCAACCTTATAGAAGCGCTCAAAGATCCGCGGCAGATCACTTGCCGGAATACCGATCCCGCTATCGGCAACCGACACGACGATCCACTGCCCCGGCTCGTGCGATGGTGGCATGTCTGGCACAGGCACGGCGGTTCCCTCCCCAGTGACGGTAACCATTGCGCTTATGGTTAACTGACCGCCTTCAGGGGTAAACTTGAGCGCGTTATGCAACAGGTTGAGCAACACCTGCCCGATCCGATCATCATCCATCAACACCAGCGGCAGATCATCGGGTACCTGCGCGTGAAGCTGCAACCCTTTCCGCTCGGCCTGCGGCCGGATGCGCTCCAGGGATCGCATCACAACCGGTGCCAGTGCAGCCGGGACCAGCTGCAACGCCACCCGGCCGGATTCGATCTGTGACAGTTCGTGGAGCTCTTCAACAAGCTGCGTGATCGCGTCAACTTCCTGCGCCATATGGCTCAGCATACGCGCCGCCACCGGTGCAGGCGGGCCTGATTGCAGCGTCTCAACCAGCAACTTCATCGACGCCAGCGGCGTTCGCAACTCATGCGACACATTGGCAACCATATCGCGTCGTGCTCGCTCCAGCATACTGAGTTGAGTTACATCACGCACCAGCAGCAATGCTCCTTCTGCACCATCGGCAAGCGGCGCCGCGCGTAGCCGTAACGTACGATGCCGACCCAGCGGCTGGATCACGATTTCCCGCGGTTCATTGGCGGCAATCGCATCTCCAACCATTGAGTCTACCTGGTAATCGCGCACCAGAGTAATCAACCCCTGCCCGATACCAACACTGCGGCTCAGGTTCAGCAACTCTTCAGCCTGCTGGTTGAGATAACGCACACGCCGATCCACATCTACCAGCACCAGCCCGCTGTCAATGGCGGTAGCAGCGGCGTGAAAGAGGGGGGGGAATAGTTCGTTGCGAGTCTGAGGCGGCGCCGGAAGCTGTCGCAACCGACGCCAGAGGCGTACGCCCCAGAACAACGAGGCGCCAAGCGCCAGGATCAGCGCGCCAATAATCCATTCCATCGGTCTGCCCGCGCCGTTTCCTCACAGGGTTCACACAGCCGGCGATCGTTGTCGTTAACCCATGACAGAACGGTCGTACTGCTGGTAGAACGGCTCGCAAGCCACCGTTGCGCGCCTGATGCGATACCGCATGGATCGTTCACGCCGCGCTGCTGCAGGGATACATCCTGCGGTGCGAGCGCGGCGCAACGATCGATCCGGTTGTGTTGGAACACCTCACATGCTGGCGTGTGGCACCAGCGGTGCCTCAAAACGATAGCCGACACCGCGCACCGTCTGAATATAGACCGGCTTACCCGGATCGGGTTCCACCTTTTCACGCAGCCAGCGGATATGGACATCAACCGTACGGCTATCACCGAGAAAGTCGTAGCCCCAGACGCGCTCCAGTAAGACATCGCGTGACAACGCAATGCCCCGGTTCCGGATAAGGCAGGCCAGCAGATCGAACTCTTTCTGTGACAGGATCAGCTCCAGATTGTCGCGCCAGGCGCGTCGCGAGCCGGTATCAACGCGGATTGCGCCAGCATCGAGCACCTCGCGATTGGCGGCGACCCGCCGATCCGAGCGGCGCATGATGGCGCGTAAACGCGCCAGTAACTCGCCAAGACTGAACGGCTTGGAGACATAGTCATCGGCGCCCAGTTCGAGGCCCGCAATCCGATCCACTTCGTCCTGCCGTGCGGTCAGCATCAGGATCGGTACATCGCTCTCGTGTCGCAGGATGCGGCAGACCGAAAAGCCATCAAGACGCGGCAACATCACGTCGAGAATGACCATGTCGGGTTGATCGCGCCGCGCCCGTTCAAGGCCAACAACTCCATCCGCCGCGTGGATCACCGTGTATCCCTCGCGTTCGAGGTTATATCGTAGCGTCTCGGAGAGGGTCGGATCATCTTCTACAAGCAAGATGGTAGACATGCGCAACTACACCTTGTGTATAAGCACGACCTGCGACGTGAAACGTGCGCCACCGCACCGTTGTTTATCGTGATCACTCGTGGCCGTCATCCTCGGCGCGGCCAACGCCATCGCTGGCGCGGCAGACATACACGGTCGCGTCGCGACCAGTCGCCGCCTGATACGCCTGCCGCAGGTCATTGCTAAAGCGCTGAACGGTACTGACGTCAACCAGGCTGACCGTGCAACCGCCAAAGCCTGCCCCTGTTAAGCGCGAACCGTAGCACCCATCCAGTTGTTGGGCCGTGGCGACAAGGATATCCATTTCCGGCACGCTGACCTGATAATCGTCGCGCAGACTGGCATGCGACTCATTCATCAACCGGCCAAACGCCGCGACATCCCCCGCCTCGAGCGCAGCCGCGCCGTGCACGGTACGGCTATTTTCGCCAATCACGTGCCGCGCCCGCGCGCGCACCGGCTCAGGAAGATCAGCCTGATGCACCGCAAACTGTTCGTCGCTGACATCGCGCAACGCAAGGATCTTCGGATACCAGCGACGCAGCAAGCGGACGGCCTCTTCGCACTCCTGGCGACGCTGATTATACGCCGATCCGACAAGTGCGCGCTCGACATGACTATCGCATACCACAACTGCGACCGACGGCGGAAGCGGCACCGGACGGTAACTCAAATCGCGGCAGTCAATCAATAATGCATGGTCGGCACGGCCGAATACCGATATCAATTGATCCATGATACCGCACTGCACGCCAACGAAGCTATTCTCGGCCCCCTGCGCCAGCAGCGCCAGTTCCTCGCCAAGAATATTGAGCCGGTTCAGCATCTGAAACGTATACCCTGTCGCCACCTCAAGCGCCGCCGATGACGAAAGGCCGGCGCCGCGCGGCACATCGCTGGCAATCAACAGGTCGGCGCCGGAGAGCGGGTGGCCCGCAATGCGCAGCGCACGCACCACCCCGCGTACGTAGTTGCTCCACGGGTGGCCGCTACTACGCTCGGTCACATCCACGGTGAATGCATCTTCGTCGCCAAGATCGGCGGCCACTACACGGATCGTGGTATCGTGACGCGGCCGCGCGGCGACATACGTGGCGCGGTCAATGGCGACCGGAAACACAAAGCCATCATTATAATCTGTGTGATCACCGATCAGGTTGACGCGCCCCGGCGCGCGGACGATCAGGCGCGGATGGATGCCGTATCGTTGCTGATACTGTTCACGCAGGCTGGTGATATTGAGCATGGCGATCTGCCGTCGTCGGCCCGGATGCTCACGTCCGGGATAGCGCCTGCATTATACCATGCGCAGGATCGCGCCATCGAATCACACAACCATAGTAATACCTGGTCGCATTCAGTCATACCACATATCAGGAGAGACGGCATGCACCCGCTGATATGCTGCTGCACTGCTCCTCCAGGTACTGTAATGTTGTACGATCGACAGCTAGCGGGTATAACTCGTATGCCTGCGAGGAGATCGCGTCGCCAGATCTGCTCCGAGCATAGCGTGAGGGCCTGATGACAGCACTCCCCCCGACTCAGCGGAACGGCGGCGAGGCCAGCACGCCGCCAGCGCCCAGGTTCCATACTTTGTTCGGACCGCGATCCAGATTGAACGCCGTATTCGGCCCAAGGTTACGGTTGTAAATATCGCCGTAATTGCCAACCTGCCTGACGATCTGGTAGGCAAAATCGTTGGGCAGGCCGAGCCCTTCGCCGAAGTTGCCCTCCAGCCCCAGCAGGCGCTTCACTCGCGGGTCGGTCGAGGTATCGCGCAGACGATCGACATTGCGCTGGTCAACCCGTAGTTCCTCGGCATAGATCGTCGCGAATACCGTCCAGCTCACCACATCGAGCCACTGGTTGTCATCGCGGGCAAAGACCGGGCCGAGCGGCTCGCGCGAGATTCGATCGCCAAGAATGACATGATCGGCAGGGTTCTTCAGTTGCTGGCGTTTCGAGGCAAGCTGCGAACTATCGCTGGTGACGGCATCGCACTGGCCGTCGTCATACGCCGGGTAGAGCTCATCTTCGCCGTTGAGCACCACGGCGGTGAAGCGGATGCCGCGCGCAGCGAAGTCGTCATTCAAGTTTTGCTCACTGGTCGTACCCCTGGCAACACAGATCGTCTTTCCCTCGAGATCCTCCAGCTTTGTGATCCTGTCCCTCACGCGCACCATGAATGTCTGGCCGTCGTGGAACGTGGTCGGGCCGAAGGCCAGGCCGCTGATGTTACGCCCGAGGGTCCAGGTGGTGTTACGGAACAGGACATCAACGCGCCCTTCGCGAATGGCGTCGAAGCGATTGTTCGGACCGGGACCGGTACCAAGGGCGACAAACTCGACCTTTGTTGCATCGCCGAGCACTGCGGCAGCGACGGCACGGCAGAAGTCAACATCAAAGCCGCTCCAGCTCTGGCGAACATTGTCGTAAAAACCGAAGCCGGGGAGATCGGCGTTGGTGCCACAAATCAGGCGGCCACGTTCTTTCACACGCGCCAGGATGTTCTGTGCTGCAGGCACCGGCGTTGCCGGTTCGACCGTTGGCGGTGGGGTGGTTGTCTCGAACGGTTCTGGTGTTGCCGTGGGTGGCGCGACGGCGGTTGGCACAATCATGGTCGGCGCGGCCGGCCCGGGTGTTGCCGTGGCGATCAGGATGATCGGCGCCGGTGTGGGCTGGCCGCCGAGAATACCGCCAAGGTCGCCGCAGCCGGCGAGCACCAGCGCAAGCGCGATGAGCGGCACGCTGCGCAGGGCGATGAGATGATGTAACGGTGGGCTTCTGTGCATGGGCGCGGGCTCCTCTGATCGGGATCGGTTCACTGTATGGTAGCATGGCTGGCAAGAACGTGGAACGATCGAGACATGCAAAGGAGAGGAGCCACCATGTCCTGGCGGAATTATCTTGACGCGCAGCAGGACCGGTTTCTGGCCGAACTGCTGGATTTCCTGCGGATCCCGAGCGTATCGGCGCTCCCGCAGCATGCGGGCGATGTGCAGCGTGCGGCAGACTGGGTTGCGGCACGGATGCGCGCCGCAGGTATTGAGTCGGTGCAGATTCTGCCGACCGGCGGGCATCCGGTGGTATATGGCGACTGGTTGCACGCGCCGGGCAAGCCAACCGTCCTGATCTATGGTCACTTCGACACCCAGCCGGCCGACCCGTATGAACTGTGGGACAGCCCGCCGTTCGAGCCGGTGGTGCGCAACGGTCAGGTGTATGCGCGCGGCGCGTCGGACGACAAGGGGAACATGCTGCCGCCGATCCTGGCTGTCGAGGCGCTGCTACAGTCCGAGGGCACCCTGCCGCTGAATGTGAAGTTCCTGTTCGAGGGCCAGGAAGAGATCGGCAGTCCACAGATCCCGGCGTTCGTGGCGGCGCACCGCGAGTTGCTGGCGTGCGATCTGGCACTGAGTAGCGACGGCGGGCAGTGGAGCGAAACCGAACCGGCCATTCTGACCGGCCTGCGCGGTGGTTGCGGGTTGCAGATCGATGTGCGCGGGCCGAACCGCGACCTGCATTCCGGGATCTACGGCGGTGCGGTGCAGAACCCGATCCATGCGCTGATCACCATCCTGGCCTCGCTACGCGGCCCCGACAGGCGCATCCTTGTCGAGGGCTTCTACGACGCGGTCGTGCCACTGACCGACAACGAACGACGCCGGTTTGCCGCTGCACCGTTCGACGGTGAGGCCTACATGGAGGATCTGGGGGTCGAGGCATTGTGGGGTGAGGCCGGTTACACGCCGCGTGAGCGTACCTGGGCCAGGCCAACACTGGAGATCAATGGCGTGTGGGGCGGCTTTCAGGGTGAAGGGGTGAAGACCGTACTGCCGGCAGAGGCGCACGCCAAGATCACCTGCCGCCTGGTTGCCAATCAGGATCCAGCGACCATCCTGGAGCTGATCAGTGCACACGTGGCGAAGCACGCGCCACCTGGAGTGATGGCGGCGGTCCAGCCGTTGCGCTTCCTGGCAAAGCCCTACCTGATGCCGTATGATCACCCCGGGAACCGCGCCGCGCGCGAGATCCTGGTCGAGTTGTATGGCCGCGAGCCATACGAAGTGCGGAGCGGCGGCAGCATCCCGATCTGCACGGTACTGCTTGAGGAACTGGGGGCGTACACCGTCAACTTCGCGTTCGGGCTGGAAGATGAACGTCAGCACTCGCCGAACGAGTTCTTTCGCCTGAGCAGCTTCCGTCGCGGGCAGGAGGGATACTGCATGCTGCTGGAGCGGCTGGCGAATCCGGAGTAGGCGGCATGGGCGTGCCATATGCATCCGTTCAGGCCAGGCAGATCTTCCTGCCTGCAACCCGCTCACCTCCGGCTGCACCACTGCGATAGTGTGGCGTGCCAGCCGGCTTCGAGCGCCGCGAGTGACGGAGCACCGGCCAGCTCCGCAACATGTGCCTGCCGGTAAGCACCGGCGCGGAAGGCCGCGGCAATCGCGGGCAGCGTGGTCGGACGCTCTTCTACCAGGTACGTCACAAACGCCCACGCCTCATCATAGGCAAACGTTCCATACCGATCGTACCCGTCGCGCAGCGCCAGCAACCGTGCCAGACCGGGCGGAACCGGGCTGGCGCAGAGGCGATCGAGTGTGGAGTGCGGTCTGGCGCCAGGGCGATCGAAGGTGGCCAGGTACTCGGCCAGGCCCTCATCGAGCCACCCCTTCGGTTCGGCGTGGTAGCCGCGATCGTTCCAGTCGCCGGGGAAGAGGTAGCGCCCTGCCAGGTAATGACCATACTCATGGGCAATTGTTTCGTCGGTGGTGTTGCCGCTTTCGGCGGCGTCACGATCATAGGTGTAGAGAACGCCATCACGCTCCACGTATATCCCATCAACATCGGCGCCGAAGCCGACAAACGCGAGCATATACTCACGAAAGACGCTCCGGTGGGCAAAGAGCTTGATCGTCAGTGTCGAGTTGTGGTCGCCGGCTACGGGCGTTGCGGCATCAAGGTCGAACAGAGCGAAGAAAGCGATGCGCAGCCGTTCAAGGCGTGCAGCGACGGCAGGAAGGTCGGCTATGGATGACCCGGCGCAGATCCTCAACGTGTCATGATCAAGACACGATGGGAGATGGGTCGCCTCAAACCTGGCGCGCAGCGTGGCAAATCGCTCGCCGCCGAAGCGGTCGAGGGCGCGGGCCAGTGCCGCGCGGGCAGTAAATGGTGTCGGCGCGGTTTCGGGAACGCCGGAGATGAAGCGCGCGGCGTGGAGCGCGGGAGGCCAGACGGCAAGCGATGAGGTGGGCGCGAGACGCGCAGCCTCGTCCCAGGCATCTTCCAGCGCCCTGGTGATGCGCGCGCGCGCCGCCGCGTCGAGTTGCTCATCGCGCAGGCGCATAATCGCATCGGCGGCGCGCGCGCGCACGCCGGCCTCATCAGCGTGCAAACCGGCAACGAGAAACTCCAGATCCGCACCGGTAAGCAGCCCCGGGCGAACGGCAATCAGCCGTGCGACGGCATAGGCGGCGCGGGTGCGCAGGTTCGCGCCGCCATCCGGCGCAAGCGCCAGCGCCGTAAGTGCCGGCTGCGCCTCGTGCGCGGGAAAGTAGTATGTGTCAAGAATCCAGATCGCCTCGGCACGCACATCATCACTGCCACCGGCGCGCAACAGATCGAGCAGGCTGGCGCGTATGGCCGGAGCGGCACGCGCGATTGCGGTACGTGCCGGGCTATCCGGGGGGTATTCGGCAAGCCGCCCGATCACCCGCAACGCGTTGCGGCGGGTCAGGCTGTGAAACTCCGGGCCGGCGAGACGCATCAACCGGTCGAGAACCAGGTCGTCAGCCAGCGGCGCAATGGCGCGCGCGATCTCTTCGGTACAGTCATAGGATGCCGCGTACAGCGCACCAAGCAGCGAGTGTGGCCCGGCGTACCGTACACGCGGGCAGGAAGGCGTCGGCAGGATCGCTGGCGGCAACGGCGTCGCGCCACCCAGCGTAATGGCCAGCATCAGCGCCATGGCGATCGTTCGGAGCATCTGCGTCACCTGTCATCCGGCACCGTTATTGTACCCCAGACTGCCGCACCCGGCAGTGATGGGAGTGACGACGGCGCGGAGCAGATACAGGATGTTCACCGCTGATTGGCCAGGCTTCACGTCCGAAGCACCAGAAAGCGCGTATACTGGCAGTAGTTCGGCGGTTCGACGAGGCGCCGGCCCGAACCTTCTTCTGATGTCATTCCTCCCGAGGCTGCACCTCGCCGGTGCTACCGCTCATCAGCCAGGGTCGCACATGCGAGATGCATGAACCCGGCAACCGGACAGACCGGTTCCTCCCGCTTGCTCGACCGTCACTGCAAGGTTACTCTCGGCCACACTCGGTGCCGAGGCGCTCAAAAGGAGGCAGGCCATGGCAGCGGTACACGCACACACCATGTGGGTGCATGGCAACAGCATGCAGATCGAAGACGTTGACGCGCTTGCGGCGCTCTGGCGGTCAGGTTTCTGCATCTACGTCGAAGGCAAGCCCGGCAGCCTGAACTGGCTACACGCCGCTGTTCCGACACCGGCGGTTGTTGATGGCCATCGGCTGCACATTGGCGCGGTCATGCTGACATGTCGCACTATGTCGGCCGACGCCATCGTCCGTGATGTCCACGTCTATGACGGCGACGTCAAGATCGGTGACATCAACGATGTCAACCTGAGCGGCGACGTTGGCACCGTCTGCTTTGAGATACCGGATCACCCGGAGGTCCAGTCGGCGATTGGCATCTCGATCGGCCTGAGCTTTGGCAGCGAGCCCCTGGCGCACGGAGTGAGCGTCACGGCAGCCGGGGCGGAGTTTGCGTAACAGGACACCTGCTGAGGGCTGGTAGCACAGACGCAGCGTATGTCATCTACCCAACCGTGAACGTTGAACATTGTACCCGGCAGGAGTCTACCTACCGGAACCCGCCGAAGGCTCTGTTGAGGAGGTGCGAACCGGTGCTCTACGGCGTCCGGTAGGATGTTTGGCACATCTGTTCGCAGTATGCCAGTATGAGCGGCTCTATGCAACCCAATGGCAAAAGCCGCTAAGGCGGGGCGCTATAGAAGAGAGGAAGTAGAAGAGAGAAAATGAGGAGAGAGCGGCTATTTCCTATCTCCTCTTTTCTCTTGCATCTTTTCTTTTGCCTCTTTTCTCGGGGAAGCGCCGGGCTTCCCGCCCTGAAGGGCAAACATGTGTGAACGTGCAGCCATTTCTGCACGGCAACGCGCTTTGTATCTTCTCGTCGTTGTATCATGCTGCAAACAACAGTTTCATTCCGTCTGTGCGCGCTTCGTAGCAAACAACCATCCTTGACAATCCTATTATACTTTGTAGTAGTCCTTGTGGCTCGGGATGCTACATCCTCCCCCCTCTATCGTACCAGACGGCGATTACTATGCAGAACTCCAGCCCGGACGAGAAACCAGGAAACCAGAATCGCACCAGCCGGATTGACGTCAACCAGAGTGGCGGCGTGAACTTCGGTGCCGGGAACTACGTCGGCCAGACGGGCGATATACACAGCACGGTGTATCACTACAATTACGTCGGAGTCAATCGGAGTCCTTCGATACGCACAATCTCTCCACCCGCTCTTCCGGATCCGTACATCAACCGCCCTGACCTGGAGAAAAGGCTTGAAGAAGAGCTCAGGCAGCAGGACGGATCACCACTCACCCTCGTATACGGCCTCTCGGGCGGGGGAAAGTCCACCCTGGTCGCGCAGGTCGCACGGAACCTGTATGAAGAGAACGTGTACTCCCATCTTTTGTGGGGCAGCCTCGATGGTCGGGCACCGGGCGATCTCCTCTACTCTCTGCTGAGCAGGTTCGACCCGGAGTGGTGGCAGAGCGCACCGCCACCGGGACAGCTCTTACGCGATCTTTTCTGGAGTATTGTCGCCAGCAATGAGGGTAGAACGCTGGTCGTCTTCGACCATGTCCGTGACGCCCAGCAACTCGTCGAGCTACTCCCTTCTGACCCGGGCATGGCGGGAGTATACCGCATTGTGGCGATCAGCATCCATCGCCTGAACCTGCCAGGGTGGGATGGAAAAACACACCCGGTTGAGGTCCGTGCGATGAAAGCCGAACAGGCACAGCAGTTGCTTGCGGGTATTCTTGGATTAGAACGCTACGAGCTGTATGCCCATACGCTCGACACGATCGCACAGCGCCTGGAGTATGTTCCGCAACTGCTTATCATGGCCGCGCGCGACATGCAATCAGGCGCAACATCTCCCGCATGGTATGAGCAGATGCTGCAACGGCAAGAAGGCAAGGAACGGCTCCTCTCAGGGATTTCCGCCAGAGGGCTGGAGTTCGTCGTTCGCGACCTCACTCCTGACCAGCGGTTCCTGTTGTCGCTGATTGGCGTGCCTGGCGAAGGGGACTGGTCAGACGCAATGCTGGCATCGATCGCCTTCCGTCGCCTTGAGGATATGCGTCGCGACCTGGAGGTACTGGCAGCGAGAGGGATGATCCAGAAGGTCGGGCAGGAGCGCTATCGAGCCAATATGCTGGTACGTTACTTCGCGCAAGCCCTGTTGCGTCAACAACCAGCGTATGTCGAACAGGCGGCGGCGGCGTTACTGGCGCACTACTGCCTTGACCTGGTGCACGAACATGTCGCAGCATTACAGGAATCACACGCAGAGGAACGCCGCGCTGCCAGCGAGAGTGATGCCTCGCGGCTAGCACGACAGCTGCAACGATGGATCGAGCCGGAGTTGCCCCACATTCGCGCCGCGCTTCAGTATGCAGCACACGAAGAGCAGTGGGATCTGCTGCTGCATTTTGGCCGGGCGCCGCACCTCAACGTCCTGGAGCGCCTGGTTGTGGCCGGATACGAAATTCGCGCCGTGTTCACACTGACGACACTGATCGAGCCGGTCATCTGGCGCCGCGGCAAAGCTCGTTGCCTGCGGTACGAAGTATTTACCGGCAATGCCGACTGGTCCATCAGCCCTCCGCTTGAAGGCGGTGCGCCAGCAAGCACATTGCCTCCGGGTGGGGTGAATGTCATAGACGACAACGATCCTGCAGGGGTGCAGAAATGCGAACTGAGCCTTGACCTGGCCGCCGGGCGGATCGTCGCCGGTACATTCGTCGGCATGAGCCTGATCGACAGTGTCTGGCGCGGCGTCGAAGCGCCGGTCCTCATCCTCAATGACGTCGACATCGTCGGCGCACGGTTTCTGGCATGCGATCTGCGCAACAGCGTACTTGTCGATTGCGATGCACGCCATATCACAATGCTTGGCACAAATGCGTCATTCACCCTGCTTAAGGGCGGGCGATACAACGGTGCACAGTTGCGTGGCATCAACCTGAGTGGCGCAGTCATTGAGGGAGCCGATCTACGTGGCGCCGACCTGCGCGGCGCGCGGCTTGTCCAGGCGCGCCTCCGCAACGCCGATCTGCGCGATGCAACCCTGGAAGGCGCCGACCTGCGCGGCGCAGAGTTACGCGATGTCAAACTCAATGGATGTAACCTGCACAACGTGCGCTGGGCAGGCGCGCACATCGAGCTAAAAACGCTTGCGACCGATAGCCCGGCAATTTTGAAAGACATCGAGCGTTCGCGGTCGCGGGCCGATGATGCGGAACCGGAACTGCGCCTGAAGTCTCGTCCAGCAACGCTGGATGGCGACAAGGTCTGGACCCTGGCGCACTATGATCTGCGCGCCTTCCAGCTGCAACACGCGCCGCTGACGCATGTCGATCTCCATGGCGCTGACCTACGCACCGCCGACCTGCACCATGCGCGGCTGATCCAGGCCGATCTCCACGATGCGCAGGCGCGCGGCGCCGATTTTTCCAGTGCTGAACTCACCGGTGCAATGCTGCAGCATGCCGACCTTCGCGCAGCTATGTTCACCGATGTCCAGGCGCAGGGGATCAACGCCGAAGGCGCGCTGTTCCGCGGGGCATGGATGCAGCGCACCCGCTTGCAGCGTGCCCGGTTCGCCAGCGCCTCATTGCGCGGCGCGGATCTGCAGGATGCTGACCTAGAGCGCCGGTAGAGTATTCCGGCTGGGCTGTGATACGATGCAGCATCGCTGCAAGTGAACGTGTGGAGGTGCCGCATGCAACCATCAGTTTGGAGACCTCCGGTGGAACTGTCGC
>JACAEQ010000109.1 GCA_013388755.1 Chloroflexota bacterium
CGCCGATCTGCGGCGAGACGGCGAACGGGCACGGCCACTGATGTATCTGCGCGGCAATGACGGCGCGTTTGTTTCGCTTCGTTTCAACCCGCAGCTCCCAACAATGGTGCTGGCGTCGAATGAAAAACTCGATGTCCGCCGCTGGCTCATCACGCCACAGAGTGAGAACCGCGCAGTGCTCCTCCGCGGTGCACATGTGCCGATTCTCTTCGATGCCACTGGCAGTGATCTATTGGGGTTTGATTTTGATCGGGCGCGTGTGCGTCCCATTCCACTCAACGAGGCCCGGCTCGAGGAACAGGCATGTGCGCTGGTCGGCCGTAACATGACCCTGGCCGAATCTCAGGAGGTCTCCAATGCCGACGGCTACAAACCAACCTGCGACAATCTTCCGCCGCACCAGAGTTATATCGACTCCCTGATCAGTACGGCGCTGAATAAAGCGTATCGCGGCGATATGACCGGCGCGCTCGACGGTTTTGACGAGGCGCGCCGGCGTGATCCGGCTGCGGCGATCGACGCATGGGCATGGCGCGAGCTCTGCCGGGCTGGCGCACTCGACGGTAAAGCGCGAGACGTGCTGCCGGCATGCGGCGCTGCTGTGGCGATCGCACCACACTACGGCCCGGCGCGGAGTGCGCGCGGTATCGCTCGCGCACTCACCGGCGACCCGCAGGGCGCAGTTGACGATTTCGCGTTCTTCATCGCGTGGGCGCGCGCGCGCCCCGGGCAGGGGTACGATGAGCAGATTGTCCGCCACGAAGCATGGATCACGGCACTCCGCGCAGGGGGTAACCCGTTTGATGACGCGACGCTCCAGATGTTGCGACCGTAAGGCGCCGCAGCACGACTCTTACCTGCGCCGCAACACCGCCGCCGCACGCCGCATGTCTTCTGAGATCTCACGTTGCTCAAGACGGTCAAGATCAGCGATCGCGCCCGCGCGGTCGCCACGCGCACTGAGGAGCGCGGCGCGCGCAAGGAGCGCCTCGGCATATGTGGGGTTCAGCGCCAGCGCCTGGCCAAGATCAGCGATCGCGCCCGCCTGGTCACCGGCAGCGTTGCGCGCCAGACCACGCGCATAGTAGGCGTTGGTCGCCCGCGGGCTCAACTGGATCGCCCGGTTGAGATCGGCAATGGCATCCGGTAGGCGCCCTTCGGCATAGCTGAGGAGCGCGCGCTCATAGAGCGCGTCTACCTGCTGCGGTTCTGCGGTGAGCGCTGCATCGTAGGCCGCGCGAGCGGCAGCGAAGTCGCGCAGCGTGTGCAGAATGACCCCCTGGCGATACCGGTACACGCCTGCGCTTGCCGGTTCAAGCTCAGCGAGCCGGCCATAATCCCCCGCCAGCAGGCGCTGGTCATTGCCGGCCTGTTCCAGTAGCGCAACCCGATTCCTGTAGGCCCGCACATATGCCGGGTCGAGTTCGGTCGCGGTGAAGAGATCATCGAGTGCCGCGTCAATCTGACCCAGCGCCTGGTGGGCAAGCGCACGGTTGTTGTAGATACGCGCATTCGCCGGGTCAAGCTCGATGGCGCGCGTGTAATCATCAATCGCCAGCTCATACGCGCCTGTGCCGGCCCATGCGTCGCCGCGCGCGAGGTAGGCGGCTGCACGCGCCTGCGCCTCGCCCTCGGCCTCGGCGGTCGCAATCGCGCGGTCGAAGCGCACGAGTGGCGATTCGGGTGTGGGAGTCGGCCAGGCGCCAGGCAGTGGCAGGCCGGAGCAACCTGCCAGCACGATGAGCACGAACAGCACCGCCGGTCTGTGTCGCCGGCGTACCCGTCGGAGTAGGTGCCAGTTGCCACACCGTGCCTGATCATTGGTCATCGCTACACCAGACCCGGGCGGTTCTACTGCACTCCCAGCGCTGCTGCCAGCACCTGGCGCGCCACCGGGAGCGCAGAGCGGCTCCCCTCACCGCCCCGTTCAACAATCACCGCGATCGCAAACTGCGGCTGCTCAACCGGCGCAATCGCAACGAACCATGCATGCGGCACGGCGTAGCGCTACGCAACCTTGTGGTGCGTCTGACGCACACAGGTGCTTGACGGCTGCGGTACGATGACATGGGAGACGGACATAACCGTTGTCCCCGGGCGTCTCACCATAACGCTCGGGAAGTGATCCAGACCACACAACCACCCATGATGACCATCCTGCTCGTTGAAGATAATGATCGGCTACGGCCCGCGCTGCAGGCGGGCCTGGAAGCAACCGGCAGCATCATAGTGGAACACGCGTGTGCCAGTGGTGAAGAGGCGCTGGCCGTGTGCCTCGCCGCCCCGCCTGATGCTATCCTGATGGATGTGCAACTGGCCGGCGAGATGAACGGTATCGAGGCGGCTGTCGCCATCCGGCGCGAATTTCCGCGCCTGCCGGTGGTATTCTATTCCATCCAGGACGACGACGCCTACTATCGCGCATTTCGGCGCTCCGGCATCCTCAGCCACTATGCCTATGTACGCAAATCAAACTACCTGCTGCCACAGATGATTGTTCCGCTTCTGCGCGACGCCGTCGCCGGTCGCAGTTTCATCGACCCCGAGATCGAAGCGCGCGTCCAGGAGGTGCGCCGCAAAGATGAGCAGTCACCGATGGATCTGCTCGAACCGAATGAACAGGCAGTGGCGCGGATGCTGGCGCAAGGCATGAGTAATGAGCAAATCGCAGCCCGCATGGGTTTCCGCGATAAGCGAACCATCAGCCGCACCAACGGGCAGATCTATCTGGCGTGGGGATTGAATGACAGCGCCACCGATGAAAAAGTGGCACGAACGCGCGCGGCAATCATTGTGCGTGAAGGCCGCCTGATCATGTGGGATGACCAGGGCGTGCCGCGCGTCCTGAATGAGCGGGGTATCTGGGAAGCGTATGAATTGTGATGGTCTCCGGCCTCGCGGCTCAATTCTCACCTGACGTCCCGTTGCTGCATTCGGCAGATACGTTTGCCGCAGGTGTCGTAAAACCGGAAGTAATACTCCCATGGAGCTCACTCTCCTCCACCTCCTCGACTGGTCGATCATCGCCATCTCCTTCTTCAACACAATCGTGCTATTGTGGCTGGGATTGACCGTGCTCCTCAATGCCGAGCGCCGCGCGTGGGGCACGTGGGTCGCCGGGCTCGGGCTGCTCTTCGGCGGCGCATTCTTCGCCGGTCACTCGGCCATTGTTGCTCGCCCGCTTGGCACGTTCAACAACGAAATGGAACTATGGTGGCGCATCGGCTGGCTACCCTTTATCGCCGGCCCGTACCTGTGGTACCTGGTTATTGCCTGGTATACCGGGTTGCTGCGCGCCAGGCGCCACCGTGCCTGGCTGGCGGTCGTCTCGTTACTTGGCGCAACCGCGCTCGCGTTGCTGGCCTTCGGCGACCCGCTACCAAGCTACGGCGAGGTCGTCGGGCGCGCGCCAGGAGCAATCTTCAGCATCGGCGGCATACCGGTCGCTATTCTGGTCTACCCGGTGTACAGTGTGCTCTGCATCGTGCTGGCGTTGTTCGCGCTGGGCCGGCCTGCATCCTCAGAGCGATTCATGGGCGACCTGGCGCGACGCCGTGCGCGCCCCTGGCTCCTTGCCGCGTCGGCAGTACTTCTTTTGATCGGGTTGGCCGTCGGCGGGGCGGCAGCCTGGGTGCTGGTGCAATTACCAGGGCTGTCACTCCGAACACTGGCGCTGTTCATCGGCTTCGATCTCCTGATCTCCGGTATGATCGCGGTCATTTCCATCCTGCTGGGCCAGGCCATCGTACGGTACGAGGTCTTTACCGGCAAGGCGCTCCCACGCGGTGGCCTGTCGCGGCACTGGCGGCGCACACTCCTGCTTGCCACCGGGTATGGCGCCCTGGTGGGCGGAAGCCTGGCCCTCCCGGTGCCGGTGGACCCCGTCTACCACCTGTTGCTGGCGACCGTACTGATGACGGTCTTCTACGCATTGCTCAGCTGGCGTTCGTATGTCGATCGTGAACAGAGTATGGACCGGCTGCGCCCATTCGTTGCCAGCCAGCGCGTGTATGAGCAGATTGTTCGCCCCGAACCGGCGCTCGACGTTGACGTCGCCGGCCCGCTACGTGCATTGTCGGACGACGTCCTTGGCGCGTGCATGGCATGCCTGGCGCCGATCGGGCCGCTTGCCGCCCTGATCGGGCCACTGGTCGCGACTGCAGGCGACGCCGGGCCGGTACACGCCGAGCATATCATTGCACTGGCCCGGCGCTTCAACTCGCCACGAAGCGTGTGCGTGCCGGTTGAACCAGCGCACTTTGGCGGTGCCATATGGGCTGCTGGATTGTGGAACGCACGCGGCCTGATTGGCGTCATGCTGCTTGGCCCCAAACGCGACGATGGCCTGTACACCGAAGAGGAAATCGAAATCGCGCGCGCCATCGGCGAACGCCTGATCGATACCTGCGCCTCCGCCGAAATGGCGCGCCGCCTCATGGCGCTGCAACGCCGGCGCCTGGCCGAAAGCCAGGTGGTTGACCGGCGCACCCGGCGCGTGCTGCATGACGAAGTATTGCCGCAGATCCATGCTGCGATGCTCGCGCTTGACGGCGCGCGACCCACGGGCAATGGCACGGTTGCATTGCTGGCCGACATCCACAAACAGATCTCGGATCTTCTGCACGCAATGCCGGCAACCGACGCCAGCGAGATCGCCCGGATCGGGTTGCTGGGTGCGCTACGGTACACCATCGACCATGAATTGAGTGGCGCATTCGATCGCGTGACATGGGACGTTCTTCCGGAAGCAGAACGGGCCGCGCGCGTGTTACCGCCGCTGGTGGCCGAGGTCGGGTTTTACGCCATCCGCGAAGTGGTGCGCAACGCCGCGCGTCACGGGCGCGGCGCCGACCTGCGGCGACCACTGAACCTTGCTATCACCATCCGGCCTGGCACTGCCGCGCAACCGGCGGCGCCCGGCATTGACGTGCTCATCTGCGACGACGGTGTCGGCCTGAGTGATGCATCGGCGCCGCGCGAAGGGCATGGCCTGGCGCTCCACAGCACATTGCTGGCAGTGGTTGGCGGTACGCTGACCATGGAAAGCGCGCCGGGGCAGGGTGTGCGCGTGGGATTGATGCTGCCAGGCGCCGGATGAAGGCGCTCCGAAGCGGCTACTTGCAGCGTGCCGGCTTTCCTGGTAGCATACGTTGGTAGAACAGACGTACCGCCGAGCGTGATGAAGATGAACAATGAAACCTGGTCTGCTGAACGTCCACGCCGTCGAGCTGAAGCCCTCGGCCAGGCGCAGGCGAAGCCGGCTGCACCGGCTCCAGCAGGCCGCACAGGCGGCCTTTGCCGAACGAAGCCGAGCCCTTCAGGGCCACGGCGGAGCCGTCTACCGGTGTTCCTACTGAATGTTCATAAGCCCGCGGCTATGCGGTACGAAGCCCGCCGACGCGGGCTCACCAGCAGGCCGCGCAGGCGGCCTTTACCGAACGAAGCCGAGCCCTTCAGGGCCAAGGCGGGGCGCACGGTTTGTGTACTCTACTCCAGCATTCTGGCGCACCCGGCACGCGTAGCGCGCTCACCGAACAGCGCCGCCCGGGGGCGAAAGCGAAACGAGATGGTCCATGCATCTCAACCACATCTATGCCGGTGACTGTGTTGAGGTTCTCGCGACGCTGCCAGAACGCAGCGTCGATCTTATCTTTGCCGACCCACCCTACAATCTGCAACTGCGCGGCGAGTTGCGCCGGCCAGATATGACCCTGGTTGATGCCGTGGATGACGCGTGGGATCAGTTCAGCGACTTCGCCGCCTATGATGCCTTCACCCGCGCCTGGCTCGGCGCGTGCCGTCGCGTATTGAAGGATACCGGTACGCTGTGGGTCATTGGTTCCTACCACAATATCTACCGGGTTGGCGCTATCGTGCAGGATATGGGGTTCTGGATCCTCAATGATGTTGTCTGGGTCAAGACCAACCCCATGCCGAATTTTCGCGGCATGCGTTTCACCAACGCCCACGAGACATTACTCTGGTGCAAGAAATCGCGCGACCAGAAACGCTACACCTTCAACTACCATGCGATGAAGGCAGCCAATGATGAAAAACAGATGCGGAGCGACTGGGAACTCCCACTCTGTACCGGCGCCGAACGACTGACCCTGAATGGTGAAAAGGTGCACGCGACACAGAAGCCGGAAGCGCTGCTCTATCGGGTCATCCTTGCCAGCAGCAATCCTGGCGACATTGTGCTCGACCCATTTTTCGGCACAGGAACAACCGGCGCGGTTGCGAGGAAACTGGGCCGGCACTACATCGGCATTGAGCGCGATCCGGCGTATATTGCCGCAGCCCAGGCGCGCCTTGCGGCGATCTCGCCGCCGGTTCGCACCGACAGCGAAATCCTCGGCATGGCCCCTTCCAGACGCAGTGCGCCGCGCCTCCCATTCGCCGCCCTGCTCGAATGTGGCCTGATCATGCCCGGGCAGACGCTCTACTATAATCGCCGGTATGACCGAACGGCCACGGTGCTGGCCGATGGGACGCTACGGCTGCCGGACGGCGAGCGCGGCTCGATCCATCGCATGGCAGCGCGTATCGGCAACCTGCCTGCCTGCAACGGCTGGGAGCACTGGTACCTTGAAGATGAGCGCGGCGACCTTATGGTCATAGATGTGCTGCGCGAGCAGGTGCGGCGAAGTCGTGCCGGCAATGCACCGCCGGAGACGGCAGCGGACCATGGGTGATGGGATTGAGGTCAACGGACCGACAAGTGGAAACAGCGCACGGAAAAGATACACTTCTTCTGTCCACAATTTGTGGATAATGGGGATAACATCGCTAAATATTGGACTGTTGGAACCTCATGCCATACAACAAATAGCATGCGAACAGAGGTGTTACACTTCTTACCGGCCGGCGCCGAACATAAGATCGGTGGGGATACATGCAAAAAATGTGTAATCAAAGCGCAATCTTGTGGGGAACAGCATCAAATATGCGGCAGTTCTTACCCCTGAAGTGGGGAAATGATGGCGCTGGCAGGAAATCCCTTGCCGGCGCCATCACCGAGATTCCTCGGCTACCGGGCAGCGGCCATGTTCGCGTCAGTAGCCAGCGCCGGATGTCTGCACCATGCCGGATGGCGTCTGCGTCACGGGGATCTCGCTATCACGCTCGCCTTTCGTCCGATTGAGGTCAATGATACCGATGCGGAAGCGATCACTGCAGCAGGCGCACACCCGCCGGCCAATGCGTGCATTCACGAAGAAACCGAACGCCGCTGCCGTACCAAACATGACCAGGCTATAGATGGCTGGCGGGATCGCCATCTCAGGGTTGTTCAAAAACGTCGCACCGGAGGCCAGCGCGATTGCCAGCGTACCGTTCTGAATACCAACCTCGACGCCCGTGGTAATGCGTTGTGACCAGTTCAGGCCAAACGCAACCGCAATACCAAAACCAACCAGGATGCTGCCGGCGCTCAGCGCCAGCGTTGCCGGCCCGACATCAATGAACGCCTGCACAATTATCTCCCGCTCGCGAATAATCGCCGCCAGAATCACCAGCACCAGCAGCGTCATGGAGGCAACCTTTACCGGAAAGTCGGCTTCGGCGGCGAAGGCCGGGCGCTTCGCCCGCACCCACATCCCCAGCGCTACAGGCACGATCGTCAGCAAGGCGATCTGTACGACGGTCTGCGCGAACGGCAACTGCAATGTCGTCCCCTGGCCCATGAACTCCAGCAGCATCCAGTTGACCAGCGGCGGAATCGTGATCACGGTAACGGTATTCGACACCGCTGTGAGCGTCACCGACAGCGCAACATCGCCACGCGCCAGGAACGAGATCAGGTTCGATGTCGGGCCGCCGGGGCACAGAGCAATGATCATGAGACCAACGGCATACTCGGGTGGGAGATTGAAGGTCGAAGCGATGATGTAACCGATCAGCGGCAGAGCGATCAGCTGGCCGAACAGGCCGATGGCGACTGCCTTCGGGTAGAACAGCACGCGTCGAAAATCGTCCAGCACGAGTGAGAGACCCATGCCCCACATGATGATCGCGATCGCGATCGGCAGAAAGACGCCGGTGATGATGTTTTGCTCCATCCCTTCCTCGCTTGATGCATGCCATACATGCGCCGTGCGCGATGCGCGCCGGCCATGCGATGCCGATAGCCATCAGGAAACGGTGCCGTGATGTACGACACTATAGCGCGACACGCAAACAATGAGGAGCGCAGGAGTTCCCTTATTTTCCGGGGAGCATTCCCCGCCGGCGAATTGCCGCGACCAGAAAATCGAGCGCTTCAATACGCAGCAGCCAGCACAGGATGCCATAGAGCGTTGCGCCTGCCATACCCGCCGCCAGCACGGTCACAACTGGTCCAGCAGGCGCCAGCAGGCCATTCAGCCACCACGCCACCCCGAACAGCCCCAGGCCAGCGATCGCGCATTTAAGCACCGTCTCACCAATCCGCAATCCGCCGAGATACACAATGCGGCGGGAGAGCAGGTAGAGGATGAGCGCATGACCGATCCACTGCGCCGAGTTGGCCAGCACCAGCGCCACTACCCCCGGTTGTGCCAGGCCAAGCAACGGCAACGCCGTCGCGGCATAGATGCCAATTGCGGCGCCCTGTACCAGATTTGGCGTCAATGTGCGCTGGCGCGCATAGAACGCGAACAGTAACATCTGGTCGAGCGCTGCAGCCGGCAATCCCGGCAGGTAGAACAGCAAGGCCCGTGCCGTCGCCAGCGTATCGTCGGGACCAAACGCGCCGCGCTGATAGAGCAACGCGATGGCGGGGCTTGCCAGCGCAGCAAGGCCGGCTGTTGCCGGCAGGATGAGCAGTACGACGACCTTGATACCCATCGCCAGCGTGGTGCGGAACGCATCCTCATCGCCAGAACTCGCCTGACGCGACAACGTCGGCAATACGGCGAACGATACTGCTGCCGCCACCAGGCCAAGCGGAAACTGGATAAGCGTCGTGGCATAGCGCATGGTTGGAATGGTGCCCGGATCGAGACGCGACGCCAGATTACGGTCGAGCACAATACCGGCCACCGAGAACCCGATACCTAGTGCGACGGGCGCGTAGAGCGCCAGAATGCGCCGTACGCCGGGATGCCCCAGGTCGAGCGTTAACAGCGGTACGCCGGTTGCATCGCGTAATCCCGGAAGTTGCAGCACCACCTGGAACAGTGCGCCGAGCAGTACGCCGATCACCAGGCTGAGCGCGCCAAGCAGGGGTTGCAGCAGCACTGCGCCAAGAATGATCCCCAGATTAAAGACGCTGGTTGTAAAGGCCGGCAGCAGAAAACGCTGGCGCGCATAGAGCAGCGCGGTAATCAAGCCGGAAAGGCCCATGAAGAGCACTGCCGGCAACAACAGACGAGTCATGACGATCGTCTGTTCACGCAGATCGGGTGCAAACCCCCCGGCAAGCACCGTCACCACCGCAGGCGTATGCCAGATCAGCAACCCCACCACAATGGCGATCGCGATCAATGCCAGGTTCATCATCGTCGTGGCGACGCGCCAGAAAGCGGCGTCATCCTCTTCGGCGTAGGCGCTGAAGACCGGCACCAGTGCAGCGCTGATCGCGCCATTGACCAGCAGATCATAGACAATCGTGGGGACGGCTGAAGCGGCAGTGAAGGCGGCCACATCGGCGCCGCGCCCGAAGATACCGGCGATCACCGCTTCGCGCACCACGCCAATAATGCGACTGGCGATATTGCCGGCGGCGATCAGCAACGCGGCAAGCGCGATGCGACGCGCGACTGAACCCGGGGGGGCAGGGGATCCAGCGGGATGATGCGGCATCACAACGTTTTATAGCAACGGGCACAAACCTTGCGCCACGGTAGTGTGCGGCGAGCAGGAACGGAGGCGCATCCGCAGATCACGGTTGCTGCGCGCCGCTGCAGGGGAGATACGACGCCGCAGCGATGAAGCGTGAACCAGCGCTACGGTGTAGGCGCGCTGCCGGCGATCATGCGATCAACAATCTCGCGAACAGCTTCCGGATCAGCGGTGAACGTATCGGGATCACCCAGCGTAATGATCATCTTTGAGTCGATGGCATAACGCTGGACATTTTCAAGATCGAGGCGTGTTGCGACGCGCGCCAGGCGCAACATTTCGCTGCGCGGCAGGTCGGTGCGCACGTAATCGCGCAGCGCGCCGGTATAATCGTCAATCTTGTTGATCTGTGACATCAGGCCGCGTTCTCGCACCCGTTCAAGCACCGCGAGCAACACCTGCTGCTGGCGCTGATTCCGGCCGAAATCATTATCGGCATGGCGCGTGCGTGCATAGATCAGCGCCCGCTCACTATCCATCAACTGGCGACCTGGATCGAAACGTACGCGCATGGTACGCACATCGCCAGGAAACTCATCCATCGGGTAACGCGGGTCGTCAATCACCCTGGGCACATCAATATACACGCCATCAACAATATCAATAACCTTGCGGAACCCCTCGAAGTTGACCAGCGCGAAATGATGCACCGGCACACCAACCAGACCGGCAACGGTTTCCTTGAGCAACGCAGCCCCGTACCCTTTACCGAGGCGACGTTCGCCAAAGGGGTACACCGAATTGATCTTGCGCCGGCCATACCCTGGCACATCAACCATCAGGTCGCGTGGCAGCGAAAGCATGCTGACATGGTTCGAACGCGGGTTGATATGCAGCAGAATGATGGCATCGGTACGACTGATATCCTCATCAACCCGCGCATCGGCGCCGAGCAGCAAGATATTGACCGGGTCATCATTCTCGGGCTCCGCCGTGGGCGCTGGTATCGGCTCGGGCAAGATGACCGGGGTCGGCAGACTGCCGGCCACTGGCACCGGGACAGGCGTAACGGTTGGCGCGAGCGCGACAGGGGTCACGATCATTGCGTCAACATCGTCGAGCGCCTGCTTCCACTCAAAGCCAAGCCGGGTGACGGCGGCGATAAGCGTGATCGCCGCCACGGCCAGGAAGCCGAAGACGAGGTGGCGACGCAGTTGAGGATGTTGTGCCAAACGAAAAGCTCCACTTGCGGGGTTCCCGCATGCACCGTACGGCAACGCGGCCGCGCCTCTACTATACCATATGTTGGCAGGAACCCTTCCAGAAACGCGAGCAGCAAAAACAGCGGCGGATGGTGGCCAGCAGGTCATTGCTCTGGCGTACCAGAGCGCCACCTCCTATAGATCGCACGGTACGAATTCAGTTTCAGCGGCGGGACCTCTTGTCTAGCGCGAATGCGCCTTACGCCACCGGGTACAACGACACCTCGCCGGAGCATCTCCACAGCGGGGCACAGCAACCGTGATCGGCGGACGCGCCGCCGTTCCTGCTCGCCATGCGCATCACCCGGGCGCAAGGTTCGTGGCCATTGCTCCAGGGGAGGCCTTCTCCAGACCACCGTTCGCGCTCCGCGCAATCCGCCACGCAACTCGTGCACCTCAGAAGAAGATCTTCGCCAGGCGCAAAATCCCCTGCTTCCAGGGTACGCGATGCGAAACGCCGGAGGCGCCTTCAAACTCTTTCAGATGTTCAATATACCAGCGATAGTTACGCACGAGTGCATCCTTGTTCGAATACTTCGGCGCAAACCCCAGCACGCGCTCCGCCTTCTCGATTGAGACGAACGAATCGGTGGCGGCGGTTTCATACACCCACCTGTACAGCGGCGAGAGGCGCAATGCCTCCAGTACGCGCAGCGTCCAGATCACCGGTCCAGCAGGGAACGGCACGACCTTCTTGCCGAAACCGGCTGCATCGAGCACGGCCTGGTAGTCTTCACGCATGGTGGTGAACTCTCTGGCGCCGATATTGAACGTATCATTCGCCCGCTTACGATCAATGGTTGCACACAGGTAGATTGCATCGCACAGATCGTCAACATCGAGCAACTGGTAACGATTGTTGCCGCTACCGATCATCGGAAAGCCTTTGCCATCCCTGGCCCAGTCATACAGCAGCGCAAACACCCCCAGGCGTTCCGGCCCGACAAACGACTTCGGGCGAATAATTGGTACACACATGCCTTGCTCGCGATAGTTGCGGCAGATTTCCTCCGCCTTCACCTTCGCCTCGCCATACGGGCCGACACCCTGCAACTGGTCGTCCTCGTAGAGGGGGTGATGATCCGGGATGCCATAGACTGCGGTAGACGAGATATGGATGACACGTTCGACCCCGTGTTCGAACGCTGATTGCAGAACATTGCGTGTACCGTCAAGATCGGTGGAATAGATGTCCTCCTTTTTATACAGCGGCAACGCAGCCGCAGTATGGACGACGATCTGAACCCCCTGCATGGCGCGATCCACGCTCGAACGGTCACGAATATCGCCTTTGATCACCCTGACGCGATCACGCTCCGGGTATGAGAAATCGGCAATATCAAGCGAAACGACATCGTGCCCACGCGCCAGCAGATAACGCACCAGGTTGATACCGAGAAAACCGGCCCCGCCGGTAATGAGATACGTGGATGCAGTCATGGTTGTAGCCCCTGTTGCGCCAGGCGATCCTGAAGACGCGCAATGGTCTCGCGTACTGCGGCGAGGCCATCACGTTCGCGTTGCACCACTGCAGCCGGCGCTTTGTCAACGAAACCGGGGTTGACGAGACGCGCCTCGCGCCGGGCGGCATCAGCCTGCGCCGCCTCCAACTCCTTGAGCAGGCGGGCGCGTTCAGCCTCCAGATCGATCAAGTCAGCCAGCGGCAGATATACCTCAACCGCGCCGATGACCAGTGTCGCAGCGGCAACGGGTCGTTCGTCAAGTTGCGCAACAATCGTCATGTGCTCATCGGCGACACGCGCCAGTCGGACAATTGTCTGCCGCTGACCTTCGATCAAGGCGGTCTGTGCGCCGGCAACAATCGTCGCCGCCACCATGCGCGCCGGTGCCACCCGATACTCGGTACGGATGTTTCGGATGCCGGTGATCACTGCCTCGATCAGCGCCCAGTCACGCTCTGCCGTTTCGTCAATCAGTGACGGTTCAGCGCGCGGATACGGCGCAATCATGAGTGACACGGGCATACCGCTCGCCTGCCGATCCCTCACCAGGTACTGCCATGCTTCCTCGGTCACGAACGGCATGAATGGGTGCAGCAACCGCAACGCGCCTTCCAGCGCCGTATACAACACCGCGCGCGTTGCCGGCTGCAACGCGTCCTGTTCCAGCTGCACCTTGGCAACCTCGACGTACCAGTCGGCAAATTCGCTCCAGAGAAACTCCTGAATACTGCGCCCGGCCTCGCCAAAGTTGTATGCCTGCATCAATCGGTCAACCTCGGCGACCAGGCGGTGATAGCGCGACAGAATCCAGCGATCGGCCAGCGTCGAATGCTCGACGTTCAGCGTCAAAGGTTCAGCATGGTTCAATTTCGAAAGGACGAAGCGTGTGATGTTCCAGAGCTTATTGGCGAAATTACGCGCCGCTTCAATGCGCTCCGGGTTCAAATTGAGATCCTGGCCGGGAGTGCTGCTGGTCGCCAGGGTGAAACGCAGCGCATCCGTCCCATACTGCTCCATCACCTCCAGCGGATTGACCACATTGCCATAGCTCTTCGACATCTTCCGCCCATCTTTGTCGCGCACCAGACCATGCAGATAGATCGTGTGGAACGGCGCCTGGCCGGTAAGGTAGCATCCCATCATCAGCATGCGCGCCACCCAGAAGAACAGGATATCATACCCCGTCTCCATCACGCTGGTCGGGTAGAAGCGGCGCATATCAGGCGTATCGTCGGGCCAGCCCAGGGTCGAAAATGGCCAGAGGCCACTGGAGAACCAGGTATCGAGCACATCGGGGTCTTGCACGATCCCGTCACCCTCCGGATCGGGATCGTCATGGCCCGGCACGATCATCTGCCCGTCAGGCGCATACCAGACCGGGATACGATGGCCCCACCAGAGCTGGCGACTGATGCACCAGTCCTGGATGTTTTCCAGCCAGTGGAAATACACCTTCTCAAAGCGTTCCGGCACAATACGCGTGCGTCCCTCGCGCACCGCGGCCAGCGCCAGGTCGGCCAGTGGCTTCGCGCGCACGAACCACTGCTCGCTGAGCAACGGCTCGATCACCTCGCCGCCACGCTGACTGATGCCGACCGACATGCGGTGCGGACGCCCTTCAACCAGCAATCCCTCACGGGTCAGGTCATCAAGTAACCGGCGCCGCGCTTCAAAACGTTCAACGCCCGCATAGGGGCCGGCCTCAGCATTGAGGGTCGCGTCGCGATTCATGATGTTCACCATCGGCAGGTTATGCCGCTGGCCGACGAGGTAATCGTTCGAATCGTGCGCTGGGGTAATCTTCACCGCGCCGGTGCCAAACTGCGGGTCAGCATATGAATCGGCGATGATCGGAATGAGGCGGCCGATCGCCGGTAACGCGACGAAACGGCCAATCAGGTGCTGGTAGCGCGGATCATCAGGATTCACGGCCACCGCCGTATCACCCATGATGGTCTCCGGGCGCGTGGTCGCGACCGTAATGAACTCGGTGGCGCCACTCGCCCAGCGGCCACTCCCCCAGGCACCGGGATGCCAGCCAGCGGCGGCAATCGGGTAGCGCACGTGATACATGTACACGTCGCGCTCCTCATATTCCACCTCCAGATCGCTCACGGCGGTTTGCAGGTTCGGCGACCAGTTCACCAGGCGAAAGCCCCGGTAGATCAGGCCATCATCATACAATCGCTTGAACGCGGCGCGCACCGCGCGCGACAACATCGGGTCCAGCGTAAAGCGCTCGCGCGACCAGTCGCATGAGGCGCCAAGGCGGCGAAGCTGGCGGGTGATTTCCCCGCCATATTTCTCTTTCCACTCCCACGTCCGGCGCAGGAACTCCTCACGCCCGGCCTGCTGGCGGCTCGTTCCTTCACTCCGCAACATTTTCTCGACCTGCAACTGAGTCGCAATACCGGCATGATCCGTGCCGGGAAGCCAGAGGGTCGGTTCACCAAGCATACGATGCCAGCGAACGATGACATCCTCGATCGTGACGAACATTGCATGGCCCATGTGCAACTCGCCGGTTACGTTTGGCGGCGGCATGGACACGACAAAAGGCGGATGATCGGAGTCGGGTGCAGGGGCAAAGAACCCGTTCTGCTCCCACCATGTATACAGACGTTGCTCGACCTGCTGGGCCTCATAGGCTTTCGCCATCTCGGCCGGTCGCTGGATGTTGGAGATACTCATGCGACGAATGCTCACTGGCGGCCCGGGGCCGTAAAAAAACGCCTGACGCCGACCGCATCGGCGCGGCGTTCCACGAAGATGGGAGTCATTATACCGGATTCTGTGTTGAACGTGCGAAGGTAGAACGTACGAACGTGGAACGTGCGAACCTTCAACCCTCAACCCTCAACGTGAGAACCGCCTCGACCGCCAGGTAGAAGAGGCGCTCACGCACCGAGCCGCGCACATGCCAGTCACGGCTATCCCAGACATCGCCGCTTACATCGTCGCCGGCATAGAGGATCTGGCCGAGAGGAACCCCACGAAAACGAGCGACGGCAAACAATGCCGCCGCTTCCATTTCGACGACCGCACATCCCTCCTCGCGGCGATGCGCAATCTTCCGTGGAGTCTCGCGATAGAACGCATCCGTCGTCCAGGTTTTCGCCAGAACATACGGCACCTGGTGCGCCTGTAGCGCCTGTTCAATCGCCGCCAACGCCGCCGGGTCGGCAGTCACTTCGCGAGCGGGCGGAAGATAGTGGTACGACGTCCCTTCATCACGCACCGCCGCTATCGGCACCACCAGGTGGCCAACGGTCAAATCGCGATCAAGCGCACCGGCGCCGCCGCATGCCACAAACGCCTGGCAGCCACGGGCGATCACCTCCTCAAGCATGCCGGCGGCAAGCGGCGCGCCGACACCGGGGTGAAAGACGGCGACGGTACGGCCATCACCGGCATCAAAGGTATAGACCGGGTGATCGCCGAGTTCGCTGCGCTGCGTGGTGCAGTGCGCCAGGCGGCCGGCGACACGCAAGGCATCAATAACATCCTGGAAGAAACAGATGACCGCCGCGCGCGGAATATCGACCGGTTCCACAACGCGCGCCGGATCGATTAATGCATCGTTCGAGGGATCGAATTCGAGGATTGGATAGGTCATGTGCGTAACTGCCGA
>JACAEQ010000081.1 GCA_013388755.1 Chloroflexota bacterium
CCGGTCTACCGAACGCCCACGCCATCGGGATGATGGAGATTGAGCATGTAATCCGGTATGCGCCTCTTGCCGTCGGGCTGAAGCCCTCGGCTATGCAAGGCGAAGCCCGCCTGCGCGGGCTAGAGCGGACGCGCCGCCGTTCCTGCGCGCCGCGCGACCCACTGGGGCGCACGGTTGTTGCACGTTGCTCCAGCGCCCGCACTCTTGAGATGAGAGCCTGGGACGCAGGCACCGCTACTGCTGGTGTTGCTGCAGAGAGGTTTCGTCGTCGGCGATCGCCGGCTCGACGGTGCGCCATTCCGGCGGTACAGCATCATCCATGCTTGCGTCGACCGGCGCATCTACCAGCGTTACCCGCACCGATACATCCAGCTCGCTCGATACCTGGCCTTTGTAGACGCCGCGCGATGGTGGGACGTCGGCATAGTCGCGACCGACGGCGACGCGAATGTGCCGCGCACCGGCAAGCAGGTTGTTGGTGGGATCGAACCCGATCCAGCCAATGGCCGGTAGTAGCGCTTCAACCCAGGCATGGGTCGCGTCCGCCTCAGACCGGTCATGATCCTCAAGGCGGTGGAAGAGGTAGCCACTGACATAGCGACACGGAATACCCAGCATGCGGCACAGTGCAATCATAATGTGGGCAAAATCCTGGCAGACGCCACGACGGACACGCAGTGCATCGTCAACCGGCGAATGGACGTGGGTCGAGTCGGGTGAATAATCAAAGCTACGATAGATGCAGGTATTCAGCCGGCGCAGGGTGGTCAACGGATCATCGGCGCGCTGCAGGCCGATCTCGGCGGCAAACGCGTGCAGTAGATCGCTTGGATATGCGAAACGGCCGGGCTGGAGCATGTCCCAGTGTTCACCCGCGGCAGTAAGTGTATCGAGCGCGCTCCATGCGTCAGGTTCGAGCGCTTCGACCGGCGGTGGCTCGGTCACCTCAACGAGCGCCTCGGATGTGACGGTCAGCAGCATATGACGCCCCGGCACATCGAAATGATGGACGGTGTTGCCGAGGACATCACGATAGCTGTTGACCATTGCACGCGGTAGCGTCGTGATCTGAAAGTGATGCAGACGCTGCTGACCATCGCTGCGCGGCTGCATGCGCACTTCCATCACGCTCTCACTGACTGGTGCGCTGTAGCGAAAACGGGTGAGGTGGCGGATTGCGTAGAACATATCATCCAAGCATGGTATCGACGGAATAACTGATGTATGTGTGGTAGATGGCGTCGTGCACCTGGAGACACATGCGACGGACGCTCATCAGATAGGCATGCATATCGGCCATGATCTCATCAACCTGGCCATAATCAAGTGCGGCGCGCAGGCGCCCGGCAAGGCGTTCCACACGCGCCGTTCCGCGCGTTGCGCTGGCGCGACCAATCGCCTGAGCGGCATCCTGGATCATGTCGGCGGCGAAGCGCACCGAGCGCGGGAAGTCGGCATTGAGCAGCAGAAATTCGACTACGTGCTCAGGCCGGATGCTGGCAGTATACACCTTGCAGTAGGCTTCGAATGCGGTGCAACTCTTCAGCAGACTGACCCATTCCAGATAGTCGAAACCTGCGGCGAGATCGTCGGCACCTGTGTCAAACGCACCAAAATGGCCATCGAGTAATGTCGCCGTTGCCAGGGCACGCTCAAGGTACCGCCCGATCTGAATGAACCACCACCCTTCATCGTAGCTAAGCGTTGCATCGGTAATGCCCTGGAACAGGTGTGCGCCCTCTTTGATAGCACGGAAGAACACATGCGGCTCGCCGGACCACATCTCGTGCATGGATGTGCGACGCACTTGCAGGTAGAGACGATTGATCTGTTCCCACATCTCGGAACTGATCTGTTCGCGCACCTGGCGCGCGTTTTCGCGCGCGGCGGCAATGGAGGCGACGATCGAGTCGTTGTTGGCAGTATCGAACGTCAACGCCTGTGTAATCGCGTAGGGGGTTGCGCCACAATCAGGGGGCACACTGTGGAGCGTGACAAGCAATCGCTCCCAGCGACGCGCAGCAGCGGACGGCGTCTGATCGAGGCCGCTGTGCAGGTTGACATCGAGCAGGCGTGCCGTATGCTCGGCGCGCTCGAGGTAGCGCGCCATCCAGTACAGGCTGTCGGCGACCCGGCTCAACATTGGCGTCTTAGTCATTCAGCACCCAGGTGTCTTTGCTGCCGCCACCCTGCGACGAATTGACCACCAGTGAACCGCGGCGCAGCGCGACACGGGTAAGCCCGCCAGGAACAATCACCACCCTTTCGCCATACAGAATGTATGGCCGGAGATCGACATGGCGAGCTTCGACGCAACCGTCGATAAAACATGCGGCGCGCGAGAGGGAGAGGGTCGGCTGCGCGATATAGTTGCGCGGATCGGCCAGAATGCGGCGGCGAAACTCATCGCGTTGTTCACGGGTACTCTGCGGACCGATCAACATGCCATACCCGCCCGACTCACCGACCGCTTTGACCACCAGTTCGTCCAGGTGTTCGAGCACATAGCGGCGATCGGTCTCATCAGTGAGCAGGTACGTCTCGACATTTGGCAGGATCGGCTCTTCGCCCAGATAATACGAAATGATCCGCGGCACATAGGCGTAGATCGCCTTATCATCAGCGATGCCGGTACCGATGGCGTTGGCGAGGCCGACGTTTCCGGCGCGATAGGCATTGAGCAACCCGGCGACACCGAGGGTAGAGTCAGGGCGAAACGCCAGCGGATCGACAAAATCGTCGTCAACCCGGCGATAGATGACATCCACGCGGCGCAGGCCTGCCGTGGTGCGCATATAGATAATGTTATCGTGCGCCAGGAGATCGCGGCCTTCCACGAGTTGAATACCCATCTGGCGCGCCAGAAAGGTATGCTCGAAATAGGCCGAGTTATAGACGCCGGGCGTCAACAGCACAATGGTTGGATCGGGGCGATGCTGCGGCGCGAGGGCGCGGAGCGTTTCGAGCAATGCCTGGCCGTAATGCTCGGTCGGGCGGACATTGTAGCGGTTGAAGAGGGTCGGAAAGGTGCGTTTCATCACCTGGCGGTTGACCAGCATGTAGGAGACGCCGCTCGGTACACGCAGGTTATCTTCAAGCACCACAAAGCGCCCGTCAGCGTCACGCACCAGGTCGGTGCCGACCACGGCGATGTACACGTCGCGCGGGACGTGAATGCCGCGCATTTCGCGCCGGTAGTGGCGGCAACTGTAGAGCAATTCGCGCGGGATGACACCGTCGGCCAGGATGCGGCCTTCGTGATACACATCGCGGAGGAACAGATTGAGCGCGATAATGCGCTGGGTCAGGCCGCGCTCGATTTCCGCCCATTCGGCTGCGGTAATGATCCGCGGAATCAGATCATACGGAAAGATTTTCTCGGTACCCTGATCATGGCCATAGACGGTGAACGTGATCCCCTGGTTGAGGAAGGTCGCATCAGCGGCTTGCTGGCGCTGGCGCAACTCCTCGGCGGGCAACTCCGCCAGCCGTTCATACAGTGCCAGGTACTGCGGGCGCGGGCGCCCCTCCCTGGCGAACATTTCATCGTAGACGGAACCAATTTCATAACTGGTGAACATGGCCGGGCCGTCGTGCTAAATACAGAGGAGCGTGACCCAGAAGAGCGTTTGTACGATCAATACAAAAAGACCCCACAGACATCTGCGGGGAGGCTGCATCGCCGCCATGCTCTTTACTGGAACGTAACAATGGTATAGTACTTGCCTGTGCATGTTTCGTCAAGATCAGCGCAGAGGCGGGGGCGACCTTACGGTGTGCAGACACTACACGAGTAAGCTTCGTTGAAGCTGTGCATCAAGGGTTCGTTGCCGGAGTGTCACCCAACGTACCATAAGGCGTGCTATACTGGTATGTTGAGGAGCGCCAGGTAACTCGCGGCGCGGAGGGGGCGTCCAGCATTGCGCATTTCGAACGATGTTCAGCTCATCGAGGAGCACCGGCATGGACACAACACTCGCGCTGGCCGATGCCTACCAGCGCTTGCTCGGCGAACTGAGCCGGCGCCTGGGCGCTATACAGGCAGAATTGCTGCTGCGCACCGATCCACGGCTGCCGGCGCAGATCGTGGCCTGCTACAGTGATCCCGGCGCACGTGGGGAAGCCGCGCAAACGCTGGATATTCCGATCAGCGAAGGAGCGATCGAGGTCGGGCGGCTGCGCATGACATTTGCACCCGGCTCGCCATTGCCAGGGCCGGCGGAGCTTGGTATGGCGCAGGCACTGGTTGAACTGGCTGCCCTGCTGGTCGAAGATCATCACCAGCACACCTGGGGGCCGCTGTTGCAGGCCGGGCGCCGTATGCTGGAAGTCACGGAAGAAGAACTCCAGCGCATCATCCTCGATATACACGACGGGCCAGTGCAGAAATTGTTTGCCGTGTCATCACACCTGGCGCTGTTGCAGGCGCGCCTCGCCGAGCGTGGCAACACGGCGTTGCTGCACGATCTCGGGCCGATGATCGAGCGCATGAATGGGCTCATGGAGAGCGCGCTGCAAGAGATCCGCGCCACGCTCAGCGGCTTCAGGCTGGCGGAGTTTCAACTACGGCCACTCAGCTCTGTGTTGCGCGGGCTGGCAATGCAGCACGAGACGTTGACCGGCAACCATGTCGCGCTCGAGATCGAGGGAGAATTGCCGCCGGTAGAACTGCCGGTGAAGATTGCGCTGTATCGCGTGCTGCAAGAGGCGCTCTCTAACGGCTACCGCCATGCCGGCGTCGATCGGCACGAGGTGCATGCGCGCGCTCGCAACGGCTGGGTGGAACTGGAGGTTGTGGATCATGGGCGCGGCTTCAATCCGCCGCCGCTTGAAGGCCCGGGAGCGACCGAGCGCCAGGAGCATATCGGGCTGCGCGGCATGCGCGAACGCGTCCACCTGGTCGGTGGTCAACTCCAGGTGTTGAGCCGGCCAGGGCATGGGACACGGGTGATTGTGAAGGCGCCGGCCAGGGAGGCGGTATGACCGATCTCAATCGTCCGATTCGGGTTGCGCTCGCCGACGATCACGAACTGGTGCTCGAAGGCCTGCGTGGCTTGCTGGAGCGCGAGACCGATCTGGAAGTCGTAGCAACCGCTACCGATGGAGAGGGATTGCTCACCATTATTGACCGTGATCGCCCCGATGTCGTGGTGATGGACCTGGCGATGCCGACACGCGATGGTCTCTCGTGCCTGAGCGAAATCCGGCGGCGCGGCCTGCCGGTCAAAGTGGTCATTCTGACCGCGTTCGGTGATGGCGGTGCGCTGCAGTCGGCGTGGGAGATGCAGGCGGATGGGTTTGCCCTCAAGACGGACCCGCCGCGACAGACGGTGGCAACCATTCGGAACGTGGCGCATGGCCAGATCGTCTTCCCGCGCGTTGTGCGCCAGGCGGTCAGTGGGCCAGCGGTGCAGGGCCATTTGCTGGCGCGGCTGACGCAGCGTGAACGCGATGTCTTGCGCCTGCTGTCGGAGGGCCTGCCGAACGCGCAGATCGCGGAACGGCTGGTGGTTCAGGAGAGCACGGTCAAGTACCATCTGCAGAATATTTTCCAGAAACTGGGTGTCACCAATCGAACCGAGGCGGCACAGGTGTATTATCGAGAGGGTGGCAGCGTTGAACGTTGAACGTTGAACGTTGAAGACCGGCGGATGCATACGATTCTTACGATTACCTGGCTCACGTTTCACGAGGCGCGGCGGCGGCGCATGGCGCTGGTGGCGCTCATTGTGGGGGCGCTGTTTGTGGCGCTGTTTGGCGTGGGGGTCTGGTTGATCGCGCGCGAGCTGCGCGGTGAAGGCGTTCCACTGCCAATCCAGAACCAGGCGTACAGTTTTCTGCTCATCGCTGGATTGTATGTCGTCCATTTCCTCACGGTGATGCTGGCCATCTTCGCCTCGGTAGACACCGTGGCAGGGGAGATTGCGTCGCACACGATTCAGGCGCTGGTGACACGGCCAATCCGCCGCTGGCAACTGATGCTCGGCAAGTGGCTCGGCTTTGGGATCATGCTGGTGGTTTACCTGGGGTTACTCAGTGTTGGCGTGGTCGTAACCATGGGGTTGATGGCAGGTTACTGGCCACCGAACATGGCGGCCGGGCTTCCCTTACTGGCGCTGGAAGCGATCGTGTTGCTTTCGCTCTCACTGCTCGGCGGCACACGCCTTTCCACGCTGACCAACGGCGTTGCGCTGTTCATGCTGTATGGTCTGGCATTCATTGGATCGTGGGTGGAGCAGATCGGGTCGCTCCTGCAATCGAGCGACGCAGTACGTATCGGGGTGATTGCCAGCCTGCTGCTGCCGGTTGAGGCGCTCTGGCGACGTGCGGCATACCTGATGCAGCCACCGCTGGCGAACAGTTTCCCCGGGCCATTCGCCACATCATCGGTGCCGAGTGAGGCAATGGTGCTCTATGCCGTGGCGTATGCGGGGATCATGTTGTTGCTGGCAATGCGATCGTTCGGTCGAAGGGATTTGTAGCCGTTCTGCACACGTCCCGCCGGTTCGATCACCCCGTGGGCCCGGCGCACCGTCTTCCCGTACAGGCGCATATACCACCAGGTATCATGACGATGCGCCGCCTCCCCGTGAGGTGGGCCATGTCTTCCCGTACCAACCGGCTGGCAATCGTAAGCGTTATGAGCGGCCTGGCCGCCGTTTCCGGCACCGGCCTGATTGCGCTGATCGCCGGCACGGGGGCCTGGTCAACGACGCCACTGGCCGTGACCATTGTTCAGTTGACCGCCAGTATCACGCCGGCCTGCGCGCTCCTGGCGTGCGTCAGCGGCATTATCGCGCTGCGCCGGATCGGGTCTGGCACGGGTGAGAAGGGCAAGGGCCTCGCGCGGGCAGGCATCATGCTGGGGGCCGGCTGGTTCTTGCTGATGGCGCTGATCGCCGCCGCGTTCATCCTGCTGCTCCTGGCGTCACAGCCAGACGGTCAGGGTGTGCTGCCGGAGTACCTGAGCAGATTGTGGACATGTTGTTCCTGTCTCGCAATAGCTCCGTAACCGTACTCCAGAATCGACGAACGCTACTGTCTTCCGATAGTTGTGATCAAACGGCTGGCAACCGAAGGAGAGATCGTGATCAATACATAAGGTCCGATCGGTTCGCCATAACCGGGAAGGTGCCGGCATACGCGGTATAATGGGCTGCGATCGCGCAGCCTTTTTCATTCCGAGGGGGACGTATGGCGATTGCCGTCTTCGGTAGCATCAACATGGATCTGGTGGTACGCACGCCGCGCCTTCCCGTGCCTGGCGAGACGCTGACCGGGCATACATTTTTCACTGTACCCGGTGGCAAGGGCGCGAACCAGGCCGTCGCCTGCGCACGACTCGGTGTGCCAACCCGCATGGTCGGGCGGGTCGGCGATGACGGTTTTGGCGAGCAACTGCGGGCCAGTCTACGCGGGTACGGCGTGAACGATGCAGGCGTCCTCACCACGCCCGGATCATCGGGAGTTGCCGTCATCGCAGTTGATGACTCAGCCGAGAACACGATCGTGATCGTTCCGGGGGCGAATGGGACGGTGAGCGTCGCTGATGTTGCGCGGCTTGAGCAGGCGCTGAGTGATGCGCATGTCCTGCTGCTGCAACTGGAAGTGCCACTGGATGCCGTGATCTCGGCCGCACGCGCAGCGCGGGACCGTGGCGTGGTCGTCATTCTCGACCCGGCGCCGGCTCAGGCGCTGCCGGAGGAACTGTATACTCTGGCGGATATTATCACGCCGAATGAGAGCGAGGCGACGATACTTACCGGTCTGACGGTCGCAGATGACGCCGGTGCGGCGGAAGCTGCCCGGGTTCTGCTGGCGCGCGGCGCCCGGCGGGCAATCATCAAACTTGGCGCGCGCGGTGTGTGGGTCGCCGACTCTGCCGGCGAACGCCTGGCGCCGGCATATGCGGTGACGCCGGTTGACACGGTTGCCGCGGGCGACGCATTTAACGGCGGGCTGGCCGCCGCGCTCAGCGAAGGGCGCTCATTTGACGAAGCAGTACGCTGGGGGCTGGCAACAGGCGCGCTGTCGGTACTGAAGAGTGGCGCACAGCCCTCGATGCCGGAGCGGGCCGAACTGATGCGGTTCCTTGGGGCAATCTACAGCGGCGCGCAGCAACCGTGATCCGCGGACGCACCGCCGTTCCTGCTCGCCGCGCACCCCATCGGGTCACAGGGTCTGTGCACTTTGCCATAACGTGAAGATCGACAACGCAAGGACACGTTCAGCATGTGCCCTTGCGCGTGAGGTGATATGCTGGAAGCGCTGATTTTTGACTTTGATGGATTGATTCTTGACACGGAGACGCCGGATTTTGTTGTGCTGGGTGAGCAGTATCGCCGCTATGGCGCGGAACTGCGACCAGAACGCTGGGCAAACGGCCTGGGAACGACGGGCGGATATGATCCATATGGCGAACTGGAACAGTTGACGGGAGCATCACTGGATCGCGACGCGCTGTGGCACGAGCACCGGGCGCGCTACCTGGAACTATGCGCGCTACAACCCCTCCAACCAGGGGTGCGCGAACTCATTGGCGCGGCAAAGGAGCGTCACCTCCGGCTGGCGGTTGCATCAAGCGCGACCCGCGAATGGGTCGAGGGATGGCTGGCGCGACACGACCTGCGCGACTCTTTTGACTGCGTCCGGACACGCAGTGACGGGTTGAGGGTGAAACCGGCGCCCGACCTGTTTCTGAGCGCAGCCGCGTGCGTCGGGGTCAGCCCGGAACGCTGCGTCGTGCTGGAGGACTCGCCCAACGGTATGCGCGCGGCAGCCGCAGCAGGGATGCGTTGCGTCGCGGTGCCGGTCGCATTGCTGGATTTCGTGCCCTTGCCGCCGCACACGTTACGACTGCGCTCGCTGGCGGCATACCCCGCTACAGCATTACTTGAGCTGTTGAATGGTGAACATGCCGCGCAGGATGAATCACGGTAATCGGAGAGGCGATATGCTACGCGCAATGACGGTCTTGCTGGCGTGCCAACTGGCGGGGGAGATCATTGCACGCTCGTTTGCTCTGCCGATCCCCGGCCCGGTGCTTGGCATGCTGGCGCTCTTCGGCATGCTCCTGCGGCGCGGTGCGCCGGCCTGGCTCGACGACAACGGCCAGGGGCTGCTGCGTTTTCTGCCGCTGTTGTTCGTGCCTGCCGGCGTCGGCATTATGAGTTATGTCGATTTGATGCGTGACGAATGGATCGTGATCGTGGCGACGTTGCTTATCAGCACCATCGTCACCATGCTGGTCACTGCGGGCACGTTCCTGTTGTTCGCGCGGCTGGCCACAGGCAGGAAAGGCGCCCATGATACGGCACAACGTGGCTGAAATCTGGGTTTACCTGGCCCAGACGCCGCTGCTCTGGCTCACAGCAACACTGGCGGTGTACTGCCTGGCCGATAGCGTGTATCAACGCCTGGGCCAGTTGCCGCTGATCAACCCGGTGCTGGTATCAATTACCTTGCTGGTGGCGCTGCTGGTCGTCACCCGCACACCCTACCAGCGCTATTTCGATGGCGCGCAGTTCGTCCACTTTCTCCTTGGCCCGGCAACGGTGGCGCTGGCGCTGCCATTATGGCATTATGCCGGCCGCCTGCGCCAGATGCTGCTTCCGGTGGCAGGCGCGTTGCTCGCCGGGTCGCTGACCGCGATTCTCTCAACGGTGATCCTCGGGCGATTGCTGGGCGTCTCGACCATAGCGCTCCGCTCACTGGCACCCAGATCGGTGACGACGCCCATTGCTATGGGTATCTCGGAGCAGATCGGCGGCCTGCCATCATTGACAGCGGTACTGGTCATTCTGACGGGCATTATCGGCGCAGTGACCGCGCGTGACCTGTTCGATCGGCTACGAATCAGCGATCAGGCGGCGCGCGGCCTGGCCATCGGGGTCGCGTCCCATGGGATCGGTACGGCACGCGCGCTCCAGTTGCATGCCGAGGCGGGAGCGTTCGCCGGGCTGGCCATGGGACTGAACGGCGTCGTGACTGCGATCCTGACGCCGTTGCTGGCGCGATGGCTCGGCTTATAAGCCAGGAGTGACGCGGTGGACCGCGCAGCGCGCGAGCGATAACCTGCAGCGAGCGACGCGTGGCGGAAGCAATCTCGGCGTTTGATGATGAGATCACGCCGCCCGCCACGTTTGATGTTGTGCTGACCGCGGGATAACCTATGGGTGCATTTGACAATCAGGTCGTGCTGGTCACCGGCGGCGGGTCGGGCATCGGTCGCGCGACGGCACTGGCCTTTGCGCGGCAGGGCGCGCGGGTGGTTATTGGCAATCGCGACGTGGCGCGCGGCGAGGCCACGGTGGAAACCATTCGCACCAGCGGCGGCACGGCGCTGTTTCTGCCGACGGATGTCACCCGGGCGACTGAGGTGCGCGCATTGATCGATTATGCCGTCGCGGCATTCGGGCAACTGGATATCGCTTTCAATAACGCCGGATGGTTTGGCCCGGTCGCGCCGCTGGCGGAACAGGATGAAGCCGATTTCGATCCAATCTTCGATACGAATGTCCGTGGCGTGTTCCTCTGTATGAAGTATGAACTGGAACATATGCTCCGTCGCGGCCAGGGCGTCATCATCAACAATGCCTCAACCACCGGCCTGCGCAACTCAACCAGAGGCGTCGCGCTCTATTCGGCGGCCAAAGCCGCCGTGGCATCGCTCACCCGTTCTGCGGCAATGGAATATGCCGCCGCCGGCGTGCGGATCAATGCCGTCGCGCCGGGCCGGATCGACACTGCCATGCTGGCCAGGGCAGGCGGCGGGAACGCCGAACACTTCGCGGCTGTCGTGCCGATGAAACGCCTGGGAACACCGGAAGAAGTCGCCGAGGCGGTGCTCTGGCTTGCCACGCCGGGCGCCTCATTCGTCACCGGCCAGGTACTGGGCGTTGATGGTGGATATCTGGCATCATGACCACGCTGACGCTGACATACGCGCCTGCGCCGCCTGGCGACCTCGTGCTGGCGCTGTATGATGGCGTGCTGGTCGGGCTGGAATTCGCGGACTGCGCCGACCGGCTGTGGCCATGGCTGCGACGGCGCTTTGGCGAATATACGACGAGACCCGCAAGCGGCCCGGGCGACGCGACCGAACGGCTCCAGGCCTATTTCGCCGGCGATCTCCGCGCAACTGACCGCATTGTCATTGACGCGGGTGGTACGCCGTTTCAGCGCGTGGTATGGCACGCCTTACGCGCTATTCCGCCAGGCGAACGCTGGAGCTATGGCCAGCTTGCGACGCGGATCGGGCGACCGCTGGCGGCGCGCGCGGTCGGTGCGGCGAATAGCCGTAATCCGATCGCAATCATTATTCCTTGCCATCGTCTGGTAGGCGCACATGGCAACCTGACCGGCTATGGTGGTGGTCTGGCGCGCAAAGCCTGGCTGCTGCGCCATGAAAAAGGGGAATGAAATGCATGTCTGTGTCTACTGCGCATCGAGTGACGATGTACCGGCGCTCTACATCGAAGCTGCCTATACCTTCGGCGAGGGACTGGCGCGGCGTGGCTGGCCGCTGGTCTATGGCGGGGGAAGCATCGGGTTGATGGGAACCGTTGCCAGGGCCGTCCACACGTCGGGCGGGCGCGTTATCGGGGTCATTCCGCAGACATTGCTGGAGCGCGAGGTGGGGTATCGCGAGGCGGATGAACTGATCGTCACCGGCACGCTGCGCGAGCGGAAACAGATCATGGATGATCGCGCCAACGCCTTCGCGGCTTTGCCTGGCGGTTTCGGTACGCTCGAAGAACTGCTGGAAATCATGACGTTGCGCATGCTCGGGTATCACACAAAACCGATCGTGATCGTGAACGTTGGCGGTTACTTCGACCCGTTGCTGGCACAGTTTGAGCGCATCTTCGCGCAGAATTTCGCCCATGAGCGTTACCGCCGGCTCTACGCGGTCAAGGCTGATCCTGACAGCGCCCTGGAATACCTGGAGCATTTCGCTCTGGGAGCCGAAATCAGAGGTTGACGGTTGCAGTTTCGCAGGTCCATCACGTCGGTCCGTGTGTGGCTCACGCTTGGCGGGAACATCCGGGCGGTGCAGCCCTGGGCGCTTCTGCCCGGCCCGTTGCTGTTAGTGCTGGCGCTTGCCGCGCCATACCGCTGGCTGTTCTTCCTGGCATATGCCTACCTGATCGTGTCTGTCGCAGCGTACTGGTGGGTACGACGAGTCGGCCCGCGTTTACGGCTCCATCGCTCACTGCGCAGCGCGTGGGCCCAGGTAGGCGACCGCCTGGAAGAGGAATGGGAGCTGGCCAATCATTCGCGCCTGCCTGCGCTCTGGCTTGAGATCGATGACGCTTCGACCGTGCCTGGTTACAGTGGCCGGCGAGTCGCTTCGGCGGAAGGGGGCGAGCGGCGCGGATGGACCACAAGCGCCGTCTGTGTGCAGCGTGGCATCTACAGTCTTGGCCCACTCCAGGCGCGCACCGCCGATCCGCTGGGTTTGTTCAGCTACGAATGGCATCAGGGAGGGACGCGCCAGATTGTCGTCTACCCGCCGCTGGCGCGACTCGCGAACGTCCACCTGCCGTGGGGACAGCGGGGAGGAACGGCGCGCGCCGAATTGCTCCAGCAACACGCAACGCCAAGCGTCGGTGGCTTGCGCGAGTATGTACCGGGTGACCTGCCGAGCCACATTCACTGGCCGACCGTGGCACACACCGGCCGGTTGATGGTCAAAGAGTTTGATCAGGAGCGCGCAGGCGCGTTATGGATCGCACTCGATCTGTGGGCCGGCGCATACCAGGATGCCAGGCCGCCATCCACCAGCGGCGCGACGGGTGTGCAGGGTCATGCGCGTGGCACCCTGCAATCGTCGGTGATGCGGGAAACATTCACGATCCAGCCATGGGACACGCCGCTGGAACTGGCCGTGGTGATCGCAGCGTCGCTGGCGGCCCAGGCATTGAGCGACGGGCGGCTGGTAGGATTGCTGGCCGACGATGGTCGCCGGCGACTGGTGCATCCCGGGCGCGGGCCACGGCAGTTGTGGCGCATTCTTGAGGAACTGGTAGATGCCCGGGCCGCTGGAGCGTTTCCGCTCAGCGAGGTCATCCGGCAGGGGCGGGCGTCGCGAGTCGTGGTAAGCGACGGTGCTGCGCTGGCGGTTGTGACGCCGGCGCTCGACGGCGCATGGCTGGCCGCGCTGGCCGAGTGGCAGCGTGGCCGCCCGGGAGCAGCAATGGCCCTTCTTATCGTCGCAACGCCGTCGAGCGCCGGCGCGCTCGAAGCGCGCCTGGCAACCATCGGCGCAGCATCGTACACATTCACCGTCGGCCAGGCGTTACCACTGCTCAACCCGCCCAGGCCGCAGGCCACGGCGCGCGTCTCACCGCTGGGGCGGGTGATCATGGGCGCATAACACCCCACGATGACGCACCGCGCTCACGCTACGCACGATACACCATGTCGAGATACCGGCGGAGGAGATCACTCACAACACCGCGAAACGGGAGCGACGCCGCCATCCCATAGACCGGTGCCATGCCGCCACTGCCACGTGGCTCACGCCGCACCGCAGCGACCGAGTCGCGCAGATCGGCAAGGAAGCGCGCCGCGATGCCAGGCTGCGTGTGGGGCAGCGTGACGCACAGATGGATCGCCGGCGGATGATGCAACCCGTTGAGGTTCCAGCCCCGGCGCGACATCTGGTCGAGCACACGATAAATGTCGAGCCGCGGCGATGAAAACGCCACCACCCACAACGGATCGCCGAGCACTCGCAAGTCGGGCAGAGCCTCGATGCCGGCGCGAATCTCGCGCGCGGTCTCCAGGATGCGCCGGGTCGCGTCGAGGTAGCCGGCCTCGCCAATACTGACCAGCGCGGCCCAGGCGACGGCGCTGAGCGCGCCGGGGCGGCTGCCGGCAAGGGTTGGCGAGACATACAGGCCGCCGGGCCAGTCGGCGACAACATAGTACTGGAAGCGCCGCAAGGCCTCGGTACGATAGAGGATGACCGACGTGCCCTTGGCGGCATATCCATATTTGTGCGTATCAACCGATATCGAGGTCACCCCCGGCACGGCGAAATCGAACGGCGGCACGGAATACCCGAGTCGGCGCGCCCAGGGCAGCACAAAGCCACCGAGACATGCATCAACATGCATCCCGACGGCGTGGTCGTGCGCAAGGGCGGCAAGTTCGGCGATCGGGTCAATCACCCCGTGCGGGAAGGATGGTGCCGAACCGACCAGCGCGATCGTGTTGCGTGTTATGGCCCGCCGCACCGCCGCCACATCCACGCGAAAGTCAGCGCCGACAGGAACGCGCACCAGCCGGATGCCAAAGTATTGCGCTGCCTTGTCGAAGGCGGCGTGCGCCGTATGTGGCACGACAATCTCCGGGTGGTAGATTCCCCGGCGTTCGCGCGCCCAGTCGCGGTAGGTTTTCATCGCCAGCAGGATGCTTTCAGTACCGCCCGACGTGACCGTGCCGCACACACCTGGCCCACCGCCAAGCATCGCCGCCGTCATGGCCACGACCTCGGCTTCATACCTGGCGATACTCGGCCAGAGATCAGCATGCAACGGGTTACTCTGGGCATTGAGCGCATACACCTGGTTGAGAAACGCAACATGTTCGGCATCGCCGTGGTAGACGGCGCCGGAAACGTACCCATCGCGCCAGCGTGGCGTCTCGCGTGTGGCAAGGCGTTCCATCTCGGCCAGAATCTCGGCGCGGGCGCGCCCGGTGGAGGGAAGCCGGAGGCAGGATGGCCGTTCGTTACGGTATGGCTTGAGCCCTGGCTCGAGTTCGGCAAGCAACACATCGTACTGTGCCTCGAGGCGGCGGCGAACGGACGGTATGCGTCGCAGTACTGCTTCGAAAGCGTGCGCAGCGCGTGCGCCGAGCGCAGCCGGGAGTTCTCGGAATCGACGATACGACACATCACCTCCGGTTCAGCCGGGCGTAGATCGCCCGATTCTGGCGGTAAATCTGCACAAAGGCGTGGAACAATTCATCGTACAGGCGCGCATACTCGCGGCGCGGCTGGTACGTAGCGGCAATCGGCGCGGCCGCAGCAGCAGAGAAGGTGCACCGGCCAATCGCCACGGCGGCGATCAGCGCCGCGCCACGCGTGTTCACGTGCAGCGGATCAGCCGCCTGGCGGATCGGCACCCCGAGCACATCAGCGAAAATCTGGCACCAGACTGCCGACTGCGCACCACCGCCGGCCATCACGATCGCACCGGGTGCGCGCCGCACAAAGCGCCGGACCGCCTCGTACAGCCAGCGTGTATTGAGGGCCACCCCCTCGAGCACGGCGCGTATCATCTGCGCGCGGGTCGTATGCAGTGAAAGGTTATGAAAACCGCCGCGCACCGTATGATCCTCGACCGGCGTGCGTTCGCCATACAGCCACGGGGTAAAGATCACACCACTGCATCCCGGCGCCTCGCGCCCGGCCATACGATCAAGGAGAGCATAGACACCCTCCGGGCGCGGCACGGCCAGTTCGTCATCGGGAAAGAGCAGGTTATCGCGCAGAAAAGTCAGGCATGCGCCGGCGCATTCCTGCGCATTGGTCAGCAGGTAGCGCCCGGGGATCGCCGACGGCAACGATGCCATGTTGTGCGCCAGGTCGGTACGTTTGAACGGCACGTGGCATGTCAGCCACGACGATGTGCCGACATACAGGTTGCCGTCGTAATCGTGGACTGCGCCAGCGCCCACCGCTGCCGACTGGACGTCCGCCGAGCCGGCAACCACCGGCGCGCCGGGGGCGACACCAAGGTGTGCGGCGGCGCTGCCCGTCAACGGCCCAAGTACATCAACCGAGCGGCGCAACTCAGGCAGCTTCGCACGCTCGATCCCTGCCAACGCCAGCAATGGCGGCGCATACCTCACACGCGTGATCGTCCGGTTATCGGTCAGCCAGTGCAACACGATCGAGTCGAAAGACGCGGCGCGTATGCCGGTCAGGCGCAGGTTAAGGTAATCCTTCGGCTCGAGAAAGACGCTCGCCTCACGGAAGATTGCGGGCCGGGCGCGTTTGAGATACAGAATGTGCGCCAGCGGATCTTTTCCGGCCAGTCCAGGCGCCCCGCCCGTCAACCACAGCCAGATCGCCAGCTTTGCGGCGCCATACCCGGCAATCGTCAGGCGACCGGACATCAGCGCCCGGATATCGGATGCACCACGCGAGTCCATCCAGATCAGCGCATTCGCCAGCGGTCGGTCGTCGCGCCCGACCACCACCGTACCGGACCACTGGGCCGTCGTGCCGACGGCAGCGACCCGCGTGACGCCGGTAGCGGCAACCAGGCGGCGCGCAGCGACCCCGACAGCGTCCCACCACTCATCAGGGCTCTGTTCAGCGCCGCCGCCCGGCAGCAACGTCAGGCGCACCGGCTCGAACTCCCAGGCCAGGATCGCACCGTCGAGCGACACCAGCGCAACTTTCGGGCCGGACGTACCGAGATCGATGGCAAGAATGGGATCAGTCGCATTCATCCATACCGTATCCCCGGCCCCTTCCACATGCGGGGAAGGATGCCATAATCAACGGGCGCATAGAATCGTGACGCACCTTCCCCGCACGCGAGAACGGGGTCACGCAGGCAATGCGCCGGCGCGGAGGTGCCTGTATCAGGCGCGTTCGTGCGCCGGCACACTCAATTCGCGCCAGTTATCGGTACGGCTGGCAACCTCTGCATACAACCGGCGCACCTGTTCAAGCCCTTCGTCGGTGACGACCGGCATGTTGCGGTACACCTGCTTGTCGAGCATACGCTCCTTCGCGCCACCGGGCCAGATCCGCCACGAGTCATTGTCAATCACGTCGGCGACAATCAGCGCACCGGCCATATCGCGACCAAACTCAATCTTCATGTCGCAGAGCGTGACATCCTGCGCCGCCCAGGCCCATTCGACCAGCAGAAACACCCGGCGCGACTCAGACGCCATGCGTTCGACCTCTGCGGCGCTCGCGATTCCCTGGGCAACGATATCTTCCGGCGTCACCTGCGGATCGTGGCGCGCATCATCCTTGAGGAAGAACTCGAGCAACGGCGGATCGAAACGCGTCCCTTCCAGAACAGCAGGATTCCGCCGCACATAGGAGCCGGTCGCAACCCGGCGGTTCACGACCTCGAGGGGGATCATGGCGCAACGGCGAACGATCATCATTGCCGGCTCGGGCGCGGCAACGAAATGGGTGGCAATACCGGCGCGGTTCAGCAGCGCGAAGACATTGGCGGTTGTGCGCCCGCTCAACGCGCCTTTACCGGGAACCGTATGCCGTCGCGCGCCGTCGCCGGCGCTGATACCGTCCTTGTGAACAATAATCGCCAGCGCCGGATCGTCAGGATGGGCATAAACGATCTTGGTTTTGCCCTCGGCCAGTTGCGCTCCAAGATTCATACATCGCTCCCTGCGCGTAATCGCGCCAGTTCCTCCTCCATGGCGGCAAGACGCGCCGCCAGAGCATCGGCGCGCTCACGTTCGGCATTGGCGCGCTCACGTTCGACCTCGGCTGATACCAGGACAAGCGTACCATCAGGATGAAACAGGCGTGGCCATGTATGCTCTTCGCCCAGATAGACGCCACGCCAGGAACCGATCCAGCAACCAAGTTCCTCGCTCCAGAGCCGGCCATGCTCATCAGGCATCAATGCATGGTAGCGCAGATCCGCACCCAGGCGCCATCCAGACAGACGCTCTACTTCCGGCGCGATGCAGAAGTATTCAGGCGTGCGGAAATGCTGCTCGTACAGATCCTTCTTTGCACCAAGATCTTCCTGTTCGGTGCTCGGCGACAATAACTCGATGATGACATCGGGATACCGGCCGTCTTCATCCCAGGTCGCCCAGTACAGGCGGGGCTTCGTTCCATCTACGTTCTTGACCACATACAGATCCGGGCCGCGATACTCGTTGTTACGTATCTGCTTCCAGCTATAGTAGACGAACATGTTGACGCCGATGTAGTAGTCGGTCATCAACCCGCCATGCGCTGCAACATAGCTATCTTTCAGTAGCATTGCACTGTGTGCATGCCACGGCGACTCCATACGTGCTCCATCGTCGTACGGCAGGTCGCTGGGCGGCGGCGTCACGAGCACGCCAAACGGAAGCGACGACTCAGCCGGGGTCGCGTCCGATTCAGTGATGGTCGAGGCGCTCACATTCACATCCTTCCTGCCTGCCAGTGCCAGATGAGGCTGCGTGGCAACCACTGCATTCGTGGCCTGGCTTCCCGGCACACACCAGACGTTTGCCCGATCCAGCCCTGTTACACGGAGTAGTGTAACATATTCACGGCAGGATGTCAAACATCTGTTCGCATGCAACTGCTTATGCTTCTCCGCGAAACGGTGTTGTTCCATGGGCGGAGCGACGGTGCTGGCGCATGTGGAAGCCTTCCCGCCGCCGACCCTGTTGTGCGGCGACCTCCCCCGAATCCCGGATCGCGAACAGTTGCGTTCGTATCAGTCAATCAACCGAATACCGTCCCCGGCGACGACTTCACCCACCGGCCGCGCTTCCGGTAGCGCGCGCAACGCTGCATCGGCATCGGCGGGTGAGACGATCAGCAGCATGCCGAGGCCCATGTTCAGCGTCCTGAATGCTTCATGCTCATCAAGGCCCGCAGCGCGCGCCAGCAACCCACAGACTGGCGGGATCTCCCACGAGCCGCGTTGAATCACGGCGCCACATCCCGGCGGCAGGACACGCGGCAGGTTCTCGAACAGGCCGCCGCCGGTAATGTGCGCCAGCGCGTGCAGGGGAACGCCAGCGTCTTCCAGTGTATTGAATGCCGGCAGGTAGGTGCGATGCGGCACGAGCAACGCCTCGCCCACACTGCTGCCACCCAGTTCGGGCGGGCGCGCATCATAGCCGTAGGCGCTGCCCGGGCCAAGCGCCCGCCGCGCCAGCGAATAGCCGTTGGTATGCAATCCACTCGATGGCAGCGCCAGGATGGCATCGCCGCTCGCCACGCCCTGCGGTAGCATGCGCTCACGCATGACCACACCCACAATGGTTCCCGCCAGTTCGAAGGCGCCGGCGCGGTAAACATCCGGCATCTGCGCCGTCTCGCCGCCGAGCAGGGCGCATCCTGCCTCGCGACACGCGGCAGCTACGCCAGCCACCAGCAACGCCGCACGCTGCGGCTCAAGCCGATCAACGGCCAGGTAATCGAGCATGAATAGCGGGCGCGCTCCCTGCACCAGGATATCATTCACACAATGGTTGACCAGATCATACCCCAGGGTATCGTAGCGCCCCAGCGCCGCAGCCACCAGCGTCTTGGTGCCGACGCTGTCGGTTGACGCAACCAGCACCGCCCCGGCGATGCCATCGCCGAGTGCGGCGCGCAGATCGAAGCACCCGCCGAATGCGCCCATGCCGGCCAGCACCGCCGGCGAATAGGTGGCACGGACAGCTGCTGTCATCAATTGTTTTGCGTGGGCGGCGGCATCAATGTCAACGCCCGCCTCGCGGTAGCTGGTCATGGAGGGTGCTCCATTCAATCGTCCGGTATATGCGGTGGCCTGCATACTCTGGACGCCCGACAGCGTACATTCGCCTGTATCTTACCACGAACGTGGTGAGTTTCATGTTCGTGCGAACAATGCCATATGTGCCTTCGGCAGAGCGGAAGTATCTATACTATGCTGTCGCGGCGGCCAGCCTTCGCAACCGGCAGCCTTGATGAGCAGTACCACGCTGCCACATGCTCAATGTAGAGAGATGACCAGCGAGAACGCGAGTATTCATCACCACGGATGCAACAATATGGGTCTCCCCGCCATAAACACATGGTAAGCAAGCGGTGTGCTATACTGCATCCATCCGCGAACAACCGGAGGTGAGTGATGGCACAGGCGACCGTCGAAGCGTGGCCGGGCCGGGTTGCCCGTCTGCTGCGCCGTGAACACCCGGCGTCTCGCGACCATGTCGGAGCCGAGGTTGTAGAACTGAGCGATGCATCGGTTGGCACGGTCGAGGCGTCGAAGGTCACCCTCTCACGCACGCTGGTCCGCTCGGTGTCTGCAGGCGACGATGTCATGATGACCCTGAGCGGTGCCCTGAGTGTGCAGGCCACCGGTGATGTGACCATGACGGGTGGTGTGGCGCCGCTGGTGTTTGCCGGGCGCGACCTGCGCATGCGGAGCGCGACGGCCGTGATTGCGGCAGCGCCAGAGGTGCGCGTCGAGTCGGGAACCGTCGGGGTACTGCTGGCACGTTCGGCCGAACTTGGCGACCGTGCACGCGTGATACTGACGGCACGCGACGCATTGCTGCTCGGCGGCGCACTCGGCATACTGGTGCCGCTCATCGCCTATCTGTTGCGCCGTTTCGCGCCCCCGCCGGCGGAGGCCGAACCGCAGCCGTGGTATCGCCGCCTTGGCTTCTGGTTCTTGCGCCGGCTTCTTGTGCTGGGAAGCACCGGGTTGCTCGGCTGGCTCGTCTATCGCAGCGTGCGTGGCCAGATCGCCCGGCGCTTCTCGCGCCTGCCCGGATTATGAGTCGCCAGCCGGTACAGACGATCCGCTTGCGGCTGACCTGCGCCAACCCGCCACCCGCCATCCACGCCGGCCAGGCAACCAGGTTCGGCATCCTGGATCAATCTGGAGTGCAGACGCCCGGCATGCACCTGCCCGGCGGCACGCTCCGATTCGATATTGAGGTACAGGTGCCGCTGGCGGCGATACCATGGCCGCTTGTTGAAGCTGCCGGCGACGGCAGACTCGATGCAACCGTCGCCGGCGATCGCGGCGCGACCGTGCCGCTGCTGGTTGCATGGCACGCGCCCTCACACAGACCGATTGCAGACGATGGCACCGGATGAACCCACCGTTGCGCGACGCCGCCTGGTCGTGCGCGGCATTGTCCAGGGCGTCGGCTTCCGCCCGTTTGTCTATGGCCTGGCGCAGCGCCTTGGCCTGGCCGGTTTTGTGCTGAACGACAGCGACGGTGTGACGATCGAGATCGAAGGTCACGCTGGCGCACTGGATGCGTTCGAGCAGGCGTTGCAGGCAGAGGCGCCACCGCTGGCGCGAATCGATACGGTCACCTGCACCGACGCTGTACCCCGCGGCGAACTGGCGTTCCGCATCGAACATAGTCGCGTTCATGCGGAGCGTAACACGTTCATTTCGCCGGATGTCGCCACCTGCAGCGATTGCCTGAACGAGCTGTTCGACCCCACAGACCGGCGCTTCGGCTACCCATTCATCAACTGTACCAACTGCGGCCCGCGTTTCACGATCGTGCTCGACGTGCCGTACGACCGGGCGCAAACGACGATGCGCGTATTTCCGCTCTGTCAGGCATGCCGCGCCGAGTATGACGACCCGCTCAATCGCCGCTTTCACGCCCAGCCGAATGCCTGCCCGGTATGCGGGCCGACACTCGCGTTTCACTGGTGGGGAGACGGAGACGGCCCCCCGGCATCGGGGACGCCGCTGGAACGAGCCGCAACCGCGCTGGCGGGCGGCGCCATCCTGGCGATCAAGGGCCTGGGCGGCTATCACCTGGCATGCGACGCGCTCAACCAGGAGGCGGTCGCGCGCCTGCGCGCACGCAAGCGCCGCGAGGCCAGACCATTTGCGCTGATGACGCCCGATATGGCGACGGTACACCGGTTATGTCGTGTAACTGATGACGAGGCGCATCTTCTTCAGTCGCACCGGCGACCGATCGTTCTGCTCGATGCGCTCGCTGGCGCGCCGGTCGCGCCAGCGATTGCGCCAGGGTATGCCACACTCGGCATCATGCTGCCATACACGCCATTGCATCATCTCCTGCTGCGCGCCTTCGCCGCCGCCGCACCGGTGACCCTGCCGGTCCTGGTGATGACCAGCGGCAACCTGAGCGACGAACCGATCGCCTACCGTGATGATACTGCCGCCGCGCAACTGGCGCCGATCGCCGATGGCGTATTGACGCATAACCGCGACATTCACATACGTTGCGACGACTCGGTTGCACGGATCGTGGCCGGCGGTGTCCAGTTGCTGCGCCGCTCGCGCGGGTATGCGCCCGAGCCGATCACACTGGCATTGCGCTTTCCTCAGCCGACGCTGGCGGTCGGCGGGCACTTGAAGAACACCTTCTGCCTGGCGAAAGGGCATGATGTGTTCATCAGCCACCATATCGGCGACCTGGAGAACCTGGAAACGCTCACCTCGTTCCGTGAGGGAGTGCGGCACTATGCCCGGCTCTTCGACTGCGCGGCCGAAGTTGTTGCCTATGATCTCCACCCCGAATACCTGACGACCAGAGAGGCGCTGGCGTCGGATGTACCGCTCAAGATCGGGGTACAACATCACCACGCGCATATCGCCAGCGTGCTGGCCGAACATGGGCTGGAGGGACCAATCATTGGTGTGGCGGCCGATGGCACCGGGTACGGGACGGACGGCGCGATCTGGGGCTGCGAGGTGATGATCGCCGATCTGCGCGACTTCACACGCTTTGCCCACCTGGCCTACGTGCCGTTGCCGGGAGGCGACACGGCCGTGCGGCAAGTCTGGCGCATGGGTGCAACATACCTGCAGCACGTCTTCGGCGCTGCGTTCCTCGATCTGAACGTTCCGTTTGTGCAGCGGATGAATCGCCAGCAGTGGACGGTCATTGCCCGCATGATCGAGCGCGGCATCAACGCCCCACCGTCATCGAGCCTGGGCCGGCTGTTCGACGCCGTTGCCGCAATGATCGGAGTACGCGACGAGGCGGTCTACGAAGGGCAGGCCGCGATCGAACTGGAAACCATCGCGGTTGATGATGGCCAGGCGTACCCGTTCGAGTTCCTGGAAGGAACGCCACAGCAGATGGACGTTCGCCCCACCATTCGTGCAATCTGTACAGATATTCAGCATGGCGAGCCAGTGGGGCGAATCGCCGGGCGCTTCCACCGGACCGTTGCAGAGATGCTGGCGCAGGCGTGCGAGCGCGCCCGCGATGCCAGCCATCTGGACGTCGTGGCACTGAGCGGCGGCGTGTTCCAGAACCGGCGGCTCACCGAACTGCTGGTTACACGGCTGGCACAGGCCGGCATACGGGTGCTGCTGAACCGGCGCGTGCCGCCGAACGACGGCGGACTGTGCCTGGGACAGGCGGCGGTTGCGGCAGCGCGGCTCGCCAGCCGGCAGACGTAGCCGACACGAGTTATAGCAGGTAGCATTCGATCGAGATGGAGAGTGCTTCGCTATCGCTCGCAATGCGATGGTATCCCTCAACAAGGTATCCTGACGCGCTCACTGGAACCGATTGCCAGTATGGCAGGATGGAACATCTCGTGAACACTCATGAAATCGTACTGACCTCACCACTCGACATGCACATCCACTTCCGCGAAGGCGCAATGCTGCGCGTGGTTGCGCCGCTTTCGGCGGAAGCCTTCGCCGGTGGCGTGATCATGCCGAACCTGACGCCGCCGGTAGATGGCCTCGACCGCCTGCTACAGTATCGCACCGAGATTGATGAAGCCATTGCAGGCGCGATATTCGCGCCGTATATGACGCTTTTCTTCCGCGCCTACGACGAGGTGGAACTGCGCGCGGCGCGACCGCATATCATCGGCGTCAAGTTGTATCCCGCCGGGGTGACGACCAACAGCGAAGCGGGCGTGCAGCGTATTCGTGATGCCGAACCGACCCTGGCCATCATGGAAGAACTCGGTATACCCTTACTCGTCCATGGCGAAACCAGCGGCTTTGTACTCGACCGCGAGCGCGAGTTCCTGTCGATCTATGCGCGGCTGGCACAACGCTTTCCCCGGCTCACGATTGTGATGGAGCATATCACAACCCGCGACGCAGTGGCGCTGCTTGATGAATATCCTAATCTCTACGCCACGATCACGCTGCACCATCTGCAGCTCACCCTCGATGATGTAGCCGGTGGATTGTTGCAGCCGCACCTGTTCTGCAAGCCAATCGCCAAGCGCCCTGAGGATCGCGACGCCCTGCTGCGAGCCGCGCTCGCGCCGCATCCCAGAGTCATGTTCGGCAGCGACTCGGCGCCGCATCCGGTCAGCGCAAAAGAAGCCGCCGGTTGCGCCGCAGGTGTCTTCACCGCACCGGTTGCGTTGCCGCTACTGGCCGAAATGTTTGAACAACACGACGCGCTCGACCGGTTGCAGACGTTTGTATCGGACAATGCCCGGCGGATCTATGGCGTTACGCCGCCGGAAAAGAAGGTCCTGCTGTGGCGCGAGCCATGGCAGGTTCCGGCACGTTATGGCGATGTGACGCCATATTATGCCGGTCGAACAGTCGCCTGGCAGTTGGCACAGAGGCAGAGTCGCGCAGGACCCTGAGCCTGGATAGCGGTAGAGGTATTGAGCAACTGTTTACTGTCAGGTGTACTGCTTCATCGTGTTGACGCACCTTCGCCCACGCAACGATCATTGCGAGGAGCGTCAGCGACCGCCTGCAGCGAGCGCAGCATGGCTGAAGCAATCTCGGCGTTTGATCAGGAGATTGCTTCGCTTCGCTCGCAATGACCTGGAGGAGACAAGGTGCGCTAACGTTGCGAAGCAATACAATCATTTTGCGGAGATCAGCACCATGGACCTACCCACCACCAACCACCTCGGCCAGCCCATCGGCTTCGCCCTCCCGGGCTGGACACCGCCGCCATTCCCACCGCGCGCGACACTCAGCGGACGTACATGCCGGGTCGAACCGCTCGATGTGGATCGACACGCGGCCGCACTCTACAAAGCATTCGCGACAGATACCGACGATCGCGGCTGGACATACCTGCCCTACGGACCATTCGCCGACCTGGCAAGCTTCACTGACTGGCTGAGTGCTCATACGGTCGGCAGCGATCCCCAGTTCTATGCGATTATTGACCTGACCAGCGGCAGCGCGACGGGCATGGCCAGTTATCTGCGCATCACCCCATCCGCCGGGTCGATTGAAGTCGGGCATATTCACTACTCGCCCGCGCTCAAACAAACGCCGCCGGCGACCGAGGCGATGTATCTGATGATGCGGCAGGCGTTTGAACTGGGGTATCGCCGCTATGAGTGGAAATGCGACGCATTGAACGCTCCATCGCGAGCGGCGGCGCAACGCCTGGGATTTTCATTTGAAGGGATCTTCCGCCAGGCGACGGTTTACAAGGGGCGCAATCGCGATACTGCCTGGTACGCCATCATTGACCGGGAATGGCCGGCGCTGCGCCAGGCATTCGAACGCTGGTTGGAACCCGAGAACTTCGATGCCGACGGAATACAACGTACCCGCCTGTCGGATCTCACCGGGATACCTCCGCGGGCGCGAATATGAACCGCGGACGTGCGGGCACATCCCGTGGGCGGGGCACGCGCGGGCGGTGCACGCACCGCCCCGACCCTTGCCGCGTGGGTGGTGCGCGCACCGCCCCGACATGTGGGTGGTGCCCCCGGGCGGGGCACGCGCGAGCGGGGCACGCACCACCCCGACATGTGGGTGGTGCCCCCGGGCGGGGCACGCACCGCCCCGACATGTGGGTGGTGCACGCGCCGCCTCCTACCCCTGCACCCCCTCGGCACGCAATTTCGCGAACACCTCGGCGTCATATTTGAGGATTGGCTGGCGCGCTGCGCGCACCTCGTCCAACCGCCGCACCGGCGTAGTCGTTGGCGCCTGGTGCAGCGTCTCTATGTCGCGCGCCGCCTCCTCGGCAATTGCCAGCAACGCATCGCAAAAGGCATCGAGCGTGCGCTTCGACTCGGTCTCTGTCGGCTCGATCATCAATGCTTCCGGCACAATCAATGGGAAGTAGACCGTCGGCGGGTGGAAGCCATAGTCTATCAATCGCTTGGCAATATCGAGTGTGCGCACCTCTGGCGCGGCAGCCAGTTTGCCCTGCAAGACGGTCTCGTGCATACAGGTGCGATCGACTGCCACCGGGTAGACATGTTTCAGCCGCGCCTGGATATAGTTTGCGTTGAGCACCGCCGTCTCGCTGACCTTGCGCAGGCCGGCAGCGCCAATGGAGCGAATATAGGTCCATGCCCGCACCAGCATGCCGAAATTGCCGTGGAAGGTCTTCATCCGCCCGATCGATTTCTCCGGAGTGAAGAACTCAAAGCCACCGGCCCCCTCCATGCGGCGTACACGCGGGCCGGGCAGATACGGCGCGAGCGTCGCGGTGCACCCCACCGCACCCGACCCCGGGCCGCCGCCGCCATGCGGCGTGGTAAAGGTCTTGTGCAGGTTGTAGTGCATGAAGTCAAAGCCCAGTTCGCCCGGCCGGGCAATGCCGAGCAGTGCGTTGAAATTCGCGCCGTCACCGTACACCAGCCCGCCAGCTTCGTGCACCAGCCGCGCGACTTCCACCACATGCTCCTCAAATAACCCCAGCGTATTCGGGTTTGTCAGCATAAACGCGGCGGTGCGCGGCGTCAGTTTGCGTTGCAGATCCGCAAGGTCAACGTTCCCGCGCGCGTCGCTCTTCACCTCGACGACCTTGTAGCCGGCCATAGCCGCGGTCGCCGGATTCGTGCCATGCGCCGAGTCGGGTACCAGCACCTCGGTACGCTCATGATCGCCACGATCCAGGTGGTAGGCGCGAAACACCAGGATGCCGGTCAACTCCCCCTGCGCGCCGGCCGCCGGCTGCAACGACACTGCATCAAAGCCGGAGATCTCGCCAAGATACTCCTGCAGTTCATACATCAACTGCAACGCGCCCTGCGAAAGTTCATCGCCCTGCAACGGGTGAGCGGCGGCAAACCCTGCGAGACGCGCCGCTTCCTCGTGGAGCCTGGCGTTCGCTTTCATCGTGCAACTGCCGAGCGGAAAAAAGACCGTATCAATACTGAAATTCCGCTGGCTGATACGTGTGTAGTGCCGTACAACCTCCGGCTCAGTAAGTTCCGGCAGCGACGCCAGATCATCACCACGCAGCAGATGATCGGGCAGCGCACTGGCAGGCACGTCGAGTTGCGGCAGATTAGCGCCAAACTTGCCAGGCGCCGATAGTTCAAAAATCGGTGGCTCATAGTTATGCATCATGTCACCTTCTTCGAAAGCAGAGCGAATCGAACCTCAGTACATGTCAGGCAGACGTTTACCCGCAGCAGACTCCTCGCCTGGAAGAATGGAACACAGGCGTTTTTTGCGAATAGCCAGGCCTATCTCTCATCTCTCACGACTCACCGCACCAGCCCGATCAACACCGCCTTCCGCCGTTGCGCCTCGTCGCGCGCATTGCGCCCGGCGCACTCAACCGCGCGGCGGAGCGCCAGCAGGACCCGATACGGGCGAAGCACCGGCTCGCGCACCTGCTCATACACGCGCTGCGTCTCACCATCGTATCCATTGCCATAGCCAACGCGCAGACTGAACAGCCGCGGATCGTCCGCAGCATCCAGAAACGTCACATGCTCCCAGGCCGGGCTCCAGCTCAACGCATGCTCCCAGCCGAACACGCCACTCAACATCCAGCGCCCCTCCTGCTGCCGCACCAGCAACGCCTCCGGTGCCAACCCGCCAATGAGGAGTGCCGCCTGGCGCCCCGGTGGAACAAACGTCAACAGTCTGTTTCGCACCTGCCCGGCTTCACCATCGGTCAGCACCTGCAGGGCAATCGCCCGATCAAGATCATGTTCCAGGCGCGCCATCAGGTAGCGCTGCTCATCATCGGCAGCACATGGATCGACGCCTGCCAGTGCACCGTAGCGCCCGCCTGCCAGCCGGTGCACCCGGCAGGCGACCTGCCCCAGGCGTGCGCCGACCCGGTACAGGTGCTCTTCGGACAGTTGCGGCAGTTTGCGGGTCAATGGCTCACCTGCGACTCCGCCGAACAATGCCCACGGCCCGCCGAGATCGGCACTGGCTGCATTCGCGCGCTGCACCTGCGGGACTGGCAGATCGATCTCTGCGCGCAATCGCTCAAGCGCCGTTTCAGCCGTCGCCAGCGCATCGCCTGACGCGAACCGCTGCAATACCAGGCGTTCGCCATCGGCCAGCACCAGCGCCCAGCGATCGGCACCCAGCGCGACATACTCACGAATGCGCGCTCCGATCGCGGTTTCGATCTGTTCGCGGATGAGCTCCATGGCATTCGTTCAATCTGCAACGTTCCCACGTTCCCACGTTCAACCTTCAACCTTCAACGCCTCAACCAACCCATCAATATCCCCACGCGAATTCATCTCGGTAACGCACAGCAGCATCGCATCGCCCAGGTGCGGGTAATCGCCGGAAAGGTCATACCCGCCAATGATGCCGCGCTCGCGCAGCGTCGCGTTGATCTCAGCCACCGGACGCGGCGTGCGTACCACGAATTCCTTGAAGAACGGCCCCTGATCAAGCACCAGGTACCCCGGAAGACGCGCGATCTGTGCCGCCGCATAATGGGCGCGGTGGTAGCACAGTTCCGCGACACGGCGCATGCCCTGGCGACCGAGCAGGCTAAGATACACCGCCGCAGCCAGCGCCATCAATCCCTGGTTGGTGCAGATATTGCTGGTTGCGCGTTCACGGCGAATATCCTGTTCGCGGGCGCGCAGCGTGAGCACATACGCCAGCCGGTTCTCGACATCGCGCGTCACACCGACCAGGCGCCCGGCAATCTTGTGCACGTACTGCTGGCGACAGGTGAAGATCCCCAGGTATGGTCCGCCGAACGACAGACCAACCCCCAGCGGCTGCCCTTCTGCCGTCGCAATATCCGCACCGGCCTCACCTGGCGTCTGGAACAGGCCAAGCGCAATCGGGTCAAAATGCGCCACCATCAGGGCGCCGGCGGCGTGCGCCGCCGCCGTCAACGGGCGAAGGTCGTGCAGCGTGCCCAGGAAATCCGGGCTCTGCACCATCAGCGCAGCGGTCGATCCATCAACCAGCGCCGCGACCTCCGCCAACGACGCTTCGGGGTTCTCGTCGCCCGTGATCTCAATATCAACACCCTGGAGCAACGTGCGCATGACCGCGCGATACTGCGGGTGAAGCGTGGGCGCGACCACAATCTTGCGCCGGCCACGCACCACATTCACCGCCATGATCGCCGCCTCAGCCAGCGCCGTGCCGCCATCATAGTGTGACGCATTTGCGACATCCATGCCGGTCAACGCACACACCAGACTCTGGTACTCGAAAATCGCCTGCAGCGTACCCTGGCTGACCTCAGGCTGGTAGGGCGTATAGGTGGTGTAGAACTCACCGCGCCGAAGGATCTGATCGACGGCGGCAGGCACAAAATGATTGTAGGCGCCGGCGCCGAGAAAGATCTGGTGGCTGCCGGCGTGGGCGTTCGCGCGTTCCAGCCGGCTCAATTCACGGCGCAGTTCTGGTTCTGACAGCGGAGCAGGAAGGTCAAGCGCCGGGAAGCGGCGGTCCGGTGGTATGGCGTCAAACAGATCCTCAATACGCTCACTGCCGATCGTGTTCAGCATCACGACACGATCATCATCAGTAATCGGAATATAATGCGTCATTCTCATCCCTCATCAGATTAACGGATTGGATGTCATTGCGAGCGAAACGAAGCAATCGAGCGGCGCGAGCAGAGATTGCATCAGCCACGCGTCGCTCGCTGCGCGCTCCACGCGGTGACAGGCGGCGGAGCGTTGTTCGGATCGGCACTCAGTGCTTCAACGTCTCAACATACGCCGCATATGCGTCCGCACTCATCAGCGCACCAATCCCCGGCGCAACCTTGATCTTCACCAGCCATCCTGCGCCGTAGGGATCGTTGTTGATCAACTCAGGGTTATTGGCTAGCGCTTCATTCACGGCCAGGATTTCACCGGCAACCGGCAAGTAGAGATCTGACGCGGCCTTCACCGACTCAACCACGCCAAACACGGCCTCGGCGTCAAAACGTGCCCCGACCTGCGGCAGATCAACGTACACGACGTCACCAAGCGCATCCTGCGCATAGTCAGTGATGCCGACCGTCCCTTCATCACCCTCGATCCGAATCCATTCGTGCGACTTGCTGTACTGTAATTCGACAGGTGTATTGAACGCCATGATCTCCTCCAAGACACATCGAGAACTGAGAATTGAGAACCGGGAATGATATGACAAACCCACAACCTGCGCCGAGGGAACGGGGTCCACGATCCACGGTTCACAATTCTTACTTCTTGTACCGTGGCCGATAGAATGGCATCTTTACCACGCGGGCGCGCACGGGCTTCTCGCGCACGATGACATCGAACTCGGTGCCTTCGGTGGAGAATTCGACCGGCACATACCCCATGCCGAGGTTCTTACCGAGCGTCGGCGACGGCATACCGCTGGTCACACGCCCGATCGGCGTGCCGTCCGTCGTGTGGATGGCATAGTCACCGCGGGCAATGCCGCGCCCCACCATCTCAAAGCCGATCAACCGGCGCTTCACGCCTTCCTGTTTCACCTGCTGCAACGTCTCACGACCGATGAAGTCTCCCTTGTCGAGTTTCACCACCCAGCCGAGGCGCGCCTCGTACGGGTTGATGTCATCGGCAATCTCGTGACCATACAGCGCCAGGCACGCTTCAAAGCGCAGACTGTCGCGCGCGCCCAGGCCACAGGGCTTCACGCCCGAATCGCGCCCGGCATCGAGCAAACCATCCCAGAGGCGGTCAACATCGGCGGTGGCGACGAACAGTTCGAATCCATCTTCGCCGGTGTAGCCGGTACGTGCGACGAGTGCGGGCACGTCCAGCACACTGCCACGCGCCACGGCATGAAACGGCAACGCCGCAAGTTCCCTGCCAGCGACGTGCGCCAGCAGTTCCTCCGCAGCCGGGCCTTGCAGCGCCAGCATGCCGATCCGGTCGGAAGCATCGGCCAGATCGACATCGAAGCCCGCCGCGTGATCGCGCATCCAGGCGACATCCTTCGCGATATTGGCGGCATTGATCACAACCAGGTAATCATTGCCCAGGTTATAGATGAAGATGTCATCAACGATCCCGCCATCAGGGCGGCACATGAGCGCATAGTTCGCCCGCCCTGCCGGGATCGCAGCCACATCGAACGTCACGAGGCGCTGGAGGAATGAGAGCGCATCGGGGCCACGCACTTCAACCTCGCCCATGTGGCTGATGTCGAACAGGCCGGCAGCCTCACGCACCGCGCGATGCTCATCAATGATCCCGCTGTACTGGACAGGCATCTCCCAGCCGCCAAACTCAACCATGCGCCCGCCAAGCGCCAGGTGGCGCTGATACAATGGCGTGCGCCGCAACGCACCCTGGCCGGCCATCAGGCAATCTCCTTCGTAAACAAAAACGGACGGAATCAAGCTCTATGCCTGACTCTGTCCGTTGACCTGAGAGATGCCCCGCAGAGCGGGTTTCTCCGTCGGTGCCCGCAGAGCGGGCTCTCCAGAGGATCGTCGGGGCGCAGTCCTTCAGCCTGAGAGATTCACACAGGGCTCGGCAACCCCGGCTTGCTCCTTCGGCGACCGCTGGGCGGCGCTCTCCCGCGCCCGTCATTCGTCGGTATTGGTTTGTTCTCAGTATACCACTGAATGGCCCGTAGCGTGCGGCATCCTACGCCGCGCGCGGTGTCCTGCGCCGCTCTGTCGCAGGGCTCGTGCAGTAGCACTGCCGGCGAACCCGGCGTGGAAAAAACGGAATTTGCCCGTCTCAATGCTTCCAGGTTCTAGTGCGGCCCCATCCGCATCACGGGTGAGGGATGCCATGTCCTTGCGAGCGCTAGCGAAGCTCCATGTCAAACGCCGCGATGGCTTCCGCCACGCTGCGCTCGCTGCAGGCGGTCGCTGACGCTCCTCGCCACGACCGCCTGCGGGCCGTTCATACGCCCGCACGCGCGTGCCGTCACATGTATGGGAACGGTCTGCCGCGGTATCAATCGGGAAGCGTGGAGCAAAAACACCCCACCGCTGGAGACGGATGTCGCTCAAGCCCTGAGCCGGGGGGTTGCATCTGGGAGCCGTTACAGGAAGTAGATGCCCGCCATTAGCATCACCAGCAGCACTGCCACGGCAAGTAGCGGCGTCAGCACACCCGGCTGTGGGCGCTGCGGTCGTGGTTCACGCAGTGTGACGCCAAGATAGCCGGCATAGGCTCTCAGGACTGCGCGCCGCTGCGGCGAAGGAATGTAATCCCACTGCTCCTCTTCAACAGCCTGAAGAAAATCCCAGCGAACGCGACATTCGCGCTCGGCCTGATAGAGCGACAGTCCGCGCCGACGACGCGCATCGCGCAGCACCGGGCCAGGGCGCGGGCGTGGTATTGCCGGGGAACGAGGGTCGGCAGTCTGTGGCGCAGCCTGTCTTTCCGGCAACACCGGCATCTCGAGAGGCGTGGCAAGTGATGGTGCAGCGGTCGGCACAGCGCCACGCGCCCGTAACGGCGAATCCGGGCGGCATACGGCCCGGTTCAGCGTCGCCTCAATGCGGGCATGTAGCTGAGCAATGCGAAACGGCTTCATGATATAGTCGTCTGCTCCCGCAGCAAAACCAGCCATGACATCGGCATCGGCATCCTTCGCGGTAAGCAGAATAATCGGTACGGCGGAACTGGCGCGAATCTGGCGACAGATGTCCCACCCGTTCAGACACGGCATCATGACGTCAAGGAGTACCAGATCCGGTCGTATCACGACGAATTGCTGGAGTGCCTGCATACCATCATACAGGCAGACGGTACGATAACCCAGACCACGGAGCTGGTGACTGATGAGACTATTGATCGCCGGGTCGTCATCAACGACCATGATCGTCGCTTGCATGACTGTCACCCTGTCACCTGGCCGGCCGGCTGAAGCAGCGCGTACAGTTCGTGCATCGCCAGCGCGCTCACACACGGATCCGTTTCGTCTTCCGCCAGTGTGCTTAACTCCAGCCACGCATCCACGCCACCCTGCCTGCCAAGATGAGCGATACACGCGGCGCGCAGGGTCACTGGTGCCAGCGGATCGCGCACTATCGCCAGCACCTCCAGCGGTGTTTCGCCAGAGGGCAGGCTGGCGACTGCTGCCGCACGAAGCTGCAGATCCTCAGTGGCATCACCCAGCAGTGCCGCACATACCGGCGTTGCCTGCTGTCGCCCGGCCAGATGCATCAGCGCGTGCAGGCGAAGCGGCAAGGGGCACAGGCGATCACGAGCGATCTGCTCCGCAATCATGCCCAGATGGCCATGTTCCGCCAGCAGGCTGGCTGCCCGCATACGCAGCAGCAACGATCCGTGCCCCAGGTATGGTCGCAGCAAACGGGGGGCATCTGCATCGCCAATTCGCAGTAGCGCCTCGATAGCGGCCAGCTTCAACGCCGCATCGGCGTACGGATTGAGCGCGGCGCGCACCAGTACCGGACTGATACTCAGATCACCGCAACTCGCCAGCGCCTCGATGGCAGCCCGTGCCACTTCCGGCCGCGCATCCGCGCTGAAACGAATCATCAGTGGTCGTGCGGCGACATCACCTGCCCGGCCCAGCGCCCGCAACGCGCCGGCAATCAGCGGTGCCGGTGGGCGTTCATCCCGCACCAGATCGCGCAACAGACGACACGTCGCGTCGCTGATTGCTGCCGGTAGACTGGCCGCAGCCGTGCCGCGCTCTTCCGGTGTATGATCGGCACTGGCTGCTATGCGCGCCAGCGTGGTCTCGGCTGCGGGGTTTGCCAGGCGCCCGAGCGCCATGAGCGCCCGTTCACGTAGCACAGGCGTGCTTGCCAGATCATCAATCAGGCGAATAAGCAGCGGTGCGGATGCCACATCATTGGCACGGCCCAGCGCCTCGATCGCCAGTTCGTGAGCATACGCGTCACACCCAGGCTGTGTCAGGATGCTGCGTACCAGTGCCGGGCCATGATCGCGCACGATCAACCGCTCAAGAATCTGCCAGCGTATTGCTGCATCAAGGCCGGCATCAAGGAAATGGCGTAACAGCGCATCATCACTGGCAGACGTATCAAGTGCAGCAACGAGCGCCGCCGCAACGCGGGCACCAGCGCCAGCGCGCATTGCCGCCTCGATCGCTGCCGTCGCTGGCGCACCGCTGCAGCGTGCCAGGGCCGCCGCAGCCGCACAGCGAATCTGGTCAACTTCCATCGCCAGAAACTGCTCGAGCGTTGTCGGTTGCTCCGCCGAGGTGGAGGCCGTAGCCATCACACGTGCCAGGCGCATGGCCAGCGGCGCCGTCAACGCACCTTTCGTAAGACAGGCGCCGGCGGGTTGCGCCAGCATGTCAGCCGGTACGACACCACGTAAGCGCATCGCAGCCCCGGCTCCGGCCAGTGATCCCAGGACGCCAACCGCCTCCTCGTCGCCAATCTTTCCCAACGCAGCAATCACCGCCAGTGTCAACTCGACATCGGCACACGTCACAGCCAGGAGCCGTATCATCGCCCGGCGCGCAACAACCGCATAGGGCCGGAAGGCCGGCGCTGCCAGCGCCTCACAGGCGGCAGCGACAACCGGCGCCGGTGCGGTTGCATCAAGTAACAGGCGCACAAGATCGGGAACTGCGGCAGGACCGGTCGCCACGCGCGCGGCGGCGGCACGCACTTCGGCGTGGAGCAATGGATCGCGCAACAATGCCAGCAAGCGAGGATGATCGGCGGCCCGGCGGCCCGCCGCCGCCGCCGCGCGCACCCGCGCCGCAAGCGGCAACGTACCATCCCCGGCACAGCGCTGCAGCACCGGCGCCACATCCCATGTCGTCTCTATGCTCAGACGCAGCACACTCTCGAGCCGGACGTCCGCCGGCGCATCCTTGCGCAACGCCAGGCGCACCAGCGCGGCAATTGCGTCGCGCGCCGGACTGGCCGTCAGCAACTCGACGGCGCCTCGTCGTAGCGAACTACTACCGTCCAGGCAAGCCATGGCAACCACGTTCCAGAATGCACCGGTATCTAGCTGCGCCAGAATGTGAAGCGCAGCCAGCCGCAATGCCGGGCCACACGCAGCATTGGCGACGAGCGCGCACGTGACATGCTCACAACGCATCACACCGGCTGTCGAGGTCGAGAAGAACTGCAGGCAAGCAAGCGCGTCCGTTTCCGGCAGCGACCGCAGGCCAGGGGCACCATGCAGTGCATCAACATGCACCCAGCGCGAAATCGCGCCAGCCAGTACAGGCGGATCGACGGCAATGCTGCTATCCAGAGCCGCCAGTCGATCGGCCGCATCCCATGCCAGAACCGCAGGTGTTGCCTCATCAAACGCCAGGCGGAGCAGCCGGGGGAGCGCCAGTTCCGCAGGAAGCACATCGAACAGGCGACCCAGCAGGCGCCGCGGCGACTTCCCACGCCGTACCAGGTCATCGAGCGCATCATCGAGTGAAGGAAGACAATCGAGCAATGCCTGAAGCACGCCGTCTGATTCCACCGGCCCGCTCCGTCCCTCGGCCAGCGCCGTCACGACACGCACCGGCCAGAGTGCGCTGCCACGCGAACCAGCCCTGAGACAGGCGGTCAGTGTCAGCAAATCGTGCGGCGAATCCACGCTATGACGCCAGAGCATCGTAAAGAGGGGGGACGGATCCTCCAGCCAGGCGGCAAGGTGTAACGCGACAGCAGCACGATCCAGAGGCGCCAGGGCCGCCAGCATGGTGTAGTGACCAGTTGTCGCGATGTCACGCGCCAGCCTGATCGTGGCGCCGGCATCACCGGGTGGCGCAGCGACCGCATCCGGTACAGCGCCGGGCACGTGGCGCCGCAACCGGCGGAACAGATCGATTCCAATCATGGCCAGTTGTCCACGGGCAGACGCAGAGACCTCGTTTCTCTCCTGGTTATACGCTATTGACAGCAATACGGTAAGCTAGTGACATTACAAGCGGTTCACGTCACGGATGCACAATGCGTAACGGTATTGTTACAAGATCGCCTACTCCGCGAACAGGAGAGCATGCTATACTCGCTCCAGCCCCGGGCGTCACGGGTCTGGTGCAGGTGCTCTGTGATATGTCTCCATCACCCGGGATACGGCGACGTCAGGCTATAAGAGCCTATCCGAAAACCCAGGGGCATGCTGTCATGCCGCGGAGCGCCAGCGACCGCCTGCAGCGAGCGCAGCGTGGCTGAAGCCATCGAGCGGCGCGAGCGGAGATTGCTTCGCGCGCGCTCGCACTGACAGTGACCATCTGGTGTTCGGATAGGCTCTAAGGGGTGTCTCGATATGCTAGAAGCCAACCACATCCTGCAGGGACGGTATCAGATTGTCGAGCCGATCGGGCGCGGCGGCATGGGGGCTGTCTATAAGGCGATTGACACACGCCTGCGCGCGATTGTCGCCTTGAAAGAGATCCTGGTCGAAGGTGACGCGCCACGTCGCGCCTTTGAACGCGAGGCGCAACTCCTTGCCGGCCTGCGCCATCCAGCGCTCCCCAAGGTCAGCGATCACTTCATTGAAGGTGATGGCCAGTTTCTGGTGATGGAGTTTATCCCTGGGGACGATCTCGGTTCACTGCTGAATAAGCGCGAGGGGCCATTTCCGCTTGCCGATGTGCTGCGCTGGGCCGATACCTTGCTGGATGCCCTGGAGTACCTCCACAGCCACACGCCACCGATCATTCACCGCGACATCAAACCGCAGAACATGAAACTCACCGATCGCGGCGAGATCATTCTACTTGACTTTGGTCTTGCCAAGGGTACGGTTTCGGCTGCAACGCGCTCGGCATCAACCGCGAGTATCTTTGGTTATACGCCGCACTATGCGCCACTCGAACAGATCAAGGGCGCTGGAACTGACCCGCGCAGCGATCTGTACGCGCTCGCGGCAACGCTGTATCACCTGCTTACCGGCACGCCACCGCCAGATGCGCTCACGCGCGCGGCGGCCCGCATCAATGATGAGTCCGACCCGCTGACCTCTCCGCATACCCTCAATCCTGAAGTCACGTCCGCAGTGGCCGCGGTACTGCTCCGGGCAATGTCACAGCGCCCGGATCAACGCTACCAGTCAGCGGCGGCGCTACGCAGCGCCCTGCGTGATGCAGCCCGCGGCGGTGCAGCAGCCACGCTCCTGATGGACTCGGCAACACGGGTCACCCCCCCGGCTGACACCATGGTCATGGTTGCCGGTGCCACCGAGGTACAGGCGGCGCGGGCAGGTGCGGCTTCGCTGGCATCACCCGGCGCTGAGGCGATCACCGGGACGACGCAGAGCAAACCCGGCGCGACGCAACCCGCGCCCGCCGCGGCGCGCCCACGCTGGATCTGGCCGGCGGCAGGCGGGGCGCTGGCACTTGTGCTGGCGCTTGGCGCCTGGATCGCTCTTGGCGGGAGTGGCACCGGGTCGCAACCAACCCCGCCGCCAACAGCGGGAGGCGCAGCTGCTGCCATAGATACGCCGGCCCCCACCATGACCCTGCTCCCTACATCCGCGCCACTGAGCAACGAACAGATTCTCGAAACCGCGATTGTGCTCCAGACGGCCGCGGCTGAACGCCGCACGGCTGAAATCGCCACAGCCCGTGCGCTTGTTAATGCTGTTGACGGAGCGCAAACCCAGACGGCCATCGCGCTTGTTCCGACACCAACATCACTGCCGCCTACCGACACGCCCGCACCTACCGATACACCCGCACCCACCGATACTCCGCGCCCGACCAGCACACGCGGGCCAACCAATACGCCCCGCCCGACCAGTACACCCAATCCGGACGCGCCGACCCAGGCGCCCGCCAGTACACCGCCTCCTGCAGCAGCGCCCACCGGCGCGGTGCTCGGCATCGGCGGCAGTGGCGATCTGTTCCGCGGCACAGCGCGGCGTGGAACGATCGACCCGGCGCTGGGCGAAGGTGGGTCGTGCATCCAGGGGCGCGTCGTGCAGGCGGGTGGCGGTCTGTTCCAGAACTTCTATGTGCAGGTCGACAATCGCGGCACGACAAAGCCGGCGAAGCATTTCTATGATACCGGCAACTACCGTATCTGCGGCCTCGGCGAAGGTGAATGGGGCGTGGCGGTCTATGCTGTCAATAATAAGCCGACCAGTGGTACTGAACAGGCCGGCCACCAGGTACGCGTCCGCCTGAGCGGCCAGCCAGGCGAGATCTTTTATGTCGATTTTACCGCCCGGCAGGATCTCGTCGTACCGACGGAGGTTCCAACACCGACACCGGAGCCGCCAACCCCGACGCCGGAGCCCGGTCCCTACGATGGCGTCTGGCGCGGTACCAACGCAGGATCGACCACCACCGGCGACTATCCGCCGGGCCGCTTTGAGATCGAGGTGCGCAATGGCGCGATCTATCGTATCTCGGTTGATGGGCCGTCGTGCCCGTTCGAGACGTATCCCAACTTCCCGAACGGCATCCGGATCGGCGGCAACGGTTTTGCGGTATCAGGGAGCGTATTCAATCCAGTAACCGGCGGTAACCCGAGCCATACGATTAATGTGAGTGGTACCTTCGTGTCCGGTGCATTGGCGAATGGCTCCCTGAGCGCACAACTTGACGGCGCTCCGTGCGCCAATGCAACATGGAGCGCTCGCAGATAACAGCGTTACGGTAGCTGGTCACAGTCGGGGGCCTGCGGTAAAGACGCCCGGCGGGGCGTCTTTCCATCGGCGGCGGGAAGGCTTCCGCTGGCGCCAGTTCACGTCGCCCCGCCGATGAGGAAGGACCATTTCCAGGAGAAGTCTAAGTTCGACTTTATCCATCTGCGCCGCTCACGCGGCGTAGGCGAGGGCGTCGGTCAGGCGAGCGAACAATGCCTTCGGAATTTTGACCATGTCGGCTCCGAAAACCCATGGGCCTGCGGTCATGGCGCGGAGCGTTAGCGACCGCCTGCAGCGAGCGCAGCGTGGCTGACGCAATCGACCGGCCCGAGCGGAGATTGCGTCGCTTCGCTCGCAATGACATCCAATAGGCACTAAATGCCTATCCGAAAACCCATGGGCCTGCGGTCATGGCGCGGAGCGCCAGCGACCGCCTGCAGCGAGCGCAGCGTGGCTGACGCAATCACCGGCGCGAGCGGAGATTGCTTCGCTTCGCTCGCACTGACATCCAATAGGCACTAAGCGGTTACACACGTGTAACATCCAGACGCCTTCCATGCATATTCTCTGGCTCGACGCATTTCACGGCGGTTCACACGCGGCCGTTTCCCAGGGCTACGCGCGCTTCAGCCAGCACACGGTTACATTGCTCACACTCTCAACCGCCGGCGGATGGCGCTGGCGCATGCGCGGCGCCGCTATCACCTTTGCACGCGAACTGCGCCGGCGTGCATTGCCGCCCATTGATCTGGTGGTTGCCACCGATATGCTCGACCTGGCGACGTTCCTCGGCCTGACGCGCGACCTGACAGCGCGAGCCGCGGTCGCGTTGTACATGCACGAGAATCAACTGACCTACCCGCTGCCACCGGGGCGCACGCGCGATCTGGCCTTTCCCTGGGTCAATTACACCTCTGCTCTGGCAGCCGATGCGCTGTTCTTCAATTCCGCGTTCCATCGCAACGCTTTTCTTGCCGCCCTCCCTGGCCTGCCTGGCCGCTACCATGACCATCAGGAACTCGATCTCATCGAGACAATCGCTGCTCGATCCTGCGTCCTTCCGCCCGGGATCGACCTTACTCGCCTCGATCCGCCGCGCGCTGCCGCCCCACTCCCTCCCCGGTCGTCGTCCATGCCCGTCATCCTCTGGAACAGCCGCTGGGAATACGACAAGGCGCCCGAGATCTTTTTTGCGGCGCTGGATGAACTTGAACGGCGCGGTATTGACTTTCGGGTCATCGTGATTGGCGAACATATCGATCCACGGCACCCGGCCTTTCTGTCGGCCCGTGAACGCCTGGCGACACGCGCGCTGGCGTGGGGGTACGTGCCTGACCTGGAAACGTACCGTCGCCTGCTGCATCAGGCCGACATCATCGTCAGCACCGCAATCCAGGAGTTCTTCGGGATTGCGGTGGTCGAGGCCATGTACTGCGGCTGCATCCCGTTGCTACCGCACCGCTTGAGTTACCCGGAGATTCTTCCCGCACAGTACCACGAATGGTGCCTCTATGACAGTCCTGAGCAACTGAGCGATCGTCTGTGTGCTATGATCCCGACACCAGCGGAACGACGGGCTGACGGTCTCCGCGCTGTGGCCGCCCAATATGACTGGTCGCAGATGGCTGCGCGCTATGACGCAGCGTTTTCACAGGTTGTCACAGGGCGGGCCTGTGGTACAATACCCGGCGCTACTGGAACATCGTGATGAGGATCTGCGATGCACCGCCGTCTTCAGTTGTCCATGCTCTATGCACTGCTTGCCAGTGCGCTGGTGCTGGGTGCATGCGGTACAACCGTGCCGGCCGAGGTGCCTGCCGCGGCGCCGACCGCCGCACCGGCAGCGGTGCCGACCGCCGTGCCGACGGCCGTGCCGACAACTACGCCGACCGCCGCGCCAACAACCGCGCCGACCACCGCGCCAACTGCCGCGCCAACAACTGCGCCGACTGCCGCACCAACAACCGCGCCAGCAAACAGTGGCCTGACACGGGACCCGATCACCGGTGCGCCGGCGCTTGCGCGCGGGGCGCTCCAGCAAAGGCCCATCGTGGTCATGATCGATAATCACCCGAACGCATATCCACAGGCCGGTCTCAGCAATGCGGCAGTTATCTTCGAAGCGCTGGCGGAGTTCGGCCTGACGCGCTTCATGGCGGTCTATGCACCAGGCATCACCCCGGATGCGACCTCGATCGGGCCAGTACGTAGCGCGCGGCTCTACTTCGTCCAGTGGGCGATGGGGTTCGGCGGCCTGTATGTTCACGCCGGTGGTGCGCCACAGGCGCTTGAGTTCCTGCAGGGTACCACGGCCTTGATAGATGTTGATGCGCTGTTCCGTGCCAGAAGCATCTATTTTAGCCGTAGCAACGAGCGCGCCGCGCCACATAACCTGTACACCGACAGCGCCACACTGAATCGCGCGGCCAGCGAACTGGCGCCTGGTCCATACACTGCTGCAACGACCGGTTTCGTCTTCAAACCCGACGCTCCACGTGAGGCGCGCCCGGCAGCGAAACGGATCGAGTATTTCTTTATTTATCGTGAGGATCCGGCAGGCTGGACATACGACCCGTCCACCAATAGTTATTACCGGCTGCGGCGTGGCCGGCCGGCGATCGACGCCACTACCGGCGCGCAGCTACGGGTGAAAAATGTCGTCGTCATGGAAGTGACCGAGGCGCCAATCCCTGGCGATGACAAGGGGCGCATCGAACAGGTGGTAATTGGCTCCGGGCGGGCGCGTGTCTTTCTTGATGGCGTGGAACGCGAAGTGACCTGGCGCAAGGATTCTGCCGAGGGGCAACTGGGATTCTACGAGGCCAACGGCAATGAAGTCGCTTTTAATGTCGGGCAGGTCTGGATCGTAGCGTTACCATCGCTCGACAACCTGACCGTCTCCTGAGGCGCGCCATCTTACAGTTCGCGCCGTCCTTCAAGCGCCGAGCTCAGCGTGCCGGGATCGGCCCACTCAAGATCGCCGCCTGTGGGCAAACCGCGTGCCAGACGAGTTATGCGCACACCCAGCGGCGCAAGCGCCCGTTGCAAATGAAATGCGGTCGCTTCACCCTCAAGGTTGGGATTGGTTGCCAGAATCACCTCTTCCACGGGCTCGGTGCGCACCCGATCGAGCAGTTCATCAAAGTAGATATCCTCGCGGTTCATGCCCTCCAGCGGCGCAATACGACCATGCAGGACATGGTACAGCCCGCGAAAGACACCGGTTCGCTCAATCGCCACGACATCGAGCGGCTCCTCCACAACACAGATCAGGCGCTGATCGCGCGCAGGGCTGGTGCATACGACACACAGTTCGCCCTGCGCAATAAAATAACATCGTGCGCAAAAGTGAACCTGCTGCTTGAGCGCAATCAGCGCCTCTGCCAGCGAGCGTGCAGCTTCATCGGGTGCGCGCAGCATGAAGAACGTCAGGCGAGACGCGGTCTTCGGGCCGATGCCGGGCAAACGGCTGAACTCCTCGATCAGGCGGGCCACCGGCTCGGTGAGTATCTGCGTTTCGTTTGCCGTGTGCATGGATCCTACCATTACAACATACCGGGCATCTTCATACCACCCGTCAGAGGGCCCAGGCGTTTCTCAGCCAGTTCCTGCGCCTTCTTGCTGGCATCATCGATCGCTGCCACGATCAGGTCCTGCAGCGTCTCGACATCGTCCGGGTCAACCACTTCCGGCGCCAGCTTGATGGCCTTGACTTCGCGATGGCCGTTCATTGTGACCGTCACATAGCTGCCGGCCGATCCTTCGACATTGGTATTGGCCAGTTCTTCCTGGATTCGCAGCATCTCCTTCTGCATCTGGCGGGCCATCTGCTCAAGCTGTCGCGGATTCATGGGTTGCTCCTTACTCTGTCTGGTCTTCCACACCAATAATGTCGGCATCGAAGATATTGAGGGCGGCCTTGATCAGCGGATCTTTGCGTGTACTACGGATCTGTTCACGCAGCGCCCCGGGGTTTTCGCGCTGCTGGGCCTCAACCACGCACCGGATGCCATAATTCGCACCCATGTGTCTACTCAACACACGCTCGATGGTCTGGCGCAGATTGGGTTGCTCCAGTTTGTTCATCAGCCATTCGCTCGGCGCTTCCAGCACCAGCACGCCATCCTTGACATCGATCGGCCGTACGCCGCTATTGAGCAATGCTTGCAGCGTCTTGTCATACACGCGCACGTCACGAATAATATCGGGCCAGAGCCCCTCGATACGTTCCAGGGTCGCGGCGTCGGCATTGGCTGCAGCGACGCCATCGCCCTGCACTTCGGGAAGCACCACGCCGCCGGGCGCCGCAGATGGGCGCTGCTCGCTCGCCAGATGGCGCAGGAATGGATCATCAACAGCCGGGGCAGCCTGCCGAACCGGATCAGGCACAGCTGCGGACGGTGCCACGTGCCCCTCCTGCGGTGCCGGCTCAACTGCCGGGCGCGCCGGCGCACGCCTGGCGGCCACAACCGGGCGCGCCGGTATGGTGGCCGGCGCCGGCGCAACAATCGCCTCAACGATGGCCAGTTCAAGCGGCAGTTGACCATACGGGCTGACGCGTAACTGGTGATCCAGCTCGCTAAACAGCTTCACCCAGCGCAGCAGCGCGCCCAGATCGGCTGTGACGGCCTGGCGTTCAATCTGGGCCAGTTCGTCGTCGGCGGCATCAATCAATGAGCGATCGGCGCCGGCGCGCACCAGCATCAGCGCGCGCAGATGCTCGACCAGGTCGCGCACGAACTGGCGCAGATCGGCGCCGCTGGCGGCGACATCGGCCACTACCCGCAACGCACCTGGCAGGTCCATCGCCAGTAACGCATCAACAAGCGCCGCCACTTCCTGCATTTCGCTGGCGCCGAGCAGATTGCGCACCTGTTCGAGCGTGATGGTTGTTCCACCATACGCCATCAACTGGTCCAGTACGCCAAGTGCGTCACGCATACTGCCGGTCGCCGCGCGTGCGATCGTCTCGGCGACACCGGCCTCCAGCGCAAACCCTTCGCGCGACGCGACCTCGCGCAGATGAGTTGACGTGGACGCCAGCGAGTGGCGGTGAAACACGAAGCGCTGACACCGTGACAGGATGGTTGCTGGAACCTTGTGCACTTCGGTGGTCGCCAGGATGAACAGCGCATGCGGTGGCGGCTCCTCAAGCGTCTTCAGCAGTGCATTGAAGGCCGCCGTTGAAAGCATATGCACTTCGTCAATGATGTAGACTTTGGTGCGTGCCAGCGCCGGGCGAAATTGGACACGCTCGATGATCTCGCGCGCATCCTCCACGCTGGTGTGCGATGCGGCATCCATTTCGATCACATCAACTGCACGGCCTTCGGCAACGGCGCGGCACGAGTCGCACTCGCCGCACGGGCGCTGTGGCTGCGGTGCGGTGCAGTTGACGGCCTTCGCCAGCAGCCGCGCGACCGTCGTCTTGCCGACGCCACGCGGCCCGGTAAACAAATAGGCATGCGCAACGCGCCCCTCTGCCAGCGCATTTCGCAGCGTCTGGACAATATGTTCCTGGCCGATCAACTCATCGAACGTCTGGGATCGATAGCGTCGGTAGAGCGCCTGTGAGGCCATGGCCGCCTGCTCCGGGTCGTTATCTCGCAGGCATTATACCTGAGGCAATGGTGCGCGGCAACTTTTCCAGCACCATCCCGGAACAACTTTGCCTACTCAAACGTTCATATGAGTAGGAGACAGACAATGTATGACAGGCAGGCGCAGGGCAGGAATTCGCATAAAGGAGGGCATCAATGACAACCTTCAGACTCACCCTCATCGTGATCATGGCGCTGACGCTGGCGGCATGCGGCGGCGCATCCCAGCCAGCGATGGCACCCATGCCGACCGCCGGCCCATCCATGGCCGCCGAAGCGCCCGCCGGTCTGCCGGCACTCGAACGAGGCGCCGCCGACCAGGGTGGCAATGTGGCCGGAGGATCGGAGTCTTCGCAACAGATCCCTTCGCAACGCCTGATCGTTAAGAACGCCACGGTCTCGCTGGAGGTGACGAGCGTGCCGGAGGCCGAAGCTGCCATTCGTGCCAGAGCAGAGCAGCTCGGTGGATTTGTCGTAAGTGTCGAAACGAACGGCACTGGCGATCAGCAAAGCTCGACCATCACCTTCCGCGTACCGGCGCAACGCTTTGAGGAAGCGCTCAGCGGCGTTGAGGGTCTGGCAACCAGGGTGTTTAGCCGCAACGTCAGCGGTGAGGATGTCACCGAAGAGTTTGTTGACCTTGAGTCGCGATTGCGCAATCTGGAAGCAACGCGCGATCGCCTGCTCGACCTGCTGGCCCGCGCCGAGAAGGTCGAGGATGCATTGAGTGTAAATCAGGCGCTCACAGACGTGCAGGGGCAGATCGAGCAGATCAAGGGCCGGATGCAGTATCTGAAACAGAGTGCGGCAATGTCGACGATCACTGCCGAACTGCGCCCGGTGCCACCGCCGCCGGCCATTATCGAGGAGGATGCCTGGCAACCAGTGCGCGTGGCACGCGAGGCATTGCGTGGCCTGCTGGAGTTTGGCCAGGGTCTGGTCAACCTGGCGATCGTCTTTGCGATCTGGACACCGGTGTGGTTGCCGTTGTTCCTCTTCGGGCGCTGGAGCTGGCGCAGGTTGGCGCGCGGCGGCAAGAAGGCGCCGCCGGAAATGCCTCCACCGCCAGCGCCCGAGCAGCCGCCGGCTGCACCACCAGCCGATAAGCCGGCATCGTAGCGGACGGGAATGGTCAGGGGACAGGGATTATCTGATCGCGATCCTTGCTTTCACAGATCCAGCCCTTACAGCGGCGCGCAGCAACTGTGATCTGCGGGCGCGCCGCCGTTCCCGCGCACCACGCGCCCTACCGGGGCACAGGATTGTTGCACTTTGCTATAACGCTGATCAACCCGACCGATCGCCATCATCGGCCTGAGGCGCATCGAGCTTGCGCACCAGGCTCACGGCAGGGTCAATCGTCAGGTCGCCATGATCGGGGAAGCGCACCGTCAGGATTTCTCGCCCTCCCTCAATGCGGCTGGCAATGATCTCACCATCGCCGTAGGGCAGGCAAAAGATCCGTTCACCGCTGGCAAAACGTGGCTCGACGTCCGGCGCGCCAGAAGGCGCCGCTGGCGTCGCCCTGGTCTGCTGGTCACGCTGCGCTCGCTGGCGACGCAACCGGGCAATCAGCGCTGCTGCATCCGGCATACCGTCTTCATCTGTGCTGCCGGGCGGCGATGCGTTTGCCGGCGTCGTTCCACCATACGCAGGAGGCGCACCCTGTCGCTCTGCACCCGAAAGCGGCGTCTCTTGCACATCGCGGAACGGCAACGATTCCTGGCCTGCTGGCGACCTGTCTGTGGCGGCGGGCGCAGTACCAGAACCCTGATCGCGTGACCGGCGTTCTTCACGCCGCTGCGCGCGGCGTTCCTCGCGCGCCACTGGCGCGCCGCGCTGTTCGGCATGCGCACCTTCCGGCGATCGATCGCGGACCGAAGGCTGCAGCAGCGTCTCATCACGCGCCTGCGACGACTCGAGCGCCGTTCTTCCAAGCAAGGCCAGTAACCAGTCCTGATCGATACGACTCAATGGCTCAAGCAATGGATCAACGCGGCACGCGAGGGCCACATCATACGCCACGGGCAGCAATTCTTCGGCATGCTGGTAGATCCATCGGGCCAGGCCATTTCCACCCGGCTGCGCATCGACGAAGAAGAGCCGGCGCCGTTCGTGATCGTAGAACGGCGCCACGTCGGTAAAACTTGCCAGCACACGGAGCGGCAATGCCGCCGCCAGGCACCATCCCACAAACTGACCCAGGACCTGCAACCCGGTGGGCAGATCGAACCAGCATGCCGGCGCGATCCAGCGGCTTTCGAGTGGTGCGCGCAGCGCAACGTCAGCCACCGCCGCGCCCGGTGCCGACTCGCGATATGCATAGATCGTCTCCTGAACGACCACACGCCCCCAGGCAACACGCCGTTCGCTGGCAAGCGAGCGTTCCTCACGCACTTCACGGATCGTCACATCACCGCGGCGGAGCGGAAACGTCCGCCGGGAGCTGGTTTCCAGCCGTAGCGAAATAGCGCCGGATTCTTCATCACGCGTCACAACGCGCAGGCCACCCACACCAGGTGGAAGCGACGCACCGGTGAATGCCCAGCGCTCATACAGCGTCGGGTCGAGCAACGCATGAATCCTCGGCTGCTCCGAACGCGCTACGATCGCATCACCACTGGCGGCCAGCATACTGAATTCCGCGTATGGGTCCCCCTCACCAGCGGGAATCCAGCAGATATCATTGTCCGGCAGGGCAGTAAGTTGCCGGCTGGCCGCCATGCGCTCGACGATCTCGGCACATCCCCAGGCATCAATCTCTACAGTTGACAGCGGCAGTTCGTTTGCGGCGCACAATACATGCTGCGCCATGGCATAGGCATTGGCCGGCGGCGTGGGCCACGCGCTGAGCGGGCCGCTGACCAGGGTCGAAACGTGGCGCGCCAGTGCCTGCTCGTGCGGTACCTCACCCAGCACAACGATCACCGCCTGATAGCCCGAGGCCAGCAGACGTTTCAGCGCGCTGATCGAGCCCGGAAAGCCGGCACAGACCAGGATCTGTGCCTGGCGCGCCTCCGGCCCCACCGTGACGCCGGCCAGATCGCCAATCGCTGGCATGAGCACTGCGCGCTCCATCACACTACATGCCACATGGATGCGGTATGACTGCCGCTGCATAGCCGTCACCAGATCGATCGTTTCACGCAGTCGTGTGGCGCCACCCTGCCATGCTGCGACGATGGTCGCCGGTCGTGGGCCATCGTCGGCACGCACAATGCGCCAGGAATGGCCAAGTAGCACCGCGAGCGCCGGCGCCGGATCAGCCAGTTCGAGGATCGTTGCCAGAAAGGCGGGAATGGCACCATGCGCAGTAGCAACCCGCTGCACGCGCAGCAGGAGATCGTCGAGGTGTGCGCCGGCGATGCCCGCATACCGGTGCGCATCGGGGATCGCGATCAGCCGTAACGCATTCCAGAGCCTGCTCCAGCCACGCTCGTGATGGCGCAACAGGCGAGCATGGAGCGATTCGGGCGTGGTAATGACCAGGCGTGCAAACGGATCAACACGCGGCGCGCCGACAGACGTCGTACTCATATGAAGCTGGCGCGGCAACGCCTGGTTCGCCGTGTCAAACGCCGCCTGCAGGGCCTGTCCGTCGCTCTCGTTCGCAACGATCAGCAGTGCGGCCGTATCGTGATCCTCCGCCAGAATTGCGCGCGTCAACAACTCGACGGTCGCCGCGACATCGGCGGATGATGCCTGAAGCGCGACCGGATCGCCACGCCGCAATGCAGCCAGCGCCTGCGCCTGGTGCGGGCGGAACGGCTCACCACTGTACGCCAGCCATGCCTGCGCCAGCTGCGGATCGATCGGCAGATGGCTCACACGCTCGCCTGCTACGGCATCCAGTGAACGCAACATGAGCAGCGGGCCATGTTCACCGCGCCCGCGCTGCCGCGCAATCGCCTGGATAATGTCGCCAATGCTCTGCATACAGAGGGAGGCCCTTCGGGTCGCTCACGCTCCATTCACACCGCCGCCGTGCATCATGCTACGTAGCTGTTCATTGCGCACAAGTGTATCATGCCAGCCCCCCATAGGCAATGATGGGGGTGGGTTCATCAGCGCCGGCGCGACCATATGCCGCCTCGATGGCGGTACTACGGCACCAGCAGCAGGCATTCGACCTGCGGATACGGGTCCGGGTCGTAGTCGACGATCCCGGGATCAGGAATGCCCTGGCCGCTGATTCGGCAGCGCAGGTCGCCATACTCATCGAGTCCGTCGGCCAGGAGCAGCACTTCACTGCCCGATTCCGCCTGTACGGTGAAGACCCAGGGCAATACGACTTCGCCATTGCGGCCGGGCACGCTCTCCCGGCCGTTGATCTCGTAGACGACATCCGCCCTCGGCTGGGTTCCTTCAACCAGCAGAGTCAGCGTGCGCAGCGCCGCGTCGGGCGTCGGTGTGGTCGTGCGCGTCGGTGTGGTCGTGCGCGTCGGTGTGGTGGTGGATACAACGAGCGTCGGCGTGGCCGGCGGGGCGGTTAGCACAAGCGTTGCAGTCGGCGTGGCCGGTGTCACGCCCGGCGCAGGCGTTGCGGTCGGCTGGAACGGAGTAGCGCTACGAACCGGCTGCTCGGCTGGTGGCGACGCCGGCGAGGCGGTGGGGGGCATTGCCGGCGGCAGCGTCGGTACGATGGCCGGCGGGGCGGTTGGCGCAATTGCCGGTGGTGCCGCTGGCGTGATTACCGGTGGCGTGAAGGTTATGGCAGGGGACGGCGTGGGCACGGCTGTCGCAATCGCGAGCACAGTGGTCTCTGCGGGAGCAGGCGTGTCCGTGGGAGAGAGCGGCGGCGCGGTCGGTGACGGCGTGACCGGCGGGGGTGCCGCTGCTGGCGCAATCCCGGTGGCCACCGGCGCCAGCGTAACGATTGGCAGAGTTTCTGTCACCCGCCCTGCAGGCGTACGTGTGGCAGGCAGGTTGGTTGGGGCAGGAGCGACCGGCAGCGGCGGGCGCACAGCGAAACGCATTGCCAGGATCACGACGCCGGCGAGAAATGCAAGCGCAGCGGCCAGCAATGTGAGATTCCATCTCTGTGGCGGTCGAGGCACCATGTAGTTCCGTCAGGCGAACAGGCGATATCGGCCAGGGATTGTACCGCCTTTGCCATCGCAATGTCAACGGCACGCCGGCGCGTAAGCGTTCACACCTGGGGTAACACTCGCGCCCGGGAGCAAGGGCGTCCCGCCCTCGGCGCGTCTACGCGGGCAAGATGCCCGCGCTCCCAGGAAACATGTGAACACTTACGCCGGCGCCGCTGCTACGGCCGTTCACAGAGAACGAAGGCGCCACGCCTGCCGACCCGATAGTCGTACTCGCGCCCATCAACCCGTAACACCACGCGATACCCCTCGACCTGCTCCTGCGTATAGAGCACACCGGGTCGCGGGCATCCGAGCGAGCCATCGTTCCAGATAACGGCCTCAGCGCCTGACAACGCAATGGCAGCCGGATCACTGCCAGTACGCGCCGCAAGATCATCGATCAGGCGCGTGAGCACTTCGGGCGGCAGCACCGCCTGGCCGTCACCCTGGCCAATCAGTGGCGGTTGCTGTGCCGGCGCCGGCAACGCCAGTGCAGTCATCCGTGCCGGCGGCGGGGGTAGCGATGGTGGTACGGTTACAACCGAATCCGGCGACCGGGTTGCAGTGGCCGGCGACACGGCGGGTGCAGGTGTGCCGGATGCTGGCCCGGCTTCCACCGGCGGTACAGGCGTCGAGAGCGGTGATCCGGCGGATGGCTCGGGCGTCGGTTGTCCGGTATTCACTGGCTTTCCTGTAGGCAACGGTGTGGCTGACGGCAGCGCCGCCACGCCGATTGTCGGCGACGAGGGGGGAGCCGTCACCGCACCGGGTGACGCGCCACAGGCGGCAACCAGTAGCGCCAGGCCCACCAGAATCGCAAATACGCGCATCGGCGTCCTCCATCACCCTCAACATCAGGCTTGCAGTTGTACTCTTGACGGTCATGCGCGCCGATTCGTTCCGTTGCGGTTGTGAGGAATGATTCCCCAGGAGACAGACAATCGCCCCGGCTGCACAGCCACTGCCGTGCAACCGGGGCGTGTTCCTACCCGAATCATCCGCACGACGACGGTACTACCGCACCGTAATCGCGCGCGCTTCGTTTCCGGACGGAGCGTAGTAGAACATCAGCAGCACCCCGCTCTCGGTTGTGGTGGCCGTTGAACCGGTCGCACCAATCGCCAGCGGCAGCGTACCACCGGCCGGCACCACGCCGGAGCCGACCGCGTCCACATAGCGTGGCGCGCCGATCACCGTGCTCATACCCTCAATGTAGCTCAACTCCGTCCCAGTAAAGTAGTTATCGTAGACGTAAGCGCTCACGTCGATCTGCTGACCGGGCGACCGGACGCCAATCTGGTCGCCGCAGATCGTCACGACGGTGTTCGCGCTGTTGGTCGGATGGTCAGTATAGAAGTACGCCGTCGCCGTGGGGGCCCCGACCGGAGCCACAAAGAAGAGATTCTGCCCGGTCGAAGCGAACGATCCCAGTTCCGCCGTGAAGCCGACATAATCCGGCCTCCCGTCGCGATTGGTATCGAACACCAGGTCAATCTCCACCGGGTAGTTCGAGTGAGTGATGCGCTGATGCGTATTGATCGCAAACTGGATCACCGGCTCGTCGAAATCACAGACCCCGGTTCCATCGAAGGCCCGCACACCGACATACCGCAGATCCATCGGCGGGGCATTCTGGCCCGCACCCGGAGATGCGGTCACGAATGGATTCGTGCCGATCAGCGCGAAGGTCTCAACCGCTGTATCATTCGCTCCACTGTTCGACAGCATCGCAATTGCCGGACCGCCGGCCAGATTGACACTGGCTGGAGCACGCACATGACCTGCTGCACGCGGCAGGATCTGCCACGGCATGGTCAGATCGTTGGCCGTTCCCGGCGCGTCAAGCGCCAGATACCCATCATACTCAGGGATCGTCAACGCATCACCATTGCCACCCGCCGGGCCTGAATTCAGCGTCCAGAGCGGTAGCTTCGTCGGGTCCACCGTCAGCGACAGGACGAACGAGCGCTGGCCGTAGGGCGGAACCGTAATCGCCGCCGGGGCGTCTGGTGTCACGGCGCCGCTCGCTGCATCATCAGCGAAGCGGAAGCCGGGAACGATCGTATACGTCAGCGGCGTATGGCCATAGTTGCGCACCACCACCGTGCGGTGCAGTGTACGCGGGTTGCGGGTGACGTCGATCATACCAAACGACAGCGCGCCACCGCGGCTAATGCTCTCCCAGGCCGACGCCTGCGCGGCGACCGCCCGATCAATACGCATTTCGCCGCCGCCGATGCGTGTGATTGGCGCCAGGCCACCACCAAAGATCGTCGGCTTGTTCAGAATGCTGGTCTCGGCCGTATTCATCAGCCGTGACTTCAGTTCCCACGGCGAGAGCTGCCAGTTCGTGGCGTTCATCAGCAATGCCGCCGCGCCCGAGACCATCGGCGCCGCACCGGAGGTGCCGCCAAACGGCTCGGTGCCACCACCGCTGCCGGCTACCGCCGAGACCGAAGCGCCAGGCGCGCCGATCTCTGGCTTGATGATCTGGCCGTACATCACCTGGTTACCGTAGAACATCTGGCCCATCGTCGGGCCACGCGACGACGACGCAACGACACTGCCCACAATCGGTACGCCTGAGGCCGGGTCAATCGTCGCCACCTGGCCGGCTCGCGCCTTGAGGAGCGTGCCTGCCGCGCGCGTCGCCGTAAAGGTCGGCACGGTGACAGTGCCGCCTCCATAGCCAAACACCGGCGGCGTATCACCGGCAACATTATTGGCGACGATCACAGCAACCGCGCCTGCCGCAGAACCATTGGCACCCTTGATGCTGACGTTGCATGTGCCGCGATCCACAAGTAGCACACGCCCGGTCAGCGAACCGGCCGGGAACGCTGTACAACCATTGAGATTACCGCCCGCCCCGTTGCCATACTGCAGCGGCCCGCTGATCAGCGTTGTCGGTACCGGCGCCCACGGCTGCGCCACCAGCCCGATCGTCAACCCGCCAATCTGCACCGTATACACCGTATCGCTCGGCACCGCCGTCTGCGCCACCGAGAGTGCGCTGCGGGCCGCCGAAGGCGTACCGACAATGTAGGGACGATCGGCGCTGTTGCCGGCCGAGGCCACCACCAGAATACCAAGCGGCGTGATATTGTCGACCAGGATCGACGAATCGTCATCATAGTTCTGGCCATACGATGAGCCAAGCGACATATTGACGATGTGCACATGGTCGTCGGTCTTGCCATCGCCATTCGGGTCAGCTGCGTACTCAAGGCCTTGCAGAATAGCAATGCCGCTGCATGCAGACGAGACCGCCGAGCAGACCTTGACGGCGTAAAGGTCAACCTTCGGCGCAACGCCACTACCGGCGGTGACATTATCCTCGCTGAGCCCGGCGCCAAGCGCCTGGTCACCCGTACCGCCCACCAGCCCGAAGGCATAGGCGGTGTAAACCTTCCCGGCTGCCAGGGTCACTCCCGGGATCGGCAATACCACCGTCGTCGTGCCTGCCAGACGCACCTCAAGGTTATACGTCCCGGCAGGAACCGGCGTATACGTGCCAACTTCACCAAACGCAACATTCGCGAAGATCACCGGCCCGCCACCGGCCACGGCGACATCCACTGCCGGCGCATTGGGCGACAGGTGAATGAAGCGGACGTGAGCGTTACCGGCAGCCGGGGCGCTATTGTCGTCCACCAGCACCAGCGGAGCGATGCTCGCAAGTTGACCGGTCGCCGCAACCGTGTAATCCTTCCCGGCCGCGACGGTCACATTCGCATCAATCACCACCGGGGTCGTCGCACCTGCCGGCACTACCTGGATGTTATAGGTTCCGGGAGGCAACAGCGCATAATCACTGATCGCACGGAAGGGCACATTCGCGAAGGCCACTCCACCGTTCACCAGGATGTCAACTGCCGGCGCGTCAGGCGAGGCATGCACCGCGCGAACACGCGCCCGCTCCGGGTCAGGAATGGCGTTACCACCGATAATATCGGCAACATGCGTGCCATGACCTTCGTAATCAATCGGATCGGGGTCGGGCTGCAGCGGATCATTGAAGCCGCCCGGCCCATTCGGCCACACCTCACCGACAAAGTCGTACCCCTCAACCACGCGCGCCGTAGGGAAGAGGCCATCGCGGGTCGTAGTGCGCGGATCGGACGGATTGGCGCCATAGGCCGCCCGGTAGGCCGCCAGGGTACCGACGCCGCCCAGTTTCGCATGGGTATAGTCAATACCGCTGTCGAGCACGGCCACCCGCACATCCTCGCCCTTGAACGCCAGTTCCTGAACGGCGCGTGTTGCGCCGATATAGGGCACGGTCTCGGCCAGATCGCGCTCATAGTTCACAACGGCGCTGATGCGCGAAATCTCGCCATCGCGCGCCAGCGTCGGCAACGCGGCGGCGTCGACATTCATGATCACCGCATTAAGGCCAATCCGCAGGCGCGCATATTCGGTCGCAGCCGGATCGATCGCGCGAATACGGGCGACAACCCGATCCTGTTGCTGCCTGATGCGCTCACCTTGCGCGAGTTGCGCCGCACCTTCGGCAACTGTCGCGACCGGTGCCTCGCGCAAACGTATGACCACCTGCCGGCGGCCAGTCGCGCCTTCCAGGCCGGGAGACAGCACAGCGCGCGGATTCGCGATCTGTGCCGGCGTATCCAGGCGTAACCGGTCAATGCGGGCCGGATCGATTCGGGGCGGGCTTACCTGCGCCGCTGCCGGCGCGACAAGCGCAAACGCCAGCAGAAGCATCATCACCACGGTCAGGTATCGTAACGTTGCATGTCGACTCATGGTTGCTTTCTTTCCCTCAGCAGAACGGTACTACCGATCGAACCGTCACACTGGCCAGGTGATCGCCGGCTTATACCCGGCAGCATTCGATCGTCCAGGATGACAGCACCCTGAGCAGCCGTGCAGCGGCGCATCGATCGAAGGGTACATGGCGTCTCGGCTGATGGTTGTGTGTCTGAATGCTACCTGGTATGACACGTACCGCCTGTTGCGTATCCAGGCGCCATCGTTGCGCGCACAGGATACCCTGCAACGGTGCAGTGGACGGTCGTATGTTCGGTCGCCTCAATGTAACGCGCCGACTGCGCAGCGTGAACCGCAACGACGCAATGGACGGTTGTATGTTCGGTGTGCCCTCCTTTCCAGCCACCCTACGCCGCACACTTCACCTGACAACACGCGTACCCTCGGCAGAGCAGTGCGTTTCGCTACTTTGAAGGAAGTACCACACTGCCGCAGGCTGCCACGAAACGGAGTCCGCGCCACTGCGTAACTCCTGAAACTGATAACTATGAAACGTCAAGAAGTGTGATCGCATTATACGATCGCCTGTCAAAACCCTCCGCTGCGCCCCTTTACAAAAAAACCGGCCTGCATGGCTTCGCAAAGATGAAATCTTCATTTCTGGTCCCACACGAATATGAAAAGATTGTAATATATTGTGCCGGCGCAGCGTGGCGATCCAGGAGAGAACTCGCCCCTAAATCTCGGCGCGTGAGAAGGAGTGGGGTGTCTGATGCGTCGTTGCCCACACCATGGTCATTGCGCGAGGAGCGCCAGCGACAGCGTGCAGCGAGCGCAGCGTGGCTGAAGCCATCGAGCGGCGCGCGAGGAGAGTGCTTCGCGCGCGCTCGCCATGACAGTGACCATCTGGTGTTCGGATAGGCTCTAATGCCAATACCTTGCAAATAAGGCTTTCTGCACCGCACCGTCCCCCACC
>JACAEQ010000101.1 GCA_013388755.1 Chloroflexota bacterium
CTGCATATGTTCAGCCTCGGCCGGGTATCATATGGCGTGCCGGATCCCGGCTACGTTGAGGATGTGCACGACGAGCGGCGGGTCAAGCTCAACCAGGTGCTCACCGCGCCGAAGCAGAAACTCAGCTATGAGTACGACTTCGGCGATAGCTGGACCCACGAGGTGCTGCTGGAAAAGGTGCTCGCCCCTGAGCCGGGGGTGAGCTACCCGCGCTGCACGGCGGGCAAGCACGCCTGCCCGCCCGAGGACTGCGGCGGGGTCTGGGGCTACGCCGACTTTCTGGAGGCGATCGGCGACCCGGAGCACGAGCAGCACGAGGAGTTGATGGAGTGGGTCGGCGGTGAGTTCGACCCCAAGCAGTTCGATATCGCTGAGGCCAACGCGGTGCTGCGCCAGCTGCGGTAGGGAGAAGGGCGCTATGGAGTATTACGCGAATCTCCAGTTCAGGGATTTTGAAGCGACGGATGTTGAGCTTTTCACCGACATCATGAAACGCGCGTTTGACGAGGACACCCGCATCCACCTGGGCAGGGCGAGCGGCGGCCCACCCGGGTACGATAACGGCGATTTTCTGCGTCGCTGGGCCTTGCACCCTGACAGCACCGCCTATGCGATCTTCAAGGGCGTCGCCCCCATCGGTGTCGTGACCGTCTGGATCCGCGACAACCACGAGAACTTCCTCGGTAACATTTTCGTCGATCCCGACCTGCAGAACCAGGGGCTCGGCCTGCAGATCTGGCGCTTCATCGAGCAGAAGTACCCCGAGACGAGAGTCTGGCGCACCGACACGCCCGGCTTCTCCAAGCGCAACCACAACTTCTACGTCAACAAGTGCGGCTTTAAGATCGTGCGGATCGAGCACCCCGGCGACCCGGAGCGGGAGAGCTACCTGCTGGAGAAAGAGATGCCACGCAGCGCAGCGCGATGAGGCGCGCGCAGTACGGGCACAAGTACAAGCTGATGGGGCTGCTCGACCATCTGGAGCGGGCGCGGCGGTGACAGATACGGGAGGCGTAGCACCTGATACCGGCTGGTACAGGTGACGTCAGCGACCAGCAGGGTCAATCCAGTCCTGCAGATACGGACTGACTTTGCACAGCAGGCCGCGGAGGTGCTTATAGCCCACCGTCTCATCGAACATCAACTGGCCGAGAAGGATACCCGGATGAATCTGCCGGGTGGCGGCGAAGCGCTCGATCTTCTGGCGCGAGAAGTAAGGCCTCGTGCGAATGACCCAGTCAGGGCGCATGGCTCTGGATGGGGTAGCTAAAGTGAATGCGGAACTGGATGGGCCGTTTAACCTTGCCGTACCAGAAGCAGATCAACTCCTGGCCGTGCGGGTCTTTGAAGGTCATTGCGTTGCGAAAGCCGGCGTCGTTCTTCTCCGAGTCCGATGAGTCGGAGAAGAGCGCTTAATCGCGCCGGAAGTAACTGGTCACGCACCTCGCGGAAGACGAGTTCGCCAGATACAGCCCGGGCTTTGTGCATGTTCTCCTGAAATGAATCCGCATGACGGCTTGCCGGATTGTCGCGGCATAGCAGGTCTCCGTCACGAGTGCTGGTTCGGATTCTCGGCGGGCAGGCCCTCGGCACGAGCCGCGACGACCAGGTCATCATCGGCGGCGAGGAAGGTCAGGGCGGGCAACCCGGCGGCGACCAGCGGCTCATTGGCCGCCAGGGCCGCGGCGAGTTGCACAGCGTCATAGCCGCGCAGCCGGTGGCGCTGGGTGAGAGCGACGGCCCGACTGGTAACGGTTCGGTTCAATGGCGACGATCTGGTATTCCGAGTCGAAATGCTGCAGCACAAAGCTCACCAGATCGTCTCGTTCGTTCAGCGTAATGGCGCCGGCACGGTGCCGTGCCGCAAGCGCCGCCGCAACTTCGACACGCGTAATTTCGGCAACAACGATAATATTGCCAGTAGCCGGATCAGTGAGCGCCGCAACCCAATCGCTGCCTGGCTCCTGGAGATACCGTTTCGTCAGGGCGCTGGAGTCGAGAAAGAAAATGCTCATTCCTTCGGCCCGCGCATCTCCAGAATGACCTCGCTCAGTGGCTTGCCACCGGCACGATCAAGGATCGCCCGGGCCTCCTCAAGCGTCAGAGTCGAGCGCGCCGCACGTTCTTTCTCCTCTGGCGATAGCTCCGTCAGCAGGCCAGCCGCACGCAGCACGGCGGTCGCGCGATCCTGCTCACTCAAGTGAACGCCGGCAAGTTGTTCGGTCAACAACTTTTCTGCCACTGCCGCGACCGGTACGCCGCGCTGCCGGGCCTCCACCAGCAAGCGCTGGTAGGTGTCAGGCGACAGATCGAGCGTAATTGTCGTCATGGCGTGTCCTTTCACTGAAGCAGCGTCGTATTCATGGATCCTCCCTGACCATCCTGGATTCTACCACACTGCATGATCGTGCAATGCCGGAGGGTGGCATGGCACGAATCGCCAGAACCATGCAATCGATCTACTGAGGCGCACCAGCGTGCCGTCAGCGCAGCGTACATCACTGGTCTTCATGCACGCTGGTCGTCATATCGTGCGCTCGCTTCGCCGCCTGGCGCTCACGGAGTGCCCGGCTGCGCTCTTCCCAGAACTGGCGCTGCTCTGCGGGTGTCATCCCTGCAAGCTGTGCGGCAAGCGCCGTCGCGCCCTGACGCTTGATCGTGGGCGCATCAACGCGCTTCGTCGTTCCAGGGATGTCGCGCAGGCGCTCGCGCTCGTCGCTCATAGCAGCACCGCGCCACCGTCGTCTTCACCACGTGCGACTGAGCCGAAGATGCGCACGTTGGTGGCGCCATGCTGCTCAGCCAGGCTGATGAGCCTGTAGGAAGCTGCGGACGACAGGCAGGCCGGAACCTGTCGTCCTGGCGCGACGGCTTGCTGGATTGTCTGAGCATGCTGGGCCTTCGGGCACAAAGCGATCAGGATTGATCGTCGGGATCAATGGCGAGCAGCGCCGTCGCCGCCGCGCGCAGGTCACTCAGGCGGTGCTCGACCACATTCCAGATGATCGCCAGGTTGAGGCTAAAATACTGGTGGACGACGATATCGCGCAGGCCGGCGATCTTGCGCCACTCGATGGCCGGCGTCAGATCACGCTGGGCCTGCGCGATATTCTTCGCCGCCTCGCCGATCAGCTCCAGGTTGCGCACGACTGCGTCAACGCGCATCTTGTCGGCGGAGAAGGCAGCGAAATCACGCCGCTGGTATAGCGCTCGACACAGGCGATCGCCTCCAGCATATCCTCAAGATAGAGGCGATAGTCCCTCGGCATACACAACCTCACGCAGGATCACCGGGCGCAGCCGTGGCTTGATGCTGTCCATTCTCCTTTGTTGGCCTTGATTCTAACACGACGCGGCTATGGGCGCCGGGTTACCCCGGGTGCGCGGGCGTATTCGTGCAAAC
>JACAEQ010000014.1 GCA_013388755.1 Chloroflexota bacterium
ATCCTCCTGCTGACGATTGGGTGTGGTAACCATATCGTAGCAGAAGCATGCCGCACCTTCAAAAACCCTTGACACCATGCCACCGACTGCTGAAAAACTCTACCCTTGAGAGTCCCCCCCAGCGGGGGGAGGTTGGGTGGGGGGCTGTGCGGTGCATAACGCCTTATTTGCAAGGTATTGGTACTAGCTCTGCTGGATGATCAGGCTCTCGTCGCGGTTTTTCTCACCCTCCTCGAGCAGCATGATCGGAATGCCATCTTCAACCGGGTAACGATACCCATTGCGGCGGTTCACCAGCCACTCTTTGCCTTCGCTGTCGGTCATCAACTCGACGGGCCCTTTGTCGCCCGGGTCGGCAAGGATTGCCAGCAATTCAGGGCTGATGCTGCGCGGCTCGCCGCTGGCTGGCGTACCCGGTTGCGTTCCGGCGCCCAGATCGAATACGCTGTCCTCACGGTATTGTCGTACAGCACGGTAGATCACGACGCCCAGCGCAACGAGCGCGGCAACGCCGAGTAGACGAAGTACAAGCTTCATTCAACGTCCTCCCCTAGGATTCATATCGGGCCGGCAAACCATGCCGGTTCGCCGCAGACACGCCATATTATACCGGGTATTCAACCTCAGCAAACATCGATTCCTGGCCAGCCGACCATGGTTGCGGCCGCTGGTTCGCATTTTCCCACACCAGCAACTGCCACACTGGCGGCGTGCCGGGCGCCGGATAGGTGATTTCGAGGAAGGGAAAACGCTGTTCATGGCGACGTGACGCGGCCATGTCCGCGATGACATCGGTCCATGTGCCTGTATTGACATATGTCTGGCCTCTGGCGATTGGTACGATCTGCGCCAGGTGCGTATGCCCGCAGACGAACAGGCTGATGTTGCGGCGTCGCGGATCGCGGGCGACGTGCACCATACCACGAATCGTGCGATTGCGAAACGCGCGCATCGAATGATGCAACTGGTGCTCAGCCTCGCGTTGGAACGCTGTGCGCTGGTGATTGCCCGCTGCGGCTCGCTGCCTCCCTGCCACTCGCGCCAGCACGGTCATAACCATTGTCACCTGGCGGAACGCCGGCTTCCAGTGCAGGCGCGTCTGTGTCGAGGTGTGCGATGGTGCATCATTTGCCATGGTATAGGTCTGCATGCGTAACAGGACCTGGCACAGGAGAACCAGTCCACGCACGGCCAGACGGCGCGTTGCTCGATCGCGCAGGCCCGGTAGCGACAGGGCATACCAGAGGAGAGCAGAAAGCGGCTTGACATTATCAATCAGCGTGGCGACTGCTGATGGTTCATCTTCCAGGTGGTTGATCGCCTCGCGGATCAGGCGCGTGCCCAGTACCACTTCAAATGGCTCGCAGATGCCATCGAAGTAGACAAAGCGATTCCAGCGGTCGTACTGATTGCCGTGAACAAGATAGATGCCGTCGCCCTCATACTGGATGCCGAAGCGCAGACGCGGATCGTCGGGGGCCAGGCCCAGCGCCTGACGTAGAGTCTGTTTGGCGCTGGCGTAGTGCAGTTCGAAATCATGGTTGCCCACAATCACGGTCACCTGGTTATCGCCTTGCGCCAGGAATGCGCGCAGAGCAGCGACAGGCCCGGCATGCGCCTGCAGGATGGCATCGAGCCGGCGCGCCGCGGCTCGCGGTGACCACTCAAGGTCCGAAAGATCGGGGAGACACACCTGGAGAAATTCAAAGGTGTCGCCTGCCAGGATCAGTTCGGTTGGTACGCGCTCGGCAGTGTAGTAATGCAGCAAGGCTGTTAGTGCATCATCGGCAGTGAAGTCATCGAGGCGGTCGCCCGCGCCGAGATGTAGATCGCTCAACACCAGCCGGCGCATGCCGGCCCGGACCTGCGCTGGGCCGATCGGCGGGGTGGACTCGCCGATCGGGCGCAAGCGTACCGGGCGCAGGCGATGGACAATCGCCCGCACCGTAAGGAGTCCGGCGAGTGATGCGGGCAGCAGAACCAGCAGGCGCAGCGTGCGGGACATAATATGTTTATGAAGGGGTAGCGCGCACCGCTTCAATGAACGCGTGAATCTTGTGGGAATCTTTCACGCCACCGGTTTCCACGCCGCTACTGACATCAACACCCCACGGGCGCACCTGAGCAATGGCAGTGGCGACATTATCCGGCGTGAGTCCGCCGGCGAGCAGGATCGTCCGGTGACGCGCCAGAACCGCGGCGCGACTCCAATCGGCGATGATTCCGGCGCCGCCATAACAGCCTGGTGCATGCGCGTCAACCAGCAGCCGTACAGCGGGCGACTCGTATGCCAGCCAGGCGCGTTCCGCCGGAGAGTCGTCAAAACGCACTGCCTTGATAATGGTCAGGGGCGCCAGTGCAGCGGCGATTTCAACAGGTTCTGCGCCGCTCAGCTGGATGCTATCGAGGCCGCATTGTCGGGCGATGGCGCGTATCTGCAATGCATCCTCATTCACGAACACGCCAACACACGCTACCGTTCGCCCGCGGCTTGCCGCAGCGGCGCGGGCTGCTGCGGCAACTGGCGCGATCTCCTCCGGGCGAACCTGGCGGCGCGACGGCGCGAAGACGAAACCAAGCATGTCGGCGCCTGCGTCAACGGCAGCCAGCGCATGGTCACGAAAACGTATCCCGCAGATCTTTACCGTCGTCATGCCCTGCCATACTCAGGCTTCACCCGGGGTCTCGCCGGTAGATTTCCGGCGACGGCGCGGGCGCGGCGCCGCATCATCCATTGTCCCGCTTGTTGCGCTCTTGCTGCGTGATCGAGATGCCCGTGCCGGTGCGGGTTCCATTGCAGCAGCGCCTTCGCCGGCCCTGTCTTCGCTGGCCTTCCTGGTTCGCGACACAGTGCGGCGTTTTGGTGAGACGGGCGCAGCCGCCACGGGTACGTCGCCATCATCGGTAGGTGCAGGCGCGCTGTCGGTCTGCGCCACCAGCATGGTTCCGGTGTCGTGCGGCAGTTCGGCGATGGCTGGCGGGGTTTCAGGTTCGACGTGTGCCACGGCTGCAACCGCCCCCACGTCCGTCACGATGGGAAGATCGACTGTGGCGTGGTCAGAGAGCAGTTCGGTGACCGGTGGAACCGGCTCATGGATCAGCGCCGGCGCCTCTGCCTCCGCGTGACCTGCATCACCTTCGAGCATCGTCTGATCGGCGCCTGCGAGACGATACGAAATACGATTACCCTTGCCGCTACGAATCAGCACACCGCTATTGATCGCCTGCTTGATCAGCGAGCGCAACTCCTCGTTTGTTCGGAGAACGCCGGCATTATTGCGCGCTTCGCGCAACAGATCGTGTATCTGTGCAAACGACAGGGAGCGATTGGCGAGTGCGACGACGTCTCGCAGCATCTGCCACTCGTCGTCAGTGAATGGCTGTGTCTCTTCAGCCGGCGCCGTATGGGCGACATGCGATGCCGGTTCACCGGGTGATGTCTCCGACACGGGCCACTGATCCGGCATCGGCGCAGCAGCCGCGCTTTCGACGGGCACACTGATGGCGGATGGCTCCTCAACAGGTTCGGGCAGAGCGGTCACTGGCAGCTGCGCCTCGTCTGGTAGTTCCATTTCGAACGATGCCAGCGCTTCCTGGCGCTCACGCTCAGCTTCCAGTCGGTCAAGCAACTCTTCGAACATTGAGTCGACCTGGACGCTGCCATTGACCTCCTCCCCAAACGTCTCGGGCGGGAGATACTCCAGTTCTTCCGTCGTTTCGTCGATCAAATCCTCCGGTAACGCGCCATGCACGTCCGCCGTTGCCGGGCGCTGGCTGCCGCCTCGGCGGCGGCGGCGGCGGCGGCTGGCTGAGACCGGGCGACCATCAATGCGCGCATCAACGTGCACCGGTGTCTCTGGTGTACTGGTGGGTGGTTCCTCTTTCAGATCCTGGGCGAATTGCGACAGTTTGTAGGGATCTTCGCCCGGCAGGAACACTTCGACGACGGCACCGCTGGTAAAGACCTGAACCCTGCCGCGACGCTCGGCCTCGAGGGCGAAATCTTTGAATTTGGCAAACGGACGTCCGGCGGCATCACGGTACTTGCTCTCTTTGAAATCGCCACCCATCAGTTCCTTCATCAGCAGTTTGAGGGAACCGAAGGAACAGACATAGCCGCGTTCACGGGCAAGATGCACCGCCTGCACCAGCGTGTCGAACACATCGGGCTCGTCGCGTGTGAGCACGGGTTCAACTGCAGGAACAGGTTCCGGCGGGAGGGGGGCGCGCTCGGGCGCCTGTGGGCGTTGCCGCGCTGTGAGCGGTGTCTCGTCAACCTCAAACACGTCACGACCCTTTTCAGGGGCGCGCCCACGCGGAACGTCAGGTTGCAGATTCTGCGGCTTCTTACCGAGCAGTTGCTCGTAGAAAATGAACTCGTCGGCGCTCTGCGCCAGATGACCGGAGGCAGCGCCGCCGACGCCGATGATAATGACTTCCTTGCCTTGCTGCCGGATGCTGTTGACCAGCGGAATAAAGTCGCGATCGCCGGTTGCCAGCACGAACTTACCGATATTCGGATTGGTGAACAATGTCTTCATCGCGTCGATACAGAGGTTCATATCGACGCTGTTCTTAATCGCACGGCCGGTGCGGCCAAGGTCGCGATCATAATAATACGTCGGCACGTACATCGGTTCGATGCCATTGGCATACAGTGCGCTGGTGACGCGGGGGTAGCGATACCAATCGGCGTACGCGCGAGCGATGACGACCCGGCCAAGATCCGCGACACGGTCCATGATGATTTCGAAGTTGGGGTTGACGTCAAGTTTGTCGCGAACGCTGACGTACACATTCTCGAAGTCGATGAAGACGGCGACATCGAGACGCTGGTTGTCGGTAGCCATGTGTTGTTTGAATTACTCCTGGTGTGGGGTTGGCAGGCGAGCAGATCCCGAGCGTATGACGGCCAGGCGCAACCCGCGGTGTTCATAATGAGTGTTGCTGTGCAGCCGATGCACAGTCCCGGGCCGACGGTGCAGTACCCGGGCAGGGCGCTGCCGCTCACACCCCGGGCGCCATCCTCAAGCGGGTGGACCAAAGCCGGCGATCGCAGCGTACCGGCGTTACACAGACTGATAGAAGATACCGGCCATACCACACAACATCATTCAATGTGCCTGCAGGTCGGGCCTGGCGATTCACAGCTGCAACGCTTTCAAACGCATGCGTCGTTCGAGAGCCTGTCACTTGTCAACGTGCAAATAACAATCGATCGATCGTGGGCCAGGGCGCCGTACCACTCCACGGCGCCGACCGCTTCAGTATACTTTTACTATAGCATTGCCTTCGTTAAAGCGCAACCGATGCCACGGCGCGGTAGATTGCCAGCGCGCGTGATCGCTGCACGGCGTGATCGACAACCGGCGCCGGATAGTCGCGCCCGATCGTGACACCGACGCGTACCTGTTCTGCCGGCGGCATCATCCAGGGTTCGTGGATGTAGCGGTCGGGAACGTGCTCCAGTTCGGGCAGGTAGCGTCGCACGTAGGTGCCCTGGGGGTCAAACTTCCGCCCCTGACTGACCGGGTTGAAGATGCGGAAGTAGGGCTGGGCGTCGGTGCCGGTACCGGCGGCCCATTGCCAGCCGCCATTATTGGACGCGTGATCGCCGTCCACCAGATGCAGCATGAAGTAGCGTTCGCCGAGGCGCCAGTCAATGAGCAGGTCCCTGGTCAGGAAGGAGGCGACGATCATCCTGGCGCGATTGTGCATCCAGCCTTCGCGGAGTAACTGGCGCATGGCGGCGTCAACGACTGGATAGCCGGTCCGTCCTTCGCGCCAGGCATCAAACAGCATGGTGTCGTTCTCCCAGGCGATGGCGTCGTACTGTGATTTGAAGGAGCGGCGCAACACGTGCGGATGATGCCACAGGATCTGATAGTAGAAATCGCGCCAGGCGAGTTCGCCGATCCATGTTTCAATGGATGCCGCGACCGCCGGTGACTCAGGAGCATGGCGTTCGAGCGCGTCCAGTGCAGCGCGCAGCGCTGCTCGCGGCGCGATGCAACCGAAGCGCAGGTATGGCGAAAGGCCCGATGTTGCGGGCAGGGCGAGCAAGTTGCGCCCTTCGGCGTACCCTGTAATACCATGCGCGGCATTGCGATCGACAAAGGCGGTGAGACGGGCGACCCCCGCGGACTCGCCGCCCGGCGGTATGTGCCGGGCCGTCGTGAAGCCGAGATCGGCGGCGGAAGGGAGGGCCGGGCTCTCAATCGTCTCGGGCAACGGGGCAAGGGAGGGAAGCACCGTCGCGGACGTCAATACCGTGCGCCGCTGCTCGACCAGCGTGCGCCAGCGACGCCAGTACGGCGTGTAGACCGTGTACGGTCGCCCATCGCCGGTGCGAACGTCGTCCGGGCCAAGGATGACCGCGTCCTCAGCTTCAACCACCACGACGTTGCGCGAGCGCAGCATGGCAGCAACCCGCGCATCGCGGCGACGCGCGAACGGAGTATAGTCACGGTTCCAGGTCACGCCGGTTGCGCCGCTGATGTCCACCAGGTCACGCAGAATATCGAGTGGCCGGCCATGACGCACAACCAGGCGGCTGCCACGCGCACGCAACGCAGCGTCAAGTGCGTGCAGCGCGTCAACCATGAATGCAACACGTGCCGCCCCGGTCGCCGGCGCATGCAGGATCGCATCATCGAGGATGAACAGGGGAACGATGCGCCCGCCGCTTCGTTCCACGGCTTCGAGCAGCGCCGGGTTATCGTGCAGGCGGAGATCACGGCGAAACCAGTGAATAAACGTCATATGTTCAGCCGGTGGAGGATCCTTCCAGCCGCTCAATGCAGGCAGCGATGCCTGCCGCGCTTTCAGCGGAAGGCTCGAGCGTCTGCGAATGGGTCAGCGCATCACGCGCTTCGGCATAGCGCCCGAGCATATACAGCGCCTTACCACGATTCAGCCAGTAGACGGCTTTAACGGTCGAGATCGGTGCGGCGAGGTCAAGGGCGCGCTCGAAACATGTAAGCGCCGCTTCGAGCCGGCCAAGTTCCATCAGCAAGGACCCTTTGTTGTTCCACACGCCGGCACTATCCGGTTCGATCGCCAGCGCGTGGTCATAGCTGGCGAGCGCGTCATCAAAGCGCCCCAGATCCGTCAGCGCCATCGCGCGCCAGAGCCACGCGCTCTGGTTGGATTCCAGTATGGCGAGTGCGGCCTCGAAGCGATCGAGGGCTTCGCGCGGCTGTCCCTGGCGTAGTAGCATCTGTCCCTGGTCACACAGTAAGCGGCTGTCGCGCTCGGCGCTCGCGCGCTGACCGGCGGCGACGCCCCCATCATCTTCAAAGATACGGGTCAACTGCTCGCGCAAGCGATCATCAAGGGCCTGCAACCGTTCTTCATCGGTGGGAGCAAGTACGTCGGCCAGCAACTGCTGGACGCGCTCACACGCCAGCAGGCCGACTTTCAGCGATTCATAGTTGCCGAGGATGCGGGCGGCATCAGCTATCCAGAAGGCAAATGCCAGCAAGGCGCGGCGAGCATCGTGGAGCTCGCCGCCACCGATCTCGTCCGCTCTGGTATACGCCGCGATGGTTTTCGCAGCATAGGTCTGGCTCAGCGTGTTCCCCTGAAGCGTCAGGCGCGCGCAGAGATCACCAATCGCAAAATAGTCGTTCATCTGGGCAACGCGACGTGAACGTGCTGCACGGCCCAGTGCGCGCACGTCGGGATTGGCATCATTCGCGAACGAGTCAAACGCGCCACTCAGATCGCGGAAGGCAGTCAGCAACTGGGACCAGAGCCCGGTGGGTTCTTCACGCTCGATGTCCGGAGCGCTCCGGCCGGTCTGCGGCACGGGCGGTATCAGCGGATCAGCGGGTACGGTCATAGATGCCTCTCTGCGCTGGTGCGATACGCATATTGTACCATTGTACATCACTTCGGGAGTGACGAAAAGTGCCGGGAACAGAACTTCCAGGAGGCTTGTGGCGCAGCGCCAGCCGGCTCACTCCGGCGACGTGCAGAGCGGTTGATCCGGGGCCATCAAGCCAGACGTCGATCTAGCGGAGCTTTCCGGAAGTGCTCACTGTGGAGTGTCGTTCATCCAGTGTGGCGCAGGCGCACTTCGATTGGCAGGCCAACGTCGTTGTCAAGCGTCGTTATGGCTGTGGCGTCGAGCGCATCGAAGCGCGTATCAAGCGCGATTCGCCCCTCGCGTAACAGGATCACGCGCTCAAGCGTTTCGTAGCAGAAGTCCAGATCATGGCTGACCACCAGCACACTACGATTCTGGGCGGACAGTTCGCGGATCAGGCGGGAGAGCAACTCGATACCGGCGCCGTCGAGGCCGGCAGTTGGTTCATCAAGCACCAGCAGCGGCGTATTCATTGCCAGCACCGCAGCAATCGCCACCAGCCGGCGCCGGGCGGGTGGCAGATCGTATGGATGTTCGGCGATCGCGTCGCGCAGATCAAGCGCATCCACCGCGCGCTCTACCAGGGCTTCGACCTGATCGGGTGGAAAGCCGAGGTTCTGTGGCCCGAAACGCACCTCATCACGCACGGTGCGGGCAAAGAGCTGATTACGCACATCCTGGAACACAATGCCGACATGCCGTGCGCACCGTGCCACGGTGGTTTTTCGGGTGTCGTTTCCAGCCACCAGCGCCGTGCCCTGCGATGGGCGCAGCAGGCCATTCAGATGGCGCACCAGGGTGCTTTTGCCGGCACCGTTGCGCCCCAGCAAAGCAATGCGTTCACCTCGCCCAAGTGTCAGCGATACGCCGCGCAGCGCTTCAACGCCGGTGGGGTAGATGAAATGAACCTGCTCCAGCACGACGAGTGGCGGAGGAGTTGAAGAAGGAACAGCTGGAGGAGGTGTGAGGGCGAGGGTGTGCAGCGATGTGTGCGATACCTGGTTGCTGTGGCTGGCTTCCTCGCTCCCTTGCTCTCCTTCTCCGCCGTTCCGCTGGTGCCCCGGCTCGCAGTGCGTGCCGTTTCGCGTTGCTGCCAATCCTTCCACGAGCCCTGCCAGCGTCACCGGCAGTGGGTGTTCCGCCGGCCAGCGACCTTCGCGCCGCGCGCGCTCGGCGATCAGCGCCGGCCGTGGCCAGCCGATACCTGCACGGCGCAACACTGGATCGGCAAGAACATCGGCGGGCACGCCGTCGGCAATGATCGCCCCGTGATCAAGTGCAATCACGCGATCGGCCAGTTCGGCCACCCATTCGAGCCGGTGCTCGGCGAACAGAATGGTCATCCCCTGCTGACTCAGCGCGCGCAATAACGCGGCCAGTTCTTCGGTTCCTGGCGGATCAAGTTGCACACTTGGCTCGTCAAGCACCAGCACGGGCGGGCGCATTGCCAGCGCCGCAGCGATAACCAGGCGCTGTTGCTGGCCTCCGGAGAGCGCGTACGGCGAACGGTCACGCAGATGGGACATCTTCAGCGCCTGCAACGCCCAATCGACACGTTCGACGATCTCGTGGCGCGGCACGCCGAGGTTCTCCGGGCCAAACGCCACTTCGTCGTACACACTGAAGCGCGCCCCGGAGATCTGGCTGAACGTATTGCTGCCGACCAGCGCGACGTGGCGCACCAGTTCGGCGATCGGGTGCGCTGCGACATCCTGGCCATTCACGATGACGGCGCCATTGAGCTGCCCGTGGTAGAAATGCGGCACAAATCCGGTACACAGGGCGCAGAGCGTGCTCTTGCCCGCACCCGCGCGCCCGACCACCGCGCAGATCTGGCCTGGCGGGACGGTAAGAGACACGCCGCGCAACGCTGGTTCGGCAGCGCCGGCGTAGGTGAAGGTTGCGTCACGAAGTTCGACGACTGGAAGCGAGTCTGGCATTGGTTATACGACCGCGACGGCGGCGCGCCATACAATAAGCGCCCCCAGCGCCAGCCACATCACCAGTCGTGCACTTCGTTCAACGGGCGGATCGGGAACATCATGCAGCCAGGTTTTGCGGCCAGGTGCGGTGAACGCACGCGACTCGATCGCCATTGCGCGTTCTTCGGCGTCAACCAGCGCACCGACGATCAACGGGCTGACCAGCGGCAGCACGCCCCGCGCGCGCTGCAGCAACCCGCCCTCGGTCTCCAGCCCGCGCGCGCGCTGTGCCTCGGCCACACCGGCGGCGCGTTCGCTCATCGCAGGGATGAGTTGCAGCGCCACCAGCAGAATGTACCCGATCGAACGCGGCATACCGCGCTCGGTCAGCGCCTGGACCAGAATGATCGGGTGCGTGGTCTGAAAGATCAACAAGGGTGCGCCGGCGACGATCAGCAAACGGCTGGCGGTGGTGAGAGCGAACTCCAGCCCGGCACGCCGAAAGGCAAACGGGCCAAGCATGATTGTGGCCGGGTCGGCGCCAGGGAAAAACAAACCCTGGACCAGCAACAACGACAGGATCACCGGCAATAATGTCTTCAGCAGGACATCAACAAAGCTCCGCAACACGGCTGATGCCACCGCGAGCGGCATCAGCGCCAGCACCAGCAACGCCGCGCCGGCAAGTGGCGTCGGGAGCAGAAACGCTGCGCCGATCAGCAGCAACGCGCCGGTCAACTTGGTCAGCGGATTCAGCCGCTGCAAGAAACCGACGCGTTCAAGAAAGAGACCGGTACGCTGCACGGATGCGCTCTGCTATTGCTGGCGCAGGTTGCCAAAACGCGCGATCAGGCGCCTGGGCAGCGCGATAACGATCGCCCACACGATCAGGTAGGTGATCGTCTTATCGAGCGGATCGGAAACGGCGCCCTGAGCGAACGATGCGCCAAGCACGCTGGCGCCAAGGTTCTGGAACGTGGCGACCAGCACGTCAGTTCCCGCGCCGGTCACGCCGCCAAAGACGTACGCAGCGATTGGCGCCGAAATGGCAGCGGCGACGATACCGGTCAGGATACCGAACAGGGCCATCAACCACCAGCGACGGGGCGCGCCATACTGCCCGGCGTAGCCGGCGATCACGCCGATCACAGCGGCGACTGCCGCGAATGGCAGGGCCGACGGTGCCAGAGTAAAGCCCCAGATAACGTTGGCGATCAGCCCGGTGATTGCGCCGGCCAGTGGGCCAAGCAAGATGCCAACCAGTACCGTGCCGATCGAGTCGAGATAAATCGGCAGCTTCAACACGTTCTGAACCAGCTGGCCGAGCACAACGTTGATTGCGATGGCGATCGGGATCAGCGCCAGCGCAGTGCTGTTCAGACCACCGCGCTGTGATGTTGTCGAGGTTGCCATAGAACCCCTCCTTGACTGCCCGGCGCTGGCTCGCAGTGCGGCACATTACCGCACTCACCGCCCATTGCGTCGGCTTCTTGTTAGTTTGACACTAATGTCTGAGCATATTATAGCACATCTCTGCAGGGCGTCAAATCACGCACGCCATTTCGGGACCCTCAGTGCGTGGTTCCTTTGCCAGAGTGGTACGGGTGGCTTACGAGGCACCCTTTTGCGGCAGCGCCACGCTGCCGCAGGCGCGCCAGGGCGGAATCCATGCCACCGCGTGGCGATCCGGGCCTGTCAGGCGCCGAGCCAGTCGGTGCGGAGCGCGGCAAAGCGCCCTTCGACGATACTCTGGCGCACCTCGCGCATCAACTTGAGCAGGAATGCAACATTGTGCAGGCTGACGAGCCGGATGCCAAGCAATTCTTGCGCGCGAAACAGGTGATGGATGTATGCGCGCGAGTAACGGCGACAGGTGTAGCAGCCGCACCATGCGTCGAGCGGAGCCTGGTCGTTGCGCAAGGCGGCGTTGGTTACGTTCAGTCTCCAGCGGCGCCCGGCTGCCGGCGCGGAAGTGTCGCGCACCAGCGCCGTGCCATGCCGGCCAAGCCGTGTCGGGCTGACGCAGTCAAACATGTCGATGCCGCGCGCCACGCATTCAATCAGGTCGTCAATGTCGCCAATGCCGAGCAGGTGGCGTGGCAGATGGTCGGGCAGGTGCGGCACGGTCATATCAACCACGGCGCGCATTTGCTGTTTATCGCCACCCAGCGACCCGCCGATACACAACCCTTCGAACGGCAGTTCGCGCACGTACTCGGCGCTGGCCTGGCGCAGATTGGCGAAGACCCCGCCGTGTACGATGCCAAACAGTGCCTGGTGAGGATTCGGCGCGTCAAACGGGAGCCCTCCATCGCGTGTCGCCTGGTGGAACGCCAGGCAGCGCCGTTCCCAGGCATGGGTGCGTTCCAGCGAACGTGCCGTGTAATCGTAGCCGGCGTGGAACGGTGGCAGTTCATCGAAGCAGAGAATGATGTCTGCACCGATGCCCTTCTGCACCTCGATACTGCGCTCCGGTGTGAAGACGTGAGTTGAGCCGTCAATGTACGACTTGAAGATGACGGCATCGTCAGTGACCTTGACCATGCCAGGTTGCACCTGTTGTGTCGGGCGCCGGCCCTTGATCTCGTCGGCGATCCCACCATAGACCAGGCTAAACACCTGGAATCCGCCGCTATCGGTCAGGATCGGGCCATCCCATCCCATGAAACGGTGTAACCCGCCCATACGGGCGATCAGTTCATGCCCGGGTTGCAGGTACAGATGATAGGTGTTACCCAGGATGATGTGTGCGCCATGGGCATGAACCTCTTCCGGCGTCAGTGATTTCACTGTGCCGCGTGTGCCCACCGGCATGAAGACGGGGGTTTCAACCACGCCATGCGCGGTAACGATCCGCCCGGCGCGCGCGCGGCTGTGCGGATCGCGCGCCTCGACTGCAAAATGAAACGACATCGCCTCGTCTGTGCGGCCGGAATGCCTGGCCGGCTTCAAGTGCAAACCCGGAAGCGGCATTATACCATTTCAGATGGTCGCTGGCGGTGCTGCACATCCACCTTTTGTCCGACATACAGGCGGGCGTTGTGCGCTATACTGGTAGCTGCCACGCCCCGGTGCATGCTGCGGCTGGTTGTTGTCCTTCAAGCTCAGGAGCATGAAATGACACGTGTCTCTCACTAACACGAACCGGTTGTTATCCCCGCTGTCGTGCGCTCCTTGCAGCGCTCGCAGCATGAGTGAGTGAGAGGCACTGCCATGCTTCAGGTTCAGCATCTCCATAAAGCCTACGGCGCAACCAGCGTTCTCGCTGATATCTCCTTCATCGTGAATGACGGCGAACACGTTGGCCTGATCGGCCCCAACGGTGCTGGCAAATCAACATTGCTACGCTGTATTGTTGGTGCCGAGGCGCCAGATGCCGGTACAATCACGCGGATGCCACCCGATCTTTCGATCGGATATCTGGCGCAGGCACTCGATGCCAGCGGCCATACGCTGGGCGATGTGCTCGATGCCGCCCAGGCAGAGTTTGTCGCCGCGGAACGCGCCGTGCAGCAGGCGTCTGCGGCACTGGCGAATGCGCCCGACCTTGCTGCGGCGCTGGCCACGTATGATGTGGAGCTGGCGCGTTTCGAGGCGCTTGGCGGCTATGCTCGCGAGCACCGCGCCATCGCCGTCGCCGAAGGTCTCGGGCTTGCCGAGATGCCGCGTGACACGCCGGTTGCCGCGCTGAGTGGCGGCCAGAAGACCCGCCTTGGTCTTGCTACGCTGCTGCTCGCGGAGCCACGCCTGTTACTGCTCGATGAACCGACCAATCATCTTGATATTGATGCCCTGGCCTGGCTTGAGGCATTTGTACGCGACTATCCGGGAGCGGTGATCGTTGTTTCACACGATCGCGAGTTTCTCGATCGCACGATCACGCGCGTGTTGTACCTCGATCCCTTCACACGAACGATTCGCAGTTATGAGGGCAGCTACAGTGATTTCGCCAGCGCGCGCGATCATGAACGTACCCGCCAGCTTGCCGCCTGGCAGGATGAGCAAGCCTACATTCGCGCCGTCGAGGCCGACATCCGGCGAGTGAAAGGCCTGGCACGGACCATCCAGCAAGGGCCGAAGCGCCATCGCGACCATTACGGGCGTATCTCGGCCAAAGTGGCGCGGATCGCGAAAAGTCGTGAACGCAAACTCGAGAAGTATCTTGAATCCGACGAACGCATAGAAAAGCCACGCCAGCACTGGCGCATGAAACTTGATTTCGGCGATCCGCCACCTGGCGGGCGAGCGGTACTGGCACTCGAACACGTCGATTTCGCCTATACCACCGGCGACGCGCCATTGCTGGTGTCCGACGTTGGCCTGGAAGTCTGGCACGGTGAGCGCGTTGCGCTGGTCGGCCCGAATGGTGCCGGCAAGACGACGCTGTTGCGCCTGATCACGGGACAGCTTGTGCCACTGCGCGGGCGCGTGCGTCTAGGCATCAATGTTCGCCCTGGTATGCTGGCGCAGGAACACGAAACACTTGATGCGGGGCGCACACTGCTGGAGATGGCGTTGCGGGCGCGGCCGATGAGTGAGACCGATGCGCGCACGTTCCTCCACATGTTCCTCTTTGGCGGCGACAGTGTGTTCCGCAACGTGCGTGAATGCTCGCTGGGCGAACGGAGCCGGCTGCAACTGGCATTGCTTGTGTTGCAAGGATGCAATCTCCTGTTGCTTGATGAACCGTTGAACCATCTCGATATTGAAGCGCGCGAGCATTTTGAAGCCGCCCTCGACGCCTTTGAGGGAACCGTGATTGCGGTAGCGCACGATCGCGCCTTTCTGCGCCATTTTGCCGAGCGAGTCGTCGAAGTGCGCGACGGCACCGTGCGCAGCTTTGCCGGTGGGTATGATGATTACATGCGCATACGCGCGGCGTCGGCAGAAATGAGCAAATCGTGAATCTTCGCGCGCCATCGCCCCGGCCGGCGCAAGGCCGCCGTATAATAATGTTGCGCGATAATCGCGTTCCTGGCTGCCAGGAGCCTGCGGCAGCGTGGAATCGAAATCACGGCTGGCTATGATGCATCATGTTCGCAAACTGCTGCGATTGCAGCTTCCGGTCTGGCTGATCACTCCGCTCATCACACTGGCGCTGTTGGTTGGTGTTGGCGGCGGCTATCTTCTTGCGTTGCGGTTGACGCAGCCATGCCCGCTGTCGCCGAGCGAATGCACTGCTCTGGGCAACTTCTGGCGCGTCTGGCAGATTGCGCGTGACAACTTTGTTGACCCTGAAGCGATCAATCCACAGGCAATGACCGCTGGTGCCATCAATGGCATGCTTGATAGCCTGGGCGATCAGGGGCACACGCGCTACCTGAACGCCGAAGAGGCGCGCCAGGAGCGTGAAGCGCTCTCCGGCAGATTCGAAGGTATCGGCGCCTACATTGACGTGCGTGACGGGCAACCGCTGATTGTTGCGCCTATCGAAGGTTCGCCGGCTGAGCGTGCCGGCCTACGACCGGGCGATCTGATACTCCGTGTGAATGGCGACGATGTGCGTGGCACGACGATCGAGCAGTTGCGTAATCGTGTACGCGGCCCGAAGGGCACCCGGGTCGTGCTGACGATTCAGCGCGAGGGGGTCGCCGAGCCGTTCGATCTGGCAATTGTGCGGGAGGAAGTGAATGTCCCGAGCGTTACCTGGCGCATGCTTCCCGACCAGGTGGCGTTGATCAAGATCAACCGCTTTGCTGCGCGTACCGCCGAAGAATTGCAGCAGGCGCTCACGGATGCACGGGCGCAGGGAGCTGAGGCGATCCTGCTCGACCTGCGGAACAATCCGGGTGGTCTGGTTACCCAGCTTGTCGCTGTGGCGAGCCAGTTTATGCCTGAAGGCGCCACTGTGCTGCTGGAACAGGATCGCGATGGTTCGCGCCGCCCATACACAACGTCGGATGGCGGTCTGGCGCTGGATGTTCCGCTGGTTGCGCTGGTGAACGGCAACTCCGCCAGCGCCGCCGAGATCCTGGCCGGCGCGCTCCAGGATAACGGGCGTGCCCGTGTTGTGGGTCAGCCAACGTTTGGTACGGCGACGGTATTGCGACCGTTCGATCTTGAGGGCGGCGCGCAGGTGCGTCTCGGTACATCACAATGGCTGACTCCTCGCGGCAATGTTGTGCGCGGCGTCGGTATCAAACCGGATGTACTGATTGCTCTGCCGCCGGGGGTTGCGCCGCTCACGCCTTCCGAAGCGGCCGCGCTCGGTCCCGATGAACTGCCACGCAGCAATGATGTGCAGTTGCTGCGTGGCCTGGAACTGGTGCGTGAGGCGCTGGTACAGGCGGCGCGATAATGGCGGCGACGCTTCCGGAACCGGGTACGGCCCATACAATCTGCGCTGGGACGTAGCATAGGGAGCATACTGATGATGCTTGACACCATCCGATTGTTGTACGACTACTCCTCCTGGGCAACGGCTCGTGTGCTACGCGCAGCCGAGGGGATCAGCGCTGGCGATCTGTGTGCCCCGGCGGATTTTCCGATGGGCAGTCTGCGTGGGACGCTGGTCCACGCGTTGAGCGCGGAATGGATCTGGCGGCAACGCTGGAATGGCATCATGCCGGCCGCGATGCTTGTGGAAGCGGAGTTTCCGACGATCGAGTCTATTGCCGCGCGCTGGGATGAAGAAGAGGCAGCGATGCGTGCGTTCATCGCTGCACTGAGCGAGACTGCACTCCAGCGGCCAGTTACGGTGGTCAACACGCGGGGCGTTGCGTTTCCGCCGCTGCCACTCTGGCAGATGATGATCCACCTGGTGAACCATGGCACACAGCACCGTAGCGAAGCCGCGGCGATCCTGAGTAGCCTGGGGCGCTCGCCCGGCGATCTTGATCTGATCCTGTTTCTTCGCGAGCAACGTGCGTCGCAGACATAGCGCAACTCTGTCATCCTTGACAAACGTTGCTGTCGCACGTATCATTCACACGCACAGTTCGGGGCGTGGCGCAGTCTGGTAGCGCACAGCGTTTGGGACGCTGGGGTCGTGGGTTCAAATCCCTCCGCCCCGACCATGTTCAGGTTAGTGACCCGCCGTGACGCCCGCTCCGCGGGTTATTTGAGTCTTCCCCATTCTGCATCCAACCCCTTTTCATCATCGTATAACAGTATGAGGGTTCACGCTCCGGCCTTGCTGGTGTACGCGTGCCTGCAATCCGATGGATCAGGAACCTATCACGTGTATCATTGACAAGGCAGGCGCAATGCGTGTATGATTATGTCGGGTTCTTAGGTATAAGAGCCTGGTGGGTTTGTCGCCCCCTCCGACATGAAAAGCCGCGCTCAACCAGGCTCGTTGAGTGTGGCTGTCTCGCGATATTATGAGGGCGCGGCTCCTCCCGGGGTGGGGGGGCCGCGCCGTGTCTCTCAGTGGAGTGCGCCATGAGCCGATTGACACGTCAGCAGCATCCGTGGGATGAGCATGACGAGCGCCAGGAGATCGTTCGTGAGGGCGAACCTGCGCCGATTGCCGATATTGAGGAACTGGCTGCCGAGCAACTCGACGAGTCGCTCGGGGCGGATACGACACTTGACTCGATCCAGCATTATCTGCAGGAGATCGGGCGGGTGCCGTTGTTGACCGCGGCCGAGGAGATTGAACTGGCAGAGCGCATGGAGCGTGGCGCTGCTGCTGCGCGCCGCCTTGCGTCAGCCGAGGATCTCGGGCCACAGTTGCGCCATGCCCTGCGGGCGGATATTGGCGCCGGCCAGGAAGCGCGCCGGCATCTCATCCAGGCCAATTTGCGCCTGGTTGTCAGTATTGCCAAGAAGTACGTTGGTCGCGGCCTGTCGTTGCTTGATCTCATCCAGGAAGGCAATATCGGCCTGATGCGTGCTGTTGAGAAGTTCGATTACCACAAGGGGAACCGGTTCTCAACATATGCTACCTGGTGGATCCGCCAGGCGGTGACGCGCGCGATCGCCGAACACGGGCGCACCATCCGCCTGCCCGTCCATATGAGCGAGTCGGTCGGTCAGGTGAAGCGCGCTGCCGATCGCCTGGCCCAGGCACTGGAGCGGCAGCCGACGGCGGAAGAGATCGCGACGGCTCTCGGCCAGACGACCGATCGTATCGAGCGGGTGCTCGAAGCATCGCGCCGCCCGGTATCGCTGGAGACGCCGGTTGGTGAGGACGGCGAGCATACGCTGGGTGATTTCTTGCAGGACAATGAGTTACCGACGCCGGCTGAGTTTGCATCGCATCAACTCCTGCGACGCGACCTGGCCGCGGCGCTGGATCGACTCAATGAGCGGGAACGCCGGATCATCGATCTGCGCTATGGCCTGGCCGACGGGCAGCGACGGACGCTGGAAGAGGTCGGGCGGGTGCTGGGAATGACCCGCGAGCGGGCGCGCCAGATCGAAGCAGAGGCGTTGCGTCGCCTGCGTGCGCCCGATGTTGGCTTGCACCTGCGCGACTACCTCGAGTAGCAGGTGGCCCATCCCACAATATGCGAACGGCCGGAGCGGAGAGCTCCGGCCGTTTGTTATGGGCAGGAGTTGCGCGAGTCGCCCCTGACCGGCGGCTCGTCCAGCGGTGGTGCTTGCCTCTGGCAAGGCGGTACAACACAGGGCGGTTTGCGAGCCGCCTTTACGTGGAAGTACCGCGCTACTCGACCGGCGCCACGTCTTCCAGTGGCAACGGTCGCTGATCACCCTCGCGAAACGTCCTGGCGGCAGCGGCAACGAAATCGCGGAACAGCGGATGCGGTCGGTCGGGGCGTGAGAGAAACTCGGGGTGGAACTGGGTGCCGACATACCAGGGATGGTCGCGGAGTTCTATGATCTCCACCAGCCGCCCGTCGGGCGACTGGCCGCTCACGACCATGCCGGCTGACTCAAGCAGGCGACGGTACTTATTGTTGAACTCGAAGCGGTGGCGATGCCGCTCGGTGATCAACTCGACACCGTAGGCTGCGAAGGCGCGTGTGCCGGGTGCAAGCTGGCACGGGTAGCCGCCCAGGCGCATTGTTCCACCTTTGTCGGTGATATCCAGTTGATCGGGCATGAAATCAATCACGGGGTGTGGCGTATGCAGATCGAATTCGGTACTGTTGGCCTTGCTGTCCGGCCCGATCACATGCCGTGCAAACGAGATCGTCGCCACCTGCATACCGAGGCACAACCCCAGATAGGGAACGCCATTAACGCGGGCATATCCGGCGGCTGCAATCTTGCCCTCGATCCCGCGATCGCCGAATCCACCCGGCACGACGATGCCATAGACATCGTGCAGGAATGTATCGCACCCCTCGTGCTCAATCTGTTCGGACGAGATCCACTTGATGTCAACGTCGACGCCCTGGTGCAGGCCGGCGTGGCGCAAGGCTTCTACCACGCTGATATAGGCATCGTGCAATTCCACATATTTGCCGACCAGCGCAATCGGCAGGCGACGTTTGGGCGCCTTGATACGCTCAACCAGGTCGCGCCACTCTTCGAGGTCCGGGGCGTGCGTGCTCAGTCCAAGGCGTGTGGTCAGGTAGATGCCCAGGCCGGTCTCTTCCAGCACCAGCGGCACCTCATAGATCGACTCGACTGTATGGAGCGGGACCACCGCCTCAACGTCAACATCGGCGAACAGCGCGATCTTATCGCGAATGTCGTCGGAGATCGGGTGGTCGGCGCGGCAGACGATGATGTCGGCAGTGATGCCGACGCGGCGCAACTCCATGACCGAATGCTGCGTCGGTTTGGTCTTCACCTCGCCGGTTGCGCCGATATGCGGTAGCAGTGTCACGTGAATATAGAGCACATTATCGCGCCCGACATCCTTGCGCATCTGGCGGATCGCTTCGAGGAACGGCAGGCCCTCGATATCGCCAACAGTGCCGCCAATCTCGACAATCACGACATTGGCGCTGGTCTGGCGCGCGACCGCCGCGATTCGCGCCTTGATCTCATTGGTGATATGCGGAATGACCTGGATCGTCCCGCCGAGATAGTCGCCGCGGCGCTCTTTCTGAATCACTGCCGAGTAGATCTGGCCCGTGGTGACATTACTGAGACGGCTCAGATTCACGTCAATGAACCGTTCATAATGACCAAGGTCGAGGTCGGTCTCGGCGCCGTCTTCGGTGACGAATACTTCGCCGTGCTGATACGGCGACATAGTGCCAGGATCGACATTGATGTACGGGTCGAGCTTTTGCACCGAGACGCGCAGACCGCGCGTTTTGAGCAGCCGACCGATTGACGCAACGGTGATGCCTTTGCCAACCGAGGAGGCGACTCCCCCTGTCACGAAGATATACTTTGCCATCGACCTCTCACTCCCACGCGTTGTGTGGCTGCTCCTATTCAGTTTCAACGAGTCGGCGCACAAAAATGGCTGAGGGGAAGGCGATATCACCTTCCCCTCAGGAGACTCTCACCCGATCGGCGCCGCCGGGCTTGCGCCGTCGGTAATCGGTTGCCCGGTCGTACGACCCGGGCGCACGGGATGGCCAACCTGCGTATCACCCTGTTTTGCATACCGCGCGGGATTATAGCATACGTCCGGGCAACGATGCGTGCCGGTCACGGTTCGTTCTTCTCAGGGGAGTGCGGGCGTCTCTCTCATGATCACGAGTCATCAGTTCGCTTCCGATCACACGTTGGGGCGCATAACCACAATGCGTGTCTGTTCGGTCTCGCCCGGCAGATTGCCCGCATTGAGCGTGAGACGTTCTTCGGCGGTATGTTCCTTCAGGCCAACTTCGTGCAGGAACCTGTCGAGCGGCGCGAGATTATCGAGAAGGCGCTGCTGACCATCAATGGCATAGTGCATGGGGATCACGATGCGCGGCTCAATCTGGCTGATGACGGATGCCGCCTCGGCCGGCCCGATCGTTTCACCGCCGCCGACGGGGATGAACAGGACATCAACGTTGCCGATCTCATCGAGTTGCTGGGCCGTCAACTCGTGCGCCAGGTCGCCGAGATGGCAGAAAACGATGTCGTCGAGATGGATGACATAGACCGTATTGCGGCCAAGATCGGCGCCCTTGTGCTTATCGTGGAACGTGCGGACGCCAGTGATCAGGATGCCGCTGACTTCATACTCGCCCGGGCCATCGATCACCACCACCCGGTCGCGCGCCGGGCGTACAGCTGCGACATTCGCGTGATCGGGATGGGCATGGCTCACCGTCACAATATGAGCGGTTGGCCGGCCAATATCGAAGCCGACCGACCGATCGTAGGGATCAGTAATGACTATCCCGTCACGCCCACGCAAGCGAAAGCATGAATGACCGAGGTACTGAACATCTGCCATGGAAGTGCATATCCCTACGAGCCTATCCGGAAACCTCTGCGTTGCCTGTCATTGTGAGGAGCGTTAGCGACAGCCTGCAGCGAGCGAAGCGTGGCTGAAGCGATCTCCGCTCGCGCTGGTAGATTGCTTCGCTCGCGCTCACAATGACATTGACCATCTGGTTTTCGGATAGACTCCAAGAAAGGCGACCGGAATCATCGGCGATCGATTCTGGTTGCAAACATCAAAACGCGTGCTGGTACGTACCGGCTACCGGTCCATCTCCTCCCCGGAAGGCGCCGGATCGCCGGCATCATCCGGCGCGCCGCCGAGCTCGGCCCAGAGACGTTCGACAATCGGGCGGATCGTTGCACTGCCAAACCCGCGGCGCTGCAAATAACCGCCGAGGCGGCGCAGGAACGTATGATAATCACCCGCGGTGGCGTAGCGACGCACCACCGCACGCGCCAGCCGTTCAGCGCGGGCGAACTCGTCGTCGTCCAGCGTCGTGTGCAGTGCTGCATCGACCACATCGGCTGCGACGCCTTTGCGGCGCAATTCGGCCACCAGCGCGCCACGGCCACGCGGGCGGCATGCCTGGCGATTCTCGATCCAGAAGCGCGCGAATGCTGCATCATCGAGTAATCCGCCGTCCTGCAATCGTGCGATCGCCGTATCGATCGTTTCGGGCGCGAATCCTTTCTGACGCAAACGCTCCCTGATCTCCGCGTTCGAGCGTGGGCGTGCCTCGAGCGCCCGCAACGCGGTATGGAGCGCCTGATCCGTGCATTCGGCGGCTTCAATGCGCGCATAGGCGGCTGCATCGAGATACAGCCCGACATAGAGTCGTTCACGCGCAACGGTCGCCAGGCTCACGCCGAGCGCGAAGGTATGATCAATGAACAGGTTGACACGCTGGGCGTCGTGCTCCTGCACGCGCAGAGCCGTAATCGTGCCGGTGGGCATATCGGGGCAACACACGCGAAGCTGCACCGGACGGGTCCAGCTTCGCGCCCTATCATCCTGGCGCATGTGCGCCGCTACTCCTCAAACAACCCCGCGCCCTCATCGTCGCCTTCATCGCGCGATGCAACCGCGATCGGCAACGCAACCGAATGAGCGCGGATGAGGCGCTCGATCTCGTCGGCCAGCGCCGGGTTCTCAGTCAGGAACTGCTTGGCATTCTCACGCCCCTGGCCAAGGCGATCCTCGCCAAGGTAGAACCACGCGCCACTCTTGCGAATGATATCCATTTCGACGCCGACATCGAGGATATTGCCGGCGCGCGAAATGCCCTCGTTGGCCATAATATCGAACTCAGCCTGGCGGAATGGCGGTGCAATCTTGTTCTTCACCACCTTCACGCGGGCGCGGCTACCGATCGTCTCCTGGCCGTTCTTCAACGTCTCAATCCGGCGGATATCCATGCGCACCGAAGCGTAGAACTTGAGTGCCTGGCCGCCGGTTGTTGTTTCCGGCGAACCGAACATCACGCCAATCTTCATGCGCAGCTGATTGAGGAAGATGACCACTGTGCGCGACTTGCTGATGGCGCCGGAGAGCTTACGCAGCGCCTGGCTCATCAGACGCGCCTGCAAGCCAGGCAGCGAATCCCCCATGTCGCCCTCGATCTCGGCGCGCGGCACCAGCGCAGCAACCGAGTCGACCACCACAACATCCACTGCGTTGGAGCGGACCAGGGTTTCGCAGATTTCGAGCGCCTGCTCGCCAAAATCAGGTTGTGAGACTAGCAGGTTATTGATGTCAACGCCGCACCGTGCCGCATATGCCGGATCGAAGGCATGCTCGGCGTCAATGAAGGCGGCCACGCCGCCCATCTTCTGCGCCTCGGCGATGATATGCTGCGCCAGCGTCGTCTTACCGCTCGACTCCGGGCCATAGATTTCGACAACCCGGCCACGCGGTACGCCGCCTGCTCCAAGCGCGATATCGAGCGCAATCGAACCGGTCGGGATGGTCTCGATCGCCAGCTTGGCGCTGGCCTCGCCCATCTTCATGATCGAGCCTTTGCCGTACTTCCGGTCGATCTGGCTCATGGCCGCCGCCAGCGCCTTTTCCTTTTCCGGGGAGATGGCCATCGCCTGCGCTCCTCCATTAAGCGTGCTCACTCGTGCTTCTCCTTACGTACTCTACTTGATCGCGCCAGTGCTGTCAAAGTGGCGGCACCGCGCACCACGGGCGCATTATAGCACGAAGGTTCGTATCGCACAAGTGGGCTATCCGGGTCCTGGCCATGGATGACCACCGTCCTGCGGTGGCGCCGATTCTGTCGTGGGCCCGATCAGCGCACCGTCCAGCCGCTCGCGGAGGCGGAGAGGGGGTCGAGTGCGGTGCCGTAGGGGGTGGCGCGCACAATGATGCGGTATTTGAACTTTTCAGGCCCACGGTCGGGCCAGCAGGTGACCAGCGTCACCGTCTCCGTGTCGGTCGGCGCGATGTAGAGGGCATTCATCGCCTGCTGTTCGGCTGACACACCCTCTTCGTGGACAATGATCTGTTCCTGCACCACATAGAGATACTGCTGGCCCCCAGCGAAGAGCGTTATCTGATCGCCTTCCTTGACATCGATCAGGTTCTTGAACACTTTGCCGTAGCCGCCGACGTGGCCAGCGAGGACGATATTGTTCCCCTCGCCCGGGTTGGCCGAGCCGCGATGATGGCCAACCGCGTACTCCGCAACCTGCCAGACGGCGACTTGCTGCCCATTCTGCTGTACGATCTCCCAGCCGACCTCAACCACTTTCGAGTCGACGCCAATGCTGGGAATAACCAGCCGCGTGACCAGCGAGGGGACACCGGCGGTGACGACGTCGGCGACGTCGCTGACGAGGCGACCGTCGGCGGTATTGAGGCGCGGAGCCACGAACGGTAAGGGCGCCACGAACGGCGCCGGCTCGGCATCACGCGCAACCGGGGCAGAAACCGGAGCGGGAGGCGGCACGTCGGTATCGCCGCGTGCGGCATAACGACCATATTCTGCCTGCGTATACAGGCCACCGACATACGCCAGCAGTATGGCGCCGATCAACATCAGCGCGTTGCCCAGCGTCCAGTAGAGCCTGGCGCGTGGTGTTGCCGGCGGCGCGGTGCGGGGCATCGGGAATGTGAATGGTCGCAAACGGATTATCTTCATACGTGATCGCGAACTGGCCACGAGGCACCGTTCACACTTCTCCGGAACATGGCGCCTTCCATCGGCGAAGCCGACTGGATCTGGCGCTTGAAGCCTTCCAGACGCCGGTTATTCATCCTGGTGGGCCTCCGTCGGTGAACAGTCATGCCACGAGGTGCGCTGTACCTGTTGATAAGTATAACGCAAGCTTCCCTTCCTGCGGATCTCATTTCAGCAGCGAAAAGTAAACATCGTGGTAGCGGCGGGCAAGCGCCGCCTGCGTGAACTGTGCCAGGACGCGCACTCTGCCGCGCCGGCCAAGTTCGGCGCGCAACTCTGCATCGCGCGCCAGTCGCTGCAACACCCTGGCCAGCGCCGCCACATCGCCCTCGGGATAGATCAGGCCGGCATCACCGATGACACCCGGAATTGCTGCGGATGATGACCCGACGACCGGTACGGCGCAACTCATCGCCTCGACCAGGATGCGCCCGAATTGCTCCTTCCAGGTAGGGGTCGTATGTGACGGCAGGACGAGCACATCCAGGCGGCGCAGTTCATCAGGGACGTGGGTCGAGGGTACGGCAGGGAGCAGTTCCACCCGTTCACCCAGGCCCATGGCCGTGACACGCGCCTGGATGGCGGAGCGCAACACACCATCGCCGACCAGACGTAGCCGGACAGACGCAGGCAGGCGCAACAGGGCGTCCACCAGGTCGAGCACGCCTTTTTCAGGCACCAGGCGCCCGATATATCCAATGGTGATCGGGTGGTTCGTCTCTTGAGCAACCGTGGATGGCGCGTACAACTCGGGATCGACGCCGAACTGCGGCAGAATGGTCAGCGCCCCGGTGTAGCCATGGCGGCGGATGATTGCCGCCGCCTCATCGCTGCAGGCGAAGGCATGCGCCGCATGCCGAAAGGCGTAGCGCTCGAACAGGTTGAACGGTGGCGGATAGGCACGTTCAATGTTGGCATAGTTGTAAAAGCAGCAACGCGCCCCGTATCGAACGCCGACGCGCATCGCCAGGAAGGTCGCCAGATTGAACGATTCCTCATCAATGTGAAAGACATCCGGCCGTGTGTCGCGCACCAGGCGCGCCAGGGTCGGGTAGAAATGCAGGTGGTGACGCCCGTTGAACGCGATCGGCAGCGCAACGAGCCGGTACCCCTGCACGAATCGTCGTTCCAGCCGGGCGACGCCGACGCGCGGTTCGCGCCATGATCGCGGTGCCGCGACGGTCAGATCCATGCCCGGAAGCGCCGCAAGTTCTTCGCACTTCTTTTGATAGGCACCGTGTATGAGGGCTTTTGAGAGCATGAGAATACGCATTGCGCTGCTCGATTGCTTCGCTTCGCGCGTCATGACATCCAGACCATCCGTTTGCGGATAGACGTGAGGGTCAGGCATCAGATTCGTTGATGCCAATGATCGCGCTTGCTTGCCCCGTACCCGGCACCCAACCCTCCGCTTGTTCCTTCATCCTACATCCCTTCTCGCCTTGCTACCTTTGCATACACCATCAGTGTTGCTCGCGCGGTACGTTGATCGCTGAACTGCGCTGCATGCTGCAGGCCGCGTCGTGACAGATCGGCGCGCAGGGCATCATCCGCCAGGATGCGCCAGAGTGCAGCGGACCAGCTGGCGATATCATCGGGCGGCAGGCGCAACGCCGCATCACCGGCAACCTCGGGGAGGCTGGTTGCATCGGCAACAATCACCGGTGTACCACATGCCATCGCCTCCAGTGGCGGTAATCCGAACCCCTCGTAGCGCGATGGATAGGCGAATGCCGTTGCCGCGGCATACAAGAGCGGCCCATCCTCGTGCGGCACGTCAATACGCTTCACAAATTCGCTGGCGCTGGCGGTAGAGATGGCGGCGTCGAGATCGGGAAACAACCGGAGGTCCGTGCCAGGCGCGCGCCCGGCAATGACCAGTTGCGCCGCCGGTCCACCGGCGCGGCGCATCCGCGCGAAGGCATGCACCAGCATGATCACGTTCTTACGTGCATCCAGGCCGCCGACATAGTAAACGAACGGGCCGGTGATACCATACCGTGCGGCCACCTCACGTTGCGCCTCTGCGCGATCCTGCGGGTGAAACTGCGTGCTGGCGGCCAGCGGCACAACAGTCAGCCGCGCCGGATCACAACCGAGGACATGGACAATCTCAGCCGCGCCATGGCGCGAAATCGCGATAATCTGCGTCGCACGACGTGCCGCGCGGGCGACCAGATGCATGTAGAGACGCACCGCCAGCCGGCTGCGGTATTCTGGCAGGCGGAGCGGAACAATGTCAAGAATGGTTGTGACAACCGGAATCGGCGCGTAGAGGGGCGGCGCGAAATAGGGCACGTGCAGCGCATCAGCGCCGATTCGCGCTGCCGCCAGCGGTGCGGCAACCTGCTCGAACCACAGTTTCGCCAGGTTCGCGCTGCGCCCGTCGAAGGGCGTGTGGACGAGGAGCGCCGGTACGGGGGCGCCGGCGTGGTTGAGGGCAGCGCGATACGCCGGCAACACCAGAGTCAGCCGTAGATCAGGTGCAACCACCGGCAGCGCGTGCAGGAGGCCGCGCAGATACTGCCCGCTGCCAACGGTCGGTTGCGGCCAGAACATGCCATTGATGGCGATATGCATCGGTGGATCACACGTCACGACAGAGCGGCCATGCGACACTATACCATGCTGTGACGTGCCTGTTTCTGGTATACTGCCATCACCGGCAGAATGGATAAATCGCTTGCGTTTCCGGCTGCCACGAGGCTGCGGCGGCGCGGCATCGCTGGCCGGGGCTGCCGGTTGTGGCGCGGCGCAGTGACAGGCATGGCGGAAGTGCGCCTTGCGGGTCAGGGGAGGCACCATGCTCAGCACGCAGGAAATCATGGCGATTATACCGCATCGGTACCCATTCTTGCTTATCGATCGCATTCTTGAGCTCGAGCCGGGTCAGCACGCAGTTGGCGAGAAGCTGGTAACCATCGGCGAGCCATTTTTCCAGGGGCACTTTCCGGATCGCCCGATCATGCCGGGCGTGCTGATCGTCGAGGCACTGGCGCAAACCGGCGCGGTTGCGGCGCTGAGCCTGCCCGAAAACCGCGACAAACTGGCATTCTTCGCCGGAATTGATGGCGTCCGCTTTCGCAGGCCGGTTCTTCCAGGCGATACATTGCGGCTGGAAGTACGCTTTGACAAAATGCGACGCGGGATCGGCAAGGGAACGGCAATGGCGACGGTGAACGGGCAGGTGGTGTGCGAAGGAGAATTGATGTTTGCGTTGACCGAGCGGACATAACGGCTGCTCACGACTGGTGAGGATTGCGGCGCTGTGTTAAGATATGGTAAGTGGCGCCGGAGTGGCGGAACGGCAGACGCTTCGGTCTTAAAAACCGATGGGGGCAACCCCGTACGGGTTCGAATCCCGTCTCCGGCACCAGCAGCACAACGCGGTAAACGGCCTCTTCGCCAGCTCGGTGGAGGGGCCGTTTGCATGGCGCATGCGATATTTCATGCGGCCTCCTTTTCGGCCACAGAAATCCGCCATTATGAAGGTTAAAAATTAAACCCGGTATACCGAACGCCCACGCCGTTGGGCTGAAGCCTGCGGCTCGCCCGCGATAGCCGATCCTATGCCGCAATCAACTCACGCACATGCGCAATCTCGTTGTGACGAATAGGACGAACATGTTCAGCGCCGACCGTGACCACCGCAACCGTCTCGCCGCTCAGAGTCATAAACTCAACGGTGTAGCCTTTGCCTTCCTGATGCACCAAAACGACGGTGCCAATATCGCCTGCCTGCAAGCCGTGCTCAGGCATACTCGTGGTCAGTACAACACTGGCAAGCTCTTCAATCATTGTGCGTTCCTTTCAATGGGTAGGCGGTGGCAAGCGTGGGAATCTGTTCTCCTGTCGCGACCAGCCAGATCACGCGCACTCGAGGTGAGCGACCATCGAGAGCCACGAGGTCGCCTTCAATCACATAGTTTGTGCCGAATGAGGTTGTCTCCACTTCGGCGACCTCATGGTCGGCTGCATGGCGAAGCAATGCGTGCGCGAGTTGCTCCCAATTGTTGATCGTGAAACCAAACCGCATAAAGAAGGTGCCTTTGCCCCGCCCATCACGATGGGTGAGTGAGAGCAGATATGCGGTAACCTTGTGCCTGGGAACAACAGCCTGTTCATAGTCTGGTAGCTTCATTCGATCCCCAGGCACAACTCAAGGCGCTTCTGCCAATCCGGTTCTTTCACTGGCCGAACAAACATTGCTCAAGCATGGTACTGCATCGCACATAATGCCCAAGACTCCTCGCCCCGGCAGTGTGGTGGATCGTGACTGCGCCGATTATAGCGCACGAACATCTGTTTTGCCGCTCAATCATCGCCTTCTATCGCGGCAGTCTCAACGCTGCAACCAAAGCCGTAGGATCACCAACACACCCCTCCAACCCAATACCGGGATGATAACCGTAGAAGTAAACGGACCCATTGGTCGAGTCGTGACCGGTGCAGCGAGTGATGAAAGAGAACGAGTGACCGACCATTTTCATACGATCGTGATCGGCGCCGGTTCCGGCGGTTTAACCGTCGCCTATGGGCTTGCCAGCCTGGGCAAACCGGTAGCGCTGATCGAGGCGCGCCACGTTGGCGGAGATTGCACGAATACCGGCTGCATTCCATCGAAAACCCTCATCCACCTCGCCGGTAGAGGCGATAGCAATGCCAGCGCCGTGCTTGCCGCAGTGCGTCGCAGGCGCGATGCCCTGCGCGACAAAGAGACGCAGGAGTTCGGCGCAGTCGCCAACCTGAGCCTGATATCCGGTCGCGCGCGTCTGGTCAGCCCACAACGGGTCGCCGTTGCCCTGCCCGATGGCGGCGAGCGCATCCTCACCGCACGCCACATTGTGCTCGCAACCGGTGCGCGACCGCGTATGATCGCCATTCCAGGGTTGCCGGCAGAGCGCGCCCTGACCAGTGAACGCATCTTTGAGATCGACACTGCGCCGCGCCATCTGGCAATCATTGGCGGGGGAGCGATTGGCGTCGAACTGGCGTTTGCGTTCCGTGACCTGGGCAGCCAGGTGAGCATCATCGACATCGCCCCGCGGGTGCTGATCCGTCATCTTCCCGACGTCTCCCGCGTGATTGAGGCGTCGCTGTACGCCAGAGGGATCGCGCTCCACCTGAATGCGCGCACCCATTCCTACGACGAATCCACTCAGACCTTGCGCGTCGAACACGCCGCACGGATCACGTCGCTGCACGACGTGGACTATGTGCTGATCGCTGTGGGGCGTGAGCGCAATGTGGAGGGTCTGGGGCTGGAAACGGTCGGTGTACGCTTCAGCACCCAGGCGGGGATCGAAACCGATGCGTATGGTCGCACGAATGTGCGGAATGTCTATGCGGTCGGCGATGTGACTGCCACTTCTGCGTTCACCCATTCCGCCAATGCGCAGGGGCGTCGCGTCGTGCAACAGATCGCCTTTCCCTGGTTGCCGCTGCGCACACCTGAACCTTTCTATCCGGAGATTGTTTTTGGCAACCCGGAGGTGGCGACGACGGGGATGACGCCGGAGCAGATTGCGCAGCGCTACCATCCAGATCTGGTTAAGCGAATCCGTATCGATCTGGCAACGCAGACTGATCGTGGGTATACTGACGAAGTGCACCACGGTTTCATTATGGTCGAGGCGGTGCGTCTGACCGGCAAGATCCTCGGAGCGACGATTGTTGCGCCAAAAGCGTCGGAAATGATCTCTTTCTTTACACTGGCGATCCAGGAAGGCATCTCGATGTATCGCCTGTATCGCACCGTCTACCCGTATCCGACGTTTTCCAGCGGAATCCAGAAGGCAACGGACATGTTCCTGCGCGACACGCTCACCGATCTGCGTGGCGAACTGAGCGCCTGCCTGCGCTATCGCTGGTTCCGACGCCGTGGAGAAGCGTCGTTCGCCGGAGCGATTGATCGTCAGGCGCGGCAATCCTGAAGCCAGGTTGCGTTTCTCCTCGCCCGGTCAGGAGATGATCGGCCGCTCCCCATCGCCCCGGATGCCGTCATGATCGACAAAACGCTGCGCGAATCAAAAGATGCGCTGTTCACCTGGCTGGTACGCGGTCCCGTTCGCCGGATCCATCCCACGGTCGTTACTGTTCTGGCGGCTGTCGTCGGTGTTGCGGCTGCCGTCGCCGCCTGGCAGAGTGCGTATCTGGCGGCAGTATGTCTCTGGCTGGTGAACCGCGCGCTCGATGGACTCGATGGTGCCATTGCGCGGGTCACAGGCACACAGAGCGATCTGGGATCATACCTTGACATCATGCTCGATTACGTCGTCTATGCCGCCATACCGCTGGGGTTGGCGCTCGCAAGTGGAGAATCTGCCATTCTGCTGGCGCTGGCAGTGCTGCTGGGAAGTTTCTATCTCAACAGCGCAAGCTGGATGTATCTGGCAGCGGTGCTGGAGAAGCGCAACGCCGGCGCTGCGTCGCGGGGCGAAACCACGTCGGTGACGATGCCAGCGGGGTTGATCGAAGGCGCCGAAACGATAGTGTTCTATACGCTCTTCCTGCTGTTTCCCAACGCTCTGGGTCTCCTGTTTACGTTGATGGCGGCGCTGGTGCTGGTCACTGCCGGTCAACGGGTCTCCTGGGCGCTGCGGCATATGAAAGATGAGTAACTATAGAACGTCAAAGGCGAATACAACGGCAATCTTATAGCGAAATGCAAATGAGCCACGTGTGTGCCGGGTGCGCGGGCGTTCCGCCGGCATGACCGCATGAGGCACACAATGGGTGCGCGGGCGTTCCGCCGGCATGACCGCATGAGGCACACAATGGGTGCGCGGGCGTCCCGCCCGCATAACCGCATGAGGCACACAATGGGTGCGCGGGCGTCCCGCCAGCATGACCGCATGAGGCACACAATGGGTGCGCGGGCGTCCCGCCCGCATAACCGCATGAGGCACACAATGGGTGCGCGGGCGTCCCGCCAGCATGACCGTGTGAGGCACACAATGGGTGCGCGGGCGTCCCGCCAGCATGACCGTGTGAGGCACACAATGGGTGCGCGGGCGTCC
>JACAEQ010000110.1 GCA_013388755.1 Chloroflexota bacterium
GCGGCGAGTTGCGCAGCCGCCGTACTGTGGTGGTGCTGGCACTGCCGCCTGGACAGTCGGCGCTTACACTGACGCCGGGTGAGCCGGCACACGTCGAGGTGCTCGTCACGAACCGCACGCCCGCGCCCCTGACGATTGCGCTGGCAATTGATGGTCTGCCTGCCGGCTGGGTCGAACCTGCGCCGACATTGCGCGTGGCGCAGTTCGCCTCGGCGACGGCGGCGCTGGTTGTTACTGCACCGGCGCTACCAGAAAGCGCTGCCGGCCCCTACCCGGTACGATTGCGTGCCACGGCGCAGGAGGTTCCGGCGATTGCGTCCGAGTTGCCGCTGGAATGGCGCGTTGCACCGTTTCTTGCCGGCGAATTGCACGTGTCGCCACATCGCTGCCGTGACCGCGAACTTGCGGTTGTGTCGGTCCATCTGCGGAATGGCGGCAATACGCGAGCCGTCTACCATCTGCGCGCGATCGCTGAACACCAGGCGCTCAGTTTTGCGCTGGCGGAGGAGCATATTGATATTGATCCCGGCAGTGTGGTGGAGACGCCGCTGACGATTGCGGCGTCGCGCAGGATCGTTGGCACTGATCGCGATCTTGCATTCACGGTCGAGGCCGAAGAGAGCAGTGAGACGCAGGGTGCGATCACGCGTACGATCAGCGATGACGCGCATTTTGTTCACGCGGCGCTTTTGCCAGCCTGGTCGCCATTGCTGGCGTTACTGGTGCTTTTCCTGCTGTATGGCTTCAACGTCCCCGCACCGCTCTGGTCTACCGTTCCAGGGCGTGGATTTATCATTGGTGCGCAGGTAAGTGGCGCGGCGCTCGAAGCGACCCGTATCGTCGAGCGTGCCACACAACAGGCGGCTCAGGGGCAGACGGCGATCGCTGATGCGGCGGCGGTGCTGGCTGCTACCCAGTCTGCGGTGGCGGCGTTGCCAACCGAGCAGCAGGCAAGCGCGCAGACGGCGCTGGCAGGCGCGTTCCAGGCAACCAGCACGGTGATCGCCGCCGGCCAGACAGCGGCGGCGCAGGTGTTGAATGCAACCGAGGTTGCCAATAATGACCAGCTGGCCCGAACCAGGACGGCTGAGGAACAGCAGAGCCAGACGGCCCTTACCCAGGCGCCCCTTCCAACGGCCACGTCGCGCCCGGCGGCTACGGCCACGTCGCGCCCGGCGACTACGGCCACGTCGCGCCCATCTGCGACGCCGGCTGCGACCCCGCAGGCGACGGCTCAGGCGACGGTGGTTGCCAGCGCCAGTGTCGAGGTTGACCCATCGGCGCTGGCGTTCGGTAGTATCAAGAAGGGTACAACCAGCGCTACACGCATCATTCTGTTGCGGAATACGAGCAATGTGGCGCTGACCATTACGGCGATCGCCATCGGCGGCGTCAATGGTGCCGATTTCGCACGTGTTACTGGCGGCGCCGATGAGTGCGGTGCATCGCTGGCCGCCAATGCAACCTGTGCCATCAGCCTTACCTTTAGCCCGGCGGTTGCGGGTACGCGTAGCGGGCAACTGCGTATTGAGAATACGTCGGCTGGTGGAACCATTCTCGTCAACCTGACCGGCGCCGGGACGGAAATCCCTGAAGTCGCCGCCATTAATCGTGTCGGCAGTAGCCCGACCAACGCAGGTAGCGTTCAATTTCAGGTGAACTTTAGCGAAGCGGTCAGGGGTGTGAGCGAAGCCAACTTCAGCCTGGTGACGCTCGGTGGCGCCGTCGGGTCGAGCATTACGTCGGTGGCGCCGGCCAGCAGCGCCTCGACCAACCAGTGGACCGTCACGGTGAATGTGGCTGGCGGCAACAAGACCGTTCGTCTTGACTTCATCAATAGTAACGGTGTCACGAATGCTGATGGCAACGCAGTGGAGAAGCTTCCGTTCAATACCGGCGACCAGTACGTGATCGATACAACCGCGCCTCAGGTGACGCTGAGCGGTACGCCGCCCGCGCTCAGCAATAACCCGGCGGCGCCATTCACCTTCAGCGGCAGTGATGATGTCACCGCCAGCCTGACGTTCGAGTGCCGTGTGCTACCGGCCGCATTCGCCGCGTGTACCAGCCCATTCACGCCCGCCGGCCTGGCCGATGGCAGTCGCACGTTCGAGGTGCGGTCACGCGATGCCGCCGGCAATGCCAGCTCTCCTGCGTCCTATACCTGGACGCTGGATACGACGCCGCCGGATACGGCGATCGCCACCGGGCCGGCGAATGGCAGTACCAGCGGGCCGGATGTCAGTTTCACGTTTACATCCGAGGCGGGAGCGACGTTCGAGTGCCGCGTGTTGCCGGCTACGTTTGCTACCTGTACCAGCCCGTTGAACCTGACAGGCTTGCCGGAAGGGTCGCGTACCTTCGAAGTGCGGGCACGAGACGCCGCGGGCAATGCTGATGCCAGCCCGGCGACGCGCACCTGGACGGTGGACGCGACACCGCCCGACACGACTATCACCGGCGGGCCGGCGAATGGCAGCACCAGCGGGCCGGATGTCAGCTTCACGTTTACGTCCGAGGCGGGAGCGACGTTCGAATGTCGTGTGCTCCCTGCGGCATTTGCGCCGTGTACCAGCCCGCAGAACCTGACCCTGCCCGGCGGTTCACGCACGTTCGAGGTTCGAGCGCGTGATGCGGTCGGGAACATTGACGCAACACCGGCGACGCGCACCTGGACGGTGGACGCGACACCACCCGACACGACTATCACCGGCGGGCCGACGGGCACGGTCGCCACTACGAGCGCCAGCTTTACATTTACCTCAACCGAAACAGGAACATTTCAGTGCAGTCTGGACGGGGCGCCATTCACGGCCTGCACCAGCCCGCAGAACTATGCTGGCCTGGCTGATGGTGCGCACACATTCGCAGTGCGGGCGATCGACGCGGTAAACAACATTGACGCAACACCGGCGACACGCACCTGGACGGTAGACACGACACCGCCCGATACGACTATCACCGGCGGGCCGGCGAATGGCAGCACCAGCGGGCCGGATGTCAGCTTCACGTTTACGTCCGAGGCGGGAGCGACATTTGAATGCAGCCTGGATGCCGGCGCTTTCGCCGCCTGCACCAGCCCGGAGAACCTGACCGGCCTGGCGGACGGATCACGCACGTTCCGCGTCCGGGCGCGCGATACAGCTGGGAACGTTGACGCAACGCCGGCGACGCGCACCTGGACGGTGGACGCGACACCGCCCGACACGACTATCACCGGCGGGCCGGCGAATGGCAGCACCAGTGGGCCGGATGTCAGTTTCAGCTTTAGTTCAACCGAAGCCGGAGCGACGTTCGAATGTCGTGTGCTCCCTGCGGCATTTGCGCCGTGTACCAGCCCGCAGAACCTGACCCTGCCCGGCGGTTCACGCACGTTCGAGGTTCGGGCGCGCGATGCGGTCGGGAACATTGACGCAACACCGGCGTCACGCACCTGGACGGTGGACGCGACGCCACCCGATACCAGCATCACTGGCGGGCCGTCCGGTACGGTGAACACAGACAGCGCCAGTTTCACGTTCTCCTCTACCGAGGCGGGAACGTTCCAGTGCAGTCTGGACGGGGCACCATTCACGGCCTGCACCAGCCCGCAGAACTATGCCGGCCTGGCTGATGGCGCGCATACATTCGCAGTGCGGGCGATCGACACGGTAAACAACATCGACTCGACGCCGGCAACGCGCACCTGGACGGTGGACACGACGCCACCTGATACCAGCATCACTGGCGGGCCGGCTGAAGGAAGCTCGAGCGGGCCGGACGTCAGTTTCACGTTCTCCTCTACCGAGACGGGGACGTTCCAGTGCAGCCTGGATGGCGCGCCATTCACGGCCTGCACCAGCCCGCAGAACTATGCCGGCCTGGCGGCCGGTGCGCATACCTTTGCGGTGCGGGCGATCGACACGGTGAACAACGCCGACCCGACGCCGGCAACGCGGACCTGGACGGTGTCGTGAGCAGTGGTATGAATGAAAGCTGGAGCTATGTCAGATCTGGAGCCGAATCAGCAGACGATTGGCGCATATCGGCTTGACGTTCAGCTTGGTGTGGATGGCGCAGGCGAGGTATATCGTGCGTATCACGTTCCCTCGGGGCAACCGGTAGCGATCCGGTTGTTGCCTGGCGATCGCATGGCGTTGCCGGGCTTCCGCGAGCGCTTTGAGCGCGAGATGCGGCGCGCCGCGGCATTGTATCATCCGCACCTGATCGAACTGTACGAATCTGGCGTCAGCGAAGGTCGTGCCTTTGTGGTGAGTGAACTGGCGCCTGGCGGTTCACTGCGCGAGTTGATGCAACGAGGCGCGGTATCCTTGCGCCTGGGTGCCGAACTGGTGCGCCAGGCTGCTGTGGCTCTGGAAGCGGTCCATGCCCGCGCAATGGTCCACGGGGCGATCAAGCCCGAGAATCTGTTGTTGTTTCCTGAGAGTGGCGGCGGCTACCTGCTCAAACTGGGGGATCTTGGCCTGGCGCGCCTGTCTGCGCCCGATGCCATTGATACGATGCCGTACCGCGCGCCGGAACAACGCGCCGGGAGCGATCCGGATGTGCATGCCGATCTCTATGCGCTTGGCGCAGTGCTGTACGAAATTGCAGTTGGCACACCGCCACCAGCGACGGGCATTCCGCCGCTTGGCCATGTCAATCCGGATGTCCCTCGTGCGCTTGAGGCAATTGTCGCGCGCTGCCTGACTGCACCCTCTGCCGGTCGCTTTGCCAGCGCTGCCGAACTGGCCGCCGCTCTGGAGGATCTGGTGGCGCAGATGGCGCCACGCCTGTCCGCTGCCGCCGCTGCCGATGTGACGGTGATTGAACGATTACCGACGCATGACGATGCGACGATGGCTGCCGCTATCGTGCCGCCTGCACCGGTTGATGTGACGATAATCGAAGCAACGTCCCCTGCGCCGCCAGCGGCCGCCCCCGCCGATGCCACGCTGGTCGAGCCGGCGGTGGCCCCCGCCGATGCCACGCTGGTCGAGCCGGCGGTGGTGGCCCCCGCCGATGCCACGCTGGTCGAGCCGGCGGTGGTGGCCCCCGCCGATGCCACGCTGGTTGAGCCGGCGGTGGCGGCAACGCCAGCCAGCGCGGTCGCCGATGCCACCGCTGCCTTGCTTGCCGATGAGACGCCGGAGGTACAGGAGGCAGGTGCGCCGCAGGTGGCGCCAGAGGTCATCAATCCGGACGAGGCCGTAACGATTTTGCCTGAACCACTGCCGGCAATCAGCACCCCGATCCCGGAAGTCGCGGTGACCCGGTCGCTCATGATAGCGACGCCACCGCCAGGCTTCCCGGCTCTTCCACCGCCGTTAAGTATGCCTCAGGTTCAGGTGCTCGACAGCCAGGGCATGCCGCTCCAGCTTGTCAACCTGACTGGCGATGGCCTGGCGGTCGGGCGCGCGGCGACCAGCGACCTGGTGCTGGCTGACGAAAGCGTGTCGGAGGAGCATGCGTTTATTGACTGGGATGGCCGGCAGGTGACAGTATCCGACCTGGGATCGACGAATGGCGTCATCCTTGCCGGTGTTCGCCTGGCGCCGCAGGAACGCCGGCTCTGGGAAGGCGGCGTCCCGCTGCGTATTGGCGTGTACTGGTTGCGGCTGGTACCGGCGATGGCCCAGGCAACGAGCATGATCGCGCCTGCGCAATATGGCATTCCCGAGCCCACGGCAGCGGCCGTTCCACGGGTTGTTGCACCCCCGCCGCCGGCGCCCCGCCCTGCTGGATCAGTAACGCCAGGTTTTGGGGCACCTGCCATGGTCGGGCCAACAGCTGCGATCCCACAGGCGGGTGGCATCACCCAGACGCCGTCGGCTGGCATGCGCCGCGATGCCCCGGCTGTGCCGCAGGCGGCAGTTGTTGCGCCGCCTGAGCCCGCCGATGCAATCCCGGATGCCGGGGTCACCCAGCCACCGCTTGGATCGAACCGGTACGGCGTCGAACTGGAACAGGATGTGACGACGCTCACCCCCGGCATGCCGACCGTCTTGCGCCTGACGTTGCACAACTACAGCGAGAATGTCGATCATCTGCGCGTTGAAGTGCGTGGCGTGCCGGAAACCTGGATCCAGGGCCCGCCGCCTGAACCTCAATTACTACCCAATGGCCGGCAGCCGGTGGCGCTCAATATCAATGTGCCGCGAACGCCGGAACATCGCGCCGGCCCCTACCCGGTGACGATCTATGCGCGCTCCCGCAGCCGTCCGAATGAGGCCGGCATTGCGCAGGCGACGTGGACCGTTCAGGCATTTACCGAGCACCGGCTGGAATTGAAGCCGCGCCGCGCCACCGGCTGGCGCAAAGCGTCCTACAATCTGACGCTGACCAACGCTGGCAATGTACCGTCGCGCTACACGCTTTCCGGCGAAGATGACGAACAGGTGCTCGATTTCGGCCTTGGGCCGGAGGTCATGCCGCTCGATCCAGGTGTGGCGGTGAAACGCCGGCTGACGGTACGTGGCCCGATACGCTGGTTCGGCACGCCTCAACCGCGCAGTTTTTCGATCCATGCGCGCACCGAAAAGCGATCCGAGGCACAGACCTCATCGGCGCAATTCGTCCAGCGCGCGCTTGTTCCGCCCTGGATCATCCCGCTGCTACTCCTGTCCGTCGCGGCAATTCTGTACTTCGTGACGCGCCCACCAGTTGTGCGCAATCCACGGTTCGACCCGTCACCGCTGGTTGCCGGCCAGCCCGCCAGGCTGAGCTACGAAATTGATAATGCGCAACGGGTCGAGTTACAGCCGATTGGTGTACCGGCGCCGGCAGCATCCGGCCGCCGCAGCTACGAGTTTCTCGATGCGGCAGCGATACCGCCCGATCTGAGCATCAGGGCGGTGAGCCGGTTCGGTATCATTGCAGAGGCGCCAGTCGCGGCCGTGGTTGTGACGCCGACGCCGACACCCTTGCCGCCGACGCCGACGCCTGCCCCGCCGACACCTGCGCCGGCAGAGCCGTTGCCTGCGCCGACGCCCGCGCCGGAGCCGCCGGTGATCGTCGCGCCGCCGCTGCCGCCCCAGCCTCCGCCACCCGTCGAGACACCAGCCCCGACAGTAACGTTGTCGGAGCTGGTGCGCTTCACGTGCGAGTCTGGCGCGCGGATCGTGCTGACCGGATCAGGGCCGCCGCGCGAGTCGTTTCTGCTCTACTTTGGACGGCGGGCAGTGAGTGGTGGGAGCGTGGCGCCCGATGGCGTCTACCGGATCGACATGGTGATCGGGCGCGAACGACCGGGCGAATACCCGGTCAGCGTCCGGCTGCGCCTCAGTGATCGTCCGCTTGCGATTCGCACGTACCGATACGGCAACGATCCGCTGGTGCGCCTGAGCGATGCGGCGCCAGAAACGGTGCCGACTGAGTTGATGTGCGTCGTCCGGCGAGAGACGCCAACGCCGACGATCGCGCCCTGAGTACACTGCTGGCACATAAGGCGCCACGCACCGCACAGCCCCCCGCCTAATCTCCCCTCGCCGGGGCCAGGAGTCGGACCCTCCCCCGGCGAGGGGAGAGCCTCGCTGTACAGGAGGCTGGCCTACGGCAGTGGCTTGCCGTAGCGCCAGAAGTAGTAGTGCTGGCCGACATTGCCCGTCTGTACACGCCACGCAGGCTTCTCATCTGGCGTATACGTCAGCGTACGGCGTTCGAATAGCTGCACCAGGACATCGCGCTCGACGCCGCCGACACGAACGCGCATCCAGTATGGTTCGCTGATCGGGTACCCAACGACCGACAGCCAGTTCATCAGCGGGCCGGCGCGGTAGGCGCCATCCTCGTACACGGTGCCACGCGACGTGAGATAGTCCCAGAACACGCGCGGGACATTGTGCCCCGTCTCGCCAATGAATTGCACGGCACGCGTCTCCGGTCGCGCCGGGCCGGCGTAAGCGCTCACTCCACCATCCCGCGCCAGCGACTGCGTAACCAGCAAGCCGGTGCGGTCGGCAGCAGCCTGGATCAGATTGCTGAAACTGGCATACGTTGGCGCGGCGGGATCGTCGAGGTCACCTACAATCGGCAGAGTGGCCGGCTGGTACGGCACATACTCATTGTTGCCGATCTGAACCCGGCCCATGACCATTTCCGCCACCAGCAAGCCTGAAGTCGCAAATACCGGCGCATTGCGATCCGCGCGCGGATCGTTAATCTCAAGACGGCCCTTATCGAAGTAGAGCACCTGGCGCACCCCATTCTCCGCCTGCGCGTACGGCTCATTGCGCGCAAGGCGCGGCGCCGGCCCCCAGAGCCACGCGCGCTGTGTACGCCCCGACGATACCGGCAGATCGGCGCGTTGCCAGATGCTCGTGAGCGCCGGGTCAATCTGGCGTGCGATCGGCTGATTGCCAGTAAGGGCAAAAATGGTCTCACCGTCGCTACTCTCTGCGGCCACCGGTGCCTGTGGTGCGGGGTTACTCTCCGCCAGCGGCGCCAGGGTACTCTCGGCCAGTGGTTCAACCGGCTGCCCGAGCGGCGGCACATCAGAAGCGACCGGTGGTGCAGGGAAGATCTCAGCCGGTGGCGCGCACCCGGGTTGCTCCACCGGGCATGCCTTGAGCGTCAGATCATACTTGATGAACATGCCGCCGATGTCGCCGACATTCTTCACCTGCGCATAATAAATGCCGTCGGCGGATGGAATGAAGCGCACCAGCGAGTCAAGGGTCGTGCCGCCTTCGATATTATTGTTCGAGTCGATCAGCGTGATCGCATCGCGACCGAAGAGGTAGAGGATCGTATCGGCGCCGGCAAGGATGCCGTTTGCATCGGCACCGGCATAGGGGCGGGTATTGGTATACAGATAATACGTGTAGCCACTGAGCGCAAAGAACTTCACCCAGTCGGCATCGCCATTCGGGCAGAGCAGGCGACCCTTCTGCGTTTCATTCTGGTTAATCTGGCGCGCCAGTTCAGGCAATCCATCCTGTTCATAGATGTCATTGCAGAGCGACGACACGAAGGGAGGGAATGGCCCGTAACTCTCGCCGCGCACGACAATCGTGTAGCTGAGTTCTGCGCCGCCGATGCCCAGGGTATCGCGGACGCGAACATAGTAGTACGCACTCACTGGCGCGCGAAACGACAGGATCAGCGGCCGTGTGTCGGTCAGCGTCTGCGTGCCGCCGCGGAACGGAAAATCGTCGTTGGCATCAACCAGGCGCCTGTTTTCATCGTACAGTTCCAGCGCCAGGTCGAGCCCCTGATCCATTTCGGGGATATCGATCGAGTAATATTTACCCGCGACCGCGCCAAACTTGAACCAGTCTTCGTCGCCGGTGGTACAGATGCCATGACGCTCGGCCCGATCAACGCGAATCAGCGCAGCGCCGCCGAAATCACCACCCGGGTCGGCAATTTCGGGGCATGCCGCGATCGGCGGTGTGCCGGCAGCCGGCGCGCGAATGGTCAGTTCGATTGTTGCGTCCGCCGTCGGATTGGAGGCGATATCTGTGCGTGTCGCGCGCACCGTGATGGTGCGCACGCCATTCGAGGTATTCGGTGGAATGATGATCCGGATCGGGATGGCAGCCGACGTTGTGGCCTGATTGATGGCAATCGGGCTCGTGATGGTCGTGCTGATCTGCCAGCCGCTTGGCCGGTCGGGGAAGGTAATGGCGAATGTCCCGGCCACGGTATCGTCGTTGCGCAGCCTGAAATCATTGACGACCAGCACCGTGTTATTGGGCGACTGGTTGGTAACGGTGTATGATCGGGCTGCCGGATCCCAGCGGAAATCCTGCGGCGCGGCCACCAGGCGCACTGGCGCGGCAATGATCACGAGGGACAGGATCACGATGAATGACAGAACGGCGAGTGATCGAATATGTGATCGTGCCACGAAGCTGATTCCTTACGCAAGAATGATTGGCGCGGCCAGTATTCGCTTGCACGTCCGGGGGTATCACGATTATAGCATACGACAGAGTCGAGTCAAGATTCTTCAGCGTCTACTACGCCGGGCCGGGGATCAGGTAGATTACTTCGCTCGCAATGACATCAATCCGTTATCAGGACTAAGAGCCTGTCCGAAAACCCATGGGCATGCGGTCATGGCGAGGAGCGCCAGCGACCGCGTGCAGCGAGCGCAGCGTGGCTGACGCAATCGACCGGCGCGAGCGGAGAGTGCTGCGCTCGCGCTCGCAATGACATGGACCATCTGGTGTTCGGATAGACTCCAGGTCGCGGAATTGATAGAAGGGCAGCCCGCGATCCACCCGGAAGAACCAGCAGCCTGGCCGACGGCGGAGTCATCAGCCAGGCTGCTGTTCGCGGCGCGCTACCAGGAGCGCATGCCGGGGATATTGAGCGGTGTGGTCGAAATCAGCCGGATCAAGGTTGGTGCGTAGTTGATGACGATCAGGATGAACGAGATGGTCAACCATGGTTTGAAATTATCCAGCACGCGCGGTGAATCCTCCGGGCCGGATATGGCTCTGGCAAACGGCGCCATTGGCACCGCTTCTTTCTTGCCCGCCGTGATGGTCATGATCATGTTCAGGTAGTAGAGAATGGCGCTGACGAACATGATCAGCGCGCCAATCATGACAAATGGCAGGAGCGGCTGCCACTCAGGCTGCATATAGTTCGCCGCGCCGATCGCCGTACGCCGCGGCATGCTCATCAGGCCAAGCTGGTGCATCCAGTGCGAGAACATGCCCATGCCGAGAAACCACGTCCACGCCTGCGCCAGTGCCATTGGCGGGCTCCACAACTTGCGCCCGGTGATGTGCGGCACCAGCCAGTAGGTGATGCCCATAAACGTCAGTGTAACTGCCGTGCCGACCGTCAGGTGGAAGTGACCCGAGATCCAGGAGGTGTTGTGCACCACCAGGTTGATGTTGTACGAGGCGTTGATCAGGCCGCCGGCGCCGCCGAAGGCGAACAGGATCATCGCCAGCACCTGGGCCGTGAAACTTGGTTCACGCCATGGCAGGCTGAAGACCCACATCAACCATCCCTTGCCGCCGCGCGAGCGCCCGCCGTGCTCCAGTGACGCCACGACATTGAAGAATGTCAGCAGACTTGGAAAGAACACGCCGAACGTAAAGATGGCATGGATGAGCTTCCAGGTTTCGCTGATTCCCGGGTCGGTATACTGATGGTGCAACCCGATCGGGGTTGAGAGGATCAGGAACAGAATGAACGATACGCGCGCCATCGGATCGCTGAACAGCTTCCCGCCCGCCTGTTTCGGAATGAAGTTGTACCACGAAATATAGGCCGGCAGCAACCAGAAATAGACAATCGGATGGCCGGTAAACCAGAACAGGGTGCGCGCCAGCACCGGGTCGGTTCCCTGTACCAGGCCGAGCGACCAGGGGATCAGCAAGAAGAGCATTTCGGTGGCGACGCCGAACGTGCAGATGACCCACATCGTCATGGTGACGATTGACATAAATGCCGCCAGCGGAATACGTACGCCGGGGTTGGCGGCGCGCCACTGACGCAGGGTCATGACCTGGTTCGCCAGGAGCAACCATGTGCCCACCACCACCAGCGTCAGACCGATATAGAAGAAGGGATCGGCCTTCAGCGGTGGGTAGAAGGTGAACATGACGGTTGCATTGTTCAGCAATAATGGCAGGGCGGCAATCAACAGGCCGCCGGTCATCACGCCGAACGTTACCCAGCCAAGGGTGCGGCTGGCCAGTGGGATGCCAAACGACCGTGTGGTGGTGAAGGTGAGCCAGCCGATGATGAAGAATGTGGTGAAGACCAGAACATTCAGTACACCGTGCAGCGCCAGGCCCTGGTAGTAGCCGCCGCGTAAGACTGGCGCAATCGGCTTGTACAGGTCGATGCCGTTATACTGCAGGGCCTGCATGACGCCAAACAGGCCACCAAGCGCCAGCGCGATGAAGGCAACCAGCAGATTCAGGCCGGTCAGCCGATGTTCGGTAGAAAAGACGGCGGCATCCGCTCGTTCAGATGCGAGAGGAACGCCGGAGACGCGAGCTGTAGCCATACCCTTCCCTTTTCTTCTTGCTTGACAGGACTTGCGCCGTCCCCCTGACAGGTTGGTCTGGAGGGCCGCAGGCCCTGGAGACACCCTGGCGGGGTATCTGTCCCTCGTGTCGGCAGCGCGACGGATCTGAGGGATCGCGCGAATGCGCCGTGTGCCGCCGAGTGTACCTCTGCTGGCGCTCCGCGCCACCCACCACGTAGATCCGGTTACGTGACCGCACTCCTGCGTGTGCCGGTCAGCGACCGGACGACGCGGACTGTGCGGGCGTCACGATGATTTTGCCGGCCATGAGATGATGGCCACCGCCGCAATACTCATGGCAATAGACGTAATACTCGCCCGGCTGGTCGAATGTGGTGGTCATGCGCGAGATCTGGCCGGGCACGATCATCATGTTGATCGGTGTATTCTCAACTTTGTAGCCGTGGATGACATCGCGGCTGGTGACGATAAACGTCACCTTCGAGCCGGCAGGAATCTCCAGTTCGCCCGGCGTAAAATTGAACAACTGGGCGGTGATCACTGCTTCGTACCGTCCCGGCGCAAGCTCACGCAGCCCGGGCTTATCAAATGGCGCAGTGGTATTGAGCGTCTTCGGGTCGACACGGCCCGCTTCACCGGGAACAGAAATACCGACGGCAAACGCAGTGATGACGATTGCGACCAGGAACGCAATCGGTACAGCGACGCTGGGCAGGATCCAGGCGATTTCAAACAGGTAGCCGAGTTGCTTCTGGTTCATGATCCTCGTACCCCTCCATTGGCCAGCAACTGCAAGTACACCTGAATCCACAGCGTTGCGAGCACCGCCAGGTATGTCAGCGTAATCAGCAAGGCGCCACGCGGCAATTCGTGGCTCTCGCGCTCCTCGGCATCATCGTGGCGTTCGGTTGTTGACCCTTCTGACATACGTTGGTATCCCTTCTAGTGCGATTGCGAATTGCAGATCTCTGGTTCCGAACCAGGCGTGGTGCATCCAGGCGAGGCCGGTGTCGCGCTGATACGCGCACAGGTTGCCTGGAACCGCACCAGGTGCAACTTGCGTAAAGGAATCGGACGAGGCACAACGGCCGAATCTCTGTGCAACACGACTGGCCCCTCGCTCGGTGCCGGTGGCGGGTCATCGCGGATAACAGACAAACAGGTGCGCGACTTCATAGATCGGGCGTGATGCGTCACCACTATTTGCCTCTTGTTCGACCAGGCCGATGTCGCGCAACACGATCGCGGGGTCGAAGCGCGCTCCGTCATACTCGGCGCGCAACAACCCGCTGGCGTCAACCAGTACGGCCCGCTGGTCGAGTTCCAGGTTGGCGCTGTCCAGCCGGTAGTAGACACCGTATTCACCGCCGATCAACTGCTTCAGTTCACTGGCGGCGCCGGTCAGGAAATGCCATTCCGGCGGTCCACCGCCCAGCCGTTCGGCATAGGCGCGGAGCGCGGGCGGCGTGTCGTGCTCGGCATCAATGCTGATCGTCACCAGACGCACGCGGCTCCCGAGGCGACCGTCGGCGCGTAACATATCGCGCACGTCGAGCATGTTGCGCTCCAGCGCCGCGCATGGTTCACCGCAGCGCGTGGCGCCAAAGGATATGAGCAAGATACTGCCACGCAGATCGCCGTCGCTCAACCAGCGACCGTCCTGATCCGTCAGGATGAAGCCAGGCGCGGGCGCAATCCGTGGCAACACCTGAACCGGCCGGGCAATCACAAACCAGAGGAGCAGGGTAACCATAAGCGCAAGGAGGGCCAGGGTGCCGTACAGCGCATGCCGCTGCCACGATACGCTAGCGCCTGGTGTGATCGCCGGACCGTCGCTGTGGTGCAGAATGTCAACGCCAGCCTGTGTCAACTGCGCGCGCAATGAATGCCCCGACGAGCTGCGTGGGTTCCGTGGCATGATTCCTCGTGATCGCGTGCACAAAGTTCGAGGAGAGTATAGGGGGTCTCTCTGTAGCCGCGAGTTAAGAAGCCGCAATATTTAGTTAGCGGGTATTTACCGGTGGGATGGATCGGCGGGTACGAGAAGCAATATCTTTCACATAAGGCTTGACGCATCGCGCGGCCCCCCGCCCAGCCTCCCCCCAGCGGGGGAGGAGTCGGACTCTCCCCCCGTGGGGAGGGCCGGGTTGGGGGTGACGGGTGTATTCATAACGTATCGGTACTAGAAGAACCCCAGTTCCTCGCGCGCTTCTTCACTCATCATGGACGGGTTCCAGAATGGCGTCCAGACCAGGTTAATCTGTACATCCTCCAGGTTACTGTACACCTGGTTGAGGTTCTCCACCTCGCGTTTGGCCTGGCCGAGAATCTGCGGCCCGGCCGGGCATGCCGGCGTTGTCAGCGTCATGTCGACGGCCACCCGGCGCCCGCCGTCCTGGATGTCAACATTGTAGACCAGCCCCAGGCTGACGATATCCATGCCGATCTCGGGATCGAACACATTCTTCAGGGCACTGCGCACCAGTTCTTCGGTGATCATGCGATTATCCTCCATTCATGATGTCGCATCTGTCATGTTCAGGAGCCACGCAGCCGCTCTCGTTTGCGGCGCGGTGACCGGGTTTTTGCCTTCGGCAGAGCGGTATGGGACGCAGCAAGCTACATCCTGACGTGGCTGACCACCGTGATCGGAAGCGTCAGGCTGCCGCCGGATATCGCGAGGCAGGGCAGGCGCCGCTGCGTCGTACCCCTTCTATTGTACATGATATGCAAAGGATGTGCACGCAGCATCCAGCCTCGATGCACCATACAGCCCCCGCCGGGGGGGGACCCCCTGTGGCAGCCAGTATCAGCAGGCGCAGCGGGCGGATGGGGGGAACACAGCAGTATCAACGACCGGCATGGAACGCGCCAGACAGACTGGCCCTCACGTCGCGCCACGGCGCCACGCCTGCGAGCGTGGCCAACGGTTGGCAGAAAGGTGCGGCGCAACTGGTACAGCGACGGTTGCCTTGCCATTCATGCGTTGAGGTTCAGCAACTCATAGCCAACATCGACAATGACCAGCATGCCAGCCAGGATGTTGCTCCAGCGAGCCAGGCCGCCAAACTGTAACAGAAACGGCGCTACCACGGCGATACCCGCCATTGCGGCGGCGATCAGCGCGATCACGAACACCCCCTGGTGCGACAGGCGCGCTTGCCAGATGGTAACGCTTGTGCTCGCCGCTGCAATGATGAGACCGCACGCGAGGGCACTGAACCCTGCCGGCGTCGTTGCACCGACGCCAATCATCCATGGCGACAGAATCATCCAGACCCCGGCAATCAGCGCGATGCGGCTGAACCAGCGCTCCCACATCTGCGCCAGCGATCGGGCCATGATGTGTGCCATCGTATTGCTCCTCTTGAGCGCCGGATGTCCGGCGGAATCAATACCGCCAGGCCAGACGTATCCAACCCGGCGGTGTGGTTATGCAGCGCTGCCGTTGCTGGCCTTGCTGTGTATATGGCACTGTCGTTGGGGCTACCCTGCGGCCGGCGCGGGGGCGGACGCCGCCGTTTCCGGGGCTCCAAAGCGCACCTCGAGCACTCCTTCACGAAAAACGGCCCGCTTTGCCGGGCGTTCAGCAAGGGTGAGCGGCAGTATCATGTCGCGCTTGAAGTTGCCAATCGTGACGAACAACTCGTCGCCACGCTTGGTGATCGACACTTTGCCGATCTCGACGTGCGGCAGCGGCATGCGCATCACATATTCATCGCCATCACGCACGATTTCCTGAGTGGTGCCACGGAAGAAGACCTTCGTCGGGTCATCCTCCTTGAAGAGTTCGCGCCCGACTTGCGACAGGTCGCCAATGCCGCGAATGTCGTGCGGGTAATGCGGTGCTTCCCAGATCGGCAGCGGCGCGAACAGGTCGTGCACCATTTTGCGATAGCCGGATTGCATCTCGTGCAGACGCTGCATGAACGCACCCTCGACCGCGCCGCGTGGCAGCACCCGGTTCAGCACCACGCCGTCAACCGGATAGCCGAACAACGACAGATAGGTGGCGGCACGCTGCGCCTCTTTGATGACCATACGTTCCGGGTTGACCACCAGGCGATATGAACTGATGTCGGGATCGGTGAGGGTCTGGCGCAACGCCTCCACCCCCCTGGTCAGGCGATCAAGCGTTTCAAAAGCGTTGGTCGCCGGGATCAGTGCGCGCACCAGCGGTTTAGCCACGCTCTTGGTGCCGGGATCCCAATCCATGACACGCGCCGCGTACCACTGGAACGTCTCCGGCATGGTCAACAGGCGAATCGTCTCGCCCGTGGGCGCGGCATCAACAATCACGGCATCAAAGTTGCCATCGCGCGCCTGGCGCCGGATGTGCAGCAGACTGACGACTTCTTCCATTCCAGGAATGATCGCCAGTTCTTCCGATGCCACGTCGTCCACCCCACGGCGCTTGAGCAGGCCGGCCAGGTAGGTGCGCAGTTCACCCCAGTGCTGGCGCACCTCGTCCAGCACATTGATTTCCTGGCCCCAGAGCCGATCGCTCAACTGTGTGGGCTGCGGGCCAAGCGGATGATCAAGCGCATCGGCCAGGCTATGCGCCACATCGGTGCTGACCACCAGCGTCCGGTAGCCAAGTTCGGCGGCCCGTACCGCAGTGGCCGCTGAGGTCGTCGTCTTGCCGACGCCGCCCTTGCCCAGGTAAAGAATCAGGCGCATGGCACCTCGCGTGCGTGTTGAAGCTGGAACGGCGGCGCGCGCCCGCCCGCTCGTCCGAGGGTGCGCCCGTGCTGTTCACGCTGAACAGAACTGGACGCATCATCTTTCATGATCTACTACGCCATCGGAATTGTAAAGGTTGCGTGCCGTGCGTGTCAAATGCGCTGGCGCTGCGCACCGCCTCGTAAGCGTCGATTATCCCCGCGCCATAGATGATATTCGGCGTCGCTGCGATGTCGGTACTCACGATGCACCCGCTTGCTGCGGCATCCGGCGGTGCGCCCGGGCGCGCCGTGGCGCGCAAGATCTCCTCCGTTCGGGCGACGTCGCCGATCAGCGCAGGGTTCGCCGACCACATCAGTGCCACGATGCCGGTGACATGCGGGGCGGCGATTGATGTACCGCTGGCGATCATGTAGCCCCCGCCCGGAGCAGCCGCGCGGACGCCCGCTCCCGGAGCGGCTATGTCGGGCTTGATCCTGCCGCTACCGTCGGCCACCACCGGGCCGGCACTGCTGAACTGAGCGATGATGCCATCGCGCGTTACGGCGCCGACGGTGAACACGGCGTCGTAGAGCGCCAGCGGCTCTTTGAGACTGCCGCATGCCGGCCCATCGTTGCCGGCTGCGGCCACGGTGAACATGCCAGCGGTGCGCAATGCTTCCGCGGCAGCCAGCAGCGTGTTCGGGTCGCATCCTTCGAGATCTTGCGGGCATCCCCAGGAGTTGTTGGTGATATCGGCGCCACGCGCCGGGTCGCCATCGTGCAGCGGATCACTGCCCGGTGGAAATGGCGCCAGCATGAACTGCATGCAGTCCAGGTAGCGCGCCGCGTTACCCACGTTGCGTGCAAGGTTGACGCAGCCGATCCAGGTGGCGTCGGGCGCGACTCCTACACGGTCGCCAATTGCGGCACTGAGAGTGTAGGTGCCATGCCCGCTGTAGTCTACCGGCGCGGGCGTATCTTCCCATGGGTCGTACCAGTTGTAGGCATGCTCGACGGTGCCACCGGCATTCAGGCCGCGGTAGCCGTTGCGCAATTCCGGGTGATCCCACTGGACGCCGCTATCCAGCACGCCGACAACGATGCCTGCGCCACGTACGCCAAGTTCGCGCCAGACGCGGTCGGCGCCGATCATGGTCAGGTTCCAGTCCGGCTCATCTGGAAGCGATTCGTCGCCGCGTTCGACTTCCAGCGGCGCCGGGAGGGGCCGCAGGATCGGGTCTGGGACAATCCGGTCAACCTCCGGGCGCGTCGCCAGCCAGAGGCGCACCGGCAGCCCGCCGTCAACTTCGAGGCCGTTGACGAGATAATACGGCGTGTACCGGATGCCCAGCATGTCCAGGCTGGCGCGCAGCGGCGCCTGCGTTTCACCGGCGTGCCGGGTGAGCGTCTCATAGACCGCGCGCCGTCGCGCCTGGTAGTCGCTGATGCGCCGGGCCGGTGCCAGGTCGGCCTGATCCTTCAGAATGACGAATACCCGGTCGCCGTACAGGCCTGGTTGCCCGATGCCGCCGTACACTCCGGCGCCGACGACCCAGCAAGCCACCGCACCGAGAACCGCGAGTCGTGGGGTGCGAGCCAGCCGCGCCCGCAACGCCGGCGCGATGCTGGCTGCCAGCAGCGCCAGTACAACGCCGGCAAACGCGGCGCTCAGCGCCCAGTAGATACCCTCGCGCCCCTGAAACAGCAACTCGATCGCCAGCGTATCCGGGTCGGCCAGGAGGAGCGGGGGTGCCGCCACAAGTGCAATGAGCAGGGCCAGGGTTCGTGCCGAGGTGCCGCCGTGGTTCGTGCCGGCAACGGCTGCTGCCAGCCATCCCATTGCCGGTAGCGACAGGAGCAGTACCGGCATCTGCCCGCCAATGCCGTAGTTCAGCCCGAGGATCAGCAAGAGCACGCCGATGACGGTGCCGCGTGCAAATGCGCCGGGCATCTGCGAGTCGCCGGTGATTGGCCGCAGGTAGATGCGTGTCACCAGAAGACAGGCGATGACACCGATCAGTGCAGCCGCGAGCGCGCCGAGCGCAATATCGAGCAGCGAGCCGAATGCTCCCCACGCCAGCCATGGCAGCGCCGGCAGCGCGGCCAGCCCGGTGGCAAGCGCAACCGGTTCGCGTGCGCCGATTGCTTTCGTTATGGTGGGGAAACGCCACCGGATGAAGACCCGGAGCGCCCCCAGGTATGCTCCGGCCAGCGCCACACGTAACGCCGCCGCAACCTGCGCCTCAGCCGGTGGCAGCATGGCTGCTGGAACCATGACCAGGGCCAGTGGCAGCGCCAGCAACCAGGCCTGAATTGCCAGCCGGAGGCGTGGCGTGCGCGCCAGCACCAGCGCGCCGGCCAGCAGCGCCCCCAGGATCGGGACAACCACGACCACTGCCGCCGTCGCCGGCCAGCGCACGCCGAACAGGGGGGGCACAGTCGCGATCAGCAGCAGGCAGCCGCCTGCCGAGACAATGACCAGCGCCATGGCAGCCAGCAGGCAACCGCCGGATTGCGATGCGGGTGGATCTGGTGCGCTTGCTGTAGATGATGAAACGGTCACGATCCATGTCCCCTGCAATCATTTGTACTGAGAGCCAGTACCTTTCACATAACTGGAGTGACGCGGTCACGCATGCAATCGGCTAGCTGGCGAATGCCCATGCCCTTCCGCCGGTGGGACGGCGTTCTTTTCCGCGTTGCGACCGCCTTCCCGCGGCGGATGATGGACTCTGGGGGGCGCACGCCCTCCCGGCCCCCCAGCTGGTACGCCACCGCGTACGTCGTGTCACACAAGGCTTTGCGTACTGCACGGCCCCCGCCCAACCTTCTTCCGCCGGAGGGAGGAGTCGGACTCCCTCCCCAGGGGGGAGGGCCAGGTTCAATACCTTTCAAATAAGGCGTTATGCACCGCACAGCCCTCCACCCAACCTCCCCCTGCCGGAGGGAGGAGTCGGACTCCCGCCCCCCGGGGGGGGGGGCCGGGGTCGGGGTGAAAAAATACTTTGTCATGAGCCATCACGCATGCGCATCTTTTCATCCAGCCGCCGTTCGGCTTCAAGTCGCTCCAGTGGATAGTCGGCCATGTCAACGAAGCGCATACCTTCGGCCAGGATCGGATGGACCGCCGCGACCTGGCGGTACATCTCCTGTGCCACGCGCCGGTAGCCTGGATGGCCCTGCGGCGTGCTGCGCAATTCGCACAGGTGATAGACCTCGCGCAGGTTCATGGTAATGCGCCAGCGCACCCGGTAGGCGAGTGGCACGGCATACTGCGACTGTTCCGGCAATTCGGCAGCGATTGCCGCAGCTACCTCGCCAGCGCGTTCCAGCGCGGCGCGAAAGGGCGCGCCCAGGCCGAACTCATCAATCTCCGGCGGCACAACGTATCCGTGGCGTATGCCGAAGCGCTGCCGCTCCTGGGTCAACATCCGGTGACGCTGCAAGTCACGGTAGGCGCCGATATCGGCCAGCACGTCGAAGGTATAGCGCGCCTCTTCGAAAGCGCGCCCCGGCCGGTGGAAGCGACTGCCGCGTTCGCCGGTATAGGTCCGGATCAGCGCGGCGCGTTCGTTTGCCGGCATCTCTTCTGCAAGCGTGCGCGCCTCAGCCAGCGCGACGTCGAGGTGCGGGTAGAGGATCGCCGCCACAACACGCTGCTCGGCGTCCGGGTCGAAGGCGATCAACTGGACGGACGATTCGCTCTCAGCACCGTGGCCGGTCACCATTTCTTCCACCAGTGCCCGGACGGCCTGCTGCGTCGCACGCAGGTATTGCTGATGGTCACGCCCGCGCTGGCTCTTCGCGCGCTTCACGAATGACGGTATCTGGTCATCGAGGGCGCGTTGCATCGCGCCGGCAAGGCCGGTTAACTCAACCAGGGGCGAGGCGTACAGCCTGGTCAGCAGGTATTCAAACGCACGACCATTGCCAAACAGGCCAACATTCGTGAGCGTCGCCATCGGTAGTAAGCCTCGTAACAGGTCGAGCGCTTTGGCACGGGTGGCGCTGGCATAGGCGCGCTCGGAAACGCCATTTTCGCGCGGCGAGTGGGCGCGCACGGCGGCAAGCACCGGCTCGATAAGCGCCGCGTAGGTATCGAACAGGTTATCCATCGCCAACTCGAACGCCGCCGCGTGAGACGACGCCATAATCGTCGCTTCGCGCAAATAGCGATAGCGGCCACCAACTTTGCGGTTGAAAGCGACATAACGAGTTGATTTTTCCAGCGGGCTCAGGCCGATGCGACTCTCTTCGAGCGCCTTGGCCGCGATATTGCTGACACTCTCGCAAGCGATGTGCGCGCCGCCGAGTTCAGCCACCGAGTCGTCGCCATAGCCGATCAGGACGCGCTCATAGAACGCCTCGGCCTGGCGCACCGCGACAACCTGGCTGGCGGCATCGTCGGCGCTGGTAGCGACAATCGCCTGGAAGCCGGATTCCGGCGCCTGGATGAACTCATCGAGCAGGATGCGGCGCAGGCTTTTGTCGGAGCGGCTATAGCGCGAAAAGAGCGCGCCACGCACGACTTCGGGCATATTGCGGAGCCCGAACACCGGTGCATCAATGTCGGTCACGAATGGCGCGAGCAATGCGCGCTCGGCATCGCTGAAATGGTCACCCCAGGGATCGCTGGTGTTGGTATGCATACCGGTGCCTCTATGCTACAATTTCGGCGTTTCACGATCGAACGTCCAGCGATGAAAGCCATCCCTATGTTCACTGAAGATAGCCCGATACTTGGCCGTCCGACGGCAAGCGCGGAACGACTGGCGATGTTTATTCTCGCGCGGCCCTGTGGTGAGTATACCGCGAAAGATATTCGCACCGTCATTGTGCCGGCCTACTGGACATTGTGCGCCGAGGTGGGCATTGATCCGACCCTGGCCGTGGCGCAGATGATTCATGAAACCGGCAACCTGACGAGTTTCTGGGCAGCGCGCCCGCAGCGCAACCCGGCCGGGATTGGCGTGACCGGGCAGAAGCAGGCGACGCCGCCGGCAAACCCGGCGGGCTGGGCCTTCAATACGCAGCGGCAGCAGTGGGAGGCGGGTGTGAGCTTCGCAACCTGGGAACATGATGCGATCCCGGCACACGTCGGGCGGTTGCTGGCGTATGCGCTGGCGGTCGGCGCGGAGAACCCGGTGCAGCGCGCGGCGATCCAGCGGGCCTTGCGTTATCGCCCGTTACCGCTCAAACTGCGCGGTTCCGCGCCCACCCTGAAACAACTGGGCAAGGCGCACAACCCGGCCGGTCAGGGATGGGCCAGTCCCGGAACCGATTATGGTGCAAAGATTGCGGCAATCGCCGCGCGCATCGTGTCCGGCGCATAGTACAGCTTTCTGAATCGTAGCGTCCGCCTATTCCGGTGCGCGTATTCCCAGCACCACGGTGGTGTTGGGGTCAATCCATTCGCCGGCAGCCGGAATCGTGCTGATCACCGCGTAGGGCACATACTGATCGAACACGTCGGGAATACGGTCGCGCGTCTGGTAATCAACAAAGACATTCACGATACCAAGCGCCGCCAGTTGCTCCTTCGCCTGATTCTCGCCGAAGCGTCGCAGATCCGGCATGCGCACCGCTCCGGGGGCCGGCGGCGTGAACGGAACCAGCGCATCGGCGCTACAGGTCGGAATGGAGGCCCCCACAATCGGTTCGATCGCCCGGTCGCCGGAAGTGCCGCGCGCACCTTCCCAGCTGTAAACCACCTGCTCGTCCGGATCCGGTGGCGGCACGTTCCACGCCAGAATGGTTGTAAGCAGTTCCGGTGCAACAGGTTCACCTTCCGGTGGCGTACAGAATACCGTGCCGATGGTTGCCGTATCGGTGACAATTGCTGTCGACTCGATCGGCTGCTCGCTCAACCGCACCACCTGGACCTCGGTGAAGACGTCACGGCAGAGTTGGGCGGCATCGGAGATGATGGCCGAACTGGCGGGTGCCATATCCGGCGCAAACAACTCGTCGCGGTAGGCGTTGTACGGACCGGGGAGCGGGCAGATCGGCTTGCGTACCAGCCACGACGGTCGGGTGAAGTCGAGCGGTAACCGGCCGTCGGGGTAAGGTTCGGCAAGCAACTGCTGGTATGTCGGGCTGACGAATAACTCTTCCATAATGTTGTGCCAGATCACACCGCCACCCGTCAGGCTCTCGACCTTTGCCGTCGGCTCGTTATTGTTGTTCCCGGTCCACACACCCACGGTGACATACGGCGTATAGCCGACGGCCCAGGCGTCGCGCCAGTCGTTCGACGTCCCGGTCTTGACGGCGGCAGGGCGCGAGAGTTTGAGTTTACTATTGAGCCCCCAGACGGGAGCGCGCGCCGTGTCGTCGCTCAGGATGTCGTTAATGATCGCGACGTGATCGGGATTCAGCGTCGGCGCGCGGCGCGGCGGGCGAAACTCCTGCAGCGTGCGGCCCGTGGTATCAACAATCTTCAGAATCGCTGCCGGTGGGTAATAACGCCCACCGCTCGCCAGCGTATTGTATGCCGCGGTCAGTTCCAGCGGCGTCACCTCGCCGCCGCCCAGGGTTAGCGCCAGGCCGTAGAAGCCGCTACCGCGTCGCAGGCTACTGATGCCGGCGCGCTGCAGGAGATCGATGGTATCGTCAATACCGGCGATCTTCAGCGCCTTGACTGCCGGCATGTTGAGTGAGTTGGCCAGCGCCGTGCGCATCCGTACCGGCCCGTTCCAGCGGCCATTGTAATTCTGTGGCTCGTACCACTCGCCTGCCAGGAGCGGAAACTTCGTCGGTACGTCCCAGATTATGGTTTCCGGTGTCAATCCATGTTCCATGGCCGCCAGGTAGGTAAACGGCTTGAGCGCCGAGCCGGGCTGGCGCTCGCGCACGGCCACGTTCACCTGGCCATCAAGAACGTTTCCCTGCTCGCCCGGTGTGGTCGTGGGAATGGTCGCGTTGAAGTCAATACTGCCGACCATCGCCAGAATCTGGCCCGTATTGGGCTGCAGGATGACCACCGACGCATTATGAATGTTGCGTTGTTCCAGTTCCTGGATACGTTCAGCCGCCTTCTCCTGCGCCATGCGCTGGAGGTCGAGGTCAATCGTGGTGTAGATCGACAGGCCCTGGTTGGCGAACTGCGGGCCGTACTCCTCTTCGAGCAGGCGGCGAACATAGAAGACGAAATGGGGCGCGTTGAGCGGCACTTCCTGGCTGGCGAAGCGCAGATCGGCGGCGGCGGCGCGGCGCGCCAGCTGGTCGCTGACCATCCCCTCATCCACCATCTGGCGCAGCACAGCGATCTGGCGCGCCTTTGGCGGCGGCGTGCCAGATGGCAGGCGGTACGCCGGGTTCAGCCAGCCATCGTCCAGCCGCACACCTTTGAGTACGCCACCGTCCAGGTAGTTGATCGGATCATAGACGCTGGGCAATTGCGGCAGCCCTGCCAGCAGCGCGGCCTGTGGCAGGTCGAGATCCTTCGCCGGCCGATCGAAATAGACGTTCGCGGCAGCCTCGATGCCATAAGCCAGGTTGCCGTAGTAAATCTCATTCAGGTACAGTTCGAGAATATCAGCCTTTTCATAGCGCTCGGAAAGCTCCTGCGCCAGAATAATCTCGGTCAGCTTGCGCTGATAGCGGTTTTCGAACTGGCGCTCCTCGTCGCTCAGCACGATATTCTTGATCACCTGCTGCGTGATGGTGGACGCGCCACCGGTCTCCTCACCCGCCTGCAGGCTGGTGAGCAGGGTGCGCGCAATCCCCAGATAGTCCACACCGCGGTTCTCAAAGAAGGTGCGATCCTCGATGGCAATGGTTGCGCTGATCAGGCTGGTGGAAATCTGGTCGATCGAAACGCGGGTGCGCTTTCCCGCACCGAAGAATTCGTACAGGAGCCGGCCGTTCCGGTCATAGAGCCGGCTGGTCTCGAAGCTGTCGCGGTTCTCGATTGACGCCAGTCGTGGCGCGAGCGAGTCGGCGAGGTTACTGTAGGCACTGTAGGCCATACCCGCGGCACCCAGCGCCAGCACGGCGCCAAGCAGCAGCAGTGCGAGTGTGGCCTGGAGCATGACGCTGCCGATTGCCGGCCCGGCTGGAACATCCCGGCCACGTGAGAGCATCGTGGGGGTTGGCCGCAGCCGGGGCAATGGCCGCCCGGCGTATGAGCGCCGGATACGATGGTTGCGTCTGTGATTGTGCATGGCGCTGATTGTAGCATATCGGCAGAGAGGTTTCAGAGTATAATCACAATCGAGCCATGTATGCGCCGCCGATGATCGTGGCACACTGGAGGTGCGCATCGCAAGCCAGACATATCAACCACCGGGAGATAGCCGCCGCCCGGGCGTTCTGGTAGATTGGTTGAGCGTTTGTGCAATAGCGCCGGCGACGTCGCTGTTCTTGATCACGGCTTTGACCATCGTTATCAGATGTTCGTGGCTGGCTCTGGTATTGCTTGCGAGCGCGACCGGGCTTTTTGTCAACGGCTTTTCAGTACCATAGCCTATGCGTCTCGAAGACATGGTGGGGCGGACGATCGGTCGCTACCACGTTCTTGCGTTGCTCGGTCGCGGCGGGATGGCCGCAGTCTACCGCGCGCGCGATACGGCGCTGCGGCGCGATGTTGCGCTGAAGGTGCTCTACCCGCAGTTTCTCGGCGATGCCGCGCTGGTCGAGCGCTTCCAGCGCGAGGCGGTGCTTGCGGCGCGCCTCGATCATCCTGGCATCGTGCCAATCTATGATGTCGGCGAAGCTGATGGGCTGGCGTTCATCGCCATGCGCCTGCTCGAAGGCCCGTCGCTTGCCGATGTACTGCGCTTCCGCGATCGCCTGACCGTTGACGAATGCGTCGCGTTACTGGAACAACTGGCTGGTGCGCTTGACTATGCGCATTCACGCGGTGTTGTGCATCGCGATATCAAGCCGGCGAACATCATTCTTGAGGCGCGCGGCGAGGGGCATGAAGCGCGTGGTGATACGGTTGACCTTGCGGCGATGCGCCTGACACCTGGCATGCATGCGATCCTCACGGATTTCGGGATTGCCAAGGCGCTGGATACGCCAGGCATGACGGGAACCGGTGTTCTGATCGGCACGCCGGAGTATATGGCGCCGGAGCAGATTCGCGGTGACGCGCAGATTGACGGGCGTGCCGACGTGTATGCGCTTGGCGTGCTGATCTTCCGCTGTCTCACCGGGCGCCGACCATTCGAAGGTTCGACGCAGGAAGTATTGCTTGGTCATCTTGAGGGCGCCGTCGTTGAGCCATCGGCAATCGATCCGTCCATTCCCCAGCCGATCAGCGCCGCGATCCGCCTGGCGCTCGCCCGCCGCCCTGATGATCGCTATCGTAGCGCCGGTGAGTTCGCCCGTGCGCTGCGCTCGGCAGCACGCATGGAAGCCGCGCCCCGGCCGCAACCGGCAGTCGTGGTGCAGCGCACGCCAGAGCGTGCCGTGCGCGTGCCGCCCGACGCCCCGACCGGCACTGGCGACGCGCGATCGTTGGCGCTGCCACGTGAAGCGCAGCCGCCAGCCGCACCGGTCGCGCCACGCCGGTTTCATCCTGCGCTGCTGGCGCTCCTCGCGCTCGGCGCATTGTTGCTTGGCGGCGGCGGTGCGGTACTTGCCGGGCGCATGCTCATTGCCCAGGGCACGACGCCGACACCTGCACCGCCGCTTCCAACTCGTACCTCCACAGCGACCGCGTCACCCGAGCCCACCCTGACTGCCACTCCCACCACGACGCCCGAACCCACCCTGACCGCCACGCCCACTGCGACGCCAACCGAATTGCCGACGGCGACGCCGGTTCCGCCAAGCGCGACGCCCAGCCCGCGCCCGACAGCGACGCCAGTTCCGCCCACACCGACCGAACTGCCGGCGCCTCCACCGACCGAACCGCCATCGGCTACACCAGCACCATCGATCACGCCGACACCGTCGCTTACGGCGACGGCGACTGCTACCGCCACTGCAACCGCTACCGCCACGCCGACGCCGTGCGCGATTACGCCGGTTCGTGGTTTTGGTAAAGTGTGGAACGAGAACACGACCGTGGCGCAGCGCCTGGGTTGCCCGGCCGACATCGAGCGTGGCGGCGAAAACTCGCTGATCGAGCAGCGCTTCGAGGGTGGCAGTATGCTCTCGTATCTCCCGGTTGGCGACGTGCATGTGTTGATCGGGTTCAGCCGCGGCACGTGGCAACGCTATCAGCCGGTGCTTCTCCCGCCCGACAGCGCGCCGACGCCGACCCCGCCGGCCAATCTGCAGACGCCGTCGGGCGCGTTTGGCCTGGTCTGGGCAGCCAACCCTGGTGTACGGCAGAATCTCGGTTTTGCGTTGCTGCCGCAGAGTGCCGTGATTGAAGGGGCATATCAGGCATTCGAGGGCGGGGTGATGATCTATAGCCGCGATGGGTTGGGGCGCGGGAAGACGATCTATGTGCTGTTCAATGATGAATCGTTTGAACGCTACGATGATACGTTTGTTCCGTGAACGTTGAACGTGTGACGTTCCAACGTTTTAACATGCGACGGTGGCTCATGCCAGGCTACTACGACGACGTCTACGATATTGTCAGGCGCATCCCACGTGGGCGGGTGTCAACCTATGGCCGTATCGCGCAGATGACGGCCGTCCCGCGCGGCGCGCGTGGCGTCGGGTGGGCGTTGCATGCGCTCCGTTCATCGCATATGCCCGATGTGCCGTGGTGGCGCGTGATTAACGCTGCCGGGCGGATCAGTAACGAGTACGATGCCGAGTTGCAGCGCTCGCTCCTGGAAGCTGAAGGCATCGTATTTGACGAACGTGGCTATGTTGATCTGCGGAAGTGGCTGTGGGAGGGAACATAGCCCTGTCCGGCATGCCGAGCGCTTTCGCGCCGACACACAGGCAATGAAAACGGCTCGATGGCAGCGGTGTACCAGAGGCATCCGGAAGAAGGGAAAAAACGTAGAGCATCCTGATAATATGAGCTGGCCAGATGCCAGTTTCCTCCCACGCTTTGCCGAAGGCAACCAGAGCCATCATGCGAGTCACCTGCCAGGGCGGCAGCACAAGCTGTGCATGGGGCGGAGGCACCGATGCGCCCTCAATGGATCATTGGTATCATGGCAGCATCGCTGGCGTTTCTTCTGATGGGAAGTGTCGTCGGTGTGGCTGCCATTCAGCGACGCACCATCACCGCGCCATATGTCAACTGGTCGGTGGGTTCCATCAGCCTCCAGGGCTTCATCACCGATACGCCGCATTGCCGCGAAGCTGGTGGGCGTACCGTTCCCAACCAGCGCTGCATGAACGGGTCACTCTACTCACCCATGGAGTACTATGCCGTGTGGCTTGTCGTGCGTGAAAGCAAGTATCGCATTCGTGAGAATCGCCTGTTGCTCATACGCCTCGACGAGAGCCCGCCGGTCGGCACCTTCAACAACTGGACCGGGCAATGAATGCGCTGACTATCGTCCTGTTTGTGGCAGGGATCGGTTTGCTGATCGGCGGCGCCGAGGCGCTCATACGCGGCGCGTCGCGGCTGGCGGTCGCGCTTGGCATTTCACCATTGATCGTCGGATTGACAGTGGTCGCCTTTGGCACCAGCTCGCCGGAGCTTGCTGTCACCATCATGGCCGTGCGATCAGGCGCCGCAGGCGCCGACGTGGCGCTTGGCAATGTCGTCGGCAGCAATATCGCCAATGTGCTCCTCATCCTCGGGTTGTCGGCTGTTGTCGTGCCGTTATCGGTTGCCGCGCAGATCGTGCGGAAGGATCTGCCGCTGCTGATCATCGTATCATTCATTGTCTACCTGTTCGCGCTGGATGGCGTGATCAACCGGCTGGAAGGAGTGATTCTGACGGCAGGCGTGATCGGGTACACGATATTCGCGATTATTGCGAGCCGGCGTGAGAGCGCAAGTATTCAGGCAGAGTATGGCGAAGTCTACGGGCCGCCACATCGTGGCATTCGCGAAACGTTCATCAATCTGGTGCTGATCGGTGGTGGCCTGGGCCTGCTCACCCTCGGGTCGCGCTGGCTGGTGGATGGCGCGGTGGAGTTTGCGCGATTGCTGGGGGTCAGCGAACTGATCATCGGTCTCACGATCGTTGCCGTCGGCACCTCACTGCCCGAGATTGCGGCATCCGTACTGGCCGGCGTGCGCGGCGAGCGCGACATCGCCGTGGGGAATATCATCGGAAGTTGCCTGTTCAACCTCCTGGCCGTACTCGGCACCGGTTCGGTGATCGCGCCAGGCGGCATCGCCGTGCCGGAAAACGCGCTGGCATTCGATCTGCCGGTCATGATCGCCACATCCATTGTATGCCTGCCAATCTTCATCAACGGTGGCGAGGTGAAACGCTGGGAAGGCGCCCTGTTCCTCGCCTATTATGTTGCGTATACGGCCTATCTGCTGCTGGCGGCCATGCGGCATGCATTGCTGCAACTCTTCGGTATTGCCATGATCGGCTTCGTTATTCCATTGACGATTATTACGTTGAGTGTCGTACTGCTGCGCGAACTCCGCAACCGTCGCCTGGTTCCTCCGGAACGTCCGTGATGGGGTCCGCAACGACCCGCAATCGGTAGAATGGCCAGAATCAGGAAGATCTTACATCGCATCGCTGCATGAACTTCCCTGGCGGGAATGTTCGTATTCTGCTTTCATGGAGCGATGATACGCCGGTGGGCGTTAATATGAAAGGTCAGGAACGCGAATCATGGATGCAATGACCATTGTGCTCTTTATTGCCGGGCTGGTGATCCTTATTGTTGGTGCGGAGGTACTGGTACGCGGCGCTTCGCGCGCCGCGCTGGCGCTGGGTATCTCCCCACTTGTCGTCGGATTGACGGTGGTGGCATTCGGCACCAGTACCCCCGAACTGGCAGTCAGTGTTCAGTCGGCGCTCTCCGGCCCTGGTGGCGCCGACGTGGCGTTGGGGAACGTTGTCGGCAGCAACATTGCCAATGTCCTCCTCATTCTGGGCATTTCGGCGGTGATTACGCCACTTGTTGTACAACAGCAACTCATCAGGCTCGATGTGCCGCTCATGATCGGCGTGTCGCTACTGACGTGGTTGATGGCGCTTGACGGCCAGATTAACCGGATCGATGGGGTTATTCTTTTTGCCGGTATCGTGGCATATACCATCTTTGCCGTCCGCCAGAGCCGCAAAGAGAGCGCCGAGATCCAGGATGAGTATGCCACCGAGTTCGGCGATGGGAAGAGACGATCTACTGGCGAATGGCTAAAAAACCTGGCATTGATGATTGGCGGGCTGGCATTGCTGGTGCTTGGCGCCCGCTGGCTGGTAGACGGCGCGATTACGTTCGCGCGCTCCTTCGGTGTCAGTGAACTGGTGATTGGATTAACCATCGTAGCCGTTGGCACCTCACTGCCTGAAATCGCGACATCGATCATCGCGGCGCTGCGTGGCGAACGCGACATCGCCGTCGGCAATGTCGTCGGCAGTAATATCTTCAACCTGCTGGCGGTGCTTGGCATCACCAGCATGGTCGCGCCGGCGGGCGTCAATGTCGCTCCGGCGGCGCTCAACTTCGATATTCCCGTCATGATTGCCGTGGCTGTCGCCTGCCTGCCGATTTTCTTTACCGGCCGGCTCATCGCGCGCTGGGAAGGATGGCTGTTTCTGGGGTACTATGTGGCGTATACGCTGTACCTGGTGCTGGCCGCCGTGCAACATGACGCGCTGCCTGCCTTCAGCAACACCATGAGCCTGTTTGTCGTACCGCTCACGGCACTCACGCTGGTGTTCCTCGCCTGGCGCGCATTTCAGGCGGATCGTGGCGCCGCCGCGGCGTGAGCACCACCTTGAGATCATGCCTCGATCGTGTCTGAGGGCGGCCGTACAGCTCCTACACATGATAGCTGAGAATGCGACGGCGCTATCGTTAAACGTTTTCTTAACATTGATGATGCTGATTATTAACACCCCTCTGGTAGAGTGTAACTGTATGAAAGGGCGTACTGTACCTTCCCCTGAGAATCTGAGCGAAGCTGCAAAACGAGCAAGGTTTTGCGCTCGCGCCCATCGCAGATGGTTCGCCGTATTCAGCAGCAGGGCGGATCGGGTACGGTGCAGTCGACCAGGGAGAACGCCATAATCATTGCCCCGGATATCCGCAGGAGGATCCTGTGTTCACCATGTTTCGCAAGAGTCTGCTCTTGTTCGGCGCCATTCTTCTCACAGGCTGTGCCAACCCGGTGACTGAAAGGGTACCGACGCAATCCGACCCGGTCACGCTCACCGCGTCAGCCTTGACGCCGACTTCTCCCGCGACGCCGACCGTTGCCCGCCCAGAACTGACCGGCAGCATTATTATCGACGGATCCAGCACCGTTTTCCCAATCACCGAACGCGCGATGCAACTCTTTACCGATATGGCGCCGAATGTACGTGTGCAGCTAGGCGTCAGCGGCACCGGCGGCGGCTTCAAGAAATTCTGCAGCGGCACCACCGATATCTCAGATGCGTCACGGCCCATCAAATCCGACGAGAGCGAATTATGCTCCGCCAACGGCATCCAGTTCGTGGAGATACCCATCGCCTTCGACGGCATCTCGGTGGTCGTGAACGGTATGAATACCTGGGCCCGGTGTATGACTGTAGACGAGCTCAAGCGGGTATGGGAACCGGATGCCGAAAATACGATCATGACATGGCGCCAGATACGCGTCGACTGGCCCGACGAACCGCTTACTCTATTCGCGCCGGGAACCGACTCAGGCACCCATGACTATTTCACCACCGCGATTGTCGGCGAAGAAGATGCCAGTCGGCGGGACTATGTCGGTAGCGAAGACGACTATGTTTTGTTACAGCGGGTCAATGAGAACAAAGGGGGTATGGCTTACGTCGGTTACGCCTATTACCAGGAATATGCCGACAAGCTTGCAGTGGTAGCCATCGATAATGGAAACGGTTGTGTGGCGCCAAGTGTCGAAACAATCACCAACGCCACCTATGCGCCCCTGTCACGGCCGATCTTTCTCTATGTACGTGCCGACGCCCTTGATCGACCGGAGCTTCGCGCATTTATTGAGTTCTACCTCGACAATGCCGATGAGCTTGTTCGCGCCGCACGGTATATTCCTCTCCCGCCGCGCGCTTATGATCTTGCGGCGATGCGTGTCGTCGATCGGAAAACCGGCTCTGTATTCAGCGGTGCGCCAAGCGTTGGTCTCTCAATCGAAGAATTGTTGACGCTGGAAGGCCGATGAAACTGTCAATACGCACCAAGTTACTGGCAGCTCTCGGGCTTGACCTTGCGCTGATGCTCATTCTGGGCAGTTTTGCACTGAACCAGATGAGCGCGATGAACGAAGAAGCGACGTTTGTCGCCGCTCAGACGATTCCCTCGATCGATACGGTTAATACCATAAACGACATCCTTCTCAGCTATCGTAATCTCCAGGTTGAGTACATTATTAACGTCGCTTCGGCCGACAAACTCCGGATCGAAGGAGAGATGCACCACCTCGAAGAGGACATGGCAAAGGCCTTCATCACATATGACCACTTCCAACTTGACGAGAATGAACGCGCAACATTCGAGCAAACCAGAGCAGGCTGGGAACAATTCGTCACTGCGACCCATACCCAGTTCATTCCATCCAATCGTGACAGTAATACGGGCAATGTGCATCCTTCGTTCAGCCGATTGGCGCCGTTGTACGATAATCTGTTGAGCCATGTTCGGCAGATCAAGCAGCAGAGCCAGCAACGCGCCACAACCGCGCTCGGCAGGGTCCGAGCGGCATATGACGCGTCGCGGCTCGTCATCCTGAGTGAAACTACCCTGACGATTGTCGTCTCCGCGGTGATCGGCTTGACTCTATCAAGCAATATCGCTCGCCGGATTCGTAAGCTGCGCGACGCCACGATGGCGATTGCGGGCGGCGATCTGAACCAGACGGTTGCATTACGCGGCAGCGATGAGTTACAGTTATTGGCGAATAACTTCAATCTGATGGTTGCCAGTCTGCGGCAGCAGCATTTGCTCCTTGCGCAACGCAACACCGAGCTGTCCGAGAGTCTCGAGACGCAGCGCAAACTGATGAGCGACCTGGTGCAACGCAAACAAGCCGAAGAAGCGGCTGATCGGGCTCGCGCAACGGCGGAGGCAGCCAGCCAGGCCAAGAGCATGTTCCTTGCGACGATGAGCCATGAATTGCGAACGCCCCTCAACGCTATTCTTGGCTACGTTCAGTTGCTGCATCTTGAGGCGCAAATACGTGGCAATACCGATATGTTGCCTGATCTGGAGCGCATCCGTTCAGCAGGCAAGCATTTGCTCACAATTATCAGCAATATTCTCGACTTTTCAAAAATCGAACAGGGCAAGATGAACCTGGAGATCGATACATTTGAAATCTCAAGCGTCGCAAACGAGGTGATCGGCATTTTTTCGCCACTTGCTCATAGTCGTGGTATCGATCTGACGCTGATCTGCCCGCCAGAGATCGGCTTGATGCGTTCAGATGCAGGTAAGGTGCGTCAGGTATTGTTCAACCTGTTGAGTAATGCGGTAAAATTCACCGAACGCGGGCATATTACGCTCACCATCAGCCATGAATACCACTCCGGCAAAGCCTGGATCTTCTTCAGCGTGGCGGATACCGGCATCGGCATCAACCCGGAGCAGATGGGACGGCTGTTTCAAGCATTCAGCCAGGTCCACCACAATACATTCCATCACTACGGCGGCACAGGGCTTGGCCTCGCGCTGAGCCGCCAATTATGCCAGATGCTTGGTGGGGATATTACCGTGGAAAGTGAAACCGGGAAGGGATCGGTCTTTTCAGTTTGCCTGCCTGCCGATATTGGAACGGTACAGGCCACGAGGCAGACTCACGTTTTGCATACAAACGGAAACCTTCCGCGACACATACCTGGCAGTGTACCATCACTTACACCGGGTGAAGAAACCGCTGTCGTGGCATCTCCGACATCGATGACTCAACGTGACGCCTAGAGCGGAGGAGGTATGGCCACCATACTGGTTGCAGACGATTTTCACGAGAACCGTGATGTTCTGTGCCGCATGCTGCGACTGGTCGGGCATTCGACCATCAGCGCCGCCAATGGCCAGGAAGCCCTTGATATGGCGCAAGAGCATCGTCCGGACCTCATCCTGATGGATCTGTCGATGCCGATTGTCGACGGCTGGAAAGCAACCGCAATTCTGAAGACCACCAGTGATTTGCGGCATATTCCGATCATTGCCGTCACCGGCCATGTGACGCCCGATGAAATCAACCGGGCGATATCCGCCGGTTGTGCGGACTATCTCGCGAAACCGGTCGACTTTGAACGTTTGCTGGGAAAAGTCGCATCGTTGCTGGGTGATACGCAACGCCCGCCATTTCTATCATCATAAACACGCGGCATGCTGCCCATCAACGCTCCGGCCGGGCACGCAGGGCCGGCGGGTGATTCGCGGCCAATACACGTTGCATCAGTGTTGCATAGTTGTCGCCCGGCGTTATCGATCCAGGTACCACCTGTCGTGCCGCACCCGTACAGTGCGGCAGGCTGGCCTTCCAACCATGGAGTGTGGCATATCCGAGCACGGCGAATAACACCGCTTCTTTCGCATCTCCCGGCAAACCCATATCGTCAAATCGCCGAATCGTCGTGCTTGTGAGCGACTCGGCCAGCATGCGCAGCAGTGTGACATTATGCGCGCCACCGCCGCTGACAAGGATCTCATCCGGCATCGCGGGAAGAAGATGCCGAATTGCACCGGCAATTGATCGCGCGGTCAGGGCTGTCAGCGTCGCCAGCACATCGGCATCGCCGCAGCCGCGGGCGCGTAATGCCGCCGTGCGCCGCGCCGCATCCTCGCGGCTGAACAACTCTCGCCCCGTCGACTTCGGTAACGGCAGCATGAAGAATGGTTCGGCCAGCCAGTGTGTCAGCATCGTTTCATCAACGCTGCCGCTGGCGGCCCAGGCGCCGGCCGCGTCAAACGCGAGGCGATCGCCCGAAAGTAATCGCACTGCTTCGTCGATCAGTACATTGCCGGGACCGGTATCGAATGCGAGCGCCTCGTGTGGCGCACCAGCCGGGATGTAGGTCAGGTTGCCAATGCCGCCGATATTCAAGAGAACGCGATGGCTGGTTGGATGTGCACAGAGAAGTGTATCGAGATAGGGCGCCAGCGGTGCGCCCTGACCACCGGCGGCGATATCGCGCGTCCGGAAATCGGCGATCACAGTACGCCCGGTACGTTCGGCAATGACCGCGGGGGCACCTATCTGAAGGGTTGACCGTACATGCCCCGGAGTCACCTGGTGATAGATCGTCTGCCCATGCGATGCGATCAGATCGATATCGGCGATTGCGATACCCGCCCGCTTTGCTGCGCCAAGCGCCGCACTTGCGAATGCTTCGCCAATCAACACATTCAGTTCGCACACTTCGGAGGTTGAACCAGATACCGGCGGGAGGATCGCCCGCAATCGCGCATGAGTTTCGGGCGCGTACGGCTCTTCATAATACTCAAGCAACCGCAGCACAAGCGTATCGCCCTCAGAATGCATCTTGACGACCGCGGCATCAATTGCGTCCGCCGAAGTGCCCGACATGAGACCGACAATGATCATCTGTAGCGTTCTTTTTATGGACAGGAGCAACGCGGTCGTTCGGTCAAACGATCTGCGTAGCTTGCGACGAATACTCACAGGGCATTGGCAGCGGCAACCCGGCGAAAGAAGAGCGCCGAGTCTTTCGGGATGCGCCGTTGCGTGGCATAGTCAACATAGACGATCCCGAAACGCCGCGTGTACCCCCAGGCCCATTCGAAATTATCCATCAGCGACCAGACGAAATATCCCTTGAGCGGAACGCCGGCCATCATCGCGGCATGGCATGCCGCCAGGTGGCGTTCGATGTAGCGTGTCCGATCGGGATCATGCACGCCGCCGTCGGGCGCCACTTCGTCCGGATATGCTGCGCCGTTCTCGGTGATATACAGCGGCCCTGGAGCATACTCGGCGTGTAACCGTTCCAGCAACCGGCGCAACGAGTCGGGATGAACCTCCCAGTCCATGTGCGTGTACTCGCCCTCGGGCCGTTCAAATGTATAGCCAGGCCCGCCGGCCTCGGGATCATCGCGGATCACGGCGCGATTATAGTAGTTGACCCCCAGAAAGTCGATTGGCGCGGCGATGGTTGCCAGGTCACCCCCCTGCACTGGCGGCGACTGGTTCAGTTTCGCATAATGCTCCAGCATGTCTACCGGGTAGCTGCCACGATAGAGCGGGTCGAGGAACCAGCGATTGAAGAAGCCGTCATGGCGCCGGGCTGCGGCGCGGTCGGCCTCACTATCGCTGGCGGGGTCGGCAGGCGAGAAATTGAGGGTAATACCGACCTGCGCCCCCGGGCTTGCAGCGCGAATGGCCGGTACTGCGAGGCCATGCGCCAGCAACAGGTGGTGTGCGGCGGCAACTGCCGGGCCATTCTTGATTCCTGGAGCATGCTCGCCAATCCAGTAGCTGAGGACCGACGAGCACCATGGTTCATTCAGCGTAATCCAGTGCCGCACCCGATCGCCGAGGCGTCGCGCGACGACATCGGCATAGTGGGCGAATGCGCTGGCCGTGTTCCGGTTGGGCCATCCGCCGGCGTCTTCCAGCACCTGAGGTAAGTCCCAATGGTACAGGGTGACAAATGGCGTTATGCCGGCTTCGAGCAATCCATCAACCAGGCGATCATAGAAATCGAGGCCGGCAGGGTTCACCTGGCCCGTCCCGCGCGGCAAGATTCGTGGCCAGGCGATGGAGAAGCGATAGGCGTGCAAGCCCAGGTCTTTCATCAAGGCAATGTCGTCGCGCCAGCGATGGTAATGATCACACGCCGGATCGCCGGTGTCGCCATTCATCACCTTGCCTGGTGTGGCGCAAAAGCGATCCCAGATCGACTCGCCGCGCCCATCTTCCGTTGTCGCTCCCTCGATCTGGAACGAGGCTGTCGCGGAACCCCAGAGAAAACCTGCGGGGAATTGGAGCTGTGTCATAGTGTTTATTCCTTCAGGGATCAGAGATCAGGTATCACGTGCCTACCCAAACAACAACGCGCCTCCTGTCAGTGCGAGGCGCGTCAGCGACGAAGCAATCGCGCCTCCTGTCAGTGCGAGGCGCGTCAGCGACGAAGCAATCGCGCCTCCTGTCAGTGCGAGGAACGCCAGCGACCGCCTGCCTTGAAGCAATCGCGCCTCCTGTCAGTGCGAGGCGCGTCAGCGACCGCCTGCCTTGAAGCAATCGCGCCTCCTGTCATTGCGAGGCGCGCCAGCGACGAAGCAATCGCGCCTCGTGTCAGTGCGAGGCGCGCCAGCGACGAAGCAATCGCGCCTCGTGTCAGTGCGAGGCGCGCCAGCGACGAAACAATCGCGCCTCGTGTCAGTGCGAGGCGCGCCAGCGACGAAACAATCGCGCCTCGTGTCAGTGCGAGGCGCGCCAGC
>JACAEQ010000117.1 GCA_013388755.1 Chloroflexota bacterium
GCCGCGCGCTTTCTGGTTGGTTGAACTGTGAAACTGGATGGCCGGTGCGTTAGAATGCATCACCGGCACGCAGACCGCGCGCAGCAAGCAGGGCGCCAAGCTTCTGCAGCCCCAGCCGCACGCGGGTCTTGATCGTACCGAGCGGCCGGTTGAGCCGCGTGGCAATCTCCTGGTGCGACAGGCCGCCAAAATATGCCAGCTCGACCGCCTGGCGCTGCGCCGACGGAAGATGATCGAGGGCATCACGGATGACACGTTGCTGTTCGGAGGCCCAGGCCGTCGCCGGCACATCAATCTGCTCGTCAACCAGTTGCTGAATGACGGGATGGTCAACATCTTCGTAGACTTGCGCCGGGCGAGCGCGCATGCGCCGCAACTCGTCAATGCACAGGTTATGCGCAATACCAAACAACCACTGCGCAACACGCCCGCGATCGCGCTCAAAGCTTGCACTCCGACGCCAGACTCGCCAGAACACTTCTTGCACGACCTCCTCAGCCTGTTCGCGATTCTTCAGGATCCGTAGCGCCATACGGTAGACAACCGGCGAATAGCGATCGTACAGCACTTCGAGAGCGCTGCTGTCACCAGCGGCGATCGCCGTAATCAGCACGTGATCGTCAGGCGTGTCGGTGCGAGGCGTGGTGGGTGCTGCAGCAACGGCTGCGTGAAACGTATCATTTGTTTGCGAGTTGACCATGGAGGGACCTGTCCTCTCTTCCCCTGAGGTATTGTGCCTCACCTGTCCTTCGCCATTGAGTATACACCGCATGCACAGGATTGTCAATGATTTGAACAGGTTTTGAAAAGTATTCTCATCGGCCTCTCATCCTGAGAAGCGTGGCGTATTTCCGGCATCAGGAAGACCTGGAAAGAGAATGGACCCCCGCACGAGCATAACGGTGACTGGCGCCGGCTGCACAGGTTATCAGTGTGTATGCACAGGTTTTTTGCATAGCGACGAACGCAGCATCTATTCGAGCGTGACGCATTCGTTGCCAAGTGCGCCGCGTAACGCGCCAAGCAACCCTTCATCGCAGGTAATCGTCTGGCGCATGCGCAGCAATACCCGGCGTTCTGGAACATCAACCTGGATGACGACCTGATCCGATCCGTCGCGACCGCGGAGCAAGTCATAGACGTGCTGCATGAGGCGGATATCAGCCTCCTGGTCGGCGGAGCGTGGAAAGCGGAGCCGCATGGTGCGCCCTGGAGGCGGTTCGCCGGGCACTTGAGGTATGCGCCCATCGTGGCCGTTGCCGTTCTGGGGTGGGGTAGACTGCGACCGCGAGGCGGCGCGAGGTTTGATGAGTGCTACCGGCGCAGTGATCGGGGGGGGCGGCGGCGCCGGCCGGGCAGGCGCCAGCGCTTCCGGGGCAGGCCCGGAAGGTGGAGCGTTGATGACACGCTCATCATCGGCGAGCGCATCAAGATCCATCTCAGGGGTAACCGGCGGCGGCGCCGCAGCCGACAGGTCGAGTTGCGCGGCGCTTTCGAGCACCAGTTGCATGCCACCATTGCGTTCATCAACTCTGGCTTTGACGATCAACAAGGCATCCTGGCGTAACAGGTCACGGTATTTTTCATACACCCGCGGGAACGCCACCAGTTCGATGACTTCTTCGTGCTCATCTTCGAGCGCGGCAACCAGCATCGTATCGCCTTTTTTGGTCGAAACCGCACGCACGCGCGCCAGCAGGCCGGCGAACGTGAGCACACTCCCCTGATACTCCTGCAGGCTTTCAGCATCGCGAATCGCCGCCAGCGGCACGCGATCGGGAATCGTCGCGCGTTCCAGCGCTGCTTTGCGCGGGTCGCTGGAGAAGATCACGCCGAGCAACTCTTTTTCCCATGCGAGTTGTTCTTTGCGATCCTCCGGTGTTTCAACAATGGCCGGGAGCGGGATAGCGCTCACCGTGTCGGTGGTATCCTCAGTGATGCCGCCGAACATATCGATCTGCCCGGTCTCGCGATTCTTTTGCGCCCGGGCGCCGGCCTCCATCGCCAGATCGAGGATGGCCAGTTTCTGGCGGCGGCTCCCCGGGAGCGAATCGAGCGCACCACACCGGATCAGGCTCTCGAGCACGCGCTTATTAAGGGCATGGCGATCAACACGGTCACACAGATTTTCGAGTGAGCGAAACGGGCCTCCGGCGTCACGTTCACGCAACAGCGCTTCCAGCGGCCCGGCACCAACATTCTTGATCGCCGCGAGCCCGAACAGGATACCGCGTCTGACCTGCCCATCAGCAGGGTCCTGGTACTCGCGAATAGCAAAATCGAACGCGCTGCTGTTGACATCGGGGCCGAGCACCGTCACGCCACGCTGGCGGCATTCGTTGACCGCCTTGGCAATGTCCTCGGTGACGCCGCCAGCGCCTTTCAGCACCGCAGCCATGTATTCAACCGGATAATTGACCTTGAGCCACGCAGTCTGGTAACTGAGCAGGCCATAGAGGGTCGAATGCGGGCGGTTGAACGAATAGCCGGCGAACGGCAGGATAAGTTCCCACAACTGGTCCGCCTGTTCCCGGGTCAATCCTTTCTTGAGGCACCCCTCTTTGAACCGGACCTCATTTTCAGCCATCAGCTTTTTATCTTTTTTGCTGATGGCCTTGATCACGATATACGCCTGGCCGAGCGTGTAATCGGCAATATCCTGGAGCAGGCGCATAATCTGTTCCTGGTAGACGATCACGCCATAGGTATCTTCCAGGATCGGCTTCAGAATTGGGTGAAGATACTTGATATCCCTGGGATTATTCTTGTTGTGGATATAGACCGGAATCTGCTCCAGCGGGCCGGGGCGATAGAGCGCAACCATGGCATACAGATCCTCGACGCGCGTTGGCTTGAGTTGCATCAGGTAGCGCGTCATACCGGCGCTTTCAAGCTGGAACACGTTGGTGGTTTCGCCGCGGCTCAGTGCCTCAAACACTTTCGGATCGTCCAGCGGAATATCGGACAACTCCATCGTAACGCCGCTCGTCTGCGCAATATACTGCAGCGCCTCGGCCACGACCGAGAGGTTGGTCAGGCCAAGGACATCCATCTTGAGCAGGCCCATCTTCTGCAGCGTCGGCCCTTCGAATGCCGCCATCAACGCGGTTTCGTCCTTGGTGGTACGCTGCAGCGGTACGATCTCGGCGAGCGGGTTACGGCTGACGACCACACCGCACGCATGGGTACCGACACTCTTCATGCGCCCTTCGACCTTCTGTGCCCAGGTGATCAGGTTAGCCAGGTCAGGGTTCGTTTCGTAGATCTGCTTCAACTCCGGCACCCGTTCGAGCGCCTGAGCAATCGTGGTACCGACCGGCAGGGAAGGGATGAGTCTGGCAATGCGATCGACATCGCTGAGCGGTATCTCGAGGACGCGACCAATATCGCGCAGGGCGGCCTTGGCGCCGAGCGTGCCATAGGTAATGATCTGGGCGGTATTCTCGCGCCCATAGCGATTGGCGATATAGTCAAGCACTTCGTGGCGGCGGCTATCGGCAAAGTCGATATCAATATCCGGCATCTCCAGACGCTCAGGGCTGAGAAAACGCTCAAAGAGCAACTGATTCTTCACCGGATCAACATCAGTAATGCCGAGGCAATACAGAATGAGCGACGCACCGGCCGAACCGCGCGGCAGGCAGGGGATGCCACGCGACCGGGCGTACTTCACATAGTCCCAGACAATCAGCATATAGTCAGGGAAACCCGTCTGGTTGATAACGTCCAGTTCGTAATCGAGGCGCCTGATATAGTGTTCCGGGGGATTACCGTCAAAGCGACGCATGAGCCCTTCCTCACACACCAGGCGCAGGTAGGACGAAGCGTCGTGGCCGGCGGGAATATCGAGTGCAGGGAGCTGGACGCGACCGAAATCGAGTGTCAGGTTACATCGTTCGGCAATCCGGCGGGTATTCTCCAGCGGCGCCGTTCCATACTTCTTGAAACGCTGCCACATCTCCTCGCCCGACATGATGTGGTAGGTTTCGTCCATCTGGTAATTCTTCGCGCACAACTCCTTCAGCGTCATATTGAACCCGAGCGCCAGGATCATCTTGTGCGCCTCAAGATCATCGCGGCGCACGAAGTGCGTGTCGTTCGTGACCACCAGCGGGATGCCGAGTTCGGCGCCGATATGCGCCAGTTCGTCGTTTACCTGTTCAAGCTCGGGCGCATTATCGTGGAGTTGCAACTCGAGGAAATAGTTCTCCGGGCCGAGCAAGTCGCGATAATAGGCTGCCGTTTCGCGCGCTTTCGCCTTTTGATTGTCGGTGAGATGTTGAATGACCTCGCCGGCAATACAGGCCGACGTGACGATCAGGCCCTCGTGGTACCGTTCCAGCAGTTCGCGGTCGATGCGCGGGCGGGCGAATACGCCCTTGCCCATGCCATCGAGGTGCGCGTGGGTCGTGAGGCGCACCAGGTTACGGTAGCCGACTTCGTCCCGCGCCAGCAACAGCAGATGAAAGTAATTCTTTGCGCCGCGGCTCATCACGTCGCTGCGCGACCCGGGCGCCATATAGGCTTCCATACCGATAATCGGCTTGATGCCCGCCTTTCTGGCGTTGGTATAGAACTCCATGGCGCCATACATCACGCCATGATCGGTGAGGGCGATGCTATCCATGCCAAGTTCGGCGGCGCGCGCCGCAATCGCGCCGGTTGCGGCATAGCCGTCGAGCAGGCTGTACTCGGAATGGACATGCAGGTGCACGAAGTCGTTCATTGGTGACGCTCCACGCGACGAGCGCAACTGCTGCAACGCCGCACAATCAATAAAAGGCTTTACACCCGATCCTGCTCCACCGGCCAGGGACGACTCTTCGATGCGCGTCGCACTGCCGGCAGTCCGTTCAGGTGTCAGAAGAAACGCAGCAGAACGCGCTCTGCAGACATAACCACGGGACGACGGGGTACGGTGACAGGATCATACCGCCAGTATAGCACACTCATGCGATGGCGGTGAAGTGGATAACCTGTGGATGTGTAAGTGATTTTTGTGGATAGGAGCCAGCCTGCGTCGCCCATGTGCCATCGGGCTGGAAGGCTGAGTCAGAACAGGTTGCATTCTGCTACTGTTCTGCAATCTACGCTGGCCGGCGATGCGCATACAATAATGCGTAACATGAACGGAGCACGGTGACGCCGTGGCCATATCACCGGAAAGCGAGCCAGCAACAATGAACATCACGCAACGCCAGAGTTTTCTTGCTATCTGCGGGCTTGTCATTGTCGGTGCGTTGCTGTTTTCAGCGTTTGCCCTATTGAACGGTGTAATGACATCAGCCGCCATCGGCGCCGGGAGCGCGATGCTCGCCAGCCTCGTCCTGGTCGCCTATTTGCGCGGATGGCAATACGCGCCGCATGTGCTGGTCATTCTTCTGGCGCCGCTCACCGTATACAGCACGCAGGATGCAGAGACGGTGTTTCGCACCTCGACGCTGATCGCGCCGTCAATGGCACTTGTGTTGCTGAGCCCGCGCTGGGTGGTGGGCATGACGATTGCAACCACGCTGCTGATGGGGATGCGTGTAGGCTGGAGCGGGCCATATGTTGACCCACTCAACCTGATGGGTGTCGCCTTCGTCGTCGGTGTGATGCTCCTGGCGCGCGCGATTCTCAATACCACCATGCGCCAGAGCGAGGAAGCGCGCCAGCGCGCCGAAGAGTCACAGGCAGTGGCCGAAGCCCAGGCGGCCGCGCTCGCCGAGGCAAATGCCACCCAGCAGGCACAACTGGAGGAGCAACGACGGCTGCTCGCCCTCGTGACCACGCTCGAAACTCCGGCGGTATCGCTGGCCGACGGCGTGCTGTTTGCGCCGGTGGTCGGGCATCTCGACACCCGGCGCTCGGCTGCGCTCACGTCACGCCTGCTCGAGGCGGCCTATGATGGGCGCGCACACCACGTCATCATTGACATTTCCGGTGTCGCGACAGTTGACACCGCCGTCGCAAAGACGTTGCTCGACACGGCGCGCGCCCTGCGACTCCTCGGTTGCCGGGTGACGCTCAGCGGGATCTCGGCCGAGGTGGCGCTGACGCTAACCCGGCAGGGGGTAGGGCTGGACGATATCATCACCGTGCGTAGCCCACAGGAGGCGCTGGCATAACGCTTCACGATCGGAGGCCGGGGAAAGCCCCCAGGATACAGATACGCCCGTCACCCCTACCCCGGCCCGGGGTCCGACTCCTCCCCCCGGCGGAGGGCGGTTGGGCGGGGGGCTGTGCGGTGCGGAAAGCCTTGTTTGAGTATTGCTCTCAGGGCACTGGCGCGGGTGTGACGGCACCTGACACACCGGTGTGGTAGCATGGGCGTACGCCGAAAGGGGGTACGCCATGTGTGGCGGTATTCGTTTCAATTACGATCCGGCGCTCGAACCGGCGCTGGCCGAGGTGTACACGTCTGAGCAACTGGCGCGTGCACGTGAGCGCGGAGTCGTCGAGGCAGTCTTCTGGCAGCCGCGGCCTGTGTTGCCGGCGATTGTCGATGGCATGCTACGCCTGTACGACTGGGGCAACCGCGACGAGAGCGTGCGCCTGCCAAAAACCGGCTGGGTGCGGCTGGAGAGCCTGGAGGCCGGCAAATGGGCCTACCTGCGCCCGCGCGAGGTTGTCATTCCAGCGCTCCAGGGGGTCGAAAAACGGATCTGGTTCTCGATCGCGCATGGCATTCGCGGCTACCTGGTGCGGCGCGGCGATCTTGAACGCATCTACATGCTGACGATACCACCCACCGATGCGTATCGCGCGCTCACCGGCCATGATCGCATGCCGGCGCTCATTGGCCAGGAAACGGTGGCTCCCCTCAGATAACACGACGGACGCGGTGGCGTATCAGCAGGGTGGCCTGGAGGGCGGCACGCCCTCCAGAGTCAAGCATCCGGCGGCGGGAAGGCGGTCGCAACGTGAAAAAGAACGCCATCCCGCCGGCGGACAGGCATTGGCATTCGCCCGGCTGGCCGATTACGCGCGTGACCGCGTAAGTCCTGTCACATAACCTCAAAGGGGCGATGACATCCGCAGATATCACCGCCCCTTTGAGGTTCCAGCCAGGCCAGACTATCGCCGTTCAACCAGCAGGCGGATCGCCGTGCGTTCCTCTTCATCAATGGCAACATCAATGAACGAGGGGGTGCAGACAATATCAATACCTTCTTCGCTGAGATAGCTACGCGCAATTGCCACTGCCTTGATCGCCTGATTCGTGGCTCCGGCGCCGATCGATTGCACTTCCGCCATACCGCTATCGCGGATGACCCCGGCGATAGCGCCGGCGACCGCGCTGGGGCGCGAGCGAGTGGACACTTTCAGCACTTCGGCGCTGTGCCGTTCGACCGCGTCGGCGCCGCTCGCACCAATGGCGCGAGCGATAGATGTGGAGTGTGAGAGATTGCTCGTCATACGTTCCTCCTCCGATGGGTTGGGCGCCGGCCGGCGCGCCGGCCTGTTATCTCCGGATCAATACCATTGCAATGATCAGCAGCGACAGCCGCCACGGCGGCCACGCAGAAGCGCGATGGCATGGATCAGGCGTCACACGCTGATCCATGCCGTAGAACGTACCGCGCCGTCATGATGAACGGTCAGCGTGCATAATCCACTGCACGCGTCTCACGGATGACCGTCACCTTGATCTGGCCAGGATACTGCAGGCTTTCTTCGATCTTTTTGGCGACATCACGGGCAAGATGGATGCTGCCAAGATCGTCGATCGTGTCGGGTTGAACCATAACGCGCACCTCACGCCCGGCCTGGACGGCGAAGGCGCGTTGCACGCCGGAAAACGATGTCGCCACAGTTTCCAGAGCTTCGAGCCGCTTGATATAGAGGTCGAGCGTCTCGCGGCGCGCACCCGGCCGGCCACCGGAGATCGCATCAACGGCCTGCACCAGCCAGGCCTCGACCGTCTGCGGTTCTTCATCATTATGATGTGCGGCGATCGCATGCACGATCGCCGGGGATCTGCCGAGGCGGCGCGCGATATCGGCGCCTATGAGGGCATGCGGCCCCTGGACTTCATGATCGACCGCTTTCCCGATATCATGGAGCAGTGCGGCAGTCTTCGCCACATTAATGTTGGCGCCGATCTCCGCGGCTATATGTGCAGCGAGCAGGGCGCACTCCAGCGAATGCTGCAGGACGTTCTGCCCGTAACTGGTACGATATTTCAGCCGGCCCAGCAATTTGATGAGGTCAGGATGGAGGCCCTGGACATTGGCCTCGTACGCTACCCGTTCACCTTCCTCGCGCATGATCTGATCGACTTCTTGCTGGGTCTTGCCGACAACTTCTTCAATGCGCGTCGGATGGATCCGGCCATCTTTCAGTAACTTGCTGAGCGAAAGGCGCGCCACCTCACGCCGTACCGGATCGTGGCACGACAGCGTGACGGCCTCCGGGGTATCGTCAACGATAATATCAACACCGGTAATCTGCTCGAACGCGCGGATATTGCGGCCTTCGCGCCCGATGATTCGCCCTTTCAGCTCCTCGCTGGGAAGTGTCACCGTTGACACGGTCACCTCAGCGACATATTCCGAGGCACATCGTTGTATCGCCATGCTGATGACCTTACGGGCCAGCTTATCGGCGTCTTCGCGAACGCTCTTTTCGATCTCACGAATACGGCGCGCGGCCTCATCGCGAGTCTCTTCCTCGACACGTTTGAGAATGATGGCGCGGGCCTCTTCCTGGTTAAGTGCGGAAATGCGCTCCAGCTCCATCCGTTGCTGGTTGCGCAGTTGTTCGGCCTCGGCCTGGATCTGCTCCGTCTGGCGTTCGCGCTGCTGGATCTGGCGTTCGCGCCGTTCGATCCCCTCGATTTTGCGATCGAGGTTTTCTTCTTTGCGCTGCAGCCGTTCCTCCTGTTTGGCCAGTGAGGCGCGCGCGTCGCGGATCTGCGCCTCGGCTTCGCTCCGAAGCCGCAACGCCTCGTCCGTCGCGCGTAAGATGAGATCTTTTTGCTCTGATCGCGTCGCCTCAAGCTGCAGTCGGGCTTCTGCCTCGATCTGCCGGATCTGACTCTGGACGCTGTTCTTGTAAATAAGGATACCAATACCCGCCCCGGCGGCAATGCCAACCAGCAGCGCGGGTATGGCCCAGATGAGCCATTGCACGACGTCCTCCTGCCATGTTGTAAAGGTACAGCGCACTACAGCCCGTTTCCGGGCTGCGACCGCGATGTTGCCTGGGGCTCAAACATGCATTTCAGTATGACTGAATACATGCTATATTACTCTGTCACTGTATCTTCTGTCAAGATGAATGGATTGTCAAAATTCCTGGTGGTATAATGTCAGGCCGTTCGAAGCATTGCGATCACTACTCATGTACCTTCGTCGTCTTGACATCCAGGGTTTCAAAACCTTCGCCGGTCATACCCTGTTCGAGTTTCAGCCAGGCGTGACGGCGGTTGTTGGCCCCAATGGCAGCGGCAAGTCGAACCTGGTCGACGCGGTGCGCTGGGCGCTGGGTGAACAGAGCGCCGGCGCGCTACGCTGCAAACGCACCGAAGATCTGATCTTCAGCGGCGGTGGTCGCCGCGCCCCTGCCGGCTTTGCCGAGGTGTCGCTGACCATTGATAATAGCGACCGGCTCCTGCCGCTGCCCTATGGCGAAGTGACGATCACCCGCCGCGCCACTCGCTCCGGCGATAATGAATACTTCATCAATCGCAACCGGGTTCGCCTGCGCGACGTGCAGGAAGCAATCGCGCCGATCAGCGGCGCCTACACCATCATCAATCAAGGCCTGGTGGACGCGGCGCTCAATCTGCGCCCTCGCGAGCGCCGCCGCCTGTTTGAAGATGCGGCCGAGATCAGCGTCTTCGAACAACGCCGCGCCGACGCCGAACGCCGCCTGCGCGAAACCAGCGCCAACGTCGCGCGCTGCACCGACATTCTGGCGGAACTCGAGCCGCGCCTGCGCTCGTTGAAGCGCCAGGCGGCGCTCGCACGTTCGCATCGCGACCTCACCGCCGAACTACACGGCTTGCTCGAGCGTCACTATGCCACCCTGTGGCTCACGGCCCATGCCGAACGTGTCGCTGCCGAGCAGGAGGCGCAGCGCCTGGCCGGCGTGCTCGCGGCGCGCCAGGCCGAGGCGCTGGCGGCGTCTGCCGAGTTGCAGCAGGTGCGCGATGATCTGCGCACGTTGCGTGAACGCCTTGGCGCGTTGCATGCCGAAAGCAGCGCCTTGCACGCTCGCGCCGAACTGGCCCAGCGTCACCTGGCAGTTGGCAACGAAAAACTATCCTCAATTGCGCGTCGAGTGGAAGATCAGGAGCGTCTGCTGCGCGAACTGGAACGCCAGCGCGCTGACCAGCAGGCGGAACAGGAGCTTGTTGCCGGCCACCTGGCAGAGGCCGAACGGCGCCTGACCGGTGCGCGAAACGAACTGGCGGCCCTGGAGACCCGCCGCTCAGAGCGTGCCGCTGAACGGCGCGCCGCGCGCCAGGCATTCGATGTGGCCCGCCGCAGCGAGATCGAGGCGGTAACGGCGCTGGAAGAACAGCAGCGCCAGCTCAGGCTTGCCGCTGAACAACGCGAAGAGTTGAGCCGCGAACAGATAGTTGCGCGCCAGGCGCTCGACACGGCCAACGATACGCTGGTCACTCGCCGTGCCGAAGACGACCAGACTGCGGCGCACGTTGCCATCTGTGAGCGCGCGGTGGCCGACGCCGTTGCCCTGGTTGATCTCAGGCATGGCGAGGTGGACCGGATGCGGCAGCAGCGTGCCACTGCCGCCGAAGCGCTGGATGCGGCCCGACGCGCACATGCCGATCTGGAGGCACAGGCCGAAACATTGAACCGGCTGCATCGTAGCTATGCCGGCGTATTCGACGGTGTGCGCGCCGCCATGCGGTGGGCCGAGGCCCGGCAACGCACCGGGTTTGCCCTGGTCGCAGCACTCTTGCGCGTTCCAGCCGAACTCGAAACCGCGATTGAAGTAGCGCTTGGTTCGCGGCTGCAGAATATCGTCGTTGATCGCTGGGAAGATGCCGAAGATGCGATCGAGGCGCTCAAGCACAGTGGCGAAGGCCGCGCGACGTTCCTCCCGCTGGATACGATCCGGCGGCGCGGCGCCGACAACATCCACGCTCGGAACGTGGCGGCGCCGGCTGATGATGCCGCGCCCGGCGCCGGCGATGAGGTGGTTGGCGTGGCCGCCGACCTGGTGGCTTGCGATGAACGCTATCGCCCGGTTGCCGAGTTCCTGCTGGGTCGGACGCTGGTGGTGCGCGATATGCGCATTGCACGACGGGAATTGCAGCGCCTCGCCGGTGGATGGACGATTGTGACGTTGCCTGGTGAGCAGGTGAACAGTGGCGGTGCAGTGACTGGCGGTTCGCCCACAAAAGAGAGCGGAACGCTGCGACGTGAGCGTGAACTGCGCGAGATGCCAGGGCGGCTGGCATCTGCGGCGCAGACGGTGGAACAGGCGCAGGAGGCGCATCTCGCTGCCGTTGCTGCATGCAGCGCCGCTGAAGGCCGGCTACACGATGCGGGGCAGGAGCAACGCCAGGCAAGCCGCGCGCTCGACCAGGCAAGGGCCGCTGCTGCTCAGGCGCGCCGCGCCGTGCAAGATGCGGAAGCTGACCTGGCGCTGCACCAGCGGCGCGTCACCCGGGTTGAGGACGATCTCAGCACGTTGCAGGACCGCGCACAAATGCTGACGGCGGAACAGGAGGCTCTCGAACGCCGCGTCGCCGAAGTGCGCGCCACAGTCGAGCGGTTACGCGCCGAGGAGGAGTTGCAGAGCGCAGCCGACGCCGCCGCTGAGGAGGCGCTGGCTACGCTCCGCGCAAGCCAGGCCGATGCCGAAGGTGAAGTTCGCGCCAGTCGTGCCCTCCTCAACGCCGGCGCGCAGACGCTGGCGCGGCTCGACGATCAGCTTGCCGCAGCGGCGCAGCGCATCGCGGAGTATGGGCGCGAGCGCGCCGCCCTGATCGCAGAACTCGCTCAGAGTGACGCCGAACATCACGCGCTGCTGGCGCAAATTGACGAACTCCGTGAACGGATCGGCCCGGCTGAAGCAGCCCTCGCGGAACTGGAGCGCCGGCGCGAAGAACTGGAGTCGTACGAAGACAGGTTGACGGCTGCTCTGATCGATACCGAAGCGACGTACAATCGGGCCGCCGTCGAGGCACAGCGCGCCCGCGACCGGCTCGATACGTTATGGGAACGGGCCGCCGGTGATGCTATTGACATTGATGCCGTCGTGCGCGCCAGGAGTGATACGCCCCCGACTGGGGTGCCGGATGCGGCAGGAACCGATTCAGCAACCGACGCGACGCTTACCGGCGATCTTCATACGCGCATCCTGGAGCTGAAGGGCCGGATCAGCCGGCTGGGCATCATCAATCCGCTTGCGCTCGAGGAACACGACGAGGCCGCCGCACGCTACGACTTTCTGACCGGCCAGATACATGACCTGCGTTCTGCATCGGCCACGCTCGACGAGTTGATCACCGAACTCGATAGCGCCATTCAGACCCGCTTCGAAACGACGTTTCACGCGGTTGCCGCCGAGTTTGAGCGGAGTTTCACACGGTTGTTCGGTGGCGGTGAGGCGCGCCTGCTGTTGACTCGCGACGACGGAGAAGAAGGCGATGGAAACGGTGGATCGGAGCGACATACGATTGCCGCGCTCGGCGTTGACATTATTGCCCGGCCACCAGGGAAGCGGCTGCAACACCTGGCACTGCTTTCGGGTGGCGAGCGCGCGCTCACGGCAGCGGCGCTCCTGTTCGCCATCCTGAAGGTCAACCCGTCGCCCTTCTGCGTACTCGACGAAGTGGACGCCGCCCTCGACGAAACGAACGTTGGCCGGTTTCGCGAGGCGCTTGCCGAGTTGACCGCGCAGACCCAGTTCCTGGTCGTCACGCACAACCGTGGCACCATCGAGATCGCCGACACGATCTATGGCGTCACGATGGGTGATGATGGCGCGTCACGCGTGCTTTCGCTGAAGCTCGAAGAAGTCGGGCGTTAGTGTGCGCTGCAGAGAAACGCGATCTCACCCGCGTCCAGGCCGTATCGTTCGATCTCTGCGGCGTTTGCGATGTCGCCTGCCCGAACGGTGCAAACCGAAAACCCCGCGCCTGAGAGCCGCTCGACAATGTCGAGGCCATACCAGCGTACATGGTCGTGCTGGCCGAAAAGGCGTTCGCGCTCGAACGGGTCGGTTACGCCGGGATCCTCAAAGGTCGGGCGGGTCCAGAGCGGCGTCAGAATCACCGCGATCCCACCGACTCGCAGCACCCGCCGCAACTCGCGCATGGCGGCGCGGTCGTCGGGGATATGTTCCAGCACGTGGCTGCAGTAGATAAGATCGAACACTGCATCCCGATGCGGCAGACGCACAATATCGGCGCGCAACGTTACGCCGGGCGCATACAGGTCGGTTGTTGCATAGCGAATGTGCGGCAGGCGGCGGAACGCGTTCGCAAGCGACTCCTCAGGAGCGAAGTGCAACACGTCGCCGGGTAATCGCGTGGAGAACAGCTGGCGCTGAAGCAGCAGCCAGCTGAAGCGGTGCCGCTGAAGCGAGCGGCAGACGGGACACCAGCGGAAGCAGGGCCGGTGAAGCTGGAGAAACCGTGACAACCGCGCACCGCAGAGCGAGCACTCATGATCGTCGCCGGCGAAGATCGCCCGCCGCGTATCAGGCGAAAGACGAAAGAGCACCACGGCAAGCGCGTAATCAGCGGCGCGCCGGGCGCCATCAGGCGAACGAAGCGCCAGCCGGGCGCGGGTGAGCATCAGAATATCATCCTTCGCTATCAGAGTATCCGCGACGGTATGGCACGTGTCGGGCCAGCGTCAGGACGCAGCATGCTGCGTCTCAGAAGTATAGCATGGCGAGAGAGGATTACAGAAATGGCGCTCTACCCCTTTGGCGCGGCAATTTTCGATATGGACGGCACATTGCTGCACAATATGCCGCTGCACTTCCAGGCGTTCGCGGCCTTTGCCGAACGGCGCGGCCTGCGCCTGCCGCCGCCGCATGTCGCCACGAGCCTGATTGGACGGCGGAACAGCGAGATCATGCCGATACTGTTTGGTCGAGCGTTGACGGCGGAGGAGATTGATCGGTTCAGTGAAGAGAAGGAGCGTATCTATCGCGACATGCTGGCCGGCGCAAGGCCGCTGCCGGGCCTGGTGCGCCTGCTCGACGCGCTCGATCGGCGTGGGGTGATCACTGCCCTGGCGACGTCGGCGCCGCCAGGCAATGTTGGGCCGACGCTCGCCGAACTGGGCCTTGTCGGGCGGTTCGCGACGGTGACGCTCGGGTCGGACGTCGCCCATGGGAAGCCGGCGCCCGACATCTTTCTTGAGACGGCGCGCCGTCTCGGCCAACCCGCCGAACGCTGCATCGTCTTCGAAGACTCGTATGCCGGCATTACCGCGGCGCGCGCTGCGGGTATGCGTTGTGTGGCACTCGCCACGACCCATAGCGCCGATGAACTACGCATCGCCTGTGCACCTGATCTGATCATCCGCGATTTCAACGAGTTCCTCAGGATCGTCCCGGAGCTGGACGCAATACCTTTCAAATAAGGCGTTCTGCACCGCACCGCCCCCCACCCGACCTCCCCCCCCCGGGGGGGGGAGTCGGCCTCCCACCCC
>JACAEQ010000082.1 GCA_013388755.1 Chloroflexota bacterium
GCTATCAGCAGGCGCTCGCCCTCTTCCGCGAGATTGGCGCAAAGCTGGGCGAAGCCAATGTGCTGCAGGCGATTGGCGACGTGCAGCAGTTCCGCAAGGAAACAGACGCCGCGCTCGCCAGCTATCAGCAGGCGCTCGCCCTCTTCCGCGAGATTGGCGACCGGCTGGGCGAAGCCAATGTGCGGCAGGCGATTGGCGACGTGCAGCAGTTCCGCGATGAGCGGGACGCCGCGCTCGCCAGCTATCAGCAGGCGCTCGCCCTCTTCCGCGAGATTGGCGACCGGCTGGGCGAAGCCAATGTGCTGGCAGCATTGAGTCGCCTTCACATCGACAACGATCCGGGCGAATCGCGGCAACTCCTTGAGCGTGCGTTGTCCATACGGCGTATCATCGGCGATGTGTACGGCGAAGGCGCCGATCTTGGCAATTATGCCATCGCCCTGTTACGGCACGGACGCAATGACGAGGCGTTGACCTGCCTGAAACGCGCTCGAACACTGTTCGCATCGCGCGGGCTCGTGCAGCAGGTCGCACAAACCGAGAGTCTCATCGCACAGGCGCGCGGCGCTTCACAAGCCGGCGTATCAAACAGCGATCCCGTCGCGACGCCTGGAATGCTGCCGCCGGCTATACGTACTGCAATTGAAGCCGGCGATGTTACGGCGCTCACGGCAGCGCTCCGGGCGTTACCGTCGGACGAGGCTGCTTCGATTATTGAGCAGCTTCAACGTGCCGGTATTATTGGCACACAGCCTGCACAGGACAATACGGTAAGCAGATTCGAGCCGCTGCTCGCGGCTATCGCCGATATCGCTTCCGGTGATGAATCTCAGCGCGCCGAAGTCGAAACGCTGCTGGCGAAATTGGAGGAGAAGGGTTGGCATCTGACCGAGCCGGTTGGACGTATCTGGCAGGGTGAACGCGATCCGGCCTCATTGACCGCCGGTCTCGACGCGCAGGATACCGCGCTCATCCGGCGTTTGCTGCAATTGATTGGCTGACCATTACCCTCCAGATCTGCGTGTCCGGCACGCAACCTGCAACCTTCCCACGTGCAACCTTCCTCACCACCCATATTTTTCCGGCCCCCACGGCTTTGTCGTAAGCTCCTGGCGGGCCATGACGATCGTTCGATCGGGAAGATCGTCGTAGAGGATGACGCCTGGCCCGCAGACGCTGTAGGCGCCGAGACGCCGCCCCGGCATGATGATGGCATTGACGCCGGTGCGGCAGAAATCGCCGAAATAGGCGGCATTCGCCGCGCTGGTGGGCGTTTCCGGCCGGCCTTTGACCCGCCAGGTCGTCTCGCGATCGTCGAAGCGCAGATTGCCGCACACCGTCGCCGCGCCGAAATCCACTGCCTGGCCGACGACACCCCAGATTTCGCAGTAGTGGTAGCAGTAGACGGTTTCCAGCGCCACGCCGCTGAACTCCGCCCCGTGGCCGTAGACACCGCGCGGCCCCAGCGCCGAATGGCCGCCGATCTGGCAGTAATCGCGTAACACGGTTTCCGCGCCAACCACCGTCGCCCCCTGCAGGATCGCGCCGTTCAGAACCTTCGCGCCCGCACCAAGCCACAGGTCGCCGCCAACCACCACCCGGTTGCCGATCTCGGCGCCAGGGCCAAGCACCAGCTTTCCGTGGATCTCTGCGCCATCATGAACGCGCGCCGTCGGGTCAATGCGATCGCCCTCAAGCACCGCCGCCTGCGCCGTGATCGCCAGTCTGGTCGCCTGGCCGAGATGCCACGGTTTGTCGAGGTCGATATGATAGCCGGGTGCGTCAAGCGTCGCAACGGTATGCCCTTCATCACACATAAGTTGCAGCGACTGGACGATTTCGCTATCCACTGGCGGCATGCCGCCGACGCCAACCCGCACCAGGCCAGGGTTATCGCGCAGGAAGGGTAACGCTTCGGGGCGGAAGGCGTACACGCCGCAGAAGCGGCGCTCGCCGTCGCGGCTATGCCCTTCGACACCGCGCAAAACTCCATTCTCAACAAAGGGGATCAACCAGTCGAGCGACGACTCTTCACCCAGCGGTTGCACCAGCGCCGCCGCCAGCGGGCGATCGTGTTCAAAGCGTTCCACCAGCGCCGCCAGGTTTGCCCGGTCGGTGACGATATCGCCGCAAACCACCAGGAAGTCCCCTGCGATGCCGGCGGCTCCCAGCAGTGCGGCGGCGGCGGTGCCGTTGGCCTGCGCCTGGCGCGTGAAACTCACCTCAGCGGCGACACCGCGCAATGCCGCGCGAATGCTGGCCTCGCCCGCGCCGACAACGACCGACAGGCGTGTTGCGCCCAGTGCCGCCAGATCGTCGGCGAGGCGGCGAATTGCCGGCACATTAGCGATCGGGAAGGCGCATTTATTGCGCACAATGTTATAGGGCCAGATGCGCATTCCGGCGCCAGCGGCGAGAATCACGGCCGTCCGTATCATCAGGTTCGCTCCTTAGCCGAATAACAGATGTCTGGATGTCATTACGAGCGAAGCGAAGCAAGCTACCGCTGCGAGAGGAGATTGCCTGGTCGCTGACGCTTCTCGCAATGACAAGCAGCGGAGAGGTTTTCGGATAGGCACTTACGGGTTCCAGTGGATTGTCGTCGTGGGTCATCAGGCGCTTCCTGCACGGTGAACCTGCCCGATCGGGCGATCCGCCGCGACCCTGCATCACGTATAGTAGTCACGTTATCCGACCGGATGAATACCAGGAACGAGCATTCCTATGGCGCGTCTGCTGATTCTGTTTGCCCACCCGGCCCTTGAGAAGTCGCGTGTGCACCGGCGACTCATTCGCGAAGCGCAGGCAATCGAGGGCGTTACCGTCAACGACCTGTACGAAGAGTATCCCGATTTTCAGATTAATGTGCAGCGCGAACAGGCGTTGCTGCTCGATCATGACCTGATTGTACTCCAGCATCCGATGTTCTGGTACAGCACGCCGGCGATCCTGAAACAGTGGCAGGACCTGGTGCTGGAGCATGGCTGGGCATATGGCTCGCGCGGCAACGCGCTGCGTGGCAAATTGGTGTTGAGCCTGATCACCACAGGCGGTGGTGAAGCGGCCTACCAGCATGGCGGGTTCAATCGCTACACAATCGCCGAGTTGCTGGCGCCGATTGCCCAGACCGTGCGGCTCTGCAAGATGGAGTATCTCCCGCCATACGTCATTTTTGGCACTCACCGTATGGATGAGGATGCCATCGCCATGGCGGCCGCACGGTATCGCCGGCTGTTGCTCGCGCTGCGTGATGATCGCATTGACCTTGCCGGCGTCAATGGTTCGCCGGTGCTGAATCCCGCCGTTGCTATGTTGCTAGAAGGATAAGCATGAGTGGCGAAAACTGGTTGTTTCAGGCGTTTGTCTACCTCGCGGCAGCCGTCGTTGCGGTACCGCTGGCGAAACGTTTCGGGTTGGGGTCGGTTCTGGGCTATCTGCTGGCCGGCGTCGCCATTGGCCCCTTCGGTCTGGGATTCGTCGGGCAAGAAGGTGAAGATCTGATACACGTCGCCGAGTTTGGCGTGGTGATGATGCTGTTTGTTGTCGGTCTTGAACTGGAACCGGCGCTGTTATGGCGTCTGCGCGGGCCGATCTTCGCGCTTGGCGGCCTGCAGGTCATGGTGACGGCATTCCTGGCGGCCGCTGCGGCGCTGGCGCTGGGTTTGCTCTGGCAAGAAGCACTGGCGGTGGGCCTGATCCTTTCGCTCTCGTCAACGGCGATTGTGCTGCAAACGCTGAATGAGAAGGGGTTGCTGCGCGGCGAGGGCGGCCAGAGTTCCTTTGCCGTATTGCTCTTCCAGGATATTGCGGTCATCCCGATGCTGGCGGTCTTTCCGCTCCTGGCGACCCACGGCGCGGATCACGATGCTGCCAGCCATGCTGCGACCACCTGGACCGCCGGCATGCCGCCCTGGGCGCAGACCCTGGCGGTACTGGGCGCGGTCGCCGCAGTGGTTCTGGCCGGGCGGTTCCTTATTCGGCCCGCCCTCAGCGCGATTGCCCGCACCCGCCTGCGCGAGTTGTTTACCGCCGCCGCACTGCTGCTGGTGATCGGCATCGCGCTGTTGATGACGCAGGTCGGGCTGAGCCCGGCGCTGGGCACATTCCTGGCGGGTGTGGTACTGGCGAATAGCGAGTACCGCCACGAGCTCGAGAGCGATATTGAACCATTCAAAGGGCTGTTGCTCGGCCTGTTCTTTATTGCGGTCGGTGCGTCGATTGATTTCGCGCTGATTGTGGCCCAACCGCTACTGATCGCGGGCCTGGTGCTGGCGATCGTTGCGCTGAAATTTGGGGTTCTCTTCGTCCTGGCGCGCCTGTTCCGCCTCAGTTTCGACCAGAGCATGCTGTTCGCCTTCGCGCTGCCGCAGGTGGGCGAATTCGCCTTTGTGCTCTTCTCATTTGCCAGCCAGGAGGGTGTGCTCGGCGCGACGATCACCGGCCCGCTGGTGGCGGCAGTGGCGCTGTCGATGGCGCTGACCCCGCTGCTGTTGCTGGTGAATGAACGGCTGGTGCAACCACGCTTCGGCACGCCTCGCCAGACGGAACGTGAGCCTGACGCCATTGATGAACATCACCCGGTCATCATCGCCGGCTTTGGCGGGTTCGGTTCGACCGTCGGGCGGTTGCTCAAGGCCAATGGCGTGCCGACAACGGTGCTGGAGTATGACTCCGACCGGGTTGACCTGTTGCGCCGGCTTGGGTTAAAGGTGTTTTATGGTGATGCATCGCGCTACGATCTGCTGGCTTCGGCCGGCGCGGGGGAGGCGCGTCTGCTGGTGCTGGCGCTCGATACGCCGGAACGTACGTTAGAACTGGTGCATACCGCCAGGCGGCATTTCCCGCACCTCCAGATTCTGGCACGCGCCTTTGACTGGGGCGATGCGCTTGAATTACGGGCCGCCGGCGTTGACCATGTGTACCGCGAATCGCTCGATACCGCCGCGCGCGCCGGCGCCGATGCGATGCGCCTGCTGGGATCGCGCGCCTATCGTGCCGTGCGCGCAGCGCAGACGTTCGTCCACCATGATGAAGCGGCGCTGGATGAGCTCTACCAGCACCGTCACGATTTCTCCGTCTATCTGAGCGAGGCGCGCCGCCGGATCGAGAACCTGGAGCGAATCATGCTGGCCGACCGCGAGGATCGTAGCCTGGAACACGATGCCGGTTGGGATGCCGAATCGCTGCGCGAAGAAGTCCGTTCGATCGGCATGAGCCGTGCGCCGACGGCACCGGGTGGCGGCGTGTCAGGTCAGGACACCTGATACCTGGCCTGCGTACCACGCAGCGCTTCCTGCGCCATGGTTGACCGCTACACGCCGACGATGCGCAGCGGATCCGGCATGAACAGTAATACAAAGGTGAGCAGGCCGAGCACGGCCAGCACAACGTGCCACGGCCCGATGCGCGAGATGTCGTTCAGCGGCGGCGGGTGGCGCGGGCCGATCAGGAAGCCGAGAATACCCCAGAACATCCAGTTGGCCGATACGAGCAACCCGAGGAGTATGCAGACCCCGATGAAGGCGTAGGCGAGGTAGTGTGCATAACGCCCCAGCAACGCATACGCGACATGCCCGCCGTCGAGTTGCCCGATCGGCAACAGGTTGATCATCGTCACCAGCAGGCCAATCCATGCTCCCCAGGCGACAGCGTTCAACTGGACATCGAGCCCGCCGCCGGGGAGCATCCGGCCGAACACCAGGTACTTCGCTGCAGCATAGAGTAACGAGTTCCCCTCCTGCACATAGCCGGTCGCGGGGGGTGGCCCGACGGGCGAGGTTGCGAGGCCGTAGAAGAGAAGCGGGATCGCCACCGCCAGGCCGGCCAGTGGCCCGGCAATGCCAATTTCCAGGATTGTCCTGCGGTCAAGCATCGGTTCGCGCTGCACAATGACTGCGCCGAGCGTCCCGGTGAACGTAATCACACCCAGCCCCGGAATCGGGATGGGCGGCACGGGTATGAAATAGGGCAGGCTGACAGGGGCGCGACGTAATCGCCCGACGATGTAGTGGCCCATCTCGTGCACGAACAGGATCCCCATGATCGTTCCGGCAAACGGGATGCCTGCCACGATCCCCAGCGGGTTGCTGAACACATCAACGTTCTCATAGAGCGCGCCGACCATCAGCGTTGACAGAATAGTGGCGACGAACAGGAATACCGGCAACCAGACGCGCGGCGCCGGTGATGTCACGACGACCGGCAATGCCATAATCTCGTCATCAGTACCCGACTTGCGCAAAAAGGGGGTAAACCCGAGCGCCTCCATGCCGGCGCGGATTGAGGGGTAGAGCCTGTCCGCAGGTCCGTGGAGCCGGCCGCGCAAGGTCAGAATGCCGCGCGCGTCCCATGCATAGCGCTCAATATCCATCATACCGGCGAGCGCCATCCGCACCCGGGCAATGATGTCGAGCCGGTCCAATCCCTCGGCTGATAGTGGTTCCACGTGCTGTGGTCCTTATCATAGTTGCGCCGGCCGGTGCTACAGCCAGTACCTTTCACATACGCCCGTCACCCCCACCCCGGCCCTCCCCCGCCGGGGAAGGGAGTCCGATTCCTCCCCCGGCGGGGGGAGATCGGGTGGGGGGCGGTGCGGTGCAGAACGCCTTATTTGAAAGGTATTGGTGCTATAGCGTGACTTCAACCCCCAGGCCGAGTCGTTCCGCCTGACGCAGCGCCAGTTGTGCCACGGAAACATCCTGGACGGCATTGCCGACCGACTTGAAGAATGTGATCTGATTGTCGCCGGCGCGCCCGGGCGCCATGCCGGAAATGACTGCCCCGAGTTCAACCGTGCGCGCTTCGTCAAGCAGCCCCAGGTCACGGGCATACTGTAGATCGCCGGCCTCGGCCCAGGCTGCGGCCTGCTGGTCAACCACGACATGCGCCCGCCCGACGGTTTCGGGCGGTACCTCGACCATGCGCGGGGTGAATGAACCGACGCCATTGATATGTGTTCCAGGGCGCACGTCCGCATCGGCGAACACCGGTACCGGCGAGGATGTCGCACAGCACACAATGTCGGCCCGGGCAAGCGCTTCGGTGGCGGAGGCGACAATCTCGACGGCGGGCGCCATGCCGCGCGCGTGTAGCAGCGCCGCCAGGCGCTCGGCGCGCTCACGGCCACGGTTGACGATCAGGACGCGCTCGATCGGGCGCACGGCGCAGACGGCTTCGACCTGATGCGGTGCCTGCGCGCCCGCGCCAATGATCGCCAGTACACGCGAGTCCGCGCGCGCAAGGGCGCGTGTCGCGGCGCCCGATGCTGCGCCAGTGCGCAACGCTGTCAGCAATGTGCCGTCGAGCGCAGCCGCTGGTTGCCCGGTGGCTGCATCAAGCAGGATGACCAGCGCGTGAATCGCCGGTAGCCCGTGACGCGCGGCGTTATGGGGGAACACCGATACGACTTTCAACCCCAGGCCACCACTTGCCTCCAGCACAGCCGGCATGACGAACGTGTGCGATTCGTGGGCGCTCTGCTGCAGGTGAGCGCGGAGCGGAACCGTTGCCTGACCGGCAGAAAGCTGCACAAATGCATCGGCAACGGTATCTATCGCCATCGGCATCGTCACTGCACGGCGCACATCTTCAGCGCTCAGGATTCGTAGCACGGACACCGCTCGTCTCCTCTTCTTCCCAGGCGAACGTACTTGCCAGCAAGCGATCTGCCAGGCCGGGGAGCAGGAGTGCCGCCAGCACGGTCAGGCGATCGGCCCAGGTGACATACGCGACACGCGACTCTTGACGGGCGGCATTAACGATGGTGGCCGCCACACGCTCCGATGCCACGCCGCGCGGGTGGATGCGCCGCCGTTCACGGCCCGCACCCAGGCGGCGCGTATTGAACCCGGTGCGCGTTGTTCCGGGGCGAACCAGCGTGACCACGATGCCACTGCCGCGCAATTCGGTACGGAGAGCTTCCGTCAGGCGGTCGAGCGCGGCTTTGGTCGCGGCATACCCGCCGGCGTAGGGTAGCGCCCGCAACCCCACCACCGATGAGACGAAGATCAACTGGCCACGACCGGCGCGGCGCATATATGGCAGCGCTGCCTGTGTCAGGTAGAGCGGCCCGAGGAAATTGACGTCCAGCGCCATGCGCAGGTCAGCAGCGCGCATCTGTGCCACTGGCGCGGCCAGCCCGATACCGGCATTGTTCACCACGATATCAACACTGCCATACACGGCGACGGTGCGCGCAACCAGCGCCGCCGCCGCGGTCGGATTGGCGATATCGGTCGGCACCACGAGTGTGCGACCCATCAACTGGCGCGAGAGGTCATCCAGCCGGGCAGCGTCGCGCGCCGCAAGCACGACATGTGCACCTGCCTGCACCAGGGCACGCGCGGTTGCAGCGCCAATCCCGCTTGATGCCCCGGTCACGATCACCGTTTTACCTGCAGGATCCATTGGCGTCCTATAGCGCGTCCGGCGCGGGTGAGGTCTCTTCGGCGCTACCCAGGGCAACTGCCAGGCGGTGCTCAACGAACGCGGCGGCAATCGGCAGGAGCGGCACGAGCGCCAGGTTATAGTGCTCGGCTGTTGTGCCCTTCAGCCGCAGGCCATGCTGGCCGAGCCAGATCAATGCCGGCAGTGTGGCAGGGATCACGCCGAGGGTCAGGGCCCGCGGCAACCAGACCGCGCGCGGCAATCGCCCGAGCGCCGCCTGGACGGCCGTGACCACCACCAGTGTGTTGAACAGGAGGCGGGTGTGCTCGCCGACACTTTCGTCACGCAGGCTGAGATACGGCACCTTCGGCCAGAACTGGCGCGAGTTGCCGTGCAGCAGAATCATGACCAGGATGTTGGCGGCGACAAACGCAGCCGTGTCGAGGAAGCGACGCATGGTCAGTGAAGGTCGGGTGAGCACCGTAGTGTAGAGTAGACTGAAATACGCTGCGTGTCAAACAGCACGGTCATTGTTCGAGTGAATGCACCAGCCACTCGAACCCGGCCAGGTCGGTCGCGCCGTCGATCCGCAATCGCGGTAGCGCCAGCAGATCAGCAAAATCCGCATTCTGGATGGTCGTTACCGCGGTGCTGAAACCGGCCTCCTGGACCAGGGCGCGCACCGCGGCGTTGAAGCGCCCGGCAGGGTAACAGAAACTGGTCACCGGCTGCTCCGTCAATGCGGCGATCCGCTGGCGCGATTCGGCAATTTCGTAGCGTGCCGTCGCTTCGTCGAGGGTGGTCAGGTCGAGGTGGGTCACGCTGTGCGCGCCGATCTCCATGCCGGAGGCTGCCAGCATACGCACCTCGTCCACCGTCAGATAACCGGGTTGCCCGATGAAATCGGCAACGACATAGAACGTGGCCACGAACCCGCGCTCACGGAGCAACGGCAGCACGACGCTGGCGGCATCGGCGTACCCATCGTCGAAAGTGAGTGCCACGGGACGTCGCGGGCAACCCGGGACGCCCTGCAGGCATGCCAGTGCCTGGTCCATGCGCACCGGCGCATATCCGAGTCGTGCAAGCGCGTCGAGCTGTGCAGCGAAGTTTGCCGGCGTGACCGACAGGCCATAACCGAGCGGATCGGTGCCGCCATCAACCTCACGAACATAGTGATACATGAGAATTGGCATGCGCGTCACGCTGCCGGGAACGGCCGTCGGCACGGCAGCCAGTGACCCAGCGACGGATGCAGGCGCAGTTGCCGGCGCAACGGTTGGCAGGAGGGCGAGTTCTGGCGTGAGCGGAACGCCGGCCGGCGTTGCCTGGCGTACTGCGGCGGTGGGTGCGCCAGGGAACGGCGATGCTGCTCCGGGCGACATGATCCTGGCAATCGCGATGACCGCCAGGGCAATGAGTATGGCGCCGGGGATCAGGTATCGCTGCGGCGAGGACCGCCGCCGGCGCGCGGCGCGCAGGAGGGCAACTCGCTCACGGCTCGATCCAGGATGGCGGTGTGGCTTCATAGATGGTGCGTGATGCCCCGCTACCCGCCGATCTCGGCGCGTGCCACACCCTCGGCGCGCGCCGCGCGCGCGACCGCCGCCGCGATCGCCGGCACGATGTCACGGTTGAACACACTGGGAACAATGTATTCCTCCGTCAATTCGTCCTTGCCAATCACTCCCGCCAGTCCCTCGGCGGCTGCCAGGCGCATGCGCTGTGTGATACGTGCTGCGCGCACATCCAGTGCGCCGCGGAAGATACCGGGAAAACTCAACGCGTTGTTGATCTGATTCGGGGAATCGGAGCGACCGGTTGCAACGACACGCGCATGCTGCGCCAGCATCTCCGGGTCACCTTCGGGAACCGGGTTGGCCAGCGCGAAGACGATGGCATCCCGGGCCATGGCGCGCACCATGTCCGGCGTCAGAATGTTCCCCGTCGAGACGCCGATAAACACATCGGCGCCGACGAGCGCATCGGCCAGGGAACCGCGTCGCCCCTCGCGGTTGGTGCGCTCGGCGATCTGGCGTTGGATCGGAGTGAGATCCTGGTCCTCGGTGGCATTCAGAATGCCGTTACGGTCAACGGCCGTGATTTCGGCAATGCCGGCGTTGAGCAGGTTGAAAATGATGGCCGTACCGGCCACCCCGGCACCACTGACGACCACGCGCATCTGGTCGAGCCGTTTGCCTACCAGCGTCGCCGCATTGCGCAGCCCTGCCAGCACAACCACGGCCGTGCCATGCTGATCATCGTGCATCACCGGAATGTCGAGCTGTTCGACCAGTTGTTCCTCGATCGCAAAACACTTCGGGGCGGCGATATCTTCGAGGTTGATCGCACCAAAGACTGGCGCGATCTGCTCCACGGTTGCTACGATGACGTCCGGGTCCTGGCTTTTCAGACAGATTGGAAAGGCGTCAATATCAGCCAGTTCTTTGAACAGTACCGCCTTGCCTTCCATCACCGGTATGGCGGCCGCTGCGCCCAGGTTGCCAAGCCCGAGAACGGCGCTGCCGTCACTGACCACCGCGAGGCTGTTCTTCTTGATCGTCAGTGAGAAGGCGTTCTCTTCATCACGCGCGATTGCCCGGCAGACACGCGCTACACCGGGGGTGTAGATCAACGACAGATCGTCGCGGTTTTTCACCTGCACGCGGCCATGAACGGTCAGTTTCCCGCCCTGATGCATCAGGAACACCCGGTCGCTGACATTGGTGACGGTGACGCCGGGCAGCACGCTGATCCGCCGCACGATCCGGTCGCCATGCAATTCATCCTGAACACGCACCGTGATGTCGCGCGTGATATGGTTGCGGTCAACGCGCACAATATCAATGGCGCCGATATCACCGCCACTGTCGCCAATTGCAGTCGCAATCGAGCCAAGCATGCCGGGTCGATTTTCGATCTGGCAGCGAATGGTGATCGTATAGGCAATTCCTGGTGACGGCGTGGTCATCGTCTGCTCCTGTCCTCATGCGACACTGAGAATGCTCCATTATACGACAATCCGTGCCGCACGGATGCGGTGCGCGGCGGGTAGATCACCGCGCGACCAGGACGATTGCGGAGCGAGGGCCGACCTCATATGGGGTTTCGCACTCGGGAGCATCTTTCGGTGCGGTCATGTCGTCCGGTGTGGGACGGGCGGTGTCAATCACACGGCGCCAGGTGCGTCCGGCCAGCGGTGGTAACTCAAAGCGCAGCGCTTCCCAGTAGGCATTGAGCGCCACATACAGGTGTTCGGCGGCATGGTGCCCATGCAGTTCGAAGGCCAGGCTGTGCGATTCGTCGCTCCAGTCTGGTTGATGCAATCGTACGCCATGCCAGGTGATCCGCGCCGCGCCCGGTTCGCCCCAGTAGCGCGTGTCGGCGAAGAGCGTGTGGTCACGCCGTAACGCCAGCAGTCCGCATACAAAGCGTAACAGGTCCGCGTGGCGTGAGACACTGGTCCAGTCGAACCAGCTGATATCGTTATCCTGGCAGTAGGCGTTATTGTTGCCCTGCTGCGTCCGGCGCACTTCATCGCCCATAAGCAGCATCGGCACCCCTTGCGAGATCAACAGCACGGTCAGCAGGTTACGCACCTGGCGCGCGCGCAACGCCAGCGTGCCGGGGTCATCCGTCGGGCCTTCATGGCCGCAGTTCCAGCTATCGTTCGTGTCCAGCCCATCACGATTCTGCTCGCCGTTGGCTTCATTGTGCTTCTGGTTGTACGATACCAGGTCATTGAGCGTAAAGCCGTCGTGGCAGGTGACAAAATTGATTGCACGGTCGGGCCGGTGGTCGGGCTGGCGGTAGATGTCGCGGCTGCCGGTGATGCGTGCCGCGAGCGCGCGCACGGTTGCCGGATCGCTCTTGATGAAGCGCCGGACGTCATCGCGAAATACACTGTTCCATTCCGCCCAGCGGTGACCGACGAACGATCCGACCTGGTAGAGTCCGGCGGCATCCCACGCCTCGGCAATGATCCGCGTGCCTGCCAGGATTGGATCAGACTCGATTTCCCAGAGGATGGGCGGGTCGGCCAGCGGTTGCGTGCCGTCACGCGCGAGGACCGAGGCCAGGTCAAAACGGAATCCGTCCACGTGCATCACCTGCACCCAGGAGTGCAGGCAGTCCATGATCATGCGGCGGACGATCGAATGGTTGCCCTGGATGGTGTTGCCGGTGCCGCTGAAGTTGGCATAGCGCGAGCGATCGCGTGGGTCGAGGATGTAGTAGGCGCGGTTCTCAAATCCACGGAACGACAACGTCGGGCCGGTATGATCTCCCTCGGCGGTATGGTTGAACACCACATCAAGGATCACTTCAATGCCGGCGCGATGCAACGCCTTGACCATGTCGCGAAACTCGTCCACCGGGCCGAGCGGGTCGCGCCGGGCACTGTAGCCACGGTGCGGCGCGAAGAAGGCGACCGGGCTATACCCCCAGTAATTGACCAGGCCCGCAGGAGCATCCTGCGGATCGAACTGCTGCACCGGTAGTAATTCGACGGCTGTCACGCCGAGTGATGTGAGGTAGGGGATCTTGTCGATCAACCCGGCATACGTGCCACGCCATTCATCTCCCAGGCCCGATGAAGGGTGGCGCGTAAATCCGCCAACGTGCAATTCATAGATCACTGGTGCGCCAGACGGCTGCCGGAGGGGTGTGTCGCCTTCCCAGTCGTAGTTTCGCGGATCAACCACCACACTCTTCATGGCTGATGCGACAGTCGCGCCGGGGCCGCAGGCAGCCTGCCGGCTATAGTTGTGTTCGTACATCACCGCCCGTGCGTATGGATCGATCAGCACCTTTGATGAATCGAAGCGCAGACCTTCGTGTGGTGCAAACGGCCCATCGACGCGATAGCCGTAGAGCTGGCCGGCTCTGATGCCGCGCACGAAGATGTGCCAGTAATAAAACGTCCGGTTGCGAACCGGGTCAAGCCTGATGGTGCGCGCTGGCGCTGGCGCGTCGTGCTGGTCGAAGAGCAGCAGTTCGACCGCCGTGGCGTTGCGCGAGAACACACAGAAATTGACCCCGTCGGCGCGTACGGTTGCGCCGAGGGGATAGGACTGGCCCGGCAGAAGATCGGCGTTCATGGTTCTGTTTCAGTCGCCCGCATTAGAGCCTATCCGAACACCAGATGGTCACTGTCATGGCGAGCGCGCGCGACGCAATCTCCCATCTTCCGGGTCAGTGCGAGCGAAGCGACGCACTCTCCGCTCGCGCCGCTCGATGGCGTCAGCCACGCTGCGCTCGCTGCACGCGGTCGCTGGCGCTCCGCGCAATGACCGCATGCCCATGGGTTGTCGAATAGGTACTTAGTCGCATGCCACATACGGCCCCGGATCGACATTGACCCCCTGGTGCCAGATCTCATAGTGCAGATGGGGGCCGGTGGCATAGCCGGTGCTGCCGACGGTGCCGATCACCGTTCCGCGTTGCACTTCCTGCCCATCGTTGACGGTGAAGGTGTCAAGGTGGCCGTATGCGGTGTTCCAGCCAGCGTCATGGTTTTCGATGCGTACAAAATGACCTCCCGGCCAGCTCCCCGGATAGACACGCGCGATACCGGCATGGGTGGCAATGACCATGGCGCCGCGGGTGGCGCCGGGCTCGGCATACCCATCACCATCGGCATCAATACCAAAATCGAGCGCGCCCCAGATGGATGCCGGGGCATGGCTGCCTTCTGCATATCCCTGAGTCACGACCACCTGCCCGATACCGGCGATGACCGGGCATCCACGCGGCATGGCCGATGCGCCATCTTTGGCTTCAACGACCGATACCGGCGCCGGCGACCCTGCCTCTCTACCGGCCAGTGATGCCGGGAACGACGATGCGGTCCGGAGCAGCACCGATGTGATCGCCTCGACGTGCACGAGGTTATCCGCCAGGCGCAGTGCAGGCTCGCGTACTGCCTCGGCCAGCGCCACGGGCACGGCGGCAATGGCTTCCCGGGTGATCGGTGCTTGCGATGTGACATTCGCTGGCCATGGCAACAGAGCGGCAGCCAGCGCAGTCGTCGCAAGCGCAGTGGCGAATGGCAACGCCACACGGTGCAGACCGGAGGCGACGCCTGCCCGGGGCATTGCCATTGCTGGCGCAGGGTACAGGGCGCCGGGTGCGACGGCAAAGACGCAGGCGAGTTGCACGCGGGTGGCGCTGTCAAGGTGCAGGGCGCCGAGTTCAATGGCGCCAAGGGTGCGAGCCGGCACGCCACTGAGGCGCGCCACGTCGATCAGGGTAAGGCCGCGGCTGCGGCGCAGGGCTCGAAGGGTAACTGCCATGCTGTGGTTGCCCTTTGCAGCGGCATCGTGAGTGATGCTGGCGATTGCTTGCACAGAGCATACTGCGATGGTCCGGCGATGTGCATGACAGCTTGTTTACGATTTCTTACCTTCTGTAGGCGCAAAGGCGCGCACAGGTCATGGCATGACCCATCCTCCGTCAATTGCCAGTACCTGCCCGGTGATATATGACGCTGCGGGCGTCAACAGAAACACCACGGCCGCAGCAACTTCCTCTGCTGTACCAAAACGACCCATGGCAATGGCATCGAGCGCCCAGTCGCGGCGCGCGGCCGGTAGCGACGCCAGCAAGTCGGTCTCGATGTAGCCGGGCGCGACCACGTTCACGGTAATGCCGTCGCGCGCCGTCTCGCGCGCCAGGGAACGCGCCAGGCCGACCAGCCCTGCCTTGGCGGCGGCATAGTTTGCCTGGCCGACATTGCCTGCCAACCCGGCAAGCGAGCCAATCATGACGATCCGCCCGTAGCCTTGCGCCCGCATGGGCGCCAGCGCTGCCCGGCTACAGAAGAACGCGCCAGTCAGGTTGGTATTGATCACAGTGTGCCACTGGCCAGCGCCCAGGCGAACAAATGGTGCATCGTCGGTCATTCCGGCGTTATTCACCAGCATGTCGAGCCGGCCCCAGCGCTCCAGGCATGCGCCGGTCATTGCCGCAACGGCCGCTTCGTCGGCGACATCGGCGGCATGCGCCAGCGCCTCGCCGCCGGCTGCTTCAATAGCGGCAACGACTGCTGTTGCGGCGGTGGCGTTGTGCTGGTAGTTCACAAGCACCTTGCCGCCACGCGCTGCAATTGCCAGCGCGATCGCTCGCCCGATACCACGCGACGCGCCGGTGACAATTGCAACCTGGCCACTCAGTTCAGCGCCGTTCGGTCTCATCAGTGCGTTCCCCGCGACGTGATGGCACGAACGAGCGTCTGCCGATGCTGAGGATACCGCCAGCACTGCCGATGCTGAGGATACTGCCGGCACTGCCGATACTGAGAATACTGCCGGCACTACCGATGCTGCCGATGCTACCGATACTATTGATGCTGAGCACGCTGAACGCGCTCCAGGCGCTCAACAGGCTATGGAGGCTTTTGTGGCTCCACCGGCTGCCATGCTGATCCGGCTCGGGTTGATGATCCATAGCGGTGCTCCTCGGGCTGGTGGCCTGCGTCGGGCGAGTAGAGCGTGCCATAAGATGAATGGCCCGGCCCTCTGGTTACCAACCTGGTATGCTTGCATTGCCGGTGCTGCGCTGCTACAATACGCCAGCGCCTGACGACTCACCATGATACACCATGGATCACATTCTGGTCGTTGAAGATGAGGCAGAGATCGCCGGTTACCTGCGGCGCGGCCTTATGTTCGAAGGCTTCAGCGTCGAGGTAGCCGCCGATGGGCACCAGGCCCTTGCTGCTGCACGCGAGCGCCCGCCGGATCTGGTCGTGCTCGACCTGATGCTGCCGGGCATTGATGGCCTGGAAGTCGCGCGCCGGTTGCGGTCGGTGTCGGATGTGCCGATTATTATGCTGACGGCGCGCGACGCCGTTCCTGATCGTGTCGCCGGTCTCGAAGCTGGCGCCGATGACTACCTGATCAAGCCATTCGCCTTTGAGGAATTGCTCGCGCGCATCCGTGTTCAACTACGCCGCCGCCAGCGCGAAGAGACAACGACGGTCTTACGCTACGGCCCACTGGTGATGGACACTGCTGCCCATGATGTCACGATTGGCAGCCGGCGCGTGGAACTTACCGCCAAGGAGTATGACTTGCTCGAGCTCTTCATGCGCCATCCGCAACAGGTGATGACGCGTGAAGTGATCTATGATCGCGTCTGGGGCTACGACTTTGGTGGCGAGAGTAACATCATCGAGGTCTATGTGCGCTACCTGCGCCAGAAACTCGAAGCCCGCGGCGAGCCACGCCTGATCCATACCGTGCGCGGAGTGGGCTACATCCTGCGCGAAGATCCGGGCTGATCAGCCGCATCCAGCCTTCTCACGTTCCATCTGCAACGTTCAGCGTTCAACGCCCAACCCGTTCGACGAACCATTCCTCGAACCGCGCCGTATCTACGCCGAGCGCGACGCGCGCATTGGCTGGTGCCGCTGCTGCTGGTTCGCGCATCAGGGTCATGCCCGCCGTGTGACGGCCTCCGGTCTCGACGTCAACGTGCACCTCGCGCCACGTGACCATGTCTGGTACAACCAGGGTCGCTACCGCGAGTGGATCGTGCAGGTAGGTGAACCCTCGCGTGCCAAACGGCGGGTAGAGCGCCACCTGGTCAGCCACGGCAGCGTGGAACGGTGTGCCGGCGGCGCGAATCCGTTCGACATCCGCAGGGCGGATGCGTACCTGCACGGTGACATCGAGTGGGATCAGCGCGATCGGCACGCCGGAACCGAAGACAATCTGTGCTGCCTCGGGATCGCAGCGGATGTTGTGCTCGACATAACCGATATGAAGTGCATCATACCCACGGCATGCACCACCCATGATCGTCAGGCCGGCCAGTGCCTGTGCCATCCGCGGTTCGCGTTTCAGCGCCAGCGCGATGTTGGTCAGCGGGCCGATCGCCGCCAGGTGGATCTGGCCGGGACTGGCCATCACGGTATGCACCAGGTAGTCAACGGCATGAGCCGGCTCGGGGGCGAGGTGCTCGTCATCTGCATCGAGCAGGCCCGCTCCCTCGTGACCTTCCCAGTAGACCGGCACCAGACCAAGCAGCGGCTGTGCGACCCCCGCGAAGACGGGAATGGCCGGTTTACCTGCCAGGTTCAGTAGTTTTCGCACCATCCGGCTGCGCAGCACGACGTCGCCATAGACGCACGTCACGCCTTCCAGGTGTAGCTCGGGCGACGCCAGGATCAGCGCCAGTGCCAGGCAATCATCCACATCGGTGCCAATATCGGTGTCAAGGATCATGTGTTTCATCGGAGAACCTCCTCATACCGTGCGCGGTCATATGCACTGCGGACGGCAACAGGCCAGGTGGCGCGCCGCGAGCGAGTGATCGCATCACGCCTATCTGTGAAACGACATGGTACAATAGCCGTCAATAGATGTGGCGGCGTGGTTGCGCGCCCGAGGGGAACACATGGGTTTTTTCAAACGAATGTTTGGCCGCGGCGCGGATGCGCCGCGCACCGAAGATGAAGCGCGCCAGGAAGAACAGAAGATCGACCAGGCGACGGCAAAGGCGCGCCAGGGTTTCTTCGGCCAGATCGCGGGCCTGTTTGCCACCAGCGACCCGATTACCGACGATCTGTGGGATGATCTGGAGGCCTTGCTTATCCAGGCCGATGTCGGTGTCGAGACGACCATGTACCTGGTCAATCGTACGAAGGATCGCTGTAATCGCAATGGTGTGAAGCAGGCGCGCGAGGCGCGAGCGATGCTGCAGGCGGAGATGGTACGCGTCCTTCAGGATCAGGCAGGCCGCCCGCCGGTGAATGCGCGCCCGTACATTATTCTGGTGGTGGGTGTGAATGGCGCCGGTAAAACAACGTTGATCGCCAAGCTGGCTCACCGGTTGAAACAGCAATACGGCAGGCATGTGTTGCTGGCGGCAGGCGATACCTTCCGCGCTGCGGCCACGGAACAACTCGAAACCTGGGCCGAACGTGTTGGTGTGCCAGTCATTACGCGCGGTCAGGGCGCTGATCCGGGCGCTGTCGTCTATGATGCGGTTGAGGCGGCTGCGCAGCAGGATGTTGATGTGCTGATTATTGATACGGCCGGACGGTTACATGCCAAGACCAACCTGATGCAGGAATTGCAGAAGGTGCGCAATATCATCCGGCGTCGCTTCCCCGATGCCCCGCATGAGGTGCTCCTGGTGATTGATGCCACGACTGGTCAGAATGGCGTGCTCCAGGCCAAGTCGTTCTTGAAGGCGGTTGACGTTACCGATGTGGCGGTGACCAAGCTCGATGGCACCGCGAAAGGCGGCATCGCCTTCGCGATCGCCCAGGACATTGAGCGCCCGATCCGTTATGTTGGTACCGGTGAGAAGATGACCGATCTGGCGCTCTTTGATGCGCAGACGTTTGTTGACTCGCTGTTTTTGCAGGATAACTGAAAGATGCCGCTCGAGTTCGCAGTGTGCCCTGTTTGTGGGCAACGACTGGGTCTTCACGAGTATGTCACGCCTGGAACGCGCGTTGTGTGCGTCAATTGCGAGAGTAATCTCCAGGTCGAGGCGCGCCGGCCGCTACGCCTGAAACTGGTGCCGCTGGAGGCGACCTACAATCGCAATGATCGACCAGAGTCGTATGGATGATGGCGCACTTCTGCTTGCCGGGGCGATTGCCATGGCGCGCGGCGGCCAGGGTTGCCGGAACAGGCGCCGGTTGTATCATTCGTTCGCATGCGCGATCCTGTGTTTGCTGCTGTTCGTCTGCACCTCGGCATGCATGCTGGTCTCCGGCGACCGTGTCTCGACGGACATACAGCCTGACGGGGGCAACGTTACCCGTACGTTTCTCGGAGCCGAGGGGAACGAGGAGCATGCGCTGGCGATTGGTGGCGGCGCGACCACGCTTCAGGTGATTGCAATCCTCGAGGCGCAGCAGGGTGAAGTACTGCTGGAGATGCTGCATGCCGGTGGCTCGGTGGCCTTCGCCGTGCGTAGCCGCCCTGGCGACCAGGTGTCGCGCTCGGGCCTGGTACAGCTTGATGAGACCGGCACGTTGCGGTATCGCGTGTATGCCCATGGCGCGCGCGATGGCGGGTATCAGATCCTGTACCAGCGGGTACGGGGCGTTGAACAGTAGTGGTAGATGCTCGTATGGTTGTGACTCCTGATGCCATTCTTAAGCAAGCCGCTGAACAGCAGGTTGAGTTCGTCAGCCTGCAATACACCGATATTGTCGGGATGGTCAAAAATGTGACGATTCCTATATCGGAGTTGCCCGATTGCCTCGATCACGGCGTCTGGTTCGATGGCTCGTCGCTCGAAGGGTTTGCGCGTGTCGCCGAGAGCGACATGTATCTCGCGCCCGATCTTGATACCTTTGCCGTCATTCCCTGGGACGCAGCCGCCGGGTTTACAACCGCGCGCATGATCTGTGATGTCCGGACGCCGGACGGCAAATCATTCGCCGGTGATCCACGCTATGCGCTGCGCCGCGCGCTCGATGCTGCACGGCGCATGGGGATGACCTTCCTGGTCGGCCCGGAGGTCGAGTTTTTTCTGTTTCGCTCCGGCGACGATGGTCGCCCGGCGCTCATCCCGCATGACGCGGCGGGATATTTCGATGCTACAACCGATGCCGCCACCCATATTCGCCGCCGCATGGTGCGCGCGCTTGCAGCCTTCGGTATTGACGTCGAGGCAACGCATCATGAAGGTGCGCTCGGGCAGCATGAGATCGACCTGCGGCATACGCATGGCCTGCGCGCGGCCGATCACCTGGTGACCACGCGCGCAACGCTCAAGGCGATTGCGCAGCAACATAACCTGTATGCCACCTTCATGCCGAAGCCGATTGGCGGGGTCAATGGCAACGGTCTGCATATGCATCTCAGCCTGGCCGATGCTGAAAGTGGGATGAACCTGTTCTTCAATGGCGATGATAGCTATGGTCTTTCGAAACTGGCGCGGCATTTCGTGGCCGGGTTGCTGGCGCATGCGCGCGGCATGATCGCAGTGCTTGCGCCGCTGGTCAATTCGTATAAGCGGCTGGTGCCGGGGTTCGAGGCGCCCGTCTACCTGATCTGGGGGCGTACCAATCGGGCGCAACTTGTGCGCGTGCCGCGAATCAGTGCCGCGCGGCCACAATCGGCGCGTGTGGAATTGCGCTGCCCCGATCCTTCGTGCAATCCATACCTGGCGCTGGCGGTGATCCTGTGTGCCGGGCTCGACGGTATTCGCCGTGAACTGCCGCTGCCACCACCGGTTGAGGAGGATCTGTTTCAGGTGGATCTGCGTGCGCGCCAGTTTGATGTCCTCCCGGCGACCCTCGGCGTTGCACTGGAGGAATTGCAGCGTGATGAGGTGGTTACCGAAGCCCTTGGGCCGCACATTCTCGAACGCTTCGTTGAAGCGCGTACGCGGGAGTGGGAAGAATACAGCCGTTTCATCAGCCAGTGGGAGCTCGATCGCTACCTACCGGTGTATTAAGTACCTATCCGAACACCCATGGGCCTGCGGTCATTGCGCGGAGCGCCAGCGACGGCCTGCAGCGCGCGCAGCGTGGCTGAAGCCATCGACCGGCGCGAGCGGAGAGTGCGTCGCGCGCGCTCGCACTGACCCGGAAGATGGGAGATTGCGTCGCTCGCGCTCGCCATGACAGTGACCATCTGGTGTTCGGATAGGCTCTAAGCGCAATACCTTTTAAATAAGCTCTTCGCCCCCCACCCCGGCCC
>JACAEQ010000102.1 GCA_013388755.1 Chloroflexota bacterium
ACTCGTCGGCGGCACCGGCGTACTCGTCGGCGGCACCGGCGTACTCGTCGGCGGCACCGGCGTACTCGTCGGCGGCGAGCCATTCATCAATGTCTCGCCATACTCCAGCACTTCGCGCAGATCGAAGGTTTGCACCAGGAGTGGCGCGGTTGAAGGCGGCGAACCGGCAAGACTGAACTGTACCATCTTCGGGCCGGCAGGGGCGCCATTCGGCAGGCGAACCAGCAGCGCCGCGCGCGCCGCGCCACCCGAGGCAGCATCCGTGACCGCTGCCGGATCGGCAACCAGCGTTGCACCGGTGCCGAACCCTTCGATACCGCCTGGCGTCATCGCTGTGAAGGGGATGTCCGGCGGCAATGTCACCAGCACCGTGCCGCCGGCAGGAATACCTGCCGCTGTTGTGAAGTTCAGCGTATAGGTGTTCCCCGTTGTGCTCAATGCCAGCGTCCCAAGCGGAGTGCCAGGCGTCATCTGCGCCAGGCCGAAGCGTTGCGCGTCCGGGCGCGTATTGACCGTGTAGTACATCCGGTAGCCGCTGCCGAGCTTCAATGCCCGAACGGCCCAGACTTCATCGGGAGAAAATGTGCCGGGATCATCACTTCCCTGGTAAACCGGCGCATTCGGCACAGGCCGCGTCCAGTTGACGCCATCGGTTGAAACGACGTAGCCGGTGCTGAATGCCGGGGTCGAATATGATTTCGCCTCGTACCACATGCGGAACAGCGCGCCATCCTTCACGACGGACGGTACGCCGACGCTATTGCCATCGAAATCAACAAAGTTGTTTACCCGCGCAAACACCGCCCCGCTGCCGCTATTTCCAGCCACACGCGTCCAGTTCACGCCATCAGGCGACAGCGCGTGGCCAATACTGAACGTATAGGCGCTGACATTATTCACACCTTCGTACCACATGCGGAAGCAGCGCCCGCTGGTACGGCCATTTTCGCATGGCGTTGCCGGGCTGGCTTCATCAATAATGACCGTAGGCGCGACAATATATTCCTGATCGAAATCGGCGCTGCCACCGCGCTCAACCAGCACCGCATTGCGATTCGGCGCCGCCGTGCCGGCAGTTCCGGGCACGCGCGTCCAGGTGATGCCATTCGGCGATGTCGCGTAGCCAATACCCTCGATCGCCCCGGTATTGCCGAAGCCGCTGTACCACATGCGGAACGTACCGCCATCACGGACCACAACCATGGTTGAAACACCGGTGCTATCGAAGTCGCCAGCGACGCCTGACGGCCCGAAGACGCTGCCGCCAGCCCCCGTGCCGATGTAGCGCGTCCAGGTGATACCATCCGGTGAAAGGGCGTGGCCAATGCGGCGGGTGCCGCTGCCATCAACGCCGACATACCACATACGGTAGCATGCGCCGCTGGTGCGGCCATTTTCACATGGCAACGCTGCACTGGCGGTATCGTGCAGCACCATGGGCGGGAAGATCTCAGATGTATCAAAGCTTGTTCCCGTGCCACCGCACCCCTGGCCGGCGACGGCAAACACCGCTCCCTCGACGGAAGGCGGACAGGTTCCGGGGGTGTGCAGCCACGGCTGGCGGTTTGACGGATCGGCAACGGGCGGCGGATTCGTCTGCATCACCCGGGGTGGCTCAGCCGCCGTGGCGCTTGCCCCTCCCCACAACATCAACGCCAGCAGCAGCGCGCCGGCAATCCGGGAACGTATGTGCATCGTCTCTTGCCTTCGTTGTTGCACGCAGGTACGCGTGTGTTCCTGCGTCACCTGCCCATGACCGCTGTTCACGTGAACCCGAGGCGCCAGAACGGATATGCCGCTCTGGCGCCCGGCGATCGTGGCGCGGCAGGCAATCCGCCGCGCCGTACACGATTGTATGTTAGCGTACCACAATCGGAATGGCGATCACATAATTCACCTGTGCGGTTGCGTTCTCCTGGTTGTTGGCGAGGACCGGATCGGTGATACCGGTTGGCGGCGTGATATTGCTCGCGAATGCCACCTGCTGCACCGCTGAACCATATGCAACCACACCGGTCACCGTATAGGTCACGCTGCCGCCCGGCGCGATCGTCGCGGCCTGGTCGACCGGGCCGATGCCGCTGGCTGCGCCACACGACGATCCGCTCGTCGCGCTGCATGTCCACCCGGTGATCGTCACCACCGCCGGCACGGTATCCACGACCCGCGCGCCAATGACCGCGGTTGGCCCATTATTCTGCGCGACCAGCGTATAGCTGAACGAGCGGCCCGCCGCGATCGGCGACGCAAGATTCGTCCGGCTGATGGCAAGGTCAGCTTCGGGCGGCTGGATCGTTGTGGTCTGCTGGGTCTGGTTGTTTGCCGGAACCAGATCTTCGACGCCTGCCGGCGGCGTGATGATGCTCGTCAGGGTCACTTGCTGCCCCACTGCGCCAGACGAAACGTTCCCGTTGACCGTGTAGGTCACGCTGCCACCTGGCGCAAGGGTCGCAGTCTGGTTGATCGGGCTGTTACCGCTGGCCGCGCCGCATGACGATCCGCTCGTCGCGGTGCATGTCCAGCCGGTGATCGTGATCGCGCCCGGCACGGTATCCACGATCTGCGCGCCGGTTGCCGTGCTCGGGCCATTGTTCTGCGCGGTCAGTGTGTAGCTCACCGGGAACCCGCCCGTGAGCGGCAGCGTGATTGAGCGGCTGATGGCAAGGTCGGCGCGCGGCTGCAACGGTTGCGTGTCCGTCGCGCTATTGTTGCCGGTGTTGGTATCCGTATTGATCGCCGGTGCCGTAACAGTGGCCGTGTTGGACAGGTTACCCGTGGCAGCGCTCTGAATGGTGCCGACAGCGGTAATGGTCACACTCGCGCCAGACGGCATGTTCCCCAGGGTCTGGTTCAGATTGCCGCTGCCGCTCGCCGCGCTGCATGCCGCGCCGCTGCACGTCCAGGTGACGTTCGTAACCGCCGCCGGGAAGTTATCCACAACCGTCGCGCCATTGGCCGCCGCCGGGCCATTATTCGTCACCGTCATCGTATAGGTCACCTGCGTACCGGGCACCAGGGTCGCCGGCGCGCTGGTCTTGGTAATCGCCAGGTCGGTGCGGAGATCCACCGAACCGCGCTCGAGCACCTTGTGTGAGTCGAACGTCTGGATCTGCACGGTTTCCGGAGACGGTACCCCGGCGCCCAGGTTGAAGCTGATCGTCTTGGCGCCGGTGGCCGCACCATTGGGCAGGCGCACGATCAGCGCCTCGCGAGCGGCGAACCCGCTGAATGCGTCGGTGACCGCAGCCGGATCGCGGACAAGCGTCGCTCCGGTGCCAAACCCCGTCAGGCTCGGCGAACCAAACCCGGCGAGCGACACATTCGGCGGCAGCGTGATCAGCACGCTACCACCCGACGGGATCGCGCGATTCGTCGTGAAATTGATCGTAAACGTATTGCCGGTGCGGCTGACGGTGGGTGTGCCCGGCAGTGCTGTTCCCTGGGTCATCTCAACGAGCCCGAAACGGGTGCTGTCGGTCGTGCTGCTCGTCGCATACCACATGCGATACCTGAGGTCCTCTTTGAGCAGGCGCACGACCCAGACATTGTCGTTTGTGCCGGGCAGGTTGACCGTGATACTATCATCACTGCCCCGGAAGACGGCCTCATTCGGAATCGGTCGCACCCAGACGCTGCCGTTGGTTGACGTGACGTGCCCGATCGAGAACTCGTCGGGGGAGGCGAAATTCTTCGCCTGGTACCACATCCGGTAGATGTCGCCATCCTTGATCACGGCTACCAGGCCATTCGTGTTGCTGTCGAAATCGGTGACCCCGCCACTGCCGTCCAGCACCGAATCAAGGTCTTCGAGACCGTTCACAACCGTCCAGGTGGTGCCATCGGGCGATAAGGCGTAGCCGACGTAATACGAACCGGGACTGCCGGCGCGAATGCCTTCGTACCACATCCGGAAGCAAATGCCGCTCGTCCGGCCGCCTTCGCACGGCGCCCTCAGGCTCGCCTGATCAATAATCACGAACGGCCCGATAATCTGCCCATTGTCGAACAAATCGAGCGTGGTGCGCGGCGTCAGCACCGGGTTGCCGCCATTCTGCCGATCCCAGTTGATGCCATCGCTGGAGGTGGCATAGCCGAAGCCCACCCAGCTACCGTCGCTGCTGACGCCGGTGTACCACATGCGGTACAGGCCGTCGTACCTGATGACATGATTGGTCGTGACGCCAATCTCGTCGAAGCGACCACTCACGCCTGAGCCAGCGAAGACGCTGCCGCCGCTCTGCGTGCCGGGGACGCGCGTCCAGGTGACACCATCGGGCGAGACGGCATACCCGACGCGGCGAACTGCATTCGTGTCAACACCGACATACCACATGCGATAGCAGGTGCCGCTCGTCCGGCCGCCTTCGCACGGTACATCGTTGCTGGCCTCATCGCGCAGGACGTTGGGCGGGAAGATCTGGACCGTATCGAAGCTCGTCCCACTCCCACCGCAGTAGTTGGTCGCGCCGGTAGCGATGACCGCATTTGCAAAAACCGCGCCCTGGTAGGCTGGCTGGCAGGTGCCATTAACCACGCTCCAGGGCTGCTCATTCGGCACGTTCGCCAGAGCGACCGGCGCCTGGCCCGTTCCCGGGATGAGCATGAGCGAACCAACAACAAGACCAAGGACCCAGAGAAGCGCTGAGACGCGACGCATATTTGGACCTCCTCGCACAATGAATCTGGCGCGGCTGTTTCCGGGCGACGTTCGATAGGCGACCACGAATGCACGGTTATTACCATATGCCGGCAAGATGAATAGGCGATGAATGGGGCGATAACACCCCTGTTGTGAACCGGTGCACGAGAGACATGCGCGCGGCGATGAACGCCAGGCCGGCCACATGGCGCCGCATCCGCGTGCCGCCGCGCGTGGCGACTACCGCCCCCTGAGGGCGATAATCGCGCCGTCAACGCTGCGCCAGTAGATCACGCCATCATGAATAACAACACTGCGAACCGGGGTCGTGAAGTATTGATCGTAGACGTTCCGGTCGTAGTGGTAGATATAGAAGCCAGGATCCTGCATGAACCCCTCGCCCTCCGCCGGGGTTGTGGCGTTCGGGCAAAAGCGTTCGTCAGCGGCGCGTTGCGGGCAGGCGCCGCTTTCAATCGTGTTCAGCACCGGCGTCAATTCGCGGCTGCGGATTGGATTGGCATACGTGTCGCCGAGGTCGGGCGAGCGATCGGTGATCCGGATCGCGCCCATCAGCATCCAGTGTGCATGGAACAGCACGTCACCCGCCATCGAGAGCGCGCCCTGTTCATCGGTCGGGAAACGCATCGTCCCCTGGTTCTTGTGATCTTCGACAAATCGCACGGCGCCGGTACGCAGGTCCATTTCGCCGAGTGTCGTATCTTCGCGCCCATCGCAATACTCGCCGCACGACTGGCGTGTGCGCCAGAACAGGTAGGCGATTTCGCCGCCGTCCGGCAGGCGCCTGATGGTCACCTGCGGTGGAACGGAATAGTAATCGCCGCCATTGCCGATGCCGCCGCCCAGCACCGGCGCGACGAACCGCGGCCTGCCGTCGGCGAGGTTCAGCACATGAAACGACTGGTACGCCGGATTGGCGGCCAGGAAGCTACGGAGCTCCGCGACGGTTGCCGGCGCGCCGCCGGCCGGCTGCCAGGTCTTCTCCCAGTCAAAGTACGAACGAATAATGACCACACCGTTTGTTTCCGCAACGACCGGGAACGTGTCGTTGAACGCCCTGTTGCCACGTTTCGGGTCGCGGTACGTATTGACAGCGACGCGCCAGCGGCGCCGGCCATTCGTTGCCTGCACCGCATGCACGAAGGCATCCTCGGCGGGGAAGATGATCAACCCGCCGAACTGGCTGGAGTATGCCGCCGAGGCGCGCAATTCGGCGCCAGCGTTATACACCCAGCGCTGCTTGAGCGTTGACGTGTTCACCGCATACATGCGGCCGTTGGTAGCGCCGATATAGACCGTCGTTCCCACCAGCAGCGGCGCCATGACAATTGATGCGCCGGCATTGAAACTGCCGGTGATCGCGCCATCGCCGGCGCGCAAACGAAACAACCTGCCATTCGTCGAAGCAACGAACACGCTGCCCGTTGCCGCGTCGTAGGCAGCCGTGTTCAGCACCTCGCCGCCAACCCGCGTGTTCCACACCTCGACGCCGGTATCGGCGCGAACCGCGCGCACCCTGCCGTCGCTATGGCCAACATACATCTTGCCGTCGCCGAATACCGGCTGCACCCCCTGCGGCAGTTTCAGGTGGCTGGCCGCCGGGCCGCCGTCGCTACCGGGAGGCGGGCCGTTCCACACCCAGAGGAACTGCCACCTGTCCGCCAGTTCGGTTGCCACGTAGCCGGTGCGTTGCGGGTTGCCACCCAGTTGAACCCATTCCGCGTTCGCATCCTGGCGTCGCCAGGTCACTGGCGCGTACTCGCGCGGCACGACGCGCGCTGACCGCCGCGGGGCCATTTCTGTCACGGCCGGTTCCGGCAGGGCCAGCATCCCGGCGCCACTCGCCATGATTGCCAGTGTCAGGAACGTGGTGATTCTTCGGTAGAAGAAGAATGAGAATTGACTCATCTTGTTCTTTTCCCCTCGCCAGTCCGTGGCGCAGTTCTATTCCGGCGCGCACGCGCCCGGCGATGCCCGCCAGCTATCGAGTTGCGCCACCAGCGCCGCCATCGCGCCACGATGGTATCGCTCGACCCACACCGGGTCGCTCCAGTCCATCGGGCCATCGCGCACGTCGAACAGGGTATGCTCGGCGCCCTCGGCAACATACAGTGTGGCATCGCGCCCGTAGCGCTCGTTATGCGCCGCAACCGCCGCCGGACCGATGGCTTCGAGGTCGGCTTCACTATCGGCGACAATAACAATCACGGGCGCGGCGATACGCAGGATGGCGTCGGCATGGAGCAGGCTGGAGAGCAGCGCCACGCCGCGCGGCGAACGCACAGCGGCATATGCCTGATACTGCTCAGCCAGATACTGCGTTCCGATGCTCTGTGCCACAATGAAGACGGTGCAGCTGTCAATGCCCGGCTGGGCGACGGCAGCACGGTAGGCCGCCAGGGCATCGTCGCTTTCACAGCATCCATAGGTGCCGCCACTCGCTCCTGTGCCGCGCTTATCGAAGCGGAAAACGGCATAACCGGCACGTACCAGAATCTCGGCCAGGTAACCGTAGGAGTCGCGTGGGACGGGGCCAGAATGGTGAATAATCACGACCAGCGGGTGCGGGCCCGTGCCGCGCGGCAGGTCGAGTTCGCCGGCAAGTTCAGCATCACCCGCGGCGAAACGCACCTCACGCCGCTCGCTGACGATGCCCTCCAGTCGTGGCGTCGGGAAGGCATCGTCAACCAGTGGCGTGGCGTGCGGGGCAGGCCGTTGCGAGACGGCAGGCGAAGCCGGCAGGGCGCATGCCGTGACGACCAGTGCACCGATCAGGAGCGCGAATGCGCAGGCAGGTAAGCGACGACGCTCATTATTGCGGCTTGCGCCGGTAGAGGGTGTAATCGCCAATCTGCTGCTCTTTCACATACGACTGCGCCAGTTCGGGCGTGTCGTACACGCCGGTATAGCCGCCGAAGCCGCCGATGACAACATACTCAGGCCGGCTGCTATACCAGTCGTACACAACCGGGTCGCCCCCCAGCCACTGATGTCGAACCGCCCGGTCAAGTGCCGGCTGCGGCGGGTAGAGGTAGCGATGATCGGTCAACACACCGAGTTCCGGCTCCCACGTTGCGATGATCGCCTCCGGTGGCACGCTGGCGTTGAGATAGGCGGCGAAGCGTTGCGCGCTGTCGTCGGGGGTAAAGACGACTCGCGCGGTCAGCGCAAGCGGCACCATGATGATCGCTGCCGCGTAGACGGCAGCCACAGCCGCGGCTGAGGGCAGTACCCGGCGCAGCCAGGCAATGGCGTCAGCCACCAGGCGCGCGACCGTCAGCGCGCTCAAGGCGACTGCCGGAAATGCATATCGCGGCCAGCCGAGCGAGGCGAAGACGAACCAGGCCAGCCACAGGCCAATCAACAGGCCGAGCAGCGCCTCAACCAGCGCCTGCGGCGTCCGCTGGCGCGCCCGCCACAGGGTATAGGCCAGCGCCGGAACGACCAGCCCGCCGAACAGGTCGGGGCGCAACAGGTAATAGCCGGCACGCAGTGTCGAGCGGATATTGAAGACGAAAATCGCGCCCCCGGCCGCCTGGCGCGTCTGCTGCATGTTCTCGAAGAACGTCCCTGACCCGAGCAATGCGAACTGCGCCAGGGTCCATATGCCAAAGCATGCCACGGAGACAACCAGCGGGACCAGGCGCAGCATCCAGCTCCCGGCGCGATAGTATCGCCAGTCGAGCGCGGCTGCGAGCAACAGGGCCGGCGGAATGATCAAGACAAACTGATTCTTCGTCACCAGCGCCAGCCCGAAGCCGAGGCCCGCCAGCATGCTCCACATGACGTGCGACCGCCGCATTGCAGGTTGCGCGGCTGTCTCAAGCGCGGCGCGCCAGGCAAGCAGACCGAGAAACACGAAAGCAACACCGGGCGTCTCACCGAGTACCTGCCGGCCATACTCGACGATCCCCTCGTAGTTGATGGTGCGCGACGCCAGCAAGAATGCCAGCGCCAGCAGGGCCACCCATCGCCCATACAGGCGACGCGCCAGTACATACCCGGCGAACAGCGCCAGCACCAGGTATACGACAATCACCAGCCTGGCCTGGAGCAAACCCACGCCGGCCACCTGGTAGACTGCCGCAACCGGCACCATGATGGTCGGTCCGATCCCGATGGTCGGCCCGTGGTAGCGAAACTCGACGCCGCCATCGGGCGTCGCGCTGATGTCGGCATACTTGCCATACTGCACCAGCGTTTTCGGCACATGCAGATGCGACCCCTCATCGAACCAGGTACGTGGCGCATACGGCAGGTTGATCGTCGCCAGCAGCGCCGCCACCACGCAGAGCGCCAGCAACGCGGCCCGGTAGAGAGCGCCGGCTACGCTTGTGACGCGCAGGCGAGAGGCATCCTGTGCTTCGGGCTTCATCATGGGTCGTGTGCTCCTTCAAGCGGCGCGGGCGGAGATTGCTTCGCTTCGCTCGCAATGACATCCAGTCCGTTATTCAGAGAGGCTCTAAGTGCCTCTCCGAAAACCCATGGGCATGCGGTCATTGCGAGGAGTGCCAGCGACAGCTTGCAGCGAGCGAAGCGTGGCTGACGCAATCGAGCGGCGCGATAGGAGATTGCTTCGCTCGCGCTCGCCATGACATGGACCATCTGGTTTTCGGAGAGGCTCTAAGGCGCAGCAACCGGCGACCCTGCCGGGGCAACCTTCAGGCCTTTCTGGTGAGCTCGTTTTGTCAGGAAGAAGAGCAATGCCAGCCCGACCGCCACGACCAGCGCCAGCGGTGCCAGACTCATCCATCCGCCAAGGTCAAGCGCCATACCGAGATTACGCGCGACGTTACCGGCGGCAAGCTCAGGCAGCGAGTAGTCCAGCAGCGGATTCGGCTGATACTGTGGAAAACTCTGACCGCCGATCGTCTGGGCCCATACGTTGAACAACGACCAGGCGCCGGCGAGGATCAGCGCCATCCGCGCCCAGGGTCGCGCACCCCAGACCGCGATGAACCCGCCCAGGCCGACCGCAACAAATGGCAGCATCGGCACCAGGTAACGCGGCCCCACGCCAAACCCGCCCGACCACATCACCGACGAGCCATTGAACAACAGGAAGCTGCCGACCGCCCAGGCGCACACCGCCAGCTCGCGGCGATACGTTCCCCGGCGCCACCACGCAACGAACCCCGCTATGCCGGCCAGCAACACGGGCGCCAGGAAGAACAGGCCACGATGCACCCCGAAGGTGATCCCCCAGAATGCCTCACCATTCGGGCCGGCAAGGCTCATGAAACCGGACTGGTGCTCGGCCTGCCAGAGTTCGGAATACTTGTAACCCACCGGCATCACGGTGCCGAAAATAGCGAAGTTGTATGCCATCATAAGCGCCAGCGGCGGCATGCCGGCCAGTGCAGCGCCAATGATCCAGCGCCGGTCAGGCAGCACGGCCAGCAGATACAGCCCGATCGCCGCGACAATCAGCGCCGCCGGGTACTCGGTGATCACCGTCCAGCCGAGCAACAAACCGGCCAGCACCGACCAGCGCTGCGTGAGGCGGCGTTCGCCAATGAGCCACGCGATGAACCATGCGCCGAACATCAGAACGGCAACCTGCTGGTGCCCGACAAACGCGCCGGCGTAAGGGAACGCCGGCGTCGCCAGGCCATAGAGCAGCGCAATAACCGCGCGCCAGCCGGCGCTCAGGGCGAATATCTCCAGAAAGCGGTACAGTAGCGCGCCAAGCGCGGCTGCGGGTATGGCTACCGTAACAAACGTCACAATCATCAGCACCAGGGCGACATAGATCTTCTCGCGCACCAGGCCGCTGCCATCTTCTCGCAGCGTTTCGCCAAATGCCGCCGATGAACTGAGCCGTTCGATCGCGTTCTGTACCGCCGATGTGTGCAGCACAGGTCGAATGGCGGCATAGACCGGCACGGCCAGGAATGACGTGCCCGGCGCCTTGTCGCTGTAGTAATGCCCGTTGTATTTTGCATAGTCGCCGGTATTGGCAACGAACCGGTCGATCTGGAATGATCGATCATCAACGATCGCCAGCGTCAGGTTCAGCCGCGAGTTCTGGTTCCAGTCGGCCCAGCGCGGCGGGAAGTAGGCGTAGCATGCCAGCAGGATGAGAAAGATAAGCACTTCGATCCGCAGGCGACTCAACAGACGCATCGTGACATGCTCCTATCCATTGGGCAGGCCGGCGCGAACCACGCGAAAGATCGTCGTGTCGTCCTCACTAAACACCGGCACAAGGTAGGCTCCCACCGCCGAACGCAACGCATCTGCCGCGCCGTCGCGCTCGCGCACCACAAGATACGTCACGCCATGCGCCTCCAGTATGTCGCGGCGGCGCGCATCCGACGTGACCGGATCGAACGTTTCCGCAACCATCGCCGTCTTGGCGTAAAAGTCGAGCGTCCCCGCCCAGTGTGCCAGGAAGGCGCGGGCATCGGAGCGCACCGGCACATGCTGCCCATAGTCGAGCGCCGCCAGAACGACATCCTCGCCGGTTGTATGCGCACCCAGCCAGGCGAGCGACGCCGCCTCGCCGCGTGTCAGGTAATACGGCGCTTCCAGACGACGAAATTCGATGTAGCGCCAGGCGACCAGGTACACATTCGTGATAACCGCCAGCGCAAGCAGCATGGCGACGGCGGCATGCTGCACCCGTGGCGCATGCCGGCGCAACCAGGGAGCAATGCGATCCGTCAGCGTCGCCGCGGCAAGAATGGCGATAGGCATCTGCCATCCGAGCAGCAGGTGGATCTGAAACTTGACCGGCAGGTACGCCAGCACGAAGTGCAGCACGAACCAGACAGCAACCAGCAACTCGGCATTATTACGGCTGTGCAGGGCACGCCGGCGGAACCCGGCCAGCGCCAGCAGAAATGGAATGCCGAGTAAGATCGGCAATTGCCAGGGCGGCGGTGTCCAGGCGCCGGCATTATCGAACTGGCTCAACTTCCTGCCCCAGGTCGGATCCAGCAGCACGAGCGCCGACAGGTATGCGGCCGCCGGCGCCGACAGCGCAAAGACGATCAGGCCGCAACGGAACAGGAACCCTGGAAATCGCCGGTCGCGCAGCCACACAAGGAGGCCGAACGTTCCCATGACGGCATAGATTGTCGCCAGGTCGTACGCATGCTGCAGGCCAAGCATGGCACCGAGGAGGCCACAAACGACGGCATAGATGTACTTCCCGGTCTGCACGGCGCGCAGCAGCAGCGCCATCATGGCCGTAATGAACGCCAGCGCCATGCCGAAGTGCGGAAACGCCATCAGAATGAAGAAGGTGTTCGGCTCAGAGGTGTAAATCGTAAATGGGAACGGCGCTTCCGCCAGATTCAGCGCATACTTCGCCATGATCCAGACAACACCCAGGCCGCCGCCAAAGACGAACAGAACATACGCCAGGCGCCGTTGACGGGCATCGGCGACGGCAAGGTTAAGAAAATAGTGCCCGGCCGCCAGCACACTGAGAGCGGCGACGACGCGCAACCCGGCCCAGAGCGCGGCATAATCCAGGCCGGTCAATGCGCCGATACGCCCGACGGCCCACCAGAGGAGGTTGAAGAATGCAGGCGGGTTCGGCTCTGACGTCAGGCGGTTCGGCGCAAGCGGCGCGCGCGCGAGATCGCGCATCCACGCAAAATACTGGGCATGGTCCTGCATGTTGAAGACAATGCCGACAAACTGCCGTTCCGGGCTTGATAACAGATACCCGGCCACAAGCGGCACCGAACTGAACACAAGTGCCGCAACGGCCATCACAGCCAGGAAGCCGCGCTCACGCCAGCGCGCGGCAGTCATAACCCTTGAAGAAGTTGCCGGTGTCGTCAGGGCCATAGTGCTCCATCCCTGCATATACCACGCGCTGGAGGCTATCCGCTGGCGCGGTCCTGTACCGTTCTATGACGCGTGCATACCGTAGCACGGCCAGATGACGGTACTCTATACCTGCTGGAGAGCAAGGTGATAATTCTGTAACTGTTGCACAACTTCTACCAGGTGGCAGTCAATCGTCCAGGATGACCGTACCCTGCGGAGCTGTGCGGCGGCGCAGCGAAGTGTGCTTGCCGTCGCTCCCGATCGGTGTCTGTCTGCATGCCACCGGGTATGACGCGGTGGCGTGTTTTTGGGGCTTCGCCGTGGCCTGCGGCAGCGTGGCACAGGCGGTGCGAATGCTGCCCCGGCACGAATCGTGTGATACGAGAGTCATGCCGTGAGCGGCCATCTCCTGTTACCATAGCATCGAGCGCCAATGGAGCGTCGAAGCATGCTGTGTGGAGGTCCCCATGCAACTCTGGATGCTTGTCTGCATGTTCCTGCTCGCGTTTCTGCCACCGGCGCCGGTAGCGACCGGGCCGTTGCGCCGCGTCAACGCACCGTTTTTCAGCGGTACGATCGACTGGAACACGTCCGCAATCTTCTGGTTCGGCCGTGTCGATGTCGCCAATGGGGTTGCACCCGTGCCCGGGCGCAACTATGCCGACGTACGCGTCGCCTACACGCCTGCCGAGTTACAGGTGTTCGTCAGTGTCGTTGACTACTACCTGTGGCATGAGTTTGCGCCGGATCAGAGCAGCAACCCGACCAGTTACGACCATGATGGCGTTGCCCTGTATCTCGATGTTAATGGCGATCGCAGCACCGCGCCCGCAACCGACGATTACGTCTTCCTGGCAAAATGGAGCCTTGAGAATGAGCAATCGAGCCGGCCGTACCAGCGCCAGGCGCGCGGTAATGGCGCAGGCTGGAACAACGCCTGGAACGGCGCCTGGCGTCACGTTCCCGGTGCGCAATGGAGTTGCGATCCGGGGCCGAATGATAATGCGTGCGGCCTGGATTACGGCTGGGCGATCACCTTCCGTGTTCCGTGGAGTACACTCGGCCTCGGCGGCCCGCCGCACGGGCGGTTGCTGGGCATGGGGCTTCAGCTCTTCGATCGTGATGATCGGGTCGAGAGCGGCATTGCACCGGTACAAACCTGGCCCGAGGGAGTAGGAAGCGCCCGGCCGGCGACCTGGGGCGGCCTGTGGCTGGGCCCGCCCACCTACAACGCTGGCCTGGCGCGCGCCGAGGGCACGACCACCATACGTCGTGGCCTGGCGGGGAGCATCGTTGCCGATGCCGGCGTTGGCGCCGATGGCGCCTGCAACGGCGGGCACGAGGGCAACCCCGACTCGCCGATCAAACCTGGCTCCAATCCGCCGATCGCGCGTGGCGAAGACACCAGTGTCTGGGTCGCCAGCCAGGCGGCAATTACTGATTTTCCCTGCTTCGCCCGCACCTACCTGCGCTTTGGTCTCGACCAGATCCCGGCCGGCAAGGTCATTATCAGCGCGCGCCTGACCATGACCCACTGGAGCCAGTCGGGCGACCTCAACGCGGCCAATCCCGACGACCGGCCACAACCATCATTCGTTCAGTTGTTCACCGTCGATCCCGGCTGGACAGAGACCGGGGTAACGTGGAACAATGGCCCGCTTGCGCGGCAAAACCTTGGTGGCGTAACGATCGCGCCACGACGTCCAGGGGAGCCGTTGTTTCCGGGAGTTGCGTATAGCTGGGATGCAACGGCGGCAGTCGCCGAGGCATACGTAGCTGGAACACCGGTTGATCTTGCCCTGTATACCGCCGACACACGCATGCACAGCAGCAAATATCTGCATGCCTCAGAAGCCGGCGAGTTCATAGCCACCGCACGCCCGACGCTCATTATCACGTGGGGTGTACCGGTAGAGGTGAAATCGCGCGTCTTCCTACCCCATGTGTCAACCTGACGGGGGTTATACCATTTACCTATGCACATGCCGCAAACCTCACCCCCGCCGCTGCGCGGCTCCCCCTCTCCGCAGCGGCTATACATCACCCACATTTCTAGAAATGGTAGGATAGGGGAGGAGCAAACACACGTGCGATGCGTGGGAGGATCATATGCAGACGTGGGCTGCACGGGAATTACAGACAGCGTCCCTGGGCGATGCCCGCCGTGGCGCTGTTAGTGACTGAAGTCAATGCGCCGGCTGGGGTCGCGCCCTTGTGCTGGCTCTTGCTCACGACCATGGCCGTGCCGGATGGTGCGACGGCGTGAACGATGGTGGCGTGGTACAGCTATCGTTGGTTGATGAAACGCTACCATTTCGTGTTGAAAAGCGGCTGTTGGCTTGAGCAGTTGCAATTGGCGAGCGGTGCGCAATTGGAACGAGCACTGGCGACCTACAGCATCGTCGCATGGCGGTTGCTGTAGCTCACGTATGAGGCACGGGTGCGGCCGGAACAGCCGTGCAGTATCGCACTGGAGACGGACGAGTGGCAGGCGTTGGCCGCGGTTCACCTGCAGACCACCCACCTGCCGAGAACACCGCCGAGTTTGCGCGACGCCATGCGCTGGATTGGTCAACTCGGCGGCTTTCTCGCCCGTACCGGTGATGGAGACCCCGGTGTGAAGGTGCTCTGGCAAGGCTTCCAACGGCTGCATAATCTCACGATCATGTGGCGTTTAGCCCGCGGAACCTGACTCCCCACCAATTGTGGGTAATGTATAGCCCCCCGCTGGGGGGAGGGAGTCCGACTCCTCCCCCCGGCGGGGGGAGGTTGGGTGGGGGGCTGTGCGGTGCAGAACGCCTTATTTGAAAGGTATTGGTTCTAAATGCTTCCAGGATCATAGTGCGGCCCCACACGCAACACGGTTGAGAGATACCTTGGTATTGCGAGCGATAGCGAAGCAATCTCCGCATCAAACGCCGAGATTGCTTCAGCCACGCTTCGCTCGCTGCAAGCTGTCGCTGACGCTCCGCGCAATGACCGCATGCGTTCGTTCATGCGCCT
>JACAEQ010000091.1 GCA_013388755.1 Chloroflexota bacterium
CTCGGCTGGCTGCTGCGCCGCCTTCCGCGGCGTTATGGTTGGGTGACGTTGGGCGCGCTGCCCCTGCTGGCTTCGGCTTACCTGACGCTACCCCTGGCGTATGGCTTGCTGGCGCTGCTGGTCGGGCTGATTCTGACCGTCTCATTGCTTGGCGCGGCGCTTGCCAGCCTGCTCCGTCCGGGTCTTCTCCCCCGCCAACGCCGAACAGCCATCGTCATGCTCATCATCAGCCTGACGGCGCTCCTCGGCGGCGGAGCGTTCCTGCTCGATGACGGTTACTCCATTCAGCCGCCCGTCAACGCCGCCGCCCTCTCCGCCCAAAACGTCATCCCATTGACCCTGCCCGACCCATCCCTGCCCGGCAAGTACCCGGTCCGCACGCTGACCTACGGCAGCGGCAGCGACCACCGCCCCGAATACGGCGCGCAAGCCGCTTTGCTTACCGCCCCGGTGGACGGCTCGCAACTGCTCGAAGGCTGGTCTGCCATCCGCCGCGCCTGGTGGGGCTTTGGTCCCGACTCCCTGCCGCTCAATGCCCGTGTCTGGCTTCCCGATGGCGAAGGAGCGTTCCCGCTCATTCTCATCGCGCACGGCAATCATCCGATGGAAGACTCTTCGGAAAACGGTTACGACTATCTGGCGGAACTGCTCGCCAGCCGGGGGTTCATCGTCGCTTCGATAGACGAAAACTTCCTCAACCTTTCGCTGGCTGCCGATTTCGGCATGTTTGCCCAGCTGAAAGATGAAAACGACGCCCGCGCCTGGCTGATTCTGGAACACCTGCGGCAGTGGCGTGATTGGAGCGTCACCCCCGGCAACCCATTCTACGGACGGGTCAATCTCGATGGCATTGGGCTGATGGGTCACTCGCGCGGGGGCGAAGCGGTGGCAATTGCCGCCGCCTTCAACCGCCTGCCCTGTCACCCTGAAAACGCTGCCCTGCGCTTCGATTACCACTTCAACATCCGCGCTATCGCCGCCCTTGCCCCGGTGGATGGTCAATTCCTGCCCGGCGAGCGTCCCCTTCCGTTGAGCGATGTCAACTACCTCGTTCTGCACGGCGCGCACGATATGGACGTAGTCAGTTTTGGCGGATTGCGGCAATACAACCGCCTGCAATTCCTGGACGGCAAACCCTGGTTCAAAACCGCGCTCTACCTCTACGGTGCCAATCACGGACAGTTCAACCGCAACTGGGGGCGGCGCGACATGCTCGGACCCGCCCGCCAGTTGTTCAACCTGGGCGCGCTACTGCCTGCTGAGGAACAAGAACAGGCTGCGAAAGTCTTCATCTCTGCTTTTATGGAAGCCGCCCTGCGTGACCAGTCGGGCTACCGCGCCCTGTTCCGCGATCCGCGCACCGCCCGCGCCTGGCTGCCGGAGACGATTTACCTGAGCCAGTATGAGGATTCCAGCGCAATTCGCCTTGCCGCTTTTGAAGAAGATATTAACCTCGAAACCGCCAGCCTGCCTGGCGTCTCCCTGCATGGCGATGGACTGACCCTGTGGCGGGAGCAGGTCGTCCCCCTGCGCTGGGGCGATTCACACAACAGTGCAGTCTATCTCGGCTGGGATACCGCCTCTGCGCCGGGGCTGCCCCAATTCATCCTGACCCTGCCCGAAGGCGGCCTCGCCCTTTCGTCGCAATCTGCGCTGACGTTTGCCCTTGCCGCCGCGGATGAAACACCCCAACTCAGAGGGGATCGCCTTCCAGCAGACAACCCTGTCCCACTCGACCTGACCCTGGAACTGGTGGACCGCACCGGGGAGTCTGCCCGCCTGCCACTCAGTCATTTTTCTCTGCTCCAGCCGCCTATCCAGGTTCATCTGGGCAAAGCGGCCTGGATGAGCGTCCTGCCTGCCTCGGAGCCTATGTTTCAAACTTTTGAATTTCACCTGAACGATTTTGCTGCGCAAAACCCGCGCTTCAACCCGTCCCGACTGTCCGAAATTCGCTTCCTGTTCAACCGATCCCCGGCAGGTGTGGTTGTTCTGGACGAGGTACATCTAGCAGAAGTCGGAGTGAACAGGCGAGCAGGTCCTTAAACGCTTAACACACGAGCCGTACCGCCCAACAAGCCGCTGTAGCTGACGCCGCTGCTCGTCGAGAGCAAGGTCGGGCCGATTGTGACCGCTGGTTTCCACTCAACGGCCTTCCCGATCTAGCGGTGCGCCGCCGCTGAGGCCCACACCACCGGGTGACACGACGTAGCCGGGGGGACGGCTTCAATTGACTCGCGTGCTATCCTCAATGTGGAGCACTTCATCGAGCACGCGTTCGGAGCAGTTCTGTCACCCTGTGCTCCAGATATCGCTAGAGGAGGCCGGAGATGCGAACTGATCTGCGGACTTCGCGCTGGTTTGGTTGGGTGTATGCGATTCGCGATCTTGTTCGTCAGTCAGGCATGCTGCGATCGCCTCGTCGCCAGCGCCCACCAGAACTCAGTGAGCTGGAAGCTCGTTTCAACAAGGATGTGGCAATAGACCCGGAACAGGTTCGGAATCGCCAGGTGGCGGCTTCTATTCGGTCGGGACGCGGTTGAGTGTGTTCAGCCGGCGCGTGATCGCTTGAGCAATCGAGGATCATTGCCGGGCGCCGGCCCAGCCCACGCCGGCACGATCGGGCGCATTGTAGCAACCTGTTCCGGCTCGACATGCATCCCGACATCAATGCTGCTCCTGCTCGCCACACGCCCTACCAGGATGCAAGGTTGTTGCACTTTGCTATAATGTCCAGGCCGTTCACGGCCCCCTTAACCTCGAATGTGAACGGTTACGTCGAGCGAGGCAACTCTCGTGATCGATACCCGGTCGCCACACGCAAGCGCGCAACCTGCATCGATTGTCACTGCACGGCACCGCACAGCCTGGGCATGGGCACTGGCATGTTTGATGGTAGCGGCCCTCGCCGCCAGCTTTGCCTTCGCCCCGGCAACCCTCCGCTTCAACGCCGCCGATCCGGCGGCTGCGCGCTACCTGGTCGCGTTCAGCGCCACCGAGTCGAACGAACGCGAGTCGTTCCGCTGGTCAGAACGCGACGCCACCCTGCGCCTGTTCGGTCTGACGCGCCGCCCGCTGATCGTGGAACTGCGCCTGGCGTCGCCCCGCCCGTCGGGCGCGGCACCTGCTGAGACGCGCCTTGCGCTGGGATCGTGGACCAGCAACCCATTCACGATCGCCAGCGACTGGCGGCGTTATATGCTGATGCTTCCGCCGCGTCCCGGCGCGCCCGATCTGCAGCTCAACATCCGCACGTTTCGCCCGGCCAGGCCGGGTGATACGCGCCGCCTGGGCGCGGCCTTGAGTCAGGCGGCAATCTTCCCGGCCGATGGATTACCTGCCCCGGCTGGCTCAATCGCCACCCTCGGTGCGGTACGCGCCACAATTCTGATCCTCTTGCCGATTGCGGCGTTCGCCGCCACCGCCCGCCTGACACATAGCGCCGCGCGGTGGGTGGCTGCTGCAATCACTGCCCTGATGGCTGCCGCGGCAACCGCATGGCCGGTCGAGGCGATCGCGCTGCTGCCCGATCTCTGGCTGATCCCTGCCGGTGTCGCTACTGCCATCGGATTATACGTAGGCGCCCGGCCACGGTTCATGCCGATTCTGGCGCCCCTCTCCTGTCTCCTCGCAAGCGACGGAGCACGCCTCGGCGCGGTCCTTGCCATCGCCTGCATGCAAGGAATGATCTTCCTTCTCCTCGTACCGCCCTGGCAACACTACGATGAGCCGGCGCATTTTGAGTACGCCTGGTTGCTGGCGTTCCACCCTTCCTGGCCGAATCCCACGACGATCGACCCGGCCATTGCCGTGATCGGCGGTGAAGGTCGCGCGCTGTCACATCCGCCAGCATATCACCTGCTGGTCAGCCTGCCGCTCCGTGCCACCCGCGGGCTCGACATCGTTACACAGCTCTACCTCGCGCGGGGGGTGTCGTTTGCGCTCTTCATCGCCACCATTGCCGTAACTGGCGCGATCGCACGAACGATCACGTCGCCGGGGCATCCGCTCCGCTGGCGCGTACCGCTGGTTGCTGCCCTCGTTCCACCATTTGCCGACATTATGACATCGGTAAACAACGATGTCGGCGCAGTTTTCGCATTCTCACTCTTCCTCTGGAGCGCAGTGCGGGCCATCATATCCGGCCTCACGGCCAGCCGCGCCACCTGGGTGATCGCGGCGGCGTTGCTGGCCGCCGCAATGAAGAATGTCACGCTCGTTGCAGTGCCACTCGCGCCGGTCGTGCTGCTGGTCGCTCATGGCCTCAGGCGTCGCTGGCGCTGGCGCCGCCTGGTGGCCGGGGGAATGGCAACACTCATCGCCGTCGCGGCAGGCGCGATCGCCTGGGGCGATCCGGCGGCGTGGTATCGTTATGGGGCAGTCACTGCCAGTGGCCCGGCACGCATCATGCTCCCCGAAGCGGTACATGGGCAATCCGCATTACATCTGAGCGCCGGCTTCTCACCCTATGAACCATCGGGGCTCGCAACGCCTGTGGCATCCGGCGATCTGCCGTCGCTCGCAGGCGGCCCGGTCACAGTTGGCGCATGGGTCTGGGCATCGCGCCCCGCCAGCGTTGCCGGCCCCGGTGTGCTGTATAACGACGGCACGAGCGACGTGCAACTCATCGCCCCACCCATTGACGCCACCACAACACCACGTTTCGCCGCCTGGACGTTCGATGCGCCGCGCGGGTTGAGTTCGCTGCAACTATTTCTTCCCGCACCGCCACTTGTTCCCGGCGAGCCGCCCCTCGAACTGTTTGTTGATGGCGTGGTTCTGGCGCGCGGATCATTTTCCGCCACCACACCGCCACGCCTCGATGAGATGGCCACAGGCGGAACCTGGGAAGGGAACCCTTTCACCAATCTTGTTCGCAATGCTTCGGCAGAACGGTCATGGCCCTATGTGAGGCCGTCGGTAGAGCGCGCGTCATTCGCAATAGTGCGTCGTTCACCATCACGTATCGTTACCTCGTTACTCGATATCGGCCGCACGGGACCGATCATCCTGTTCGAGGTCGCACCAGATCTGATCTACCGCTCATTTGCCACGTTTGGCTGGGGAGAGGTCGCCCTGCCAGGGTCAACCTGGCGAATCATTGTTCCAGCCAGTCTGCTGCTGGCGCTGGCGGGTTGTGCCCGGCTGACCATGTCCTGCAATGTACGCGAACCACGCGCTGTGGCCGCGATTACTCTGATGGCGATCGGAGCACTGGTATGGGGGAATGCCGCACTCCGCATCCTGCCTGCGCTGATCGCGCAACCGCCGCCATTCCCGCGCTACGGGTTTCCCGCCGTTACGTCACTGGCGCTGCTGCTGGCCGCCGGCTGGCCGGCACTCTGGCCGTTGCACCGGCGTGCCATTGCTGCAGCGACACTTGTGATCGGGTTGCTGATGCTCAATCTGCTGGCGTATGCCACAATCTGGTGGCGCTGGTATGTGTGAGGTCAGGGGTTAAGGCAGTCATCCACGGCAACAAAGAATCGAACCCCTGACCTCTGCCCCGACCTCTAACCCCAATACCTTTCAAATAAGGCGTTATGCACCGCACAGCCCCCACCCGATCTCCCCCGCTGGGGGGCGGAGCCGCACTCCCTCCCCCGGCGGGGGAGGGCCGGAGTGGGGGGTGACGGGCGTATGTGAAAGGTATTGCCTCTAACCCCTGACCCCTGACCCCTGGCCCCTGACCACCGCCTGTACCGACTCGCCGATAATCGCGACGATCCGGTCCACCTGTTCTTCGGTCGTCACCAGCGGCGGTGCCAGCAGAATCATGTCGCCCAGCACTCGCGTATACAGGCCGCGTTGCATCATTTCCTGATACACCCGCGCGCCGACGTTCGCCTCAACCGGATAGGCCTGCTTCGTCGCTTTGTCAGCCACCAGTTCGACCGCCGCCATCATTCCTTTGCCACGCACGTCGCCCACGCCGTCGAGTGTATACAGGGTGTGCAACCCCTGCAACAATCGTTCGCCCAGCGCCGCCCCACGCGCAACAAGCCCTTCCTCCTCGATAATTTGCAGGTTGCGGAGCGCCACCGCGCAGCAAGTCGGATGCCCTGAATAGGTATAGGCATGCATATAGCGCTTATCCGGCGGCGCACTGTGGATCGCCTCGCGGATGCGGTCGGAAACGCCAATCCCACCCAGCGGCACATACCCGCTGGTGATACCCTTCGCAAACTGCACAATGTCCGGCTCGATGCCATAATGCTCGAGCGCAAACCAGCGCCCCGTACGGCCAAAACCGGTGATCACCTCGTCGGCAATCAACAGCACCTCATACCGGTCACAGATCTCGCGAATGCGGGCGAAATAGTCGTCCTGCGGCGGGATGACCCCACCGGCGCCCTGCACCGGCTCGGCAATGAACGCCGCCACCGTCTCCGGCCCCTCGCGCAGGATCGCGTCCTCCAGCAGATTTGCCGCCGCCACGCCATCGCTTACCTCAGGCGTCCGGTTCACAAAGCGATATGGGTACGGCGACTCAATATGCACAATACCTGGAACGCGCGGCTCAAACATCGGCCAGTACATCGGCAGGCCGGTTGCGCTCATCGCCGCCATGGTTACGCCATGATAGCCGCGCATGCGCGAGATGAACTTGACCTTGTCCGGCTTACCGGCCAGTTTCCAGTAGTAGCGCGCCGTCTTGAACGACGTCTCGGTCGATTCTGCGCCACCGCTGGTGAAGAAGAAGGTATTGATCGACGGGTACATCAACTCGCTGAGCCGCTCGGCCAGTTCAATCGCCGGCAGGTTCGACGAACCAGTGTACGACGAACAATAGGCCAGCGTCTCCATCTGCTCCGCCGCCGCCGCCGCCAGTTCGCGCCGGCCATGGCCAACGTTCACGTTCCACAGGCCGCTCAGGCCGTCAATATATTCGTGACCCTCAATATCGATCACGATCGCGCCGCGCCCCTTCACCCAGATCTTCGGCGCCTGGTGGCCACTGGGGTGATACAGCGGATGCAACAGGTGAGCCAGATCGCTCCGTGTCCGATCGGCGACGTCGATGGCGGTCATGTGTCCCTCCGTGTACTGGCGTGCGGTCATCCGTTGCGCTTGCAATGGCGCGCATGATACCACAGGTGGCGATGGTACACCGGCGCGGACTCGTTGCGCCTGCATGCCTTCCAGCAATCTGCATGGTCACCTGCATCAGGAACGACGCCCGCCCCGGCCCTATGCATCATCGAGCACCAGGCACGCATCCGGCGCAAATCGCACCGTGATCGGCGCGCCCGGTTGGGGTGGGCGCAACTGGGGATTGTTGAAAATATCAATGTGCAGCACGTCGCCGGACAGGTGCATCTGCACACGTACAATCGGGCCGAGAAAGGTCACGTCTGCGACGGTGCCGCTGAGGCGATTGGCATCATGACCGGCCTGGCCGTCGAGGCTGATCAACTCCGGACGAATAGCGACACCAACCGATGCGCCGGGCGCGTGCTCGGGCAACGGGCGTGCCACCCGGATCTCCTGCCCCTGTACAGACAGGCGACCAGTTGCCGCATCGGCCACAGTTGCCTGCAGCACATTGAGCGTCCCCACGAACGAGGCAACAAAGCGCGTCGCGGGGAAATTGTACACTTCGAACGGTGTGCCGACCTGCTCAATCCGCCCCCGGCTCATCACCACGATCCGGTCGGAGAGCGCCATCGCCTCTTCCTGGTCATGCGTGACATAGATTGTCGTGATACCGAGCTGGCGCTGGATGTCGCGGATCTCCTGGCGCAACGAAGCGCGAATCTTGGCATCCAGCGCCGAAAGCGGCTCATCGAGCAGCAGTAGTTTGGGCTGGATGGCAAGCGCCCGCGCCAGCGCGACACGCTGTTGCTGACCGCCCGAGAGCTGATACGGGTAACTGCGCCCATACTCCGGCATGTGAATAATACGCAACAGCTCCGTGACCCGCTCCTGAATCTCGCCTGCCGGGCGACGCGCAACCTTCAGGCCGAACCCGATATTGTCGGCTACGGTCATATTCGGGAACAACGCATACGACTGAAACACCATGCCGACATTGCGCCGGTTTGGCGGTGTATCCGTAACATCAACGCCATCAATTACGATCCGTCCGCTGGTCGGTTTCTCGAAACCCGCCACCATGCGCAGCGTCGTCGTTTTGCCGCAACCGGAAGGGCCAAGGAACGACACAAACTCGCCCCGCGCAACGGCAAGATGAAAGCTTTCGACTGCCACGGAGGCGCCAAAGCTCTTGCGAACACCGGTAATCTCAAGAAATGCCATACGGTTACTCAATCAGCGTGGCCCCACCAGGCGCGCCTGCGTCCCCTGACCGATCCACTGGATCGCGGCGATTGCCGCCCACGTCAACCCAAAACTGATGATCGCCAGCGCCGACGGTTCATACACCTTGCTGCTGGCAAGCAGGTTCATATATGGCCCGAACGCCGGCTGGGCCAGCAATGCCGCAATCGTAAACTCGCCCATCACAATGGCGAAGGTAATGAATGCGCCGCTCAACAGCGACACATAGACATTCGGAAATATAACGCGCATCAAAATGGTGGGCCAGCCTGCCCCCAGGCTCTGCGCCGCCTCCGTGAGATCGTGAATGTTGATTGACCGCAGGCCGGTGTCTACGGCACGGTACATATAGGGAAACGACAGCACAACATACGACCCGACGAGCAGCACCCACAACCCCTCACGGCTGTCGGTCAGCGGGGTGCGACTGTAGGTGCGCGCAAGACTGAAGACCAGCACGACAGCCGGCACAACAAACGGCAGCAGCGTGAAGAACTCAACGACCGGCCGCAGACGCGGCAGACGCAGCTGCACCCAGTAGGCAGTCGGCACAATCACCAGCGCACTGACCACAATCGTTGCCAGTGCCGTCTGAAGCGAGAAGGAGAAACTCTCAACGAATTTGATGTCGCGCAGAACATTGGCGTACGCGGCAAAGGTCAACTCACCGCGCCGCGCGCGCAACGAGAAATCGAACGTCGCGTACAACGGCACAAGAAAGTAGCTCGCGCCGAGCAGGAACCACAGCCAGGGCCAGAATCGTTTTCCCATAGCTTACGAGCGCAACCAGCGCGCGGATCGGCGCTGGAGCCAGGTATACAGGCCGATGGTCACACCCATGATGACGATCATCCCGAGTGCCAGCGCATTACCGAGACCAGGGTTGGACAGCGCATCACTGCTGATCTGCGCCCCGATCAAGATCGTGACGACATTGCCCTGGCTACCGCCACCGGTCAGTTGAAATGCCGTCGCGTGAGCGCCGAACGCATTACCGAACAGGAGCACCATTGTGCCCAGGATGGATGGCAGCAGGATCGGCAGGCCAACATAGCGCCAGAACTGGCGGGTGCTTGCTCCCAGGCTCTCGGATGCTTCGCGCCACTCGCGCCGCATGCCCTCCAGCGCCGGCGCCATGATCAACACCATGAGCGGGATCTGAAAGTAGATATAGACGATACTCAAGCCCCAGAAACTGTAGAGACTGAAGGCCGGGTACAGGTTGACGCCAACCGACCGCAACCACTGGGTGACAATGCCGAGTTGCCCCAGTGTTGCGATGAATGCAAATGCCAGCGGTACACCGGCGAAATTTGAGGCTACCCCCGAGAAGCTCATCACCGCCGATCGCAGCGGCCGCGGCAACCCGCCGATTGTGACTGCATAGGCCAGCAACCCGCCGAGCAATCCGCCACCAAGTGCCGTGACGGCACTTAACTGCAGGCTGTAGACATATGCAGCAACGATAAATGGCTGGCCAAGCTGCAAGATATTCTGCAGCGTCAGGTTACGTTGCTGGTCAAGAAAACTCTGCCCGATGATCGAAAGCGTCGGCCAGATCAGAAAAGCGGCAACAAACGCGAAGAATGGCACAACGCCAAGCCACCGCCACGACACGCCACGTCGCCCGGAGAATGGCTGGCCGGTTTTAGCGCGGGTCAGCAGTGCCATCTTTATCCTCGTTCCGCCTTCTTCTGCCTTTAACTGGGGAGAACCATCATCGCTGAAACGACGGCGACGGAGCATTCCAGCCAGCTGACATGCCCCGCCGCCACCCTGGTGTGATCGTATCGGTCGAACGCTACTGCACGGTCGTGCCGACAATCGTTGGCCAGCCGGTCTTAATCTTTTCGAACGCTGCATCGATCTGCACTCCGGTCGGGAAGGCAACCGGCGCCTCGGTCTTCGGCAGCTTGTCGAGCAGATCCTGCGGAATCAGGCCCGCTGCTCTCATTGCCTCGAAGCGCGCCGGCGTGGCATATCCCTTGAGCCAGATCAGTTGCCCCTCATCTGAATAGAGAAACTCCATCCAGAGCCGCGCCGCGTTGGGGCGTGGCGCATAGGCGCTGATCGCCTGCACATAGACACCTGCCAGCGAGCCGGTCTTCGGGATGACCACCGCGATATCAATGTTCCCCGCGTTCTGATCGCGATTGGCCAGCGCATTATAATCCCAGCGCAATGCGATCGGCGTCTCGCCCTTGGCAATCGTCGCCGGCTTGGCCACAACCGGCAACAGGTTGCCGGCTTCGTTGAGTTTCTTGAAGAACTCCAGACCCGGGGTCGGATCATCGAGCGAACCGCCGTTGCCGAGTGCGGCAGCCCACACGGCATTGATCGCCTGGCCTGAGCCGGTCGGGTCGCCGGCAAGGGCGATCTGGCCTTTGTACTCCGGCTTGAGCAGATCCGACCAGTCCTGCGGTACGTTCTGCACGACCTGTGTATTCACCTCAAAGGACATCACGCCGTAATAGTCGGCGTACCAGTAGCCTTCCGGATCCTTCAGGCTATCGGGAATCTGATCCCAGGTTGCGACCTTGTACGGCTGGAGCAAGCCATCCTTTTTGGCAATGTTCCCCCACGTGAAACCGACGTCAATCACGTCCGGGGCCTGGGGGCCCTGGCTGCCCGCGTTGGCCTTGATCGCCTCGATCTCCTGGGCAGAACTGGCATCAGGGTTAAGATCTTCGTGCGTGATGAACGGGTATTTCGCAAGGAACGCCTTCTTCATCTCACCATAATTCGCCCAGTCGTCAGGAAGGGCGATGGTTGAGAGATTACCCTCGGCACGGGCGGCTTCGATCAGTTTCTCAATTCCACCGGCATCCGCTGCGGTCAGTGGGCCGGGCGCAGGGGCGGCGGGGAGCTGTGCCGGTGCGGCAGGCGCGCTGGTCGCAGCAGGCGCGCTGGTCGCAGCAGGCGCGCTGGTCGCGGCAGGCGCTGCCGGGCTCGCTGCCTGGCCACAGGCGGCGAGAATGGCGCCAGCGCCAGCGCTCACAGCAACCCGGAGGAACGCCCGGCGGGATGTGCGCCGGCGGTCGGATTCACTACTCACTCGTTTCTCCTTCTGGTGAGACGGCAAAAGAATCTGGACCATGCATCGGGGCAGACTGCACGATCAATCCATGCACTTCATGCACAACTCCTGTGCGCAACACGGCACTCGCATCTCGATGCTCTGGACCGCCGTATCATAACCATGCTTCATAAAGCCGGGGTGATGCACCTGTAAAGAAAAGATTAAGCAACCCGGCTGGTCATCACCAGGGGTGTCACGAACTGTCCTGCACGAACGCGCCGCGAGCAAGCGTCCGGAAGCTCCGCCTGCCGGGCGGGTGGGCTGGATGGTGCGCTGAGCGTCAGTGAGCCGGATGGCGCCGCATCGTCCGCTTCACCGAAGCTCTGTTGCGCAGAACGTTCCGTGACATACCGCGTTGCCGGCACCCTCTTTACGTCTTGCCGCAGAGTCGTTATACTGCACCTGATACGAACATGCCTGGTACTAACTACTATGCGACTCATACGCCGAACCAGTGACCGCGCGCACGACGAAGGTGCCAGCCCGCGCCGCATTCTGATCGCCGACGACGATCCATCAATCGCCACCCTGATCCAGGTGACGCTCAAAGATCCACGCTACGAGATTATCGCCGTCAAGAATGGGCTCGAGGCGCTCAAAGCTTTTGAAGAGGCTACTTTCGACGTTGTGATCCTTGACGTGATGATGCCGTACGTTGATGGCTTTGAGGCCTGCCAGCGCATTCGCGAGCGATCTGACGTGCCAATCGTCATTCTCACGTCACGCGACGGCACCGACGATATTGTCCACGGCTTTGAACTTGGCGCCGACGACTATATCACCAAGCCGTTCAAAACGGCCGAGTTGATGGCGCGTGTTGATGCGATCCTGCGCCGCGTCGAGGGGTACAAGCACCGCGTGGCACCGCCGATTGTGCGAGTCGGCGATCTCGAAATCGACGAACCACGCCACCGTGTCAGCGTTCGCGGCAATGAAGTCAATCTCACGCCTATGGAGTTCGAGTTGCTCTACTTCCTTGCCGCCAACGCTGGCCATGTCTTCGATCGCGAAACGCTCTTCCGCGAAGTCTGGGGGTATGATTACGTGGGGGAAACCAACCTGGTCGATGTGTGCGTGCGCCGCCTGCGCGAGAAAGTCGAGGTCGAACCCTCACGCCCGCGCATGATCCTCACGGTGCGCGGCGTCGGGTACAAAATGGCCGAGCCGTAATGTCAGGCGTTCTCAGGGCTACGTGCCGCGCATAAGCTTCAAAAAACCGCGCCGCTCTCCACCCCCCTGGTGCGCCTTCTTCCCGTCGCCCTTGCCGCGCGAGTTCTCAAGCGAGATCATGCTCACGCTGTCACCCGATACATATGCAGCCAGGCGCAGCAGGCTCTGGCTGGCCCAGCTATGCGGCTGCGCCATCACAATCGGTACGCCGCGGTTGACGCTGTGCGTAATCGACTGGCCCTCACTCGGTATGTTGGCACTCACCGGGTAGCGCAAATGCTTTTGCACATCCTGAAGAGCAATGCCATTCACGCTGGGAAATCGGTTCAGCACCAGCGTCACCCGCCCGCTCGTCATCGCATTCTGTGATACATATTCGAGAAAGCCCTTGGTGTTCCGCAACGCCGGTACCTCCGGCGTTGTCACCACCAGCACCTCATCCGCCTGTTGCAGTAATGTCTCGGTTACCTCGTCAAGAAACGACCACGTATCGCATACCACATACGTGTGTCGCTCCAGCAAGCCATTGAGCAGTGCGTCAAGCTGCCGGCTTCCGATCTCGCCGGCTGCCTCCGGCTCGTTGGGCGCCAGAAGTACCTTGATCCCTGAACTGTGCGGCTGCAGGACCTTTTCAAAAAGCGCGTCATCCAGGTCGTCGGCGTGTTCGGCCAGATCGCGTATCGTGTGCCGCGACCAGACGTTCAGCTGCACGCCGACATCGCCGAATTGCAGCCCCATATCGGCCAGGACCACGTGCGTATTTGTAATCTGGCGCAACGCCACTGCCAGGTTCGTTGCGATGGTCGTTGTACCGACCCCGCCTTTAGGCGCAACAACCGCGACCAGCCGCCCGCGACGTCGGGCAGCATCGCCATTCACGGATGCATAGGTCGCACGCCCGCGTTCAGCTGTCACAACCGCGCGAACACTGCTCACCAGATCGCTGTAGTTCACTGGCCGCCCAATCACATCACGTGCACCAGCGGTCACCAGGCGCCGTAATGTCGCCACATCCGATGACGACGCGATAGCGATACAGAGAGCGGAAGGGATCTCGGTGAAGATCTGCCGGATGGCGGTTTCGGCAACGTCTACGTCGCGATCGACAATCACCACGTCAGGACGGATCTGTTGCACGAGGGTCACACCCGCGGCAATACCACCCACACGCTCAACACTCTCGATATCTGCCTCGCGCGCCAGGCGATTGATCCATTCCTGGTCGAACTGGTCAGGTGATGTAAGCGCCACAACGCGGATCGATCTGGTCGTCACCGGAATGTCCTTTCTGCATGATGCAGTTGAACGGTTTGCTCTCTTCTGGCTTTGTGCTCCGGCCGGGCAAGGCGAAAGCTGGCAGATGGTATACCTGCCTGTTGCCTGTCCTTTGACCGGCTTTATCTAGTACAACCGCTGCCGGCACTTGCCGGTCACGCCTGGTCAATGACACCTTGTTCATACATCACGAAGAACGAAGCTGCATCGTAGAACGCACGGCCAGATCGCGGCGCATCCCCGCGACATGCATATATTGCCGGTGCAGCTCCAGAAGAGCCGTATAGGCATCAGCACGATGCCGACCACATCCAGATGCACCGCTGTCGATGTCACCCGGTACTTTAGTCATACTGTTTTGAGGAAGCGCTTCCTGCTATGATGATCGGTAGCATGAGGCTGACATCCCACACCAACATCACATCAGGAGGCGTCTCATGCAATCGAGAAGACTCGCAGGCGCGCCCCTGTTTGGCGTCGTCATTGCATTGCTGGCATTGCTCCTGCCGGCCTCGCCGGCAGTGACTCAATCGTCGCTGGCGTTTGCTCAAACAAAACTGATCGCCTCGGATGCTGCGCCGTATGATTATTTCGGCCTGTCGGTCGCGCTTACCGGCGACACGGCAGTTGTCGGAGCCTATGGCAAATCCGATCGCGCCTCCGCCGCCGGCACTGCGTACATATTTATGCGTACCGGCACGGACTGGTCCCAGCGGGCCAGACTGGGCACACCCTCGGCAATGGCCGGCGCGTATTTCGGCGCCTCGGTTGCTCTTAATGAGTCGCTGGTTGTTGTCGGCGCACCGTATGCCAGTGTTGCAGCGCGTGACGCGGGCGCCGTCTATATCTTTGCAAATGCCGCCCCATCCTGGCCACTGCAGGCAGAAATACTCCCACGCGATCCCGAGTCGCTGGCGCAGTTCGGCAATGCGCTCGCCATTGATCAGAATACTGTCGTGGTCGGTTCCCCAACCAACGATGGCTATGGCGTCGATGCCGGCGCGGTCTACATCTTCTCGTTTGACGGCACAACCTGGGTGCAGCAACAGAAACTCGTCGCCGCCGATACCGCCCCCGGCGACCGCTTCGGTAGCGCGCTCGCGCTCGACGATGGGCGCGTGGCTGTCGGTGCACCGTTGCACAATGCCAGCGGCGCGGTCTACATCTTCTCGTTCGATGGCACAACCTGGGTGCAGCAGCAGAAACTCGTCGCCGCCGATACTGCCCCCGGCGATCGCTTCGGTAGCGCACTCTCGCTCGACGATGGGCGCGTGGCTATCGGCGCGCCATTGCATAACGCCACCGGCGACGCCAGTGGCGCGGTCTCTATCTTCGACCTTCGCGACTCACAATGGGTTGAACGCGCGAAACTGGTGGGGAGTGATACCGATGCCGGCGACCGTCTTGGATGGGCAGTAGACTTGAGCTATGGTGACGTCATCGCCGGGGCATATGGCGATTCCGTATCCGGTCCGGCATCCGGCGCAGCATACGTCTTTACCGATGTGACGGCGCAAAGCACACCGGTTACGCCAACCAGCACACCGTCGCCGTCAGCCACACCGTCAGCCACACCATCCCTGACGCCGTCAGCCACGCCGTCCATGACGCCGTCGGCCACACCATCCCTGACGCCGTCAGCCACACCATCCCTGACGCCGTCAGCCACACCATCCCTGACGCCATCAGCCACACCATCCCTGACGCCATCAGCCACACCATCCCTGACGCCGTCAGCCACACCATCCCTGACGCCGTCAGCCACACCATCCCTGACTCCGTCAGCCACGCCGTCCATGACGCCATCAGCCACACCATCCCTGACGCCGTCAGCCACACCATCCCTGACGCCGTCAGCCACGCCATCGGCCACACCGTCGGCCACACCATCCCTGACGCCGTCAGCCACACCGATAGCGACGCCACCCGTGAATGGCGATGTGCGCCCATACGTATCCTGTATCGTGCGGCGCTCAGCAGCAAGCTACGTGGCACTGTTTGGTTACGAGGTGCGTGGTTCCACACCGATTCGACTGCCAGTCGGCGCCGACAACCGCTTCACCCGTTACCAGGATAACCTTGGCCAGCCAACGACGTTTGTGCCGGGACAGAATCAGGCCGCTTTTGGTGTCGTATTCGACGGCCGCCCGTTGAGCTGGAAACTGGCGGGGCAGGAAGTCACGGTATCGGCGACATACCCGATTCGCTGCGCCGATAGCCGGGTTGTTCCCTTGCGACCTGTTGCAGCATGCGTCGTTCAAAACGAAGATGGAGATTACATCGCGCGATTCGGCTATCGCAACGATAATGCATTCAATGTGGCGATACCGCTACTGCGGCGCAATTTCATTATGCCACACCCGGTGCAGCGTGGTCAGCCGGTTGTGTTTGCACCCGGGCGGCACGATGAGGCGGTCATTGCTACGTTCTCACGTGGCGGACTGGTGTGGTTCCTGGATCGACATATTGCGGTTGCATCAAGCGCGCCGATCCAGCGCTGTCGTTTCAACTGATGTTGCGGCGATACAGCCATGCTGCGGTCACAACGCACCCGAATGCGGCCAGCAAGAAGGCGCCGGTCATGTTCCCGGTAGCCAAGAAGAGCAACATGGCCGCCATAGGCGCGACGAGGAGCAGCAGCCCACGGGGCAATTCAGGCAGCGGCAAATGAGCCGGATCACGCTGTAAACCGGTCACAGATGATGTGACGGCCCCTGGACGCATCATTTCGTCCTCACCTTCACCTTCAAAGGCTGCTGGAGGCAACGGTGCGCCGGGAACGGGGCGGTTGCGCACGTCGGCGAGAAACCGTGCCCGCCAGTCACCGCCGTTCCGCCGGCTTTCAAACAGGTGGTAGGCAGCACGCTGCAGGTAGGCAGGATGGCCGGCGCTTACATCGGTCAGGGCGCGGAGTTCTGAGGGTGTGAAGATGACATCTGTGCCCTCAAGATAGCTCTCCGCCAGCAATCGCACCTCGCTGGGTGCAAAGGCGCCAAGTCGTACCACCGCGAACCGTTCGCCAGTCAACGGCGCATCTCCCTCCAGTGCTGCCACCAGGATCAGGAGACCATCGCGCGCGATCCGCGCCAGTGTATCGAGCAGGAGCCCACCCCAACCCGCCGCAAATGCCCGATGCACATCGTCAAGACAGAGGAGCACTGGTATGTCCAGTTGCAGCAGTGCTACCTCCAGCGCGGCCGCAGTAGTTCCTGGTTCGCTCAACGCCTGTAGCACCGTGTGGTAGACGTCGTCCGGGGTTGCCTGCTCGTGGAGCGCGAGGTAAAATGCCGCAAGCGACGGCTCTTCAAGGTTGACGGCGGCAGACGCAACGATATGGGTCAGCAGCGAAGACTTGCCGATACCTGGTGGACCTGTCACCAGGACGGGGCGGCGAGACTCGATAGCGTCAAAAATGATCGAGAGCTCGCGCCAGCGCCCGGCAAAGCGAGACGCCTCAACAATGCGTGAGCGCTCAGTAAATGGATTGTGGATTGTCATGCGTCAGCAGCCGGCGCACCTCTAACCACGCTTCACAATCAGCTCGGAATTGCTGTAGAGCGCGTAGATCAACGGTAGCACATTGTTCTTGTCGCGCAGGTACTCGCGGCGCATGTCGCGCAGCAGGTCCCCGAGGCGTATGCCGCCGGAGGCAAAGCGGCGTAAGAGCGCTGGCGCAAACTCGGCGGCGAAATGGGCCGGCATCAACACCTCCGTGCCGATTACGCCGCGCGCACCACGCCCGACCAGGTAGGGCATCAACCCATTGTACAGCTCAGGCGATAATTCAGCGCTTTCGCAGGCGTTAAGCACCACAAGTGGCGCACTATCGAAGTGGGCGAGATCGAGCCCCGCGGTCATGTTCATCTCGTCAAGGGTTATGACCTCACCATTGACCGTCAGGTAGGAGTCGCCCGGACCATACTCCATGCCGGTGTCCGGATCCTTCTCCCCTGGCTGGCGGCTGATAGCATGGCCGTAGAAGTAGATGATCTGCGGTGTGTGCGTCGAACCACTCAACAGGTCAAGGAACTCGTCACGAGTGTCGTACTCACTGATTGCCAGGTCGCCGATACCCGGCAGTATCTGGCGCTGTTCACTGATGATCGGTGCGCCGAACTGCGTATCGATCGTCTCGTCGAACACAAAACCGAGTTGCAGGCGATCTGCCACCTGGATCTCGGGCGCGAACGCCGCAGGTTGTGTGGCGCTGAACTGCGGTGTGTACTCGATAATATGGCGGTAGCCCCAGAACCCCATCGGATCTACCGGGTCCGATGGCCGGTATGAGAGCGCATAGATCAGCGACCAGGGAAATGCGAAACGCTCGGCGATCACCCGAATGCGCAGTTCGCGCTCTCTGGTAACCTGGCGCAACAACTGACCCATCGCTTTGCCCTGGTCGCCGCTACCCGGCGCAAAAAACAGGGCGCGGAACAACCGATCGCCAATCTGGCGCAAATCCTTGAGGACTTCCTGGTGCACCGGCGCAGGAATCGTGGTGTCCTTCTGCTGGTAGGCGTAGACGTTGCGGCTCGGGTCAATCCTCCTGACAACCTTTTCAAGGAAATCCTCACGCGCCTTCCTGACCGCATCGGCCACCTCTCGCTCACCAAGGTTCAGCCTGGCGACCGTGAAACCGCTGCCAACATGGAGCATAAAGGTGTAGCCGGTCGTCTCGCGAATGATCGTCAGGCTGGCATCGGTCTCGGCAGGATAGGCGAGCGGCCCGCCCGACGCCGTCACCGCAGCCGCCAGGGTCATACCACTGGCGCGCACCGGTTCACCACGCAGTTCTGCCAGTGCCGCGTCACCAACGGCCAGTTGCACCACGATTTTCTGAAACGGCTTGTTATTGATGGAGAGGAGCGCAGTGACTTCCCCTACACCCTGCTTGAGCGGCTCGATGGTAAAGCTGGCTATGTTCTTCGAGTTGCCGCCGCGCGGAAAGATGACCTTCTGGGTGGGAAAACCGTAGAGCTTGAAAAACGCGCTGTCCACGGTCAGGCGCACATCAACCTCGATCTGTGCCGCCGCGGTAAGCTCCTCGGCCTTGCTGGCCGAACCGGCGGCAGCCTGAGCGCTGGCGAGCGGCGGCGCGACATTCACATTGACGGTATACATCCCGCCGAGCGCCAGCGGTGTACCAGGTGGCACAACGCGCGTGAGGGTCTGCCCGCCGCCGACGATCTCCGCTTCCTTCACCAGGCGTTGCTCCACCCAGAGGTTGAACACCCGGTCATCCTGCGCCGTCGTTTTCGCTACCTCGCTCAACAACGCTGAGGTGGGCGGCGCCACTTCGCTCTCGGCCAGCGAAGCCGCTTCATCCGGCATCGCCGAGGCCATGCGGGGCACTGGCCTCGGCACATCGAACGGGTCGGTGGTGCGCTCGCCTGACGCAAGCAGTTCACGGAATAACAGGCCATGGATCGCGCCATCTGCCAGCACGACGATCCGACCGCCAGGATGGCGGTCGCGCGCAGTCTGCGCCTCATGGGTCGTTGTCGCCTGATCATCCATACCGACCGTCGGTGTCAGGTTTTGCAACAGCCGCTCCAGCGGGATCTCGGCCAGTTTCGAGGCGACATGATCCGCCGGCTCGGTATAGCCCACCGGCAGCGTCACCTGCGCCAGTTCCTCGACGGTGAGCGTTCGCGGATCGCCGTATGGCAACAACCGATAAACAATCTCTTCGATCTCGCACCAGCGCGCGGTGATATAGTGCCCATCAGGCAGCGGCACGATGATGAACTTGTACAGGCGTTCGTCGCGTACGGCGGGAAGCTGGTCGCGCACTTCCTGCAGCGTCAGATCCGCGTCGATGATGACACACTCGTTGAGGCGGATCAGCGTCAAGCGGTCAAAATTGATTGGCATACGCTCCTCGCTGGCAAGCTCTGTCTGCCGTGGATAACCGTTCACCCTTCTCCTGGAAAGAGTGTTTTTCCATTGGCAGGGCGACGTGAACTGGCATGCGCAGTAGTTCTCCCGCCGCCTCGCATGGACGACCTGGCGGGGCATCTATGCGAGGTATCCCCCGAACCTTCGACACGCAACCGGGTGTTACTGTCGTGGCCGGAGTCGTTCCGGTGGCAGATCAGCGAGGTCGGACGCAGCGGAAGACGACAACTCGCCCCAGCGCATCACGCCCGACACCGGGATGCCATGCCGGGCGCGCAGCGTTTCGATCAGCCAGGCCAGTGCCTGGAGCGTGCCAGAAGTATACCCGTTCTGCGGGCGCTCAATGGTCACGCCGAGACTGATACGATTGATGTTCCGCCGCGCGCCGGACCAGACCGCCAGGCCGCTATGGAAGGCAGCAAAGCGGTCGTCAAGCAGTTGATAGACCGCACCGTCGGCAGCCACATAATAATGGGACATGCGAGCGGCGCCGGGGATCGCCATCTGTTCCAGGGTTCTCAACGCCGGGCCAGTATCGCCATGCAGTACGATCAGATGAATCTTCGATCCATCACGGCTACCGAAAGCGGTTGGCGCCTTGCCGGCGACGCTATAACGCTGAATATGGAAGCGCCCCCAATCAGGCACCAGCACCGCATCACGCAAGAGCAAGGCCGCGGGCGGCGCGTGGGCGGCAAGGACGGCCTGCTTTGGGGCGAAGATGGCGCTCAGGCGTTTGACATCGCTCCAGTTCGGCACCACATTGTAGAGCGTATCGGTTGCGTAGACCTGGAAGTTGTACTGCTTGCCGCCAACGGTCACCGGGTCGGTTTTGCCGAGTGGCGCACCAAGGTTCCATGTACGCGCCAGCTGGTGGAAGGCCCAGTCGGGGCGATACTGCTGCCCGGCAGCTGCGTACGTCGCGGTGAGCAAGGCGTCGCGCAACTTCACCTGTGCCGGATTCGAGGTATTGGCAAGGGCGCTGAGGCGCTGAATGTTCTGCCAGTCGGTTCCCTTATTAAAGATAGTATCAACAGCAAACACCTGGTAGCTGTACGAGACGCCATCAACCGTCACCGTTTTGCTGGCCTCCAGTGGCGGGCCGAGGGTCTGGCCGGCAATGGCATACTGGTGAAAGGCCCAGTCGGGGCGAAACGCCGAGCCGCCGGTGGCGTACGCGGCGTCGAGCAGGGCGCGACCGAGCGTGCCGGCGGGCGGAATGGAGCCCGAGAGAAGTTCCGAGAGGCGCTGTACATCGCCCCAGTTGGGAACCTCGCAATAGAGGGTATCGCGCGCGAACGGCTGGAAATTATAGGTCTTGCCGCCATGTTGAAGGCGCTGGCTCCGGGCCGTTGGGTAGCCCAGGTTTTTATCAACGGCAAACTGATGGAAGGCCCAGCTGCTATTATATCCTTCGCTCCTGCGGCCATAACTCTGGTCCAGCAGCGCCTCGCCCAGTTCCTCGACTTCCGGCGTAATCGGGCCAACCGGGCCCGGTGGAGGCGGAGGCGGGGGTGGAACATTGCCCAGCCAGGCCTTGACTTCGCCAGACACCCATTCTTTGGTAACGGCCCAGCCCGGGCAGCTCTTGGAGCTATAGTCGCGATGGAAGGCAATCAGCATCTCGGGAGCGATCGCCAGGCGCCTGGAAAGACCGCCAAGCACCGCCTTTGTCGCCTCCCAGATCGCGCCCGACGGGCGTTCGCGATCATAGTCTCCCACCATTTCGACGCCGATCGAGTACCATCCCGCCTTGAAGCTACCATTGCCAGCGCCGGCATGAATGCCGATGTCTTTCATTGGCGTAAACAACCAGATACCATCGGGGGCAACATAGATGTGCGGCGCGGAGGCCCATCCTTTGCTGGCATAATAGCGCTGCATCCCCTGCATCGAAGCAAGACCGCGCCACTGCTGCACGGTCGGGCGCCATGTGTGATGCAACACGACTTTCGACGGTTTGATCTGGCCGAACTGATACCTGGCGACATAATCGAGCCACTGCGGTATCGTGAGGTTACGTCCAATCATCGGCGGCATGCCGGTTGCGACGTCTTGACTGGTCACACGGCACCTCTGGTACACAGGCGATGGGCAACAGGCGAGAAGGAATACGGAGTGCTGCTGCATCGTAGCACGGGCGAATGGGCACGTCAAGAGGACGTGCCATATTCCGCGCCAGCATCGGCTATCCTTGACATATACACGCCGGTGTGCTACCATTCACGGCGCAACGGGCCATCCGCCGGTGTAGCTCAGTGGTTAGAGCGAACGACTCATAATCGTTAGGTCACTGGTTCGATCCCAGTCACCGGCACCATTATGTTGCAGGCCCGGTCATACGTCTCGCACAGGCAGGCATACTACCGCGCCCGTTGCCGCGCGATGATGATGAGCATCACAACCGCAAGCGCCTGAAGCCCCACCGAAACCGCAATAAGCGCCGGCAACGAGATGTCATAGAGCAGGCCGAGGACGGCGCTACCGGCAAACCACGACAGCCCGTAACCCGTGTTGAACAGGCCATACGCCGCACCGCGGCGTTCAACCGGCGCAAGGGCCGCCACGGCGGCGCGCAGGATTGACTCCTGCGCACCAAGCCCAGTTCCCCACAGCACCATGCCGCACACCGCGAGGAGCGCATTGCCGGCAAAGGCCAGCGGCGCGAAGAACGTCGAGAGGAGTGCCGCTATCAGCAGCGCGCCATAGCCAATGCGGTCGAACAGCGCACCGAAGAGCAACGCGGCGCCCGCATCCACCGCCATGGCCAGCGCATACAACGCCGGTATCCAGGCCGCAGGCATCACCGCTGTGCGTTCGAGGTGGAACGCGATCAGCGGAAAGTCGGCAAATCCGGCGGCTATCAGGCCGACACTGACCAGGTAGAGCCAGAACCGGCGGTCAAATCCTCGTGTCGTGAGCGCCGGCGTCAATCCGGCCAGGTCGGCAGGTTGTGGGAACCTGGCGCGAGCAACAAGGAGCGTCACGATCGTCAGCATACCCGGGATCAGCAGCAGCGCAAATGCAACCCGATAATTGCCCTGCCAGGCAACCACCGCGGCAAGCAGCAGCGGCGCCGCCACGGCGCCAACCTGATCGAGCGCCTCGTGCAATCCGAACCCTTTGCCGTGACCGATCGACTTTGTCGCGTAGGAGAGTAACGTATCCTTTGCCGGGCTGCGCAGCGCCTTGCTGATGCGCTCCAGGGTCAGGAACACCACGGCGACGTGCCAGTTGCCGGCCAGGGCCAGCGCCGGCACCACCAGGGCGGTCAACGCATAACCGGCGATCGTGAAGGCCCAGTAGCGACGGGTACGGTCACTCAGGTAGCCGAAAACCAGTCGCATACCATGGGCGATCAGTTCACCCGCACCTGCCGCCAGGCCCACCACCGTGCCGCTGGCGCCCAGAAGCGCCAGATACGGGCCACTGATACTACGCCCGCCTTCATACACCATGTCGGCAAGCAGACTGACCACCCCCATGAGCAGGACGAACGACAGGGCGCGCCGCTGGAGCGCGGTCGCTGGCACGGATGCCGGGGTGGCAGATGATTTCATGCTATGGTCTACGCCTCGTCAGGCAAGCATGGCGTCGGGCGCCATGGCGCCACTCGCGACGCATTCGCGAAACAGGGCTATCGTGTCGGCGACGGCCTGAGGCAGCGGCGTGAACGGTGGCGGACCGATCAGGCGCTCCAGTGGCGCAGCGTCATATGCTTCGGGAAAGGGCAGCGACCGATCATCGAATGTGATCGTGCCGCGCGCGTCAGGGGCGGCAGCCTCGATCGCGCCAACGATCTCGGCCATGGTCGCCACACTGCCGCGCAGATTGAAGATCTCGGCGCCCTGAAACGGCGCGCGCGCGCAGGCAATGAATGTACGCGCCACATCGTCGGCGTACTGGTAGGCACCGCGCCCGCCATATGGGATATGGTACGGCTTGCCGACCGCGGCTGCAAACATCGCCCGCGTCGGCCCGGATGTCATCCCCTGGTCGCGCCCCGGGCCATAGACAATATATGGTCGCAAGCCGATACTGGGAACCCGGGCGTCCTGCCAGTAGACGCGCGCCGTTCCCTCGTTCGCTTGCTTGAACACACCGTACAGCGTGGTCGGGTGACCGACCGCGCCATGCGGTACCGCGCCCGCCTCATCGGCATCGGCAGCATCGTACACGGCGGCCGACGAGGCGTAGACCACGCTGCCGATCCGGTCGCGTCGCCGCGCCGCAGCTTCAAACACATGTACGGTGCCGACGACATTGACTCGCGCACCGAGCGGTGGGTTCGCGCGCACGAACGGCACCTGCAACGCCGCCAGGTGAATGATGCGGTTGATTGCATGGGTATCCAGCGCACGTTCGAGCGCCGCCAGATCGGTGATGTCGCCTGCGACGAATGTCACCTGCGCCAGTTCTTCAGCGGTCATGATCAACTTCAGGCGCCGGGGGTCGCTCGCCAGGTCGAAGACGACGACCGGCGCGCCATCGCGGACCAGGTTCCGTACCGTCCAGGCGCCAATACATCCGAGGGCGCCGGTGATCAGAAAACGCTCGTCGTGCATAGCAGGTATGAGACTCATTCATGTTCAGTGAAAGGAAGGGAGCAACCACGCAGCAGCGGAGAAGGAACGACATCGTGCAGCACAGGCGGACAGCAGCACCCCGCGCCGATGATGGTTATTCAGGCGCCTCTCACCACTCAGAGCAGTTGATCGCGCGCCATTATAGCACGGGATAGGGCGTCAAGGCAGAGGCGGGGCAACACGGCAGTAGATACCGTTATCGCGCCGCATGAGCTTTGCGGCGACAAGTTCCCGTCGCAGCGTGGCCGTATCAGGATGATGGCGCTTGATGATCGCATTCACTTCAAGTTCGGTATACGCCCGATCAACCTCGAACCGTTCCACCAGCCATTTCAGCACCACGGCGCGCTTCTTATGCTGCTCCGGGATCCTGATGAGTCGCTCGCCGTCGAGGAAGGTCCGCAGCACCTTGCGCTCCCAGGAGTCACTGGCGATATCAGCCGCCAGATCAGCTACCCGCTCCGGCTGGAACAGGTCGCGGTTCAGGCGCTGCAGCATGGCGCCGTTCAGTGAGTAGAGATGGGTCGTGCCCACCGGGCGCATACACACCAGCTCGGCCTCACGCAGCTTTGTCAGGTGATGGGAAATCGTCGGCTCGGTCAGATCAAGGAGTTCGGCCAGTTCGCGCACGCTCCACTCCCCGTCGGCAACGATTCCCAGCAATCGCAGGCGGGTCTCGTGCGCCATGGCCTTCAGGTACCGCAGCGTTGTTTCGATCGTCGTTTCGTTCATGGCTCCAGCCTTTCTTTGATATGTGTCTAATAAACCAGAGAAAGGCACGGCGCGCATCGGCCTTTTGCAGGATCAGGCAGGAGGAGGAGACCAGCGCGTACCGGAGAACGATACCGGCAGCGAGGGGGCTGCCAGCCATTTCGTCACTCGATCTTCCGCGAACGAATGATCAACGCAGCCTGCGCGACAAGCCCGGCAAGCGCCAGGCCATAACAGACCGAGGCGACAAGCTGGGCCGGCACAGCCGGCAGGTTGAGCAGCGGGCCGGCACCAGAAATGAGGAATCCGGTGCCCATGGCGCCGAGCGACCCCTGGGCCAGACGTTCCTGCAGGAGCGCGATTCGTCGCAGTCGTTCATCGCGGAACACCCGGTCCCACGGCTGCCCGCCGAACCGCAACCTGAGCCGGGGCATCAGCACGGCGACACCGATCATCACCACGCCGCCGAGCGCAGTGATCCACAATGTCATGGTATCGTTCATAGATGTTCGCGCAACACCACACCGCCGCCGCGCATGCGCAGCTCGGCGGCGTAGCGATCGATCTCGCTGGCGACGCGACGCCCCAGTTCGACCGCATAGTTTGTGCCGCGATCCCATGGATAGACCTGGCTCATACTTGCCCAGTATAACCCGCGCAACGGCGTCGCCAGCGGCGGAATGTTGCGCCCGTGGTTGACCGGCACGATCGGCTGGGCATAGGGCTCGCGGTGGAGCCAGTATGCCCGCACCCACGACGGCTCGAAGTGCGGGTTGACGCGTGCCAGCGCTGGCAGAAAGCGCTGGAGGAGTTCATCAGGGGTCAGGCGAAAGTACTCGTGGTCGGGGTCGAGGTAGTCGCCACAGTAGATCAGGTGGTCACCGCCATAGTGTGCCGCCTCGATGAAGTTGGTATGCTCGACCAGCGCCAGAAAGGGAAACTCGCGCTTGGGCGGCATGAGCCAGTAGGTACCGTCGGTGAGCAATCGCTGCCTGAGGGCAATGGTCATCACGACTGCGCCCATGGAACGGAGCCGGCGCAGGTGGCCCAGGTAATCATTCGGCAGGTGCGGTGCCAGGCGGGCCAGTAATCCGGGCGATCCGGTAACGATCACCGCATCCACATCTTCGGCTGCGCCGGCTCGCTCACCGCCGGCCATGATCTGCCAGACATCGTTTGCAAGCGCGTTCAATGCCGCCACCGGTGCAGCGGTATACACAACCGCACCAAGCCGGCGCACGCGTTCGAGCAGCGCATCGCAGAACGCCTGAAAGCCGCCGACGAAATAGCCGAGGCGAAAGCTGCGCGCTTTCAGACGCGCCCACAGCCATGCCATATTGACCTCATCGGCGTGCGGGCCGAACTTACCTTCGAGCAGCGGGCGCCAGATTTCGCGGTAAATATGCGGCCCACCCCAGCGCGACGTCCATTCAGCCGCCGTCACCCGTTCAAGCGCCTGCCAGTTATTCGTCGCATACTTCAGATACGCCGCCAGCAGACCGAACCGGAGCCGATCGACGAACGGCACCGCCGGAAAGCGCAGGATCGGCAGGACCCCGTCGAGGGCATAGGCACGACCATTCCACCACTGAGCCGTGATCGGGCGGCGGAAGAACAACCTGTCACTGAAGCCAATCTCGCGGACCAGCACCTTCATGGCGGTATCGGTTTCGAACAGGTGGTGGTAGAAACGCTCGAGTGGCCAGTCCCAGTGTTGATCGCGAAACCCTGATGCCAGGCCGCCAGCGACCGGCGCAGCCTCGTACACTGTAACAGCGTGGCCGGTGCGCGCCAGGTCGTAGGCGGCCGTCAACCCGGCAACGCCCGCGCCAATGATTGCAACCTTCATTGCACCGCCTCCGTCGCCTGGCCGAAATCGCGCCATCCCATGTGCTCACTGAGCATATACCAGGCACCAAGGGCAGTAATCGGTAACCAGAGCGCCACGTGCAGCACCACGGTATAGCCGGTGGCGACGGCCTGATCGATACCGAATGCCATCAATACGGCAATACCGGGGACATGGAAGGTACCGATGTACCCGGGAGTTGACGGCAGGGTGGTAAACAGGTTGACAACGGCCGTCATCAACATCAGCACCAGAAACGATGTTTCGAACGGGAACGCGTGCATCACGAACCAGTACTTACCCGTCTCGGTCAGCCAGATAAGGGTTGACGAAAGGAAGATCAGCGCCAGTTCGCGCGGGCTGCGGAGCGACTGGAGGCCCTCAACGAAGCGGTCGAACAACCCGTGAACGGAAGGCCGGAAACGCACCGGTACGAGTCGCCCGACGAGCCAGGTGTAAGCGCGGCTCATCCGTGCGGGGCGGGCAGCGATAGCGAGGAACAGTGCCGTTGCCGCCAGAAACAGCGCGCTCAGAACCGTAATCAACGACGCATACACCGGCGGCAACGGCGCAAACGGCAGCGTCACAAACACAAAGAGCAGCATCACCAGGCCATCGAACAGGCGCTCAAGCACAACCGTCGCCAGGGAGGCAGTAATCGGCACATGCTCCTTGCGTTTGAGCACATACGAGCGCAGCACCTCGCCAGCGCGTGCCGGATAGACATTATTCCCCATGTAGCCTATCACAACGATCGGGAACAGGCGTGAGAGCGGGACAGCGGCCAGGTGGCGCAGCATATAGTGCCAGCGCCAGGTGCGCGCCCAGACGGCGAGGAAATAGACCCCAATGCCCGGCACGAGCCACCAGTAGTTAGCCTCGCGCACGACCATCCAGAACGTGTGGAAGTCGAGGCCACGCAGTGCGATCCAGAGACATACGGCGCTGACGACGACACCCAGCCACAACTTCCAGTTGCGTACCAACAGTGTTTCTCCTTGGGGGACGCAGGCCCCGGCCCGCGCACTGGTGACCGATCGACATTCGTGGCGCGCTGTTGCTGCACCGAAGAGGTATGATACCCGCCGCTGCATTCCCTGTCAACGAGAGTGAAGCGAGACGCTGGTACCGCTCTGTGACGGCGCCCGGGTTTCCCTGGAATACAACTTCCCGGCAGTTCGCACGTTGCTGGCTCCGCCGCTATGATCATGCCGTCATGCCATCACCGGCCGGTTCATACCCTTTCACAAACGTCCGGGAGGCGCGAACCAGAACTTCTTGCACACATGCAGGAAGCTGTACTAGCATGGGAACCGGTGTATCACGCTGATCTTTGCACCGTCCGGCATGATCCCGTAACCAGACGGGCGGTCAGGCGGTTATGTGGAGAGGATGTGAAACGGATCACATCCGGCCACGTCGAAATGTCATGGCACTGACAACACTGCTTGGAGTTATCGTCTGCCTGATCATCGCGATCATCGTTATCGGAGCGACCGGCTTTGTTGTTGCACTCAAACTCGGCATCATTGTTCGAGAAGCCACGAAGCCGGGCCACCTTGACTCTGGCAACTACACGCTCGACCAGGGGCATGAAGTTCGCCCCGAGGAGGAGCGTCGCGAATAGACGATCGGGTGGGCGCAGCCGCACTGCCGGCGGAAACAACGCGTATGCGTAGCGTCCTGAGAGAGGCGGTCATTATCGGTGTCGGCATTGCCGTCGCCGTACTATTGATTCACAGATCGCTCAGCGACGTGTCGCCCCGGCTCGAACTTGCTGCACTCTTTGCGGCCGGCATCGCGCTTGGCGCGATCCAGCCCATACTGTCGCGGCGACGGACGCTGCGTCGCCGTCGCGCCAGGCCCCAGCCGCTGCTGCCGCCAGAGCCGGTGCAGGCGCACCCGGCCTGGACCGGGTTGCACCCACCGGCGTCACGCCCCGATGCAAATCTCAACGCTGCAGCGCCCGATGAGTCACCCATCTCCGAGCCTGCTGCAACCGAGCGCGATACGACAGGCTAGGTGCCTATCCGGATAACGCTACGCCGCCTGTCATTGCGCGGAGCGCGAGCGACAGCCTGCAGCGAGCGCAGCGTGGCTGAAGCAATCTCCGCTCGCGCCGCTCGATTGCTTCGCCTGGCTCGCAATGATATCCAACCATCCGTTCCGTTATTCGGATAGGTTCTCATTCCCTGATTGCGCCTGTGCCATCGTATCGACCAGGCGTCTCCGATTGGTCATCACAGTGATCATACGGGATCGGTTGATTGACTCATTGCGTATACGGCGCTACTCGCATTTGAGACGCGCCCGCCTGTGCTATAATGGGATATGATGACAACATCCTGAGAAGCCGTGCAGCGGCGTAGCGAAGGGTGCAGCCCATCGCCACCGATCATTGTTCTGAATGCAACCGGGTATAACTCGTGTACCATTATGACAGGAAGTGCGCAGTATTCCAGGGTGGCGCTATTGAACGTAGCCGATATTCTTCAACAAATCGCCAGTGACGTACGCGCGTGTACGGCGTGTAAATTGCATCAGGCCGCCATGAAGGCCGTTCCGGGTGAAGGGCCGCCTGATGCCAGGATCATGTTCATTGGCGAGGCGCCCGGCTTCAACGAAGATCGGCAGGGCCGCCCGTTTGTCGGCGCCGCCGGGCAGTTTCTCGAGGAATTGCTTGGTCTTGCCGGGTTGCGCCGCGCCGATGTCTTTATCGCGAATGTCGTGAAGCACCGGCCGCCGAACAATCGTGATCCCGAGCCGGATGAAATTGCCGCGTGCAGCCAGTTCCTTGAACGGCAGATCGCAGCGATCAATCCGCCGGTGATCGTGACGCTTGGCCGCTACTCGATGGCCCGCTGGTTTCCGGGCGAGAAGATCTCACGCATCCATGGCCAGCCGCGCTGGATTGGTGAGCGGATGATTGTTCCGATGATGCACCCGGCTGCGGCGCTGCATCAGCCGCAGTACCGCACGCTGATCGAGGCCGATTTCCGTCGCCTGCCCGAGTTCGTCGCTCAGGCCGAGGCCCGGATCGCACAGCGCAGCGCCACCGCTGCGCCCGATAAACCCGATGAGCCCGAGGTTCAGCAATTGTCGCTCTTCTGATGCGTCGGGTGAGCACTATTCAATCAGCTTATGAAAACGTATCGGCTTTCATCCGCCGGGCGGCGCACCGCAGTGATTCTCCTGATAGGCGCGCTCATTATCTGGGTATTTGCCCTGTGGAACTTCCGCAATACGATTGCGACCAGTAGCGATCCGAACGCGGGTTTGCTCGATGCGCTGCGTGCGAATCTTGATCGCGGCCTGTCCATCGGCCAGGTCATTCCGGCACTGCTGATGCTGGTCCTGATCATCGCGACGCCACTGGTTGTGTGGAACATCCTTGAGGAATGGGGCGCCAGTTATACGCCGACCGACGATGGACTCCGGTTCACATCCCTTGGCATCACGCTGACGTATCCATGGAATGGAATTATCGGCATTCGCCGGCTCGACGACGATACTGATGAACCGCTGGACGAAGTGCTGCTGGACGCCGACCACACGACGCAGATCAAGAACCCGTTGCTCCGCTGGCTCCATGGCCAGGCCTATGGCCGCCGTCGCCTGCCGCTCTATGCCGGCCTGGAAGATCGCGACGCGCTTCTGGAGGAAATTCGCCTTCGCAGCGGTTTGCATGACATCGAGCCAACCGCATCACAACAGTGATCCAGGCCGTGCATGAGGCGCGGTCTGACCGATATCCGATTGTATGTTGGCCGCCAACCCGCGGCCCGTGAGGAAAGGAGCGAAGTACGAGCCGGCCGGGCCCGTTGTGGCGCGAGGTGAAACGTGCACCGGCCCGATGTTCCGGCTGCCGGCTTCACATGGATCTATGGCAAAAAACAGAATACGCGCGATCCCTCTTGGCGGCGCCGGTGAAGTCGGGCGCAACATGTGGGTGCTGGAGCAGAATGACGAGATTCTGTTGCTCGACTGCGGCGTGATGTTCCCCGAAGCCGACATGCTCGGTGTTGATCTGGTGCTTCCCGATATCACCTACCTGCGTGAACAAAAGGACAAGATCAAGGCCATCATTCTGACCCATGGTCACGAGGATCATATCGGCGCCGTGCCGTATGTTCTGCCAGAACTTGACTTTCCGCCGGTGTATGGCACGCCGTTAACACTGGGCATCCTCACCGGCAAACTGAAAGAACATCGCTTACTTGACCGTGCGAATCTTGTGCGCTTCCAGGCCGGTGACAAACTGACCATCGGCTCCTTTACGGTCGAACCATTCCATGTTGCTCACTCGATCCCCGATACTGTGGGCCTGGCGATCGACACGCCCGTCGGCCTGGCGATCTATCTGACCGACTGGAAGTTCGATCATACGCCGGTGGATGGCCGGCCGACCGATCTGGTCAAGCTGTCGGAATTGGGCCAGCGATCACCGTTACTCCTGATCACCGACTGCGTGCGGGTCGAGTCGAAGGGGTATACGCCGAGCGAACAGGCCGTCGGCGAAGCGTTCGACTCAATATTTGCCACAGCGCCCGGCCGTATCATCATTGCAACATTCGCATCGAATATTTCGCGCGTGCAGCAGGTGATCGACTCGGCCGAAGCATATGGGCGCAAGGTCGTCGTCGCCGGGCGCAGTATGGAAAACAACAGCCGCATCGCCCTCGACCTCGGGTACCTGCGCGCCCAGCAGGGGACGCTGATCCGCCCGCAGGAAGCGGCCGGCCTGGCTGATGACCAGGTTGCGGTCATCTGTACCGGTAGCCAGGGCGAACCGATGTCTGCGCTGGCTCGCATGGCAAACCGTGATTATCCGCACGTCAAGATCAAGGAGGGGGATACGGTCGTTGTATCGGCGACGCCGATCCCTGGCAACGAAGTGTCGGTCAACCGGGTGATCAACAACCTCTTCCGCCTTGGCGCCGATGTCATCTACGGCGGCGGGCCGGCAGGAGCCGCCGTTCATGTCTCCGGCCACGCGGCGCAGGAAGAACTCAAAATGGTGCTCGCTATTCTGCGCCCGGAATTTGTGGTGCCGTTCCATGGCGACTACCGCCACATGATGCTGTACCGCAAACTGGCGCTCGGTATGGGCGGGATGTTCGCCGAAACGAATGTGATCATTCCTGAGAATGGCGCCGTCATGGAGTTTAGCCGCAACTATGTGAAAACCACCGGCAAGGCACCCGTCGGCTACGTGTATGTGGACGGAACGACCGTGGGCGATGTCGGCCACGTGGTCGTGCGTGACCGGCAACTCCTGGCGCGCGATGGCATTTTGATGGTTGTCGTGAGCATCGACCGGACGACCGGCGAACTTGTTGCCGGCCCTGATGTGGTCTCACGCGGTTTTGTCTACATGCGCCAATCGGACGACTTGATCGAGTCGACAAAGGGGATCGTGCGCGATGCGTTGCTGAAACGCAACGGCGGCGGCAGAACCGAAACGGATAGCGCCTTTGTCAATCGCAAGATCAAAGATGTCGTCAGTGAATATCTCTACGGCCAGACCCGCCGCCGCCCGATGGTGTTGCCGGTGGTTATGGAAGTCTAAATGCTTCCAGAGTGATTCTGCGGCATGACGGCACGCATGTGCGGGCGCATAAACGAACGGATGCGGTCAGTGCGCGGAGCGACAACGACCACGTGCAGCGAACGACGCGTGGCTGACGCACGCCCCGCTCGATGGCGTCGCGTCGCGCGCACTGCCATCCAGCCATCCGTTCTGCCGATCGGCACGCAGTGCGATTGCAGGTTCCGGCATCTGGACGCGGCCGGTGTCGCGCTGATGCTGGAACAGGACGTCTGGAACTGCGCCGGCAGTTACGCAGGAGGCGTGGCATTTCGCGTTGCTGCAGGTTCGCCCGCCTCTTCGCGCAAGCGTGCAAACAGCCGCTCACGTAACTGGCGTAACTGCTCCTGATATGCCGGGTTGCGGATCGGATCGGTCCACATGATCAGGGCATCTTCGCCATTGTCGGTATAATAGCGCGGGCGCGTCCCGGCCGGGCGAAAGCCATACTTCAGATAGAGTTGCTGAGCGACGACATTGCTGACGCGCACCTCCAGCGTCAACACATCGGCGTGCATGTCTATAGCCTGGTCGATCAGGCCATTGAGCAACAGCTCACCAATACCACGCCCGCGGTAGTCGGGGGCGACGGCAATGGTTGTGATGTGCCCTTCGTCAACACTCAACCAGACGCCGCCGTAGCCGACGATCGGGTAGGTGCTGGAAGGAGGGGTGGTATGGCCAAAGAGCGCAGGGATCAGAGCAGCGAAGATGCTGCGGCGGGGGGCAGGTCGTTCATAGCGCGGCGGCGGCAGCGTGGGAGATGCGCGTGCCACGATATAGCGGCTCATTGCCGGGTTGCGCAGTTCATGGCGATAGGTATTGGCCGACCAGGGCGTACTGAAGCTGGCGCGCTCGATCACCTGCACCTGCTCGATATCAGCCTCGGTCATTCGCTCAACGAAGTAGTACACCGTGGCGCTCAGTACTCGCGTTATTTCTTCGGGTCGAGTGCGCGTGCGCTGGCAGGGTTTTCTGGATCAAGCAGGAGTTGCGCAGGGTAGGCACCATCTTTGCCAAAGTTACCCCCACCCTGGAATTGACCGGTAACTTCAACCCTTCCCCAGACGAAACTGGTATTCGGGCCAACGTTCAAGTCACCAGAGACGGCCGGCGGGAACCCTTCCATCCAGATCATCACACCGATCGGCTGCGGGCTGCTCCCGTCTTCCTCGGTTGAGACGCCTTCGGCAAGGACATAGATCACAGAGTTCCAGAAGTAATACCCCTGCGTGGTAACCGTCTGGCCGTTGTAGCGTGTCGGGTCAGCCGCCAGATCAAACAGGCTGGTCTTGCCTTCGCCGAGCGGGCGCTTCTCGATACGAAACTCCTCGCGACGTACCCGTTCGATCGGCTCGGCGGCAGAGACGATGATCCGGTGCTGATAGGCACTCTCCGGGCCAAATGCACCGCCCGTCTCGAACCGGCCGTTCACGCGCACGAACCCATACACGGCATCGCCAGGGCGATGGAGGTCGGTCGTAGCCGCCTGGGGAAATCCTTCCAGCCAGATGGGATCACCAAGCGGCTGCGCATCGAGACCATTATCCAGCGTGCTGACACCCAGCGCCAGCACCTGCCTGCCGTCGCGATCAAGGTACGCGCCCGACACAGTAATCTCTTTACCATTAAATTCCTGTGCACGCGCCAGCAGATCGGGGACATACAGCGTATCGGCGCCAGCGCACGCTGCCAGCACCACCGCCAGACACAGCATCGCAAGAGAGCGGACGATGCGCCGGATATGAAGACGTACAGACACGTTCACCTTCGTTCGAGACGCTACATTGAGGTATGAACACATGTGCCGGGCGCCCGCCTGACGACTGGCGCCAGTGCCACACCACCGGGAGACGGACGCGGCACGATCACTGGCCGACTCTTGCGCATTCTTGTGAACAACCACGCGTCGCATTATAGAAGCCAGCGCACAACTTGTCAAAGCTGGTGTAATCCACATGTCATCCATTATTGGCCGGAATCGTTGACCCTCGTAAGCGGCTGCCCGTATAATGATCAGCGGGCATGAGTGAGGAGAACCGCGATGTCTGTTCTGTTTGTAGCCCTCGGAATCATGGTGCTGGCACTCCTCGCACTATTACTATGGTTCGTGCCACACCTGCTGCACCAGCAATCGGCGCGTGTCGCGAGTGAGACCGCGCAACTGCGCGAGATGCTTCTCGACCTGCTCAATGAGCAGGAAGCTGTAGCAATGCGCCAGGCGCAACTCGGCTCCTCACTTTCGACGTTGCAGGGTCGCATCGAACTCCTGGCCCAGAATGGCAGTGTGACCCGCCCCGCGCCGGAGATGGTGGCGACCATCAATCAACTGGAGGCACGCCTGAGTGATGTGCAGAATCAGATTCAGCACTGGCTCGACGGGAGACAGCAGGGGGCGCAGGCGCGCGCCATGCAAGACAACGAAGCATGGGCGAATCTGATGGGGTTACTGGCGGCGATCCAGGAACGCCTGGGCATCCTCTCGCGCGATCGGGCCAGCGCGATGGCCGCCCTGCAGGCGAGCCAGTTACTCGACGATCTCGAACGCGAGATGCAGCATTTGCGCACTATCTCTGAGGATATTGCCACCCTGCAGCGCCGGTTGCGCCGCTCGCTCAGTGAACGCGAGCCTGGCCCGGTAGCGGTACGAACGAGAATCTCCAGCAACCTTCCAACAGCGGGGGTATAATTCGCACGGAATCAGGTCGTTGCGGCCAGTGTTGTGTCCGGTCCGCTCCGGCAGGCAACAGACGTACGCATCGGAGGCAGGACCAGATTCCTGATGACGGCTGGCGTTTGCAACGTTATGATACAACTATGAGCATTATTGTCATTGACAATCAGGTCGTCCATTACGAGGTTCTGGGTCGCGGGCGCCCCGTGCTCTTTTTGCATGGCTGGATGGGTAGCTGGCGTTACTGGTTCCCGACGATGGAACAGGTCGCCGAGCAGTACCGTACCTACTCATTCGATTTCTGGGGCTTTGGCGAGTCGCGACGAAAGAACACACCGGAGAGCATTCATAACTACTCGCAGCAGGTTATTCGTTTTCTCGACGAGCTGGGTATTGATCGCGTGCTGCTGGTCGGGCACTCGATGGGTGGCATGGTGGCACTGAAGACCGCGATCGACCATCCCGGTCGCATCGTGCGTGTGGCGGCTGTCGGGGCGCCAATTGTTGGTGACTCGCTATCATGGTTCCTGAAGCTGACCAATCGGCCGCTGATCGCCAATACCTTTGCACGTGCATCGTGGCTGCGCCGCTTCATGTTTCGCTATTTCCTCGGCGAGACGAACGATCCTGCAGTGAACGAGATCCTTGATGATAGCCTGAAATCGTCCTCGGTAACACTGCAACGTTCGATCTCGTCCATGTGGCGCACCGATCTGCGCCCGGAACTGAACCGCCTCACCGTGCCGACGCTGATTGTTCACGGTGGTCGTGATGAGATCGTCAATCCGAACCAGGCTACCCTCTTCCGAGACGTTCCGGTCGCCAGCGTGGTGGTCATGCCGGAAAGTCGCCATTTCCCGTTCCTCGACGAAGCCGATCGTTTCAACCAGACGCTCCTCCGTTTCCTGGCAAACGATCAGTCTGCGGTATCCCTGCCCGTCCAGGCGGCAGTGATGCAGCATCCTGTGGCATCCTGAGCAGTTGCAGAACCCGCGCCACCACGTAACATCTGTTAACGTGAGCATGCTATAATCGTGATGGCTACGCGAGGTGCGTGGTCACGCACGTCGATTCGTTGCTCCGTGATTGTGCCGAGCATCTGCGCCTGCGGTCCGTGAGTGGCCGGTTGTGGCCATCGCCGCAGGCGAGAGACACAGGATCAGTATGAAAGTCATTATTCCGACCGCCGGGCTCGGCACGCGGCTGCGCCCACATACCTACAGCAAACCCAAACCGCTCGTTTCGGTTGCCGGAAAGCCGGTGCTCGGACACATCCTCGACAAACTGGCGCAGTTGCCGATCAGCGAGTTGGTCTTCATTACGGGCTATCTGGGAAGCCAGATTGCCGACTATGTGACGACCAACTACAAGATACCGGCGCGATTTATCGAGCAAACCGAGCTCAAGGGCCAGGCACACGCCGTGTATCTGGCACGCGAGGTCGTGAACGGGCCGACCATCATTCTGTTTGTTGACACGATCTTTGAGGCTGACCTGAGCGGCCTGGCCGAGCAGGATATTGATGGCGCCATCTTCTGTAAAGAAGTGGACGATCCGCGCCGCTTTGGCGTGGCGTTTACCGAACATGGCCTGATTACACGCCTGGTAGAAAAGCCAGACACTGACATCTCGAAACTCGCGATGATCGGCCTCTACTACATTCGCGACATCCAGTGGTTGATGCGCGCCATCGAGGTATTGATGCTGCGCAATATTCAGACCAGGGGCGAGTTCTTCCTGACCGATGCGTTGCAACTCATGATCGAGAATGGTGCGCGTTTCACCGCACCAACCGTTGATGTCTGGGAAGATTGTGGCAAACCTGAGACCGTTCTGCGGACGAACCGTTACCTGCTCGACCATGGGCGGGATCATGCCGGCCATATCTGTGGCTCGATCGTTGTTCCGCCTGTCTATATTGATGACACGGCGCAGGTGATCAACTCGATCGTCGGGCCGTATGTATCGATCGCCGCTGGCGCCGTCGTCAAAGACTCGATCATTCGCGATTCGATCATTAATCGTGATGCCCAGATTTTCTCCGCGACCTTGCAGTCCAGCCTGGTAGGTGATCACGCAATCGTCCAGGGTGATTTCCGCGAACTCAATGTGGGCGATTCGTCAGAGATCCGGTACGGCCGACCTGCAAACTGAACTCGCCAGGGGTACAACACATGTCGCACTTCCCGCATCCCACCGGCGATGCCGCGGTGGGAACGGCCAGCGTGGGCCGCAGGAAGACAACGTACCATCCTTCGCGCCCGCCATTCCTGCGCCTCGGTTGCCGCGATAACTGGGATGCCTCGTTTGGCGAACAGGACCTCATTGATCGCATGGTGGTGCTTGGGCACACTGCAGGCCTCCCATTTTCGCGCACCCTGCTCGTGACGTACTACGTTTCGCTGAAGACGAACCCGTTTGTTATTCTGACCGGCATCGAAGGGTCGGGGAAGACGGAGCTCGTCACACTGTTTGCCACGGCGGTGCTGGGACGCGGTAGCCCGCAATATGCCTTGATTAACGGCGACACCTCGTGGCTGAACGCAACCGGTGATCAGCATTCATTTCGCTCGTTGCTCGATCATTTCACGTCATTGCGGTTCCTGGAACTGCTGCAAGAAGCTGCCGATCCGGGCAGCGCCGGCAAAGCGTTCCTGGTCTGTTTTGACGGGATGCGCCCGGCAGAGGTGAACTATTACTTCGCAACTCTGTTGAGCGTTGATGATGCAGGCCGCAAACGACTCAATCTGCCCGGCGTCGCTGATGATGAGCGTCCGGTTGTGCCGCCCAACGTATCAATCACGGCGACGGTCAATACAGCCGAATATGCGGGTGCGCTCAGTGCCGCCGTGCTCCGCCGCGCCGGGGTGATCGCATTTCGCCCGACGAAGTGCGACGCGCCGGTTCCGTATTCGCCGCAGCCGGCCCCGGTCGGCATGCAACGCCTGTGGCTACGCGCCAGCCAGCGTGACGAAGCCGCCGCGCGCGCGCAACTTGTGCAGCATATTGGCGTGACGGCGCTGAACCGGCTGAACTGTTCGGAGGCGCTGGCAGGCATGTTGCGGCGCGCCGGCATCCCTCTCACGCAACGCACACGCCAGGAACTGACGCTGTATGTCGCCAACAGTTTCGATGAGCACGGGCAAGGGTTATTCGATGCCGAGGATGCATTACGCAATGCCCAGATTGCGTTCGACTGTCAGGTTGCGCAACGGGTGCTCTGGCGATTGCGCGATACACCTGATGACCAGGTGCGTGTGTTCCTGACCAGTTATCTGGACGCGCTACCACCACTGGCATGGGCAGGATGATGATTGCCCGTCAGCCGGCGTCGACTGTCGGCGGCGTGGTACGGGCGCGCCGTGTCGCGCGCCGGCGGCGTGACTTCTGGCCGCTGGCTGCCTCGATCACCCGGGTAATCACGGCATCCTCAGTTGCAATGGTTTCGGCGTAGGCGTCAATCTGCACGCTGCGACGCTGGCGCAATGCCAGAATCGCCACACGACGAATATCTTCGATGCCGGCGCTGATCCGAAAGTCGGCAGCCGCACGGGCGCGCGCCGCCTCGAACAACGCAATCTCGGCGCGGTGGGATGGGATGGCGAGTTGCTGGATGCACTCGATGGCAAAGCGCTCAGCATCAGGATCAATGGTAACGTATGGCAGGATCTCGCGCGCCGCAACGATCTCCTGTTTCAGCTTCCCGGTTTCCTCCGCATATGCGGCGCGAAATGTCTCCGCGTTTTCGCGGAAGCTGCGCGCACGGCGGTAAATCTCCAGGCGATGCTCGCGTTCCATGAGAGGTGCGACCCATACCCGCAGACCGAAACGATCGAGGATCTGTGGCCGCAGAACGCCTTCCTGCGGATTCATCGAGCCGACGAGCACGAACTGCGACGGGTACAGGCGCGTCATCGGGCCGCGCCGGACGAAGGTGCGACCCTGTGCGGCGGCATCGAGGATGGCGTCAACCACCCGCGCATCGAGCAAATTGACTTCGTCAATATAGAGCAGATTCCGGTGTGCCCGCGCCAGCACACCCTCGTCGAGCATGACCCGCTGTTGCTCGATTGCCACGCGCTCGTTAATGCCACCAACGACGTCTTCCATGCGAGCATTGAGCGGCAGTTCGATAATCCGCATCGGGCGCCGGTGAGTTGTGGCGTTTCCTTCGGCGTCGGTCTCCTCTACATCAACCAGCGGCATCACGTCGATCAGCCCACGGACCGCAGTCGTCTTCCCGACGCCATACGGGCCAATCAGCAACACGCCGCCAATCTGCGGGTTGACCAGCGCCAGTACCAGCGCCGTCTTCAGTTCAGGCTGGCCGACGAGCGCAAGGAAGGGAAAAGGCTGCAACTCGTCCATGTTTGCTTTCACAGGACCTCGATGTCGGCGTCGAGGATCTCGAGGTCGGGGCGCTCTTCTTCGATCCAGCGTAATACCGCCTGGATCTGACCTTCGACGTACTCGCCCGACCCCGAGACACACGCAATGCCGAGCACGGCGCGCCCATGATTATCATGCGCGTCGATCTCGGCCGCCGAGACGTTGAATCGGTTCCGCATGCGACCAAGCAGCGATTTCACGATGCTGCGCTTCTCTTTCAGCGAACGGATGCCGGGCAGGCGAAGCGTAATCATGCAGGCGCCAATGATCATAGCTGATGGCACAGTTCAGTTCCATGACCACGGGCCGGCCGTCGTTCCACGATCCGGACCAGCCGAAGGAAGCATGGCCAGTTCCGCCTGCAAGGCATCGGTCATCTCGTGGATGCGCGTTGCCACATCGCTCTCCAGCCAGTGTTGCTTGCGCAGGTTGTCGACGCGCATGCGATGCGCCAGCCAGTAAGTCAACTCGATCGCGTCATCGGGTGGTTCTTCGCGTTCATATCGTCGCCCGGTGACATTCTCGATCGTCTCCCAGTAACGCTCGTGGATCCGGCGCAACTCCGCGACGGCTGTGGCAGACAGCGCCGACGTCTGTTCCGCCGGGAGCGTCACAGAAGCGACAACATACGGTTTACGCTGAACAATATACTGAATGCGGAAACGACGCTGCCCCTGGGCGACAAGGACGTAACGCCCATCTTCGAGACGCTGGCTTTCGGTAATCCGGGCCACGGTGCCGACTTCGAACGGTACCGGCTCGTCGAGTGGTTGGTCATCGCCAAGTTGTTCGCGCAGGCTGCGGACAAACGGATCATCCGCACTGACCTCGCTGCCCGATCGGAGCAGCACGACGCCGAACGGTGCGTTCTGTTCCAGACAATGGCCGATCATGAGGCGATAGCGCTCTTCAAAGATATGGAGCGAGATGGGCGCGCCGGGGAAGAGAACCGTATTCAATGGGAAGAGGGGCAGTTTCATGGATGTTGCTCCACAGGGGTGGTACAGGTCCACACGGTTGCTGTGCCGGCGCCCATATGCAGATCGATGGCAAGATCGATCTCGGGGCCGGAGAGCGCCTGCACCAGGGCGGCGCTTTCAAAGCGCACCGGCAGACCATCGCGCAGTACGGGTACCGTGCCGATACGTAACTCCAGGATTTCCGGGCGCAATTCTACGCCGCTGGCGCCAGTTGCGACAAGCATCCCCCCCCACTCAGGCAATCCGCGGGCACACATGGTGCGCACGGCAGTCGAACGAGCAACAGCCTGCGCTACCTGACGTGCGGCAGCATCGGTTGAGGCGCCGCGCGCCGTGATCTGGATGTGCTTTCCCCCAGCGGCGGCATCGCGCAACACCTGCTGCGCAAGGTCGGTGCAGAGGGCATCGAGCCCTTCCTGCCAGGCACCAAGCTCCCACGAACCATCAACAATCGGAGCACCGCCAGCGGCACCGTTTGCCAGCACCAGCACCGCATCATTCGGGCTGATGTCGCCATCAATATACAACCGGCCAAAGGAACGGCTCACACTCTGATCAAGCGCACGCATCAACAGGCGTGACTCGATCGGCGCATCCGTGGTAATGACGCACAGGAGCGTGGCAAGGTGCGGGCTTATCATACGCCCTCCCTTGGCCATCCCGGCGAGGGTGACGGCACGCCCCTCGCGCAACAACACGCGCAGCGCCCGATCTTTCGGGCGTGGAGCACTTGTCAGGATGGCCGTCGCCGCGCGGCGACCACCACTACTGTCAAGCTCGGATGCTGCGCGACGAATCCCTTCTCGCATCCGATCGATCGGCGGTGCTACGCCAATCTGCCCGGTCGACAGCATGAGTACGCTATCGCGCGGCACTTCAAGTTCGTCGGCAGCAATCTTGGCGCACTCGACGACCGTTGCCAGGCCAGGCTGGCCGGTGCCGGCGTTGGCGTGCCCGGCGTTGATGACGACGGCGCGGATGTTCTCGCGGCTGCGCGCCAGGATCGCCTGGCTGAAATATGTCGGCGCGGCAATGATGACGTTCGTTGTGAAGAGCGCCGCGATCCGGCAGGGCAATTGAGAGTAGACGATCGCCAGATCGCGCGCCCGGATCTCTTTCAGCCCACACGACACGCCGGTGGCACGAAATCCCGCCGGGCTTGAAACATGGCCGTCTTCGATAATATTGTAGCTCATCGCGATCTACCAGACACGACAGATCAGACCTTTCAGATAGTCACTCTCGGGAAAGGTAAGCAGCACCGGGTGATCAGGGCTTTGCGCCAGACGTTCGATCACCTGTGCCTCGCGCCGGGCATCGAGCGCGGCGCCGAAGATGACTTTCTGGAACAGTTCAGCCGGAACCAGGCCGGAGCATGAGAAGGTTGCCAGGATGCCGCCAGGGCGCAGGAGCTGCATCGCAAGCAGGTTGATGTCCTTATAGCCACGCGTGGCCCGTTCCACCTGCGATTGTGCATGGGCAAACTTGGGCGGGTCGAGAATGATACTGTCGAAGCGACGCCCTTCCTCGCGGTAGCGCCGCAAGAGGCGGAACACGTCGGCGGATACGATCTCCACCGGCGTCGTGACATTGCTGGCTGCAAGCCCGACACGCAGCATCTCAAGCGCTGGCTCGCTGCTATCAACGGCAGTGATGACCCCTGCGCCGGCATGGGCTGCGGCCAGGGTAAAGCCGCCGGTATAACAGAAGCAATCGAGCACGTCGGCGCCGGTACAGTAGGCTGCGACCCGCAACCGGTTGAACGCCTGGTCAAGGTAGGCACCGGTCTTCTGGCCACCGCGAAGATCAACCTCCTGCCACACATTGCCGGGCAGGCGCACCTTGAGCCGTTCAGGCGGCGCTTCGCCCCACAGGACGCCAGATGCCGACGGCAGACCTTCCTTGTCGCGAATGTCGGCATCGCTCCGCTCGTACACCCCGCGCGGCGCCAGCACGGTGATAAGCGTCTGCACCACATCGGCGGCGCGCGCGGTCATGGCCTGGGTGAGCAACTGCACCACCAGAAAGCCGGCGTAGTGATCGACAACCAGGCCTGGCAGGCCGTCGGATTCGGCATACACCAGGCGGCAGGCACCGTCTTCCGCCAGCAGACGGAGCCGGCGACGCCCCTCAACCGCGCGCTCAATGCGCCGGCGAAGCAGCGCGCCATCAACCGGCTCATCCGGATTCCAGGTGAACAGGCGGGCGCGTATCTGCGATCCGGCGCTCCAGCAACCTCGCGCGAGCCATTCGCCGCTCGCGGCATGTACCTCAACGACTGCACCACGCTCAGGGCGCCCCTGGACGCGATCGATCGCGCCGGAGAACACCCATGGATGGTGTTGCAGGACAGGTCGCTCTTTCCCGGGCCGCAAAGTGATGGTTGCCATCAGCATATGATGCACTGTCGCAGATTCGCGCATACTGTAACACGCTGATGGGGGATGGTCAAGGCTTGTCACCTTGATTTAGCGACCAGCAGGCTATGGATAACCGCGGAACGGTTTACACCTGTGTCTGGTAATAACGCTCATAGTCGTTGCAGAGTAGATAGCGCGGCGGCTCATCCTCCTCAATCGCCGGGAAGCGACCGACAGGCTGGTAGAAGCGGTTATCGGTCGTATCATCATTGACCGAGGAGACCTCGCCGACGAGCACCCGGCCGCCTTCGCCCCAGAACTCATGGTACAGGTAGGGTGGCAGGGTAATGCTTTCGCCCGGGCGTAACCGGACCACACCGCCCGGCCCGATCGTACAGCGAACGCCATCGAGCGACACCTCTACCGGGTGTAATGCATCACATTGCTCGTCGGGCGTTGCGGCATACAGCCTGACAGCAAGGGTACCACCGCCACGATTGATAATGTCTTCCATCTTTTTCCAATGAAAATGGAGCGGCGTCAACTGGCCTTCGTCAACAATCAGGAGCTTTTCGGCATAGGGCTTACCGGCCGGATCGCACAGGTTACCGTTCCGGATTGTAAACAGAAACAGGCCGGAACGGGCGAAATCACCCAGGCCAAAATCGGTCACGTCCCAGCCGAGGCGGTTGGTGACGATCTCAGCGCACTCCGGGCCGCGCATCCGCCAGTCGTCAGGCGTCCAGTAAGCGAATGGCGGCAGCATAAATCCGCTCTTGCGAATGAACACATCGGCGGCGCGCATAATGGCATTGATCTCGGATCGTTTCATAAATCTACTCCTCGCGCCAGTCTGAACCCCAGGAACTCATTACGGGCCGCCGGCGGCAGGCGAAACCGGCAGGCGCAACGGGCAAACCCGTGCGGATTGGCGTACGAACCACCACGAAGGACCCGCCTGCCGGGTGCAGCCGGATCCTCGCGACCATCGTCAGGACGGTAGGGATAGGGTGCATCGAGTGAGGCGGTCCATTCCCAGACATTACCGGCCATGTCGAGACAACCATGCGGGCTTGCTCCTGCCGGGTACGACTCGACCGGCGTGAGCCGGCCCGGGCCACCATCACGCGTGTTCGCGCATGCCGGGTCCCAGGTATCACCCCAGGGGAACCGCCGCCCGTCCACACCGCGGGCAGCATATTCCCATTCGGCCTCGGTAGGAAGGCGGTACCCGGTTGTACCACTGATCCATGCACAGAACTGCATGGCATCGTCCCAGCTGACATTGGTCACCGGGCACGCGCGTAAATCGGCGGGTGGGGCCGGTCCGTGCCAGTGCAGCGGCGGGCTGGCGCCGGTGGCTACGACGAACGCAGCATACAGGGCATTCGTAACCGGTGTCCGCGCAATCGCGAAGGGTGGGAGAGTGAGAGTATGTTGCGGCGACTCCTCGCGGTACGACTCGCGTGTGCCGCCGTAGGCCCTTGCCAGAGCGCCAAGCTCGCGTTCCGGCGTCCCGATGCGAAAGGGGGCCGCAGGTAGCACCACGAAATGCGGTAACGGTTCGGGCAGGTTCATTGATGAAACATCAGCCTGGTGAGCGCCGGGTTATGTTGTCAGACGATGGTCCAGACGCTGCCGCCAGGTGTTTTGGTAATTTCGATCTGCACCGGGAAGAGATCCTTCAGTTCCTGGATGTGGGTAATCACCAGGATGCGGCGGAAGTCGTTCTGCACCGACGTAATCGCCTCCACCAGGCGTTCGCGGCCGCGTGCATCCTGCGAGCCGAACCCTTCGTCAATCACCAGGGTTTCAAGGCGCGCGCCAGCGCGACGCGCCAGCAACTTGGAGAGCGCAATACGGATGGCAAAATCGAGGCGGAACGCTTCACCGCCGCTGTAGGCGTCATAGACACGCGTGCCGAGGGCATCGGCGATTTTGATGTCAAGTGTTTCGGCGACCTCACCTTTCCTGGTATCGCGTTGTGTTTCGAACGTGAGGTGGAGCTGATTATCGGTCATACGGGCAAGGAGGCGATTCGCTTCGCGCTCAAGTTCAGGAATGGCCGTCTCAATCAGCATGGCCTGCAGTCCCTTCTTGCCGAACGCCTGAGCCAGTTCATCGAACAGGCCTTTTCGTTCGACGAGCGCCACGCGCTGTACGTCGGCTTCGGCGAGATCGGCGCCTGCCTGTTGCGCGCGGCGCAAGTCGGCCTGGCGTTCACCAAGCTCCTTCTGGCGTACCTGGACCTCGCGATTGAGCTCATCGAGGGCAGCCGTGGCCACTTCACGGTCGCGGGTTGCGGATGTCAGGGCGCGCACTTCCTCGTCGAGGCGACGCAATTCCTGCTCATCGGCAGCGATCTGCGCATCAGCCTGGGCAAGGCGATCGGCTTCACGTACCAGTTCGTCGTAGTGTTCGGCAAGCCATTCTTCCGCGCGTTGCAAGCGCGACAGCTCATGTTCCCACATGCGCAGCCGTTCGGCGTCGCCGCGCGCGGCATCATACTGTTCGCGGCTATAGCCAAGTGCCACAACCTGCTCATCGACCTCGGCAAGCGCCGTACGATCGGCATGGCCATAGTCGGCGTGGGCCAGGCGCCCGGCGAGTGTGGCGGCCAGTTGCTCCTGTTCATGGAGGGCCGGGTCCGCATCATCAATATGCTGGATGTCACGCTGTAGCGCATCTGCGCGCGCGCGCAGGTTCGCCTGTTCCGCCGTGCGCCCTTCAATCTGCACAACACGCCGTTCCACGGCGGCAATCTCGCGCTCAAGCGAATCAACCGTGCCGATCGCAGTCATCTCGGCTTCGACGCGGGTCAACTCGGCACGCACCGCCGGCTCGTAATCCTGTTTCATCAGCCGCAACGCGACGTCGTCATGGATACGCTGGGCATTGATCTGCTGCTGGCGCAACATCTCGCAGCTGGCAAGCTCGCTTTCGAGGCGGGCGATACGCGCACTCAGCTCGGCCAGACCGGCGACACGTTGTTCGGTGGCGCCGAGGTCGGCGCGCAGGCGCTTGAGTTGAGCGTCAAGCTCGTCGGTTGCGCGTTTTGCCGCCGCGTACCGCACCCGCAGATCCTGGCGTTCGCGTTCATACTCGGCATGAATATGCGCAATGCCATCATGGCCAAGCTCGCTGTTGCAGAGCGGGCAGACCTGAGTATCAGGGCCGAGCAGCTTGAGCTTCTCATTGATACGGTCACCCTGCGCCTTGATGGTACCGCACTCAGCGCGCAGGGCACCGGTGCGCTCCACAAGATCATGTTCCTCGCGGCGGAGTTCCTCGAGGCGCGCCGCATCTGATTCCAGCCGGTCGCGATCGGCCATTGCCGCGGCCAGGTCGGCGCGCCAGCGCGACTCATGTTTCAGGCGTTCGGCCAGGTCGCGCAGCGTGCGTTTCTGCTCCTCGCGTGTAGCGACAAGCGAGTCGTGCTTGAGTTTGATCTGGCTCTGCAACTCGGTACGGCGCTGCAGCAGCGCATTGACCTGGCTCAGTTGTTCCGTCAATGTGGCGCGCCGTTCGCGGGCCGTTGCCAGTTCCCGGGCAACGGGCGGGAGCGTGGCAATCTGAGCGTTCAGGCGTTCGAGTTCGGCAACCAGCGCAGGGCGGCGGGCGGCGCGCTCACGGAGCATCTGCGCCTGGCTCTCGGCAACGCGCAGATCGGCACGCAGGGCATTCTCAGCATCGCGCAGCGCCTGGACGTGCGACGCGCGCTGTAGTTGCAGTTCATCATACCGGTCGCGCAGGGCGGCGAGACGGTCACGTTCCGTTTCGGCGGCGCGAAGCCGGGTGATGCCGGCGAGGATCTCGTCACGGCGCGCGACCAGTTCTTCGGCGCGCGCCTGTGTTGCGCGCCGTTGTTCCAGGGCGGCGGCAATCGCATCGCGGGTGGTGCGGTTACGCGCCGCCTGATGGTGGCGTTCGTCGCGCAGCAGGCGGGCGCGCTCAAGCGCCTGCTCCCTGACGATGGCAGCATCGAGCGCCTGCCGGGCCGCATCAGCGCGCCTGCCGGCATCGGCAGCGCGTTGTTCAGCGGCGCGTACCTCCTCGGCGTACTGGTCGCAGCGTTCAGCCTGGCGGCGAAGTTCCGCGATCCGGCCGTCGAGACCGATCAACTGCCCATCCAGCAGCCGCGCACGCTCCTTCGCCCGGGCTTCCAGGTCCTCATAGGCGCTCAAGCCGAGAATATCGGCAAGCACCTGTTTGCGCCGGGCAGGCTCCTTGCGCGTGAACTCATCGGCGCGACCCTGGCGCAAATACGCCGAATTCGCGAAGATCTCATAATCCATGCGCAGCGTGCGAATGATGAGTTGCTGCGTCTCACGAATGCCGCCGGGCGCGAGTGAGCGCCAGCCTTGTTCAGCGCGCACCTGAAAGTCGAGCTGGCTCTGGCCGGCGCGTTTGCCTCGAATCCGGCGGCGGATCACGCGGTAATCCTGGCCATCGAGGGAAAACGCCAGATCCACGACCATTTCGGTGGCGCCAAGTGCAATCAGATCGTCATCACTTTTGAGGCGCGACTCACCCCACAGCGCCCAGGTGATTGCGTCGAGCAGCGCCGATTTGCCGGCGCCATTCTCGCCCGCCAGGCATGCAATCGCAATGCCGTCGAGATCGAGCGGCGGCAGGCCCTCGCGGTAGCACATAAAGTTTTGCAGGGCCAGGGTGCGAGGAATCATAGCGCAAACGTATTGCCGCTACAGCGGCGAGCAGCAACCGTGATCCACCGACGCGCCGCCGTGCCTGCTCGCCGCGCGCCCCTGTGGGGCGCAAGGTTATTGCACGTTGTCATAGAACATATTTGTTGCATTGCGCAGCCATTATACGGCCAGGAGGCGTGTCGTGCAAGGAAACTGGCCGGCAAATGTGCAGAGGGTCGCCACGCGCCGGAAGCCGGCGCGTTCATAGAGCCGGCAGGCGCGCTCGTCGGCGGCGCTCAGCAGAGCATACTCTGCGCCGGCGTCGAAGGCCGCGCGCGTCATGGCGGTAGTAAGCACGGCGGCGATACCGCGGCGGCGAAAACGCGGCAGCGTGGTAATGCCCGCCAGTTCCACGAGCCCATCGGCAGGGCAGGCAAGCGTTCCTGCCGCCACCGGGACATCATCGAGCCATGCGAGAAATGGCCGGGCGCCACTCGTCATGTCGGTCCGCAATCCCGCAATGTCACCCCCGGTCACCGGCAGAGCCGCCGGATCGAAGCCGCGCGCGCCGGTTTCGAGTTGCAGACGCAGGAGCACATCTGGCGACGCGGCAGTCGCCTCGCCGATAATCAGGCCAGCGACCGGAGGCGCAGGGCGCAGAGAGTCCGCGCTGCAGAGCATCAGCGGGGTGCGCGATTCGGCGACGAAACCGTGCCTCGTGAGCGTCGCGGGCAGATCCGGCGCAAACTCGGCGACGAACTCGAAACGTGGCAATCGCTCACGTTCGGCACACAGCCGGCGGAACGTAACAAGCGCAGCGGCGATCGCATGACCGGCGGATGTGTTGGGGATCGCATAGTTAAAGAACGGCACGGCGCTGGTGGAAAAGTACACCGTGAACGGCGGAACGGCGATCACCTCGTACTGGCTCGCAGCCACCTGGTGAAGATAGTGCTGGATCCTGGCAATCATCAGACGCGAATAATCAGTTCGAACAGGCGGCGCCGGTAGGTTGCGCTATCAACCCTGGCCCACGCGCGCGGGAACTCCGCCAGCAGGCGCTCGTGCTCGGCATCGAGCACGGCCAGATACGCCTGCGCGCCAGGGTCATCGCCAAGGCCGAGGGCGCGTATGTATTCGCGCGCCACGACGGCATCCTGCAAGCTGCCAAGCAACTCCTGGAGCGTCATCAGCGGGCTGAGCGCCTGTTGCGCGCCGGGGCCGAGGGCATCGGCAAAGAACTCGATCGTATAGCGCAGTCGTTTTCCCGCAATGCGCGCCAGGTGACGCACCTCGTCGGGCGCGCCGTCGAGTACGGCGTCGAACGCGCGCCACTGCTCATAACGACGCCAGATCGCGCTCCCTGCGAAGTCACGCACGCGCCCGGGCGCGCCGGTTTCGCTCTGCTCGACCATCCCCGCGCCGGGTGTGGTCAGGAAGGCGGCGAAGCGCTGCACAAAACGACCAGAGCGTTTCGACTCCAGCTCGACCAGCAGGTGTGCACCCGCTGGCGCGCGAGCAGCGGCGATCGCCACGAGCAGCGGCTCCATCATCGCCTGGCGTTCAGCCGCCGCATCATGAGAAAACCTGCGTACCGACTCGAGAAAGACATCATAATCACGCACGGCGCCCAGCGAACGAGCCACGCGTCGCAGGCCACGGCGAAAACCCTCCATCAACTCGACATCAAACACACCTTCGACGATCTGGAGCGATGCGCGCAACCGGCGCGTGGCAACACGCATGTCGTGGACATCCTCCGGGTCCTCATCCTTTTCGACGGCATCGGTGCGCGCGAGGAAGCGTTCAAAGGTACGCCGCAGCATCCGGCGGGCACCCTCGGCCAGCGGCTCATCGCCCTGCAAGCCATCACGCAACGTGAGCCGGGCGACTGCCGGATCGAGCGGCTCATCGGGCAGCGGCGCCAGCGGCTCATCACCGGCGAGGCGGATCTCGAGCCGGCCGATCGTATCGCGCCAGAACTCGCCGCGGCCGCCGGCTTCAGCCAGTGCCTCGGTGTTTTGCCCGGCGATCGTGAGAACCGTAGCGACGCCAGAATGGTCCGCGGCGAGCGCGGTGACGCCGGAGTCGGCGAGTGCCGCCGCCAGGCGAAGCAGCGCGCCGAGGCGCAATGCCGCCGCCTGGTTGCGATCATTCAGGCAGACGAAGGCTGGTTCGCGCTGTGGGCGAACCCTGGTACGCAGCATCGCAGTTGACGCAGCGATGGCCGTCTGTTGTTCAGCGTCGAGACCATCCAGGCGCGCTGAGAGCAGCATGTCGCGCGCGGCGCGTTCAGGCGCTTCGACACCGGCGGCTCGGGCGGCATCGTAACACGCAGAGGCAAGGCCGATCGAACGACGGTATGTCGCAGGCAACTGGTGAGCTTCGCGAGTCTGGTCGAACAACACCAGCGCCAGCGGGCGCGTCGGCGCACTGCCGGATTCGTTTGCCATGGCGAACTCCCGTATGGGCAAAACAAACGGACACAGCCTGGAACGCACGCGTCATCCGCGCCATGCGCAGGCATCACGAGACCCGCGGACCAGAACCCCCCTGTACAGCTTCACAAAGCTGGACGACCTTCCAGTAGCGCCATGCCACGCGCCAGTTTGCTGCGGTCATCGGGTTGCAGGCCGAAGTGCTGCCGCAACAACGACCCCAGCGCATCAAGATCGGCGCGTTCGCCACCGGCGAGCAGTTCGACCTCAAGCTCACGAAACGCCTGCTCGTGGCCGGCGGCGCGGATCACACCGTCGTCGAGCGCGATCTCGGCAATGCGCCGCGAGCCGCGCCAGGCATACACATGCCGGCGCGTCGTCTGAATGACCAGGATCGGCTGGAGTGGCGCATCGCCCGCCAGCGCAAACGCGCGATCACGCGCCTCGCCGGCTGGCCATTGCAGCGGATCATCACTCTCAACCGGCATTTCCCACTCGGCACGCTGGTGCAACCCATCGCGCGCCTGCGTCTCGCCTTTGAGTGTAACGATGCGGCGCGCCCCAAGCTGGCGCAGGCGCAGGCCGAAGCGGCGGGCGCGCAGGCGAAAATCAGGCGTATCGAAGTAGATATTGTACTGCTGCTCGACGTCTTCGGCCGGCTGCAGATGGAAATCGCCGAGCACGAGTGGTTGCGCCAGCGCGATGAAAGCGTCCGGCTCCTCGACGCGGAACTTCAGTTCGATTTCAAGCGGCGTTGGATCTACCATGCTTCTACTATAGCACGTCTGGGTAATGATTCACACGATGGCTTATTGACTGGAGCGACGCAGTCACGCGCGCAATCGGCCAGCCGGGCGCATACCAATGCCCCTCCGCCGGCGGGACGGCGTTCTTTTCCGTGTTGCGACCGTCTTCCCGCCGCCGGATGCTTGACCCTGGAGGGCGTGCGGCCCGCCAGGCCACCCTGCTGGTACACCACCGCGTACGTCCTGTCAGTGACTGGAGTGACGCGGTCGCTCTGGTGGACGACTCGCAACAATGCTCTTGCTTTCGGCAGAGCGGCACAGGCGGATCGCAAGTCTCTCGTGCCGCTTGCAAGCCGCCCCTCCACCGAAGTACCACGCTGCCGTGTAACCGTGTCACCGGCAATGTGGCAATGTGCGCGAACGTATATCTTATGGTATACTTTTCTACGGCTTGCAACAGGCAAACGACAGGCTGCGCCGGCCTGATCGCGATTAGTGTAAGGAGTTTCTCCGTGGCGCTGGAAAAAGACGAAAAGACGACGATCATCGCTGATTATCAGGTGCACAGCACCGATACCGGCTCACCACAGGTGCAGGTCGCATTACTGACGGAACGGATCAACGGCCTGATCGAGCACCTGAAGATCCACGCGCACGATCATCACTCACGACGCGGGTTGCTGAAACTGGTCGGGCGGCGCCGGCGATTGCTGGCGTATCTTGCCGGTAAGGATAAAGAAAGCTACCGGAAGTTGATCGAGAGTCTGGGGTTGCGCCGGTAACACCATGCAGGGTGTCACACTATCTGATCCCGTCAGAGCGCCGGAAGGCAACGAAGGTCGTATTGCATGATACCGCGGACCCGGGGCGCGTTCCCTGGGTCCGCGCTTGTTGCAGGCAGGTTGTCAGGTTGCGGGTCGTTAGGGATTGGAGCTTGTGGTTGAATCATCATTCAAACACAGCCTCCAGTACCTAACGTCCCGTGTTGGGTCGGGTAAGACCCACATGTAAGGAAGGAACATGTCAGAACGTCAGGTACACGCGGTGAGCGCCGAGATCGCTGGCCGCACGCTAACACTGGAGACGGGCCGGCTCGCTGAACAGGCCGATGGTGCGGTAACCGTCCGGTACGGCGATACGGTCTTGCTGGCAACGGTCGTCGCCTCGAAGGAACCTCGCCCGGGGGTTGACTTCTTCCCGCTGACCGTTGATTACGAAGAGAAGATGTATGCCGCCGGCAAGATTCCCGGCAGCTTCTTCAAGCGCGAGGGGAAGCCCACAGAGAACGCCATCCTCACCGCCCGCCTCACCGATCGCCCACTCCGCCCGCTGTTTCCCGAAGGGTATCGTAACGAGGTTCAGGTCATCGTCACCACATTTTCGATCGATATGGTGAATGACCCCGGCCCGCTGGCGATTATCGGCGCCTCGGCGGCGCTGGCAATCTCCGATATCCCGTTCCTTGGCCCGGTCGGCGCGGTACAGGTCGGCTATATTGATGGCCAGTTGCAGGTCAACCCGACCATGTCCGACATGGTCAACAGCCGGCTTGACCTGGTGGTTGCCGGTACGCGCGACGCGGTGCTGATGGTCGAGGCTGGAGCGAAAGAACTGTCCGAGGAGGTGATGCTTGAGGCAGTCATTCAGGGCCATGCTGTCTGCAAGCAACTCTGCGATTTGCAGAATGAACTGGTGCGGCTGGCCGGGCGTCCGAAACGGGAGTTTACGCCGCCGCCAGTTGACACGTCGCTTGAGCAGGCGATTGCAGCCTGGATGGGCAACCGGCTGTACGAAGCGATCACCGACTCGAACAAGACGATACGCGATCAACAGACCCAGGCGCTCAAGCAGGAAGTGATCGCCCACTTTACCGCCGATGAGCCGGAGGAAGAAGTGGCAGCACGCACTGCCGCGGTTTCCGAGGCTTTCGAGAATCTGCTCTACGAGCAAGTGCGCCGCATGATCCTCGATAGCGGCGAGCGTGTTGACGGGCGTGGGCCAAAGGACATCCGGCCAATCTCCGTCGAGGTGGGCCTCATCCCGCGGGTCCATGGCTCCGGTCTGTTTACTCGCGGCCAGACCCAGGTGCTCACGATTGCGACCCTCGGTTCGCCGGGCGATGAACAGCGCCTCGATGACCTGGGGATTGAGACGACCAAGCGCTATATTCACCATTATAACTTCCCACCATTCAGCACCGGTGAAGTGAAGCGGCTTGGCTCGCCACGCCGGCGCGACATTGGGCACGGCGCGCTGGCCGAGCGCTCCTTGCTGGCCGTGCTACCACCAAAGGAAGAGTTCGCCTATACGATGCGCCTCGTGTCCGAGACGCTGTCGTCCAATGGCTCTTCATCAATGGCATCGGTCTGTGGCTCGACGCTGGCGCTGATGGATGCCGGCGTTCCGATCAAAGCGCCGGTGGCCGGCGTCGCGATGGGCCTGATTACTGCCAGCGACGGTCGCTGGCGCGTGCTGACCGATATTCAGGGTATTGAGGATCACCTCGGCGACATGGATTTCAAGGTCGCCGGGACAGCCGATGGCATTACCGGTCTACAGATGGACATCAAAACGACCGGGATCACATATGACATCATGCGTGAAGCGTTTGCCCAGACGCGCGAAGGCCGGTTATACATCCTCGATAAGATGAATGCGGTGATTAACGCGCCGCGCCGTGAGATGTCGCCATATGCACCGCGAATCATCACGCTGCAGATCAACCCCGACAAGATCGGCGCATTGATTGGTCCGGGTGGCAAGACGATCCGCGGTATCACGGAAGCCACCGGGGCACAGATTGATGTTGAAGATGATGGGCGGGTCTTCGTTTCAACTGCCGACGGCGAGGCGGCGCAACAGGCTGTTGCAATGATTGAGGCGCTGACACGCGAGATCAAGGTCGGTGACATCTTCCTGGGCAAGGTCGTGCGCATCATGCCGTTTGGCGCCTTCGTGAACCTTGTACCGGGCAAGGATGGTATGGTGCACGTCTCCGAACTCGATGTCAGCCGGGTCGAGAACGTCGAAGACGTCGTCAAAATGGGCGATGAGATCAATGTGATGGTGATCGGGATCGAGCCCGGCACCGGTAAGGTGAGCCTGTCGCGCCGCGCGCTGCTGACAGGTGAGACGGCGGAGGACCGGCGGGCGGCGGGCGCCGGGCGTGGCCTGCGTGATGGTGGGGCGCGTGGCAGCGATCGTGGCTCGCGCGGCGACGGCGATCGTGGCCCACGCGGCGATGGCGATCGCCAGCGCCCCCGACGGCGGTAACACCGGCCCATACCACTGGATGCATGGGGTCCATAGGGAGCGATGCAGCACGCTGCACCGCTCCTTGCATCTGCGAGATGCTCCGTATGTTGGGATTGAACGTGACGATTGTGCCTGAACGCCCGGATCAGCCGGACGTCGTGCAACTCCTTGCCGAACTGGATGCCTACCAGTCCGCCCTCTATCCGCCGGAGAGCAACCACCTGCTCAGCATTGCGGAACTACTGGATCCAGGGATTCACTTTCTCGTCGCTCGCCGGGCCGGTGTGGCCACTGGTTGTGGCGCGTTACGTTTCGCCGACGGTTATGCCGAGATCAAGCGAATGTACGTCCGCCCGGATCAGCGTGGCGCCGGTATCGGGCGCGCCATTCTCGACGCCCTGTGCCTGGCAGCCGCTGCGCGCGGGGTCGGTCTCGTCCGTCTCGAAACAGGCATTGCCCAGCCGGAGGCCATACAACTCTATGAACGGGCCGGCTTCTCTCGTATCGGATCATTCGGCGCCTATCCCGACGACCCCTTGAGCCTGTTTTATGAACGCCGGTTGGAGCTATGACCTGGCTTTCCTGGCTGACCGTAGCAATTGTCATTGCCACGATCGCCGGCATTGCTGCTGGACGCTGGCCGTGGGTGCGCGCGGATCGCGCCACGATCGTGCTGATCGGCGCGGCGGCCCTGTTCGCCTGTGGTGCGCTGACGCTCGAACAGGCATTCGAGGCGCTCGATCTCGATACACTCCTGCTATTGTTCAGTATGATGGTGCTCAATGGCCAGCTCTATATCGCTGTCTTCTTCGGCATCGTCGCGCAACGTGTCGTGCGGGTGGCGCGCGGGCCGCGCACATTGCTGGCGCTGGTTATCGTCGCATCTGGTGTACTCTCAGCACTCTTCCTCAACGACACCATCGTCCTGATGCTCACACCCCTGGTTATCGACACGACACGCGCGCTCCGGCGCGACCCGATACCGTACCTGGTCGGCCTGGCCACTGCCGCAAACGTTGGCTCTACGGCAACGATCACCGGTAATCCACAGAACATGATTATCGGCAGCGCTTCCGGCATTTCGTACACGGCGTTCGCGGCGGCACTTGCGCCGACGGCGCTGATTGGCCTGGCGATCTGCTGGCTGGTGCTGGTGCTGATCTATCGTACGGAGTTTCAACCGGTTCGCTTCGAGGTGCCGGTGGTCGGCCGGGTGCGCGTCTATCCCCCGTTGTTGCGCAAAACCGCGATCGTCATTCCGACAATGCTTGTACTGTTGCTGCTTGGTACCCCTGTGCCACTGGCATCGTTTCTCGCGGCTGCCATCCTGCTTGCCACGCGTCGGTTACGGCCGGATCGGATCTGGAAGATGGTTGACTGGCCGCTGCTGATCTTTTTCAGCGGCCTCTTCGTGGTGACAGGTAGCCTGCAGGCGCGGGGGATCACCACGCAACTCTTCGCTCTGACCGCACCACTGACCGGCGGCAGCCTGATAGTCTTCGGGCTGGTGGCAGTTCTGCTGTCGAACCTGATCAGCAACGTCCCGGCGGTGCTGGTCCTGCAGGGTCTGATCCCCGCGCTGGCGGAACCTGAACGGGGCTGGTTGATGCTGGCGGCGGCTTCGACGCTGGCAGGGAACCTGACATTACTTGGTTCGGTGGCGAACCTGATCGTCGCCGAACTTGCGGCACGCTGGGGCATACGCCTTACCTTCGGCGCCTACCTGCGCGCCGGTGTGCCAATTACGATCCTGACGCTGCTTGTTGCATTTCTGCTCGTGTAACCTGGTGCCGGTGCCATGCATCATAGCAACGGAACGAAGAACAGTGCTGATACCGGGAGGTTCCCTTGCCACTGTACGAGTACGTCTGCCAGGAGTGCAGCGCGCGCTTCGAGAAACTGGTGCGCGCCAGCCAGGATGATGCGAGCGTTGTGTGTCCGTCGTGCGGTGCAACGCACGCCACACGCGCATTCTCAACGTTTGCCACGAGCGGCACAGCGCGCAGCGCCGCGCCAGCTCCCAGCAGCGCCGCCTGCGGCCCGGTTGGCTGAGCACCCCGGCCACGGCGACCGTGAGTCGCCCCTCACAGCAGAGAGCATTCGATCGTACCGGATGACAGCACCCTGAGGAGCCGTGGAGCGGCGTACCGAAGGGTGCATGCCGTTTCTCCTGTTCCTTCTGTGTCTGCATGCAACCGGGTATCAGTCGTTCCGCTGCTCAATAATAGTGACCCCGGCATTGCGCAGATCGCGCGTCACAACACGCCAGTGGTGATCGCGCCGCAACGCCAGCAGGATCATGGAGATGATCCAGGCGTGCGACACGGCGGCAATGGCGCCGGCCGGTTCAGCAGTGATCCGCAACCAGGCGCTTCTGGCGCGACGGTATTCTGCGCCCCAGCTCGGGCCATGACCATGCGGGCGCGCCATGGCCGCAAATGAACGAATCCAGTGCCGTCGCAACGATGATGTGCGGCGGCGTTCGCTGGCCAGGCCTGGCACCACTTCACGCAGTTCCTCGATAATCACCGGCTCCAATCCCAGGCCCGCGCCAATGACTCGCGCCGTATGCAATGCGCGCACGAACGGGCTACTGTAGAGCCGGTCGATCCCCACACCGGCCAGTTGCTCGGCGAGCACACGCGCCTGGCGTTCGCCTTCAGCCGTCAGCGGAAGATCAGGCATACGGCGCAATAACGTATTAAACTCCGCCACCGTGGTTGCCGCGCGCAGATTCATCACATTACCTTCGCTCTGTGCGTGGCGGATCAGATAGACGCGCATACTCCTCCGCTGCTAATAGACGGTATGAACCGTACCAATCATACCCAACCTGGCCTGGACCGCGCAAGCGGCGCAATGGCTACATGTACTGCTTCGGAACGTGAGCACACCTTGTGTCCTCCAGGTCATTGCGCGCGAAGCGAAGCAATCCCCTCAAACACTGAACAGTTACTGTCAAGCACCCGGGTGCGGAGGTATCTCTTCCTGTGTGCCGGGCGGCGATACGTCTGAAGCATCGTATTCCTGCAACGCCTGTACTATGCTTGCAGCCAGCGAAAGGAGAACACCATGGACGGTATCTTAATGACGATTGCATCAATTGGCGCCGCCGCGCTTGGTCGTGGGCTCACCGGGCGCGACATGCTCGACCCGCGCACACTCCTGGTAGGCGTACTTGCCGCTTTTGCCGGGTTGAGTTTCGGTGCTGTACTGGGAACCGAGTGGGCACCATTGCTGGCATGCGCACTCGCGCTTGGTCTGAGTGCGTATCCGGCAGTTGAAGAGCCAGTGGATAGCGGCCACTAAGTACAGGCTATCATATATTTGATCCGAGTTTGACATGATCCGTTTGGCATCGTATCCTGGGTGATGGAGGTATCAGGTATGCGTGGCCCAAAGCCCTTGTATCCCATTCACTTATCGA
>JACAEQ010000103.1 GCA_013388755.1 Chloroflexota bacterium
CCCCCCCCCCCCCCCCCCCCCCCCCACGTCCTGATCCTATATGAAGAGCGTTACTCTGGCACGTGCGGCATCGCCGAGAAATGTCGCAACGCCTCCGTGATCAAGGCCGGTAACCAGTTCTTCGTCGCGAACGCCAAGCAACTCGCGTGACATATCGCACACTACCATCCGCACACCCAGTTCACGCGCCAGATCGAACAGCTCCTCTACCGACGCCACACCGTGGTCGCGCATCAGCTTGCGAATGATCTGCGCGCCGGCGCCGAAGAAGTTCATCTGCGAGAGTCCCATCTGGCCCAGCCCGCCCGGCAGCATGGCGGTGAAACCTTGCTCCAGCAGGTTCTTTCCGCTGTAGACCTTCTGCTTCTTGACGGCGTTCAGCCCCCAGAAGGTGAAGAACATTGAGGTTTCCATACCCAGCGATGCAGCGCCGGTCGCAATGATCAACGCAGCAATCGTCTTGTCCAGGTCGCCTGAAAACACCACCATTGCCAGGCGATCTTCGATTCCCTGTGCCGGGTGGGCCTCAAGCTCGGCGACGCGTGCCTCGAGTGCGGCAATGCGATCCAGCAGCGAGGTTGTTTGCTCTTCACGCTCGATGGTTTCAATTGTGGTCACGCCTGTTCCTCCGTCAATCATCATGCCGTGCGTCGCAGGTAATGAACATAGAGCTCCTGGCCGCTTTCCGCGGTCGTCTCCTGCGCGACCAGTTCGACGTTCTTCGCCGCTTTGACCCAGCCCTGAAAATCAGCGACCGAGCCGCGGTCGGTCGCAATGACGCGCAGTATGTGGCCGACCGGCAGTTCGCCAATCGCCTTGCGGCTCTTGACGAGTGGCATCGGGCACTTCGCGCCCTTGACATCAAGTGTCTGGTGATATGTGGGTTCCATTGCTGTGTTTCCTTTCATACGATTCGCTGGCCACGCCTATTGTGCGAGAGCGCAGACGTTCTTGCCCAGTTCGAGTTCTTCGGCCTCAGCCTCTGTAGGGTTGCGCAGGCCGATATTGACGCGTTTGATCTCGACATACTGCGGTGGAAACTCCGGCAGGTTGCCGAGAACGAAGGTGCTGAATGCTTCTGCCGATGCCAGATGCGCCAGTGACTCATTGTTGCGTCGCACCACGCCCCATGTCGCTCCCACGCGCCCGGCAGCATCAGCCTCGTCAAGCGTCGAGAAGTGCGCCGGCAGGATGACCGTCTCATCAGTGAGATGCGGCGGCAACCGTCGGGTCATGCTTTCGTAGAGCAGCGGGGTCCATGCCTCGCCCTTACCTCCCAGGTCGGGGCGGCCAAATGAGCGCAGGAAGATGCCGTCGCCAGTAAACAGGTAGCGCGAACCATCCGGGGCAACGGCCAGGAAATTCACCTGTCCCAGTGTGTGCCCGGGATACCAGATCGCTCGCAGCTCAACCTGGCCAATCCGGAAGACCTGGCCATCGTCGAGCGGCGTGTAGGCGATGGTCGCTGGAAGCATGTCAATTGGATGAATGGCATCGTATGGGTGAACGAAATAAGGCGCGCCACTCTCGTGGCTCAGCGCCGGCCCGCCACTGATATGGTCGGCGTGGACGTGCGTATCGAAAATATGCGTCAGTCGTGCGCCGGCCTCCGCCATCGCCACACGATACGGCGCGGTGTGGCGCAGCGGGTCGATCACGGCTGCGGCGCCGTCGCTGGCGATCACAAAGCTCACATCGCCGCGCGCCGGGCGCGCGATCTGAATGATTCGCCCCCAGGGCGCGCGGACGATGTCACGCCTGTCGTAGAGGTTGCCCCAGCTGAGAATGCCGCCTTCAAGATAACTGGCCTCAATACCGCGCTCACGCAGCAGTTCAGCCACATATTGCGACGAACCTTCCTTCGCGCAGACGACCAGCACCGCGCGACCGGCAGGGATACGCGCTGTGGCGGCCTCCTCATCTTCGATAAAGTCGTAATACGGGACATTCTCAACAACGAGCCCTGCGCGGCCTTCAATGCGCCAGCGCGCGAAGTCATCCGGGTTGCGCACATCAAGAATGAATGGCGCATCGTGACGAAGCAACGACTGGTACAGGGCGATCGCCGATAGCGCCGGCGCGCTCGTCTGGACTTCAGCAAGTGTCATTGGTCAAACCTCGTACTAGCGTTCACAATGTTTGTTGGCAGTATAGGCCGCCTATGTAAGAGCCATACGAGGCGTATGTAAGGATCTGGTAAGGCTCTGCAGGCACATGGTTATCTCGAATGGCTCTTCGTGCCTATCCGATAGATGTCATTGCGAGCGCGAGCGAAGCAATCTCCGCTCGCGCCGCTCGATTGCTTCAGCCACGCTGCGCTCGCTGCAAGCTGTCGCTCACGCTCCGCGCAATGACGACATGCGTAGCGTTATTCGGATAGGTACTTAGAGCCTATCCGAAACCCAGATGGTCACTGTCATTGCGAGCGTGAGCGAAGCAATCTCCTCTCGCGCCGGTAGATTGCTTCAGCCACGTTGCGCTCGCTGCAGGCGGTCGCTAACGCTCCTCGCAAAGGCAACAGGCGTAGCGTTATTCGGATAGGTACTTAGTATCCTCTTAATCATGTGGCGTATCATTTACCGCCGGTGGCTACTTTGAATCGCCGTAATGCGCCCTGTTCGCTTATCCTTGCCTGCAGGGTTCTCCAGAACAACTCGGACATCTGTAATGCGCCAGTCGTCTCGATGCGTCGTCGATCGCCAGACCGCAGCGGTGTTGCTCCTCTGGATTGCCCTGCTTGCGGGGTGTGGCGCGGTGGTCGGCCAGACGTCATCGGCAGTGCCTGCGCCGCCTCCGGCAGGGGATCCGCAGCGAGGAGCGACGCTCTTTGCCGGCGAGGTGGCCATCACGGGATTCGTGGCCTGCCGCGGCTGCCATGCAACCGATCCGCTGGTCGGCGACGGGATCGGGCCGAACCTTGCCGGAGTGGCGATGCGCGCCGGTTCACGTGTTCCTGGAATCGTGGCGGAGGAGTATCTGCGTCGCTCGATCCGCATCCATGACGAGTATGTCGTTCCGGGGTTCGAGGCAGGCATTGCGCGCGCAGTCGTGGGGCGTGATTTTGGGGATATCCTGACGGATGAACAGATCGCGGATCTGGTCGCCTATCTCCTGACACTCGACCGGCCAGCGGCCCGGGAGGCCACGCCGGTAATGCCGGCGACCGCCGCCGCCGCACCGGTTGCCGGCGCTTCTCCGGTTGCTACGGTCAATGGAACGGCGTCGCCTGCGCCGTCCGGTGAGCTGGCCAGCCCCTCGACAATCGCTACAGCCGCCGCCACGGATGTACCAGTATCGCCGGCAGCAGCCACGGCGCCGGGATCTTCGGCCACCAGTGCTGTATTGTCGTCGGGTACCGCGATGGTCGCACCATCCGCGACTCGTGAGGATCAGGGCGCGATCGGATCAGCGACGATCGCGCCCATAGTTCAGCCGATCCCGATCGTCACCCCCGCGCCGGCTGAGGCCACGGCGCCGCCGGCCGTGCCTGAGGCGACCGCCACCCTCGCGCCGGCTGAGGCCACAGCGCCACCGGCCGTGCCTGAGGCGACCGCCACCCCCGCGCCAACCGCCACACCGGTCCCCGCCCCGGCCACGCCGGCACCGCCGGCACTCGCGCCGGTATTACCCACTGCGCCGGCCACGTCGGCGCCGCCAGCGAACGGTGGCGCCATCCCGGCGGATCTCGCGGTCTTTGTTCCGTGTATGACATGCCATGACCAGCACCCTGCGAGCGTGGTGAAGATGCCGCATGTGGTATTTCCGCCGTGCATCAGTTGCCATAGCGGCTCGCCCATCCGTCTTGGCTGCCCGACCTGTCACAGCACGCACCGGGTGCAGGTGCCGCATGCCGATGATGATCCGAACATTCCGTGCACCAGTTGCCACCCGGACAAATAAACGCCGGAGAGCGCGGGATGGTGCACTCTCCGGCGTTCTACCGGCCTGACCCTGAAATCATTCGTCGTGCGGCAGCAGTACATCCCACCAGACGCGGCCGCTGCGTTTCTGCATCAGGTCAACGTGAATATGCTTCGTCTCCATATAGGCCATCAGGCCGTACAGGCCATGTTCGCGACCGATGCCGCTCTGTTTGTAGCCGCCAAATGGCGCGCGCGGCAGGATGACATGATGGTCGTTGATCCAGACCGTGCCGGTACGGATGCGCTTCGCCACCTCAATTGCCCCCTGGAGATCGCGCGACCAGACCGCCGCGCCCAGCCCATAGTGGCTGGCGTTCGCCAGTTCAATCGCTTCAGTGACGCTGCGGTAGGGAATGACTGCCAGCACCGGCCCGAAAATCTCTTCCTGCGCCAGCCGCGTGCCGTTCTGAACATCCGTAAATATCGTAGGCTCAATAAAGGGACCACGCTCGAACCCTGCAACACGGGCACGTTTCCCTCCGGTCACCAGTCGTGCGCCCTCACCCTTGCCAACCTCAATATACTCTTCGACCACACGGCACTGCGATTCGGAAACGAGTGGCCCCTGGTCGGTCTCCAGGTCGAGCGGGTCGCCGATACGTAACGAGCGCGCGCGCGCGACCAGGCGTTCGATGAATTCATCGTGCAGGTTTTCCGGCACCAGGCAGCGGGTTCCGGCTTCGCAGCTCTGCCCGCCATTGAAGAAGACGCCGAAGAGCACGCCGTCGGTCGCCAGTTCAAGATCGGCATCCGGCATCACCAGGCTGGGCGATTTGCCACCCAGTTCGAGTGTCACCCGCTTGATGGTGTCGCTTGCCAGCCGCATGATGTGCCGCCCGGTCTCGGTCGAGCCGGTGAACGACACCTTATCAACACCGGGGTGACGCGCCAGTGCATCGCCAACCTCGGCGCCCGGCCCGGTGACCACGTTCAGGACGCCTCGCGGCAGCAGACCGGCATCATGGATGAGCCTGGTCAGCATCAGGGCCGTCAGCGGCGTATAGGAAGCCGGCTTGAGCACGACCGTGTTTCCGGCTGCCAGCGCGGGGGCAATCTTCCAGATCGTCATAAGCAGTGGATAGTTCCACGGCACGATCTGGCCACAGACACCGATCGGCTCGCGCCAGACGAAGTTCCAACTGACCGAAGGGATGTCGGTCCAGGGCAGGGCTTCGTAGGGGTGAACGTTCGCCAGTTCGGCGAAAACCCGCAGATGCTCGACCGACCAGGGAACGTCCACGAAGGTTGTCTTCCGGAGCGGTGCACCCAGGTTGCGTGACTCAATCTCAGCAAATTCGGCGGTGTGTTCTTCAAGCAGATCAGCAATGGCGTTGAGGATTCGCGCGCGCTCGTGGCCGGGGGTGTGTGGCCAGGGTCCGCGATCAAATGCAGCGCGCGCGGCTGCAACTGCGCGATCGACATCGGCAACCGAGCCGCGCGCCACACGCGCCATTGGCCGGCTGTGCGCAGGCTCGTTGACCGGCAACATGCCCCCTTCAGCATCCATCCAGCGGCCATCAATATACAGGCCGTACTGTGGAAGATCGTCGCTGTTGTGGTCGTCCATGACCTGTCCTCCTGGAGTGTGCGCGGCGCATGCCGCTTTGCGTCATCATACCATGAAATGACGCGCCGCAACAATCGTCTGTGGTGTCGTGACCGTTCACAGGTGTATACTTGCTGGTACAATTGTGCAGTGATGTGTCCGAGTTTCGCAATCAGAATCGCTGGAGTGCCAACGATGCGTCATGGCATGTTCTTTCGGCGCAGTTCCGTGCTGTATGCCGCCATCCTGTTGCTCGCGTCCTGTGGCTGGTTCGCACCCGCGCCGCCAACACCGACGCCTGAACCACGTGTGTTGCGCGTCTACACCGTGCGCGATACGACCATAGATGGTGTCGTTCAGATCATCAGCGATGGCTTCCGTGAACGCCATCCCGATGTTCAGATCGAACTCATCTATGGCGACGGCAGCTATAGCGAGCTGCAGCCGAATGCCTCGGCCCGTGTTGTTCCCGATGTTGTCTGGCTGCCCGACGTGTTCACTGCGGCCCTGGTCGAGTCGGGTGCGCTGCTCGACGTGGAGGAACTTGCCCGGAGCGACCAGTCGATCAATCTGGCGGATGTTCATCCGGCGGCGCTGGAACCGGGACGCTCGCGGAGCCGGCCCGGCCTGTTCATGATCCCGGTATCGCTGGAAACGATCCAGATGTACTACAATCGTACCCTCTGGCAACGATCCGGCGCGCCGTTACCTCAGGAAGACTGGACGTGGGATGACCTGATTGCGGCATGCACACGTCTTCAGGAGGCCAGTCCGGGGGTCAACTGCCTGAGCTTTACCAATGTCGGCCTGGCAGGGTATGAATGGTGGGCGTACTGGCTCCCCTGGGTACGCGGCGCTGGCGGGGATGCACTCGGCGCTGACGGCGCGCAATCCACCCTGAGCTCACCGGCGGCAATCGAAGGTTTGCAGGGGTATGCCGACCTGTGGCTCAAGCATAAGATTGCGGCGCCACCTGGCGCACCCCGCGACGATTGCTTCGTTGCTCAGACGTGTGCCGCCTTCTTTTCACTCGCCGGCGCGGCACGTACATACCGCGAGCGAGTCGGCGACCGCTTCGACTGGGACGTCCAGCTCGTGCCGTCGCATCCGCGCGGGCGGTTCACCGGCATCGGCACGCACGGCTTTGCCGTGACCCGTGCCGCCAGCGATCCGCAACTGGCGTGGGATTTTGTGAAATATACGATCTCGACCGAGGGCCAGCGTGCCGTCGCGATGGCGTATCTCGGCGCGCCGGTGCTGATGTCGCTCGGCGATGACCCGGCGCTGGCGCAACTCCCGCCGCCACCGGCCAATGCGCGCGCCTTCATCACCGGGCGCGCGTTCGGGATTGCCCCGCCGGTGTACCCACCGGCATGCGGTAGCGTCTACAACGGCCTCGTGCAGTCGGCGGTCGCCGGTGCGCTTGAGCAGGTTATTCGCGGCGCGGTGACGGTCGAGGAGGCATTTACAGCCGCGGATCGGCGCATTCAGGAGTGCCTGGATGCCAATCGCTGACGTTCCGCGGCGGCGCGGCCAGTGCGTGCAGTATGTGTGCTGCCTCATCGCTCACGTGGCACATATGTGAAAATCGTGTCGCGGTAGAGCAACCGGTAGTGCTGGTTGATCGCCGCGAGCATTTCCGGGGTCCAGCGGCCGGATGCGTCGCGGTCGCTCTTTTCGACGTTCACCGGGATCATGATGGCGCTGAAGCGCTGTGCTGCGATATCTTCGAGCAAGCCACGCTGGTCCCACTTGCCGGTGCGCGCTGCTGGCCCCATGGTCGAGGGATCGTCATAGCGCAACGGCTTACCCGCCTGGAACAGCAAGCCTGTATCATCGGCAAGGATCTCGCCGGGAGTATGGCGCATGAAGACGAGAAAGCGCTCGGGGGGATCATTGGGAACCAGCTGGTTGGTGTACCAGTCGGGCGGGCGACCAGCGAGCGCCAGTTGCAGGCCCAGCAACCCGATCAGTGGCAGCGCAATGAGCGGGCGCCGTGATAGCACGCTCAAGGCCCACCCTGTTGCTGAGGCGCCGGTGATGGCCAGTGCCAGGTGGGTTTCAAGCAGATGGTTATGGTTCGCGCCAGTTTCGCCGGTTGCACTCAGGGTCAATGGGGCCGTCAGCATATAGGCGGCGGCGACCAGCAGGCGACGGTCACGCGCCGCGAGCAGGATGGTCACGGCGCTCAACAGCATGAGCGGCCACCAGAAGCCCAGCAGGCTGACGATTTTATTGAGCAACGCGAATGACCACCAGCTGCCGCGCTGAAAGTTCCACCAGACATGCAACGTGTAGGCGCGTGCCGTCAACAGGTCGAGCACGGCCCAGATGCCGAGCGCCAGGGCCAGGTACAGACCAGCAAACACCAGGGTGCGCCAGCGCAGCGGCAAACGGCGTACAAACGACATCGGCTGGCGGTGTTCCGGCATATATCGCAGTGCCAGCCAGTCATGCACGTCGGCAGCGAGCAATGCCACTCCAGCCGCCAGCGGGCCGGCGATGGCGGTCTGCTTGGTAAAAAAGGCTGCCACAAAGCATAGGGTCGCGCCGAGCAGTGGCCAGGGGATGAGCGTCGCGCTCCCGGCGCTCTCCGTGCCTGCCGCCATGTCGCCCTGGTCGCGTTGCCGCGCGGGAGAAATCACCAGCGATGTCAGGAGCAGGCCGAGCGCGGTGAAGCCGAGCGCCAGCACGTCCGGCTTGATCCGTGTTCCCCAGAGAAGCATCGGCGGCGCGCTGAGAATCAGCGTCGCTCCGAGCGCGCCTGCGATCCACGACCCCGTGCCGCGCCCGACCAGCACCGTGACCACGCCGGCAATGACCAGCCCGGTAGCAGCTGAGACCAGCCGGCCGTTCCAGAAGACGTGCGGCCCCGCATCCGTGCCGGCAATCATCAGGGCGACGTAATACAGCGGTGGGTATGGCGCCGAGACAAAACGGTACAGTTCGAGGGGCTGGTAGAGTGCCTCGCCATTGCGCCACAGGAGCGCTTCGTACAGCAAGGTTCCTTCGAGCCCGTCATGAGGATATGGATACGCGAGCAATGCCATGGCTCGCGCCAGTGACATCCAGAGCAACCAGCCGGCCGGCAACGCAAGGAGTGCCGTCAGCGCCAGGCCGAACATGGCAGCCAGCCTGCCGGGTCGCCCGGGAGAAACACTTGTCGTGAGCGATCGCATCGGTTGCCTGTTCGTTCCTTGCGGCGTCCATGAGCCGGCACATCGTCAGGATGTCACGAAATAGCTTGCATGCATCTGCCAGGATGGGGCTTCCGGGAATCTTCGGCGTATGGGCCTGACGGCGTGCTCCGCGCGCCAGTGGCCAGGCGGGCGACGTGTTGCAGGCCTCCCGGGAGCTACGTTCCGTAGCACGTTTTCGTGATGGCCACATCGTAGCCGGAGCGGGAAGGTGCGTCAAGGGCGTGGTATACTGCGGCCTCGTGACTGCCGAAACGAACAGCATTGTATCTGCACGGGCCGGCGCTGTGATCAGTTACGCAGGCGTCGCCCTGGCAGCGCTCATACCGCGAGTCGCCGATCTTGGGGGTTTCGTGACCGTTGATGAGGCGAACTTCTGGATCACACGTTCGCACACATTTCTGAATGCGCTGCGCACAGGTGATTTCGCCGCGACGGCAATCTCGACTCACCCGGGTGTGACCACCATGTGGCTCGGTGCTGCGGGCATTCTGTTGCAGCGATTCCTGGTTGATGCCGGCCTGCTGCCATCGGTCACCTTCGCCACCGCGCTGACGCTCTTGCGTCTGCCCGCTGCGCTGGCCCACACCATCTGTATCCTGGTCGGCTTCGCTTTGCTCCGGCGGATGCTGCCGCCGGCGACGGCCCTGCTGGCGGTGCTGCTCTGGGCTGCCGATCCATTTGTGATCGCATATAGCCGTGTGCTCCATGTTGATGCACTTGCTGCGTCGTTCGGCGCCACCGGCCTGCTGGCGGCATTGCGCGCCTGGCAGTTGCCGCACCGTCGGGGGATGCTTGCACTCTCCGGCATATACACCGGCCTGGCGGTGCTGAGTAAATCGCCGGCTCTGGCGCTCGCGCCGGTTGTCGGCATGCTGGCGCTCTGGCATGCCTGGTGGCTGCCGGATACACGTCGATCGCCCGGAACAGCGGTTCGCGCCCTCCGGGGAGCGATTCGTGTTGCTGCGCCGGCATATCTCGGCTGGCTGGGGATTGTCATCGTGACCCTGATTGTCTGCTGGCCCGCTCTCTGGGCCAATCCAGTGGCCGCTTTCAACCAGATTCGGGTCGGGGTGGAAGTTGAGGGCGCACAACCCCATATGCTGGGCAACTACTTCCTTGGCCGGCCCGATCCTGCTCCGGGTGCGTTGTTCTACCTGGTGGCGCTGGCATTGCGCAGTACACCGCTAACGTTGAGCGGGCTGTTGCTGCTGCCGTTCGTGTGGCGTCGCTTCGACGCCTCGCAGCGCCGCATGCTCGCCGGCCTCGCATTGTTCGCCCTGACCTTCACTGCCGCTATGACCCTCTTCCCCAAGAAGTTCGACCGCTACCTGACGCCGGCGTTTCCGATGGTTGATATTCTGGCAGCAGCAGGGCTGTGTGGCGCGTTGAATGGTGCATTGGGAATGGTGAAGCAACGGCGTTCGGTCCTGCCCCCATCCAGGATTCGCAATCTCGTTGTGCTGCTGGCCGGTGCGCTGGCGCTCGCGAACGCCTGGTTCTGGCATCCCTATGCTATCGCGGCGGCAAACCAGTGGCTTGGCGGCGCTGCCGTCGCCGCACGTACCTTTGCCGTCGGATGGGGGGAAGGACATGAACAGGTGGCTGCCTGGCTCAATCAGCGCCCTGACATTCGTGGCGTCGCAACGGTTGCCCGCCTGCCGGTGACGCTCCAGCCCTACATGCAGCGTGGCGCCACGACGCTGGCACCACGTGATGACGCACTCCAGCCCGATACCGGTTATGTCGTGGTCTACATTTCACAGCAGCAGGATGGTGTCGTCCCACCGCCATTCGATGCGTTCTATGGTCGTGTGCCGCCGCTGTTCACTGCCTACATTCACGGCGTTGCATATGCCTGGGTGTACCAGGCGCCGCCGAAGGTCGAACACATGTCCGATGCACGTTTCGGCGATGCGCTCTCGCTCCACGGTTACAATCTTGCTGTCGGCCCGGACCGCGGGCGAACGCTGGCGCTGCTCCTTACGCTCTTTGTTCACGATGCGCCTCCTCCAGGGGTGAGGCTGTTCGCGCACCTCGTCGGCTCAGATGGGCAGCGCGTGACCCAGGCCGATCTCCCGCTACCGGTAGATACGTGGAGCCCGGGGAGCTATGTGCGCCAGGAACTGCCACTGGCTCTACCGGGTAACCTCTTGCCGGGGCGCTACCGGTTGTTCGCCGGCATCTATGATCCTGTCAGCGGCGCACGGCTACCGCTCGGCGGTGTCGTTCCTGCCGATCCTGCGCTCGCAGGGCCGGATGCCACGGAACTGCTCGCCTTCGATCTTTCGTAAGATACGTGGCCCTCTCGCCGGCGGCTTGCGTCGCAAGATGATCTGATCCGCAAGCAACAATCACAATCTGTATTCGCATATGGCAATCTGTGCTATAATAGCATCAGTCCACACTTCATCGTTCCTCACCGGAATAGAAGTAGCGAGACGCGCTGTCGGTATATGCCCCCGGCTCGAAGCCGCAGGGAACAGACAGCACTAGCGGTGCTACGCGTACGTTTGTCGGCCAGCATCTGATGTCCCGCATGCATGGGCATCATCTACCGCGGCGCCACCTCCAGTGATACCTCGGCGCGCCGGAATGCCAGGGCCACGCGCCCGCGTTTTATGGTCCAGAGGAGACAGGTCTATCTTGAGTGCAGAACGATTGCAGAAGGTGCTGGCGAGCGCCGGCATCGCGTCACGGCGTGATTGTGAAGAGTACATCGCCGATGGACGCGTCATGGTCAATGGTAAGGTGGTTCGCGTCCCCGGTACACGCGTGGACCCCGAAAATGATGAGATTCTGGTTGATGGCACGCCTATCGGCAAGATCCACCACCGCACGTACGTCATGCTCCACAAGCCGGCTGGCGTCGTCTCGACAACCGACGATCCCCAGGGTCGCCCGACGGTTGTGGACCTCGTCGATCTTGAGCAGCGGCTGTTCCCGGTGGGTCGCCTGGACTATGACTCTGAGGGGTTGTTGTTGTTGACCGACGATGGCGAACTTACCCAGCAACTGACTCACCCCAGCCATCAGATCGAGAAGGAGTACCGTGTCCTGCTGAACGCAGTACCGTCTCCCGATGCATTGCGCGCCTGGCGCACGGGTGTCGAGCTGGATGGCGCACCAACTGCGCCTGCATGGGTTGAGTTGATCGAACGGGTTCCCGAGGGTGCATGGGTGCGTGTGATCTTGCACGAGGGGCGTAAGCGCCAGATCCGTGAGGTTGCCCGCTTGCTGGGCTATGAAGTATTGCGGTTGATCCGTGTGCGCGAGGGATCACTGGCGCTTGGCGACCTGCCGAGCGGTACATGGCGCTTTTTGACTGATGATGAGGTGGATATGTTGCGAGAACACGCGGAACAGGGTGCGATGGCAGCCGAGGCGGAACAGCTGGATCGGCGCGGTCCGCGCGAGGAGGCCGCGCCTGGCAGTCGTCGTGTGAGACGTGTTAACCCTCCTTCGCGGTTCTTTCAGGCAGGCGAACGCATTGCCGGGGAAACGCCGCTCACTGCTGATGACATGATCGGGCCGGAAGATGAGGCTCCCCGCCGCGCTGGTGATAAGCAGCGTGCTGACTATGGCACGGGCCGCGGTGATCGTGACACCTCTAGCGATAATTGGGGGAATGAGCGCGGGCCGGGCGGGTACCGGGGCGAGCGGCGCGAGGAGCGCGGGCCGGGCGGGTACCGGGGCGA
>JACAEQ010000088.1 GCA_013388755.1 Chloroflexota bacterium
CCCTTCCCCAAACCCCATCCCCAGTCCGTCTCCGCTATCATGACCAGTACCTGCGACACAGTGCCGCTCACGCCGGCAATACAGGACTCAGAATGCAATTAACGCTTTACACGAGGAGGGCGCCGGGCAAGTCGCAGGCCAACATCATTGATGTGGAAGTCGGGCGAATCGCTGTTGCGGACGGACGCGCGCAGGTGGATCGATTGATCGTACCAGCCGCCGCCGCGAAATGTAAAGCGTTTCCGGGCTGGTTCCGCCCCATCTTCTCGTCCATCGGTCGGGTCGTAGGGATAGGGGCGATACGTCGAGCGTGTCCACCCCCAGATATTCCCTGTCATATCATACACGCCCTCCGGCGTCGCGCCGCGCGGGAGACAGCCGACGGCGGTCGTACCGTTGTAGATCCGATTGAAGTTTGCCCGTTCGCCGTCCGGCTCCTCATTGCCCCAGGCGTAGGTTCGGCGCGTCGTACCGCGCGCTGCGTATTCCCACTCGGCCTCGCTTGGTAGACAATATTCAAAGCCATCGTTAAGATAGCGCGTCAACCAGCGGCAGAAGGCGGTTGCTTCATACCAGCTGATCCCGACCACCGGGTGATTTGGACGCGCGCCGCCGAAACGCTCGTCATCCCAGAACTCCGGTTGATCTTTATGCTCGCGACGCTGCCACTCAAGCAACCCAGGCGTGACCGCGTCATAGCGCGCCAGCCAGTCGCGCGCCGCGTCATCCCACCAGGGTGCGGATGGGTCATAGCCGCCGTTTTGCATGAAAAGTTGATATTGCGCGTTGGTGACCAGGTAGCGCGCCAGCGCGAATGGGGCAATCCTCATGGGCTGGTCGTTGATCTCATCCCGCGGCCAGGTGCGCACATATTTCGCAACTTCCTCATTACCCTGGCTCAGCCAATACTGCTCAAAGGCTTTACGTGCCGCATCCGCTTCCTCGGGCGTGCTGCCGATAACAAACTCCCTTGCCGGTAACTCAACCATCGCCGGCGGCACATCGCACACGCCTGGTCGTGGATCACCAAGGTCGCCAAGCAATTTTCCCGCGCGTACGCGCTCCGCTGCCGGCAGTACCATTCCCTCAACCACCCGCGCCAGTCGCTGTGCCAGATCGCGGCGCAACTGCTTCATTCCCGCGCCGCCGCGCTCCAGGCGCGGCCAGCCGACGTCGGCGGCGATCTCGGCGGCCAGGACGAGATCGCGCTGGCGGCGCTGTTCATCCTGCCCGTCAGTATCGATCAGGTCGCGTAATAGCTGAAACGGCATTGCCAGCGCACCCTCGCCAACCAGGTGGCCAATGCCGAGCATAATCGGGACGCGCCAGCGGTCGTCAGTGCGGCGCGCCATGATCTGGGCTATGAAATCAACGCCATTGACCAGGTGCAAACCTGCCAGATACTCCTGGAAGGTTTGATGCGGGAAGACATAGGCGTCACCAGCGTCGCGCGCCTGTAGGATGCCGGCGCGCTGATCGGCGTAGTCGAGGAAGCGCGTTGCGCCACTGAACGGGTTGGGATGCTTCAGATGTTCCAGTTCTTCGGCTACCAGATCGCGCAATACCGCGCGCGACAGGCTGCCGGCCTGGCCGGGCGATCCGGTCTCGTGCGCCTGAAACGCCGCGCGCTGCAGCAGTGGGCGCAGACTCTTGACGTCGGCCTCGGCGAGCCCGATATAGTCCATCAGCGTGCCGAAGGCGCTGGCATAGCCGCTTTCGACTCTGCCGCTCTCCCAGCGCGCCAGCAGAATATCGACGCAGCGGCTGTACAGCCCGGCGCGATCTTCCGGCAGTTCGCCGTCATTCAGATGCACCAGCGCGGTAATGGTCAGCAACAGCGGTCGCACCCCCAGGCGATGCAGGTCGGCGCGGCTATCCAGCGCCTGGCGCAGACCACGCCGCCGCCGGTCGCGTTCGGCTGATGCCATGCGCGCCCCGGCTGCGCCATACCAGGCATCAACAAATGAGCGCATCTGAGCAATCGTCCAATCCGCCAGGGTCGCCGTCGGCCAACCTGGTAAGCGCCACTCCGCATTCTCATCACCCTCGTAGGCGCGCACACGGCATGAAACCACGATCCTGCAGGCAGAATGTTCATGGGCGAACTGCTGCACCGCGCGTACGACCTTCTGTCGCGATCCACCGCCGGCGACTTCATCGAGGCCGTCGAGCAGCAGCAGCACGCGTCCTGCGGTGAGTTCGGCATACACGGCCTCGGCCAGACCGCGCTCCGCACCCTGCGGCTCCAGGTGATCCGCGATATAGTTCCAGAGTTCGGCGGCGCTGCCGGCGGATTGTGGGTCAGCGGCGAGTCGCTGCGCGAACGGCAGCAGCGGCAGAAAGATTGGAATCAGGCGTCGCGCAGCGCCCAACTGCTCCCAACCGGTCAACTGCTGAAGTGAAGCATCGTCGGCGCTCAGGCCGGCGCGCGCGAGGGTGAGCGCCAGATAGCGTAACGCCGTACTCTTGCCGCTGCCTGGCTCGCCCAGCAAGACCAGGCGGAGTTGCGCGGCAATGGCCTCAGTGACCAGTTGCGGACCGAAGAAGGTTAGTTCCGCATGCGCGCCCGCCAGATTCGCCAGATCCGCCGCGCTCAGGCGATCCAACGCTGCGCTGGTGCGCTGCATCCCGCCTTCGGCGAGGAAGGAATGCTCCGCCAGGCTCAACTCCGCGCGATCCGCCGCGCCGCCCGGCCAGCGAACAAAGATGCGCGCCTGGAGCGGCAACCGGTCATCATCGCTGTGCTCTTGCAGGAAGCGTTCAGCGTCAAACTCCGCCAGCGCCGCATCGGTCAGGCGCTCGCGTTCCACTGCTACGTTGGTCGCAAGCTGCGTATAGACCTGATCGAGCCGTACGCCGAGGGTGTCATCGAGATCGCTGCGGTCACGCATCGCCTGGAGCGGCAGGCTATCACAGTGGGGAATAAGACGCTGGAGATAGCCGGCAAGTAATTGTTCATTCGTCTTGCTGCGCCACCCACCGATGAAGATCGGCCCATACTGATTGCCAGCAATCGCAACCGCTGGATTGCCGGTCACAACCTGGGTATGGCTGCGCCGTTCCTCGGCTGGTTCAGTGGTCTGCAATAAGGCGTCAACCGCCTCGACCGAGTACTTCTCACGCAGCCGCGCCAGCGCCTGCTCAAAGAACGCTTCGCCCATCAGGCTCCGCAGAGTCAGCGCACTCTGGAATTCAGCGAGAAGGTCATCGGACATCAATGCACTCCCTGATCATCGTCCACTCCCACACATTCCCCGTCATATCGTACAAGCCGTCCGGCGGCGGTGAAGAAGACGGTGACATCGCCGGAGATGCTGCCCGCAACCGCGACGCCGACCTGGGCATTGCCGCCGATCCGCTGGTCATTGGTGACGGAAGTGGGTGGGGGGCTGGAAGAAGCAACACCAGCTTCACGTTCCAGCGCGGCGATTGCCGCCGCCAGATCGGCGCGGTCATCGGGATCGGTGGTTGCGGCGAGGCGGGCGCGCAATCGCGCCAGGCGGGCAGCGGTATCGCTCATACAGGCATCCGTAACATGGGAGAACAATTGCGCCTATTATCGCAATCGTGCGAGCGCGTTGTCAATATCGCCGCAGGCGCAAAGAGCCTGTGCTCCACGTTCAGCGGGGATCAGTCAAGTATCTTTCTGTATACTGTCTGTTCCTTCTTGCAGCCGCCAGACAACGGAACCTGCCATTGCCGCGCAACGTCTCGATCCCGTAGCAGTGCTATACATGAAAAGGAAGGGAACGTACATGCTTCGACAACCGATGCTGATAGCCAGCGCACTGGTGATGGTCCTGGCCATCTCCGCTGCATGCAGTCCGGCAATCGCGCGCAGTCCGCTTGCAGGCACACAATGGCGCCTGATCGAACTCGACGGACGTGCACCGATCCCGACTGGTGAACCGCTCACTCTGCGTTTTGACGAGGGCGATCAGGCAGGCGGCAACTCCGGCTGCAACATCTACGGCGGATCATACCGTGCAACCAGTACGGCGCTCACATTCGGCGCGCTTGCAAGCACTCAGCGCGCCTGTCTCGAGCCAGCGCTCAACGACCAGGAGATGGCGTTCTACCAGGCGCTTGGCGCGGTCGTGTCGTATGAACTGGTTGGAGGACAACTGGTGTTGACAGATGCCGCTGGCGCTGCGCGGTTGCGGTTCGCACGGGTATGAACACGGCGGTAGTTCTTATGGCATTGAAGCGATGCGTGGCAACGACCTGACGGAGTTTCTCGCGGAACGAACCGTTTTGCTGCCGCCCGGTTCCAACCGGTGCGTTGATGCGATCAGCGCACTGCGCCCGCCGCGCGATGGTCGTGCAGCGTATTGCCCGCCTGCGCAGCGATGCCATGAGCCGCTGAGCGCACCACACGACCGAGCGCCTGGAGCCATCCTTCGGTCGCTGGGTAGGTATATCCGATACACACCAGCGTTGGATTGCTCCGCGCGCGCCAGTACCGATCCACAACCGGGCGACCGCTCGCGTCGCACGCGATCAGGTGGGCGACCGGGTCGAGCGCCGGACGGTATCCGGTCGCCAGAATGATTGCGTCAAAAGCAGCGCGGCGACCATTCTGAAAGGCGACGCTCCCGGATTCAATCTGTGCCACGCTGGGGTAGACGGTTACTCGCTGCTGTGCAACCATCAGCGGCAATTCATAACCGACGACAGGATAGTGGAAGAGAGGCGAGCCAGGCGGTAATGGCAAACCGAGATGTTGAAAGTTACGTCGCCGCAACAGGTGCGCCCCTGACCACGGCGGCAGGGTGCGCAACAACCAGGCAGCCAGACGCATACCGGCAGCGGATCGTGGTCTGGGCACAAAAGCAACGCCACTGCGCACAGCGATTGCTGTCTCGACGCCATGCCCGGCGAGATCGACGGCGATTTCAGCGCCTGAATTGCCTGCGCCAACCACCAGCACCCGTTGCCCGCGAAAGATATGCGGGTTGCGGTAGTCGCAGCTATGCAGGATCGGACCGGCAAAACGCTCCTCGCCCGGCAATCGGGGACGTACCGGCGCGCTCCAGATACCGGTTGCCATCACCAGGACGGACGCATCCGCTTCTCCGCAACTGGTATCGAGCCGCCAGCGATCACCATCAATGTCGGCGCGGCGCAGTTCGACCCCTTCCTCGATGTGCAGATCGAAGCGCCGCGCATACTGTTGCAGGTATTCCAGAAACTGCGCGCGGCTCGGAAAGTCGGGGTAGCGGGAAGGCATCGGAAAACCGGGCAGCCCGGATACATCCTTCAATGTATGCAGTCGCAGGCGGTCGTAATGGTGATGCCACGCCTCGCCGACACGACCCCGTTCGATCAGGCGATACGGTCGATTGCGGCGTGTCAGTTCCGCTGCCATGGCAAGCCCGGCTGGTCCGGCGCCGATGATCGTGATCATGGTCGCCCTGCCTTCACATCGCCGGATAAGGCTTCCAGACGCTCGAAGATCGTTTTCCGCATGGCATGCATGGTCAGCGTCGGCGCCACGCTTCCAATCAGTGCAACCGCCTGGTTGGTTACGCCTGGAATCACCCTGGCGCGGCGCTGTTCGACAGCGGCTGCAATGCACGCCGCCACACGTTCCGGCGCCATCCGACGACTCTCGCGCCGGTTGTCGGGACTGTAGCGCCGCGCATGGGCGGTGCGCATCGGTCCGGGGTACACCGTTATCACGTTCATATGCCGCTGCACCAGCGCCCGACCGATGCCGTCCGTTGCGCCGGTGATCAGAACGACAGGCTGCGACGTGTTGCGATTCTGGTGCAGTGTGCGCATCAGGGTATACGTTCCAGTGTGCCTGACGAATCCTCTGTTGGTGGTGACGTATGTGGAAAATCGGCAGACACGACTGGAGTCGTCAATTGCTGCTCTTTGCGGCGCAGCATCCGCGCGATCACAATGCCGGCAACGAATAACCCGGCGGAGGAAGCCAGCGTCCACGGGTTCACTACCGAAACGCTGAAACGTCCGGCGAGAATATCGTCCAGCGCGAGCGAAGCGCCGGCAAGCGTAAAGGTCAGCGTGCCCGGTAGTGCGCCGATGACTGATCCCAGGAGATACGGACGGTAGGGGACGCGTAAAAAACCGGCCAGATAGTTCACCAGATCGTAAGGCAGATAGATCAGGCGCATCATCAAGATTGCGCTGAAGGCGTTCGCCTGCAATCGTCTGGTGTAGCGCCCAACCATCCCTTCAAGCGCACCTGCCTTCCCTTCAGGCAAGACTCCAGAACCAAACGCCCGCCCAAACCAGTATGCCAGCGTCGCCGACATGTTCGAGCCGATGATTGCAAACACTGTTCCCCACAGCGGACCCCAGATCGCGCCGCCGATCAGCGTCACGATCACTGCGGAGAAGAACGCCAGCGGACGCAGGGTATAGATCAGGATGTAGATCAGCGGTCCAGACGGCGTGCGCAGTAGATCGATCGCCGCCTGCAACGTCTCTGCCAGGGATGCGCCGCTGGACAGGCTGTAACCGAGAAATCCACCCGCCAGCGCCAGCCAGATTGCGCCGGCGATGATCGTTTGCCGGTGACGCGCCAGAGAGCCATCCCGGCGATGGAGTGGCGCAGATGGTTGGTGTGGCATTGAGCGCCCCGTCATTATTCTACAGCGAAGTGCAAAACAGTTGACTGCCGGAATTGCACGCCTCATGCGGTCATGCCGGCGGGACGCCCGCGCACCCATTGTGTGCCTCATGCGGTCATGCCGGCGGGACGCCCGCGCACCCATTGTGTGCCTCATGCGGTCATGCCGGCGGGACGC
>JACAEQ010000111.1 GCA_013388755.1 Chloroflexota bacterium
CCCTGTCATGCAATTGGTTCCAGAACCCTGGCCGAAAAGTCTTGACACGCCCACGGAATGTCAAACCGAATCGCGACCGCATCAGGACGCGGTCGTATAAAAACTCTACCCTTGAGAGACCCCAGCCCGCCCCTGCTGGGGGCGGGAGACCGGCTTCTCTCTCAGCGGGGGGAGTTGGGGGTGTATCGCGCCTTATTTGCAAGGTACTGGATCTAGACGCGATTATAGCATGTAGCCGGCCAATCCGGTGGTGGGCCAGACGACACGCGCCACCGCGCACGATATCGCGCCCACTCGCTGCGCGCTTCGCTCAGGGCTGGTACACTGCGCCGTGGCAACAGGAAACCTCGCGGGTCGCCGGGAGCCGCGAGGTCCGGTCCGTCGTGTGCGCCGGTGGGCCAGGAGTGGAGAACAGGAGGGGCCTAAATCAACAACCCCAGCGCCAGGAGAAAGACCAGTATCGTGATCTGTGTGCAGCGTAGACCGTCGAGTTGTACCGCGCGCCAGAATTCCTCGCGCCCAAGCCACCACCAGACGCGTGACAGGTTCTGCTTCAGATGCGGGCCGCGTAGCGCCGCCGGAGCTTCGATACGCGCCAGACGCAACAACCGGCGTGTGTGAATGCCGATCATGGCGCCCCATAGGCTGACGACGACAATCTGCACAATCAGCTCAACCATCGCGCTCCTCCAGATACATAGTAGATTTGCTGACTGAACGGAATGACCAGCGTCATTGCGTGTGGCGAGTTCTACGCTGCGCACTGCATTGATTGCATGAAATCGCGCGTCCAACTGCGGGATGCCGGGCACCTCATAAGGCGGCATGTGGCGGCGGGTGGCTGGTGTTATTTGTGAAACCTGGATCGCCTTTCCCCGGCGGATTGTATTATACAGACTCGTTCGCCACATGTGAAGCCCTCATGTGACATGACTTAGAGCCTCTCCGAAGAACGGATGGTTGGATGGCATTGTGAGCGCTAGCGAAGCAATCTACCGGCGCGATAAGAGATTGCTTCAGCCACGCTGCGCTCGCTGCACGCGGTCGCTGACGCTCCGCGCAATGACAAGAGGCAGATGGTTTTTCGGATAGGCACTTAGAGCCTATCCGAACACCAGATGGTCACTGTTATTGCGAGCGCGAGCGAAGCAATCTCCTCGCACACTGCTCGATTGTTTCAGCCACGCGTCGCTCGCTGCAGGCTGGCGCTGGCACTCCGTGCAATGACAGCATGCCCATGGGTGTTCGGATAGGTACTGAGCACCGCACGGTCCCCCTTCCAACCTCGCCCCCGCTGCGGAAGGAACCGGACCCCCTCACCCAGCGGGTTGCGATGGGGGTGACGGGCTTCTTTGAAACGTATCGCCGCCAAAACGCTCATCCGGCAACTACGCATGCGCCTTGCCCGGATCGCCCTGATGCGCGTTGTGTGTCGCCAGCGCGCATCACGCAACCAGTATACCGGCGATGCATTGCGGGAAGTGTTTCAATTTGGAGGCGATCAGTTCGCAGTTTGGTTGTGGTCGGCTGGCATAAGGCGGTATACTATCGGTTCAAGACCTGTGCGTCGCACAATGAGGCGATATGGCTGATCTGCTCTCCCGATGGCTCCACTGGCATCCTTGCCGCTCACTGCGATTCATCGCGGCGCTGGCGGTATTGACGCTGACATCCTGTACCCTGCCGCTGGCGACCTCGGCGCCGCCGGCGCCGACTCAGCCGCCTGTCACCATCCCGGCTACACCCACTGTCGCGCCTTCCGCCGTGTCGGCTGTGACCCCGACAGCGGTTGCAGCGCCAGTTGCGGAAACCTTTTCTCGTGACGACGTGGCCCGGATTGCGGCAGCAACACCCGCCGCACGCGACCAGCGCGCGCTTGTGGCTGCCTTCAACGGCGGTGATGTTCCGGCAGTCGCTCGAACAACGCCGCTCGAAGCGCAGGTTGGCACTGTTGAGACCTTCTGGGTAGCCGACGTTTCTAGCAATACGAACTATACGCTGACTGCCCGGTTGCGCTATGCCGGGCCGATCGTGCTGATGTATGTTGATACGGCCCTCGATATTTCGCAGGACGCACTTGAGCAATCGGCGCGTGTGTTCGAAGAACGGATTTACCCGCGGAACCGCCTGCTCTTTGGTTTCGAAAACATCCCCGGGATCGACGGCGATTCGCGATTGACCGTACTGAATACCCGCATTCGCGGTGCCGGTGGCTACTTCTCTTCGGCCGACGGCGTTACTCGCGCCGTCAATCGTTTCAGCAACGAACGCGAGATGTTCGTCATTGACGCGGTCGCCTTTCCTCCCGGCAGCGATGCCTACCACGCGACCCTGGCGCACGAGTTCCAGCACATGATCCACTGGCATCGCCAGATCCGCAGCCCCACCTGGTTCAACGAAGGGCTGGCTACCCTCGCCGAAGACCTGAATGGTTTTGGCGACAATGGCGCTGCCTTGGCCTACCTGCGCGATCCGGATGTGCAACTGACGACCTGGGCGTCCGGTCGCGCGGCGCTGCGTCATTACGGTGCTTCACAACTCTTCATGCGCTATTTCTACGAGCAGTATGGCGACACAGGCATGCCGGCGGACTGGATCGCGGCTGATGCCGGCAACGACCCGCAGTGGCTGGCGCGGGTCGCCGCCCGTCAGCGCCCCGGTATCGCCGGATTCGAAGGGCTGTTTGCCGACTGGGCAGTTGCCAATGCGCTCAATGATCCATCCGTTGGTGACGGGCGTTATGCATATCGTGGCCTGCCGCGACGCACTGAGATGACGTCGCTTGACAGAGGCACAACTTCGGCAGAGGTTCGCCAGTACGGCGCCGATTATCTTGGCCCGCTCGACGGCCCGCTGACACTGCGATTTGACGGTGCCGATACCGTGCCGCTCGTTGGCGTTCTTCCCGCCCGGGGGCGGTTCGCCTGGTGGAGCAATCGTGGCGACGAGAGCGTCGCAACATTGACGCGTAGCGTCGATCTGCGCGGTGTGGCGCGCGCCACGCTCACGTTCCGCGTCTGGCATGAACTCGAGCGCCACTACGACTACGCCTTTGTCGCCGTTTCGACCGATGGTGGCGGCGCGTGGCGCACACTTCCCGGCCTCACCACCAGCGACGACGATCCGCAAGGGCACAACCTGGGTAACGGTCTGACCGGTGTGAGCGGCGTGCCCGAGGCTGATATTGCCGATGCGCGTGGCCGCTGGATCACAGAACGTATGGATCTGACACCATTTGCCGGGCAGCAGGTGTTGCTGCGCTTCTGGATGGTCTCCGATGCTGCACTGAATGGCCCCGGTCTGCTGCTTGACGACATCCGCATCCCGGAGACCGGGTTCGCCGATGATGCCGAAGCTGGTGATGCCGGCTGGCAATCGCAGGGGTTCGTGCGTACAACCGGTATTGTGCCGCAACGCTGGATTTTGCGCCTGATACGCTTCACCGATGGCGATACGGATGTTACCGCACCTGACATTGATGCACAGGGGCGCGCCGAGGTGCGCCTCGCTGAGGGAGAACGCGCCATGCTGCTGGTCAGCGCCGTAACGCCGTTTACCACTGAACCGGCACAGTATCGGATCGAACTGGCGCAAGCAGAGGTCCTGCCGCCGTGAGCGGCCGGATGCTTCCACAGCGGCGCGACCCGTCGCCGGCCAGTTTCTGCTGCGTCACAATCGCCTGTGATCGCGCATGACGCGCGATTCAGCATAGTTGAAGAGGTTGCCATGCCAGAGGAACAATTGCGGGTGCTGATCTTTGGTGCCCACCCGGACGACGCCGACTTCACCGCCGGTGGGACCGCCGCGCTGTACGCGCGCCTGGGGCACGACGTGTTGTGTGTATCAGTAACGAATGGCGATGCCGGCCACCAGACCGAAGCGGGAGCGTACCTGGCGCGCCGCCGCCGCGCCGAGGCCGAGTCGGCTGGTCAGGTCATTGGCGTGCGCTACATCACGCTCGATAACCACGATGGCGAGTTGCTCCCGACGCTCGAGAACCGCCGCCAGCTGATTCGCCTGATCCGCCAGTTCCGTCCCGACCTGATCATGTCACCCAGGCCCAATGACTACCACCCCGATCACCGCTATACGTCGCAGTTGATCCAGGATGCCGCGTACATGGTGACGGTGCCGAATGTCTGTGCCGACACGCCGCACCTGGACGTGAACCCGGTGATCGTCTATGTTGCCGACACGTTCCAGAAACCGTACCCCTTCACACCCGATGTCGTTGTCGCCATTGATGATGTGATCGAACTCAAGTTCGATATGCTGCATGCACACACGTCGCAAATGTATGAGTGGCTCCCATACAACCAGGGTAACCTGCACGAGGTGCCGGAAGGCGATACGGAACGGCGTGACTGGCTGCGTCGCCGGCTCGATGGCCGCATGCGCCTGGATGCCGAGCGCTTCCGCAACAAACTGATCGAGCTGTACGGCGCCGATCCTGGGCGCAAGGTCGTGTATGCCGAGGCGTTCGAAGGGTGCGAGTATGGCGGGCGGCTGACGCCGGAGAATATGTACCGCCTGTTCCCGTTCTTCCCGAATCCTTAGAGCCTATCCGAACACCAGATGGTCACTGTCATTGCGAGCGCGAGCGAAGCAAGCTCCTCTCGCGCCGGCCGATTGCTTCAGCCACGCTTCGCTCGCTGCACGCTGTCGCCGGCGCTCCTCTCAAATACGCCCGTCACCCCCACCCCGGCCCTCCCCCCCCGGGGGAGGGTGTCCGACACCACCCCCCAGCGGGGGGAGGTCGGGTGGGGCGCTGTGCGGTGCAGAACGCCTTATTTGAAAGGTAGTGACTCTAGAGAGCAAGACATGTCCTGTCAAGGGATGGCTGACCGCCGGTTGTTGCCGGGCTGCCATTGATGCTCGACGATGTCCAGGCTCAACGGCCGATACTCGTGGCTGCTGATTCAGGCGGCAGCGTCACGTTCCACAACCATGCGCCCACCACGATGGCGTAATACGTCAGCAGCACCCAGAGGGGGAAGGGTGGCAGTTGTATGGCGGCCCAGGGGAGTTGGGCAAACAGGCGTGCGCCTTCGGTGAGCCAGGCCAGGAACAGGTAGGCGAGCGGCGCCAGCCATTGTCCGAGCGGTAACCAGATCATTCCGCCAAGCAGCGCCAGCGCGCCGAACAGCATCGCCGACGGCACCATCGGCAGCATCGCGACATTGGCCAGCGGGGCGATGATCGAGAGATTCCCAAAGGCATACAGGATCAACGGCAATGCCAGGATCTGCGCGGCGAGGGTCGCGGTGAGCGCCTCGCGTGCCCAGTCGAGCCAGCCAGCGCGGAGCGGCGTGCGCACGAGCAGGGCTTCCGTTCCCTTGCCATAGGCGAAAAGCGAGGCTGTCGCCAGCGCGCTCAACTGAAAGCCCATGTCCCACAGGGTTTGCGGGTTCCAGAGTGTCATCGCCCAGCATGCTGCGAACAGTGTCGTCCAGGCATGCGCCGGGCGTTCAAGGCGTTGCCCGAGAACCACGATGCTTCCCATCACGGCTGCCCGGATGACGGTCGGCGTGGCGCCAACGAACATGGTATAGAGCCAGATCGTGACCAGAATGGCCCAGAATGCTTTGCGTCGCGCGAGTTTCATGCCGTCGGCGACACTGTACAGCGCGGCAGAAATGATGGTGATGTTCCAGCCGGAGATCACCAGGATGTGCGAGGTTCCGGTAATGCTGAAATGCTCCAGAACATCGTCAGGTATGGATGATTGCAGCCCCAGCAGAATGCCGACGGCCAGTGCCGCCTGCGGTTCAGGCAGTTCATGCAGGAGCACGCGGCGTGCCTGATCGCGCACGCCGAGCAGCGCTGCCAGTACCGGGTTGCCCTGGCCGGCCGCGATCCGCCGGGAACGTTCAGGTTTCATCAGCGTGAATATGCCGCGCCGTGCCAGATAGACCTGGTAATCGAATGCTTCCGGCCGTGCCGCAGCGCGGGGTGTGGTGAGCTTGCCGGTCAGTTCCAGCCGGTCGCCATAGGAGCGCTCCGGATAGCGCGGCAATGTGACCAGTACGAGACCTTCGGCAGGGCGCCAGATCGAGCCGCCAGCGCGTACACTGTCGGTCGCCAGCACGAGCCGCTGCCCGTCCGCGAGTCGTCGCGGGTCCTCGGTGACGATACCGCGTATGCTGACCTCGCCGCGGTCATTGAACAGGCGGATGCTCTGCGGCAGGATCGGTACGTCGGCTGCAACCAGCCGCGCTCCACCGAGGGCGGCGGCACAGCACATCAGGAGTACCAGTCGTAGCCGGGGCGAGTCGCGCAGTGCCCACGCGCCAACGCCACAGCACGCGCCACCTCCCATGAGCCACCAGAAGGGGAGATGCAGCATGTCGGCGAGGATGATTCCTGCCATCCAGGCAATCGCCAGAACGATGAGCTTCATGACGTGACGACTGGCACAAGGTGCACGTTCGCCATACCGGGCGCCGCGTGCAATGGTTGTTTCTACCCTCCGTACCCGATCGGTCCTACTACCCTACCGCATAGGTAAAGAAAACGTTACGATGACGCCAGTTGATCCCTGTTCCGCTCGCTGTTGCGCTGTTTCGCGCTTCACCGGCATTCCCGTCAGCCGGTTTACAGTTCCATTACAGCCAGCCATGTTCGTTCAGGGCATACTGACGCCATAATTGGCGTCTTGCAGGGTGGATTGTCAGGCGCTTTTCAGCCCATTATCAGCCATCCATCAGGGGTTCCATTGCATGCCGTTCTACTATGAAGATACACAGGATACCGCTGTAGTGGGAGCGGATCATATGCGAGCCTCTCGTCGATTACCGGTTCGTCTTGGCGCCATTTCCGCGACATTGCTGGTCGCGCTTGCCTTGATTCTTCCGTCAATCTCATCGGTTGCCCGGGAGTCCGCTGGAGATCTCCAGCCGGAACGTACCGTTGTTACAGCCGGCGATGGACCGGCCTTTGCCGTGACCGGGGTGCCTGGTGATTATCTTGCGCCGGTGGTCGAAACCATGCGATCGTTCAGCCATATGATCGTGCGCTACGAGGCGCAGGTGCCGCCAGGTGCCGGGCTCACCCTGTTCGTGCGCGCCTCTGCCGACGGTAGTTCGTGGACGGAGTGGGTGGAGCTGATAGCAAGCGATGATCTGCGCCGACCGGAAGATGGGCCGAATGTCGTATGGAGCGAGATCATTGATGTGGGCAGGCTGGTGCGTTTCTGGCAGGTTCGCGCGGTAATGATGCCGGCGCCTGATGGTTCCTTTGCCGTTCCTGGTCCGATTGAGGCACACACGGTTGATGCGCTCAGCGGTCCCGAGAGTCCGCAGGCGTTACCGGCAGTGGTTCCGGCAGGGGGCGGCGCACCGCAGCCACCGATTGTCTCGCGTACCGCCTGGGGCTCGCCCGATGGTCAGAACAGCCGCGCCCGGCCTGCCTACTACCCCGTCAACCATATTATCGTCCATCACACCGCTGACAGTAATTCGCTCTCGCCAGGCCAGCCGAACTGGGCGGCGCGGGTGCGGGCAATCTGGTCATACCACGCGATTACCCGCCAGTGGGGCGATATTGGCTACAACTACCTGATCGATCCCAACGGCGTGATCTACGAAGGGCGTGCCGGTGGCGATGATGCGGTCGGCTTTCACGATACGGCCAACTACGGCTCAATGGGCATTGCACTGATTGGAACATATTCGAGCGGTGCGCCGACAGCAGCAGCGCAGGATGCGCTGGTGCGCCTGATGGCATGGAAGGCGGCACAGAAAGATATCGATCCACTCGGCAGGTCGTACTACTATGGCTGCACCGTCTCCAGCCTGTGCAAGCCATTCAACGCCGGCGCCATCGTGCCGAATATCGCCGGCCACCGTCAGGTGACCCCCGGGCATACGACCTGCCCGGGTGATGCCACCATGGCGCTCCTGCCCGATCTACGCAACCGCGTCCTGGAGATGATGCACGACGGGTCAGGCGGCGGGACGTACGACAATGGCGATCTGCAGGTAGACGAACGCGAAAGCGGTTTCACGCGCAGCAACGCGAACTGGTACAGTGCTGCGTGTGGTGCAGGTGGTCATGCCTACTACACCTTCGCGACCGATACCCCGGCCCAGAGTGCAAATCGCGGTACCTGGCGGGCAAATCTGCCACAACGTGGAACATACCGCGTCCTGGCGTACGTCCCACGCGATTGCGGCATCGGTACGCTCACCGGCAGGGCTGCGTATGTTGTCCGTAGCGCCAGTGGCACGGTTGTAGTGCCGGTGAACCAGGATGGAGTGGACGGCTGGGTCGATCTTGGCGCTTACTCGTTCGATGCCGGCGCAAGCGGCTCGGTTGAGCTTGATGATCTGACCGGCGAGTCACTGGTGTCACGCCGGGCGATCGTCTTTGATGCCGTCAAGTGGGTGCCTGAGAGCGACCAGACCTCTGCCGCGATTGTCGCAATGAGTTTCGACCAGACGACGATTGCTGCAGGAGAGTTGCTGCGTGTCAATGTCACCGTGCGTAACACTGGCACGACAACCATCGCCGGGCAGGAACCGCGTGTCGATCTGACCGCCGGTGGTGGCCTGAGCGATCCAGCGAACGCGTATGTCTATGAACACCATGAATGTTTTGCGGGAAGCCCGATCGGCGCTTTTCCCGCTTTCCCAAAGCAAGCCGGCCGGTTTCGCGTCGCTCTCGGCATGCCGGGCTGGGATGCAACGTATGGCGCCGGATGTTCCGGCCCGACCTCCGACTATCCGTGGCGCTGGGGGTTGAACGGCGACCTTGCTCCGGGAAGTGAGCAGACGATTGTTGGCTATGTACGCCTGCGAACCCCCGGCACCTACACCTTCCGCGCCGGGCTGGTGCATGAGTATGTGCGATACCTGGCGCAGGATGTCGGCGCGACGACAGTGACGGTAACGCAGGAGCGTATGTCGCCGGACGTCACCGCCTATGATGCTGTGGCACAACCACTGGCGCGCGTCTACCAGCTGGGTGCCACGCCTGATACTTTTCTGGCGCGCGCCGCCGATCCACAGGCGGTGCCGCTGGGCGTGGAGGTCGGCAGTTTTGTATGGAACGGTGAGTTGCTGGATTGGGGTGCAGGCGGGCCGCTTGGACTGAGTGACTATTTCGTGGTCGTCCAGACACGCACCTTTGACGCACCCGTCAGTGGTGAGTATACCTTCTATACCGCCAGTGATGATGGCTCGTGGCTCCTGGTGGACGGTCGTACCGTGGTCTCGAATTATGGTCTGCATGACCGGGCCGAAGCGACCGGGACGATTGCCCTGGATGCCGGGGTGCATACGCTGTCGGTCGTTTTCTTCGAGTTGCGCGGCATGGCCATAGCAGGGTATGGCATCCGTGCGCCTGGTGCCGCTGCCTTCCAGCCGCTATCGGATGGCCTGAGTGATGCCGTACGGTTCGGTGGCACATTCATTACCCCGGCAACCATTGCCGTAGGTGGGGATGATCGCGGCGGCAGCGGCGTCGCAGCGATCCGCTGGAGTCTGAATGGCGCCTCCTGGCAGGCGACGCCAGGCAGCATTGCACGTCTCAGCCTGCCGGGAGATGGCGCCTACCAGGTACGTTACTATGCGGTCGACGTTGCCGGCAATGAAGGGCCGGTTCGCGAACTCAATGTGCGTGTTGACACGCAGATGACGATCTACCGGGTTGCGTTGCCGGCGATCAGGCGTTAGAGCCTATCCGAACACCAGATGGTCACTGTCATGGCGAGCGCGAGCGAAGCACTCTCCGCTCGCGCCGCTCGATTGCTTCAGCCACGCTGCGCTCGCTGCAGGCGGTCGCTGGCGCTCCTCGCAATGACCGCATGCCCGTGGGTTTTCGGATAGGCACTTAGCAGAATGTGCGGCAATTCTTCGTGATGGGCGGCATGAGTGGCGCGTCACAGCGCCGTCTCATGCCGTCATCATTTTGACACCGTGCCAGGCTATGCTAGACTGACGGCGGGTTTCGGGTGCGATCCACGGCATCGCACACCGCTGGGCCTGTCGCTCTGTGCCATTGTTCGTTGCAGGAGCAAACCATGCGCAACATCCTGGTCGCCGGCGGCGCCGGCTTCATTGGCAGCAATTTCGTTGAACTGATGCTGACGAAGTACCCGGATTATCGGATCGTCGTCTATGACAAGCTGACCTATGCCGGGCGGCTAGAAAACCTCGAGCGCTTCAAGAACGAGCCACGGTTCAGTTTTGTGCGTGGCGACATCTGCGATCCGGCTGGCGTACGTGCGGCCATGCACACGCACGAGATCGATACGCTGGTGAACTTTGCCGCCGAGACGCATGTTGACCGCTCGATCATGGACCCCGACGCATTCATTCGTACCGATGTCTACGGTACCTATGTTCTGCTCGAAGCAGTGAAAGACCTCAAACTCGAGCGTGCCCTGTTTGTCAGCACCGACGAAGTGTACGGCCATATCGAGCACGGCCACTCATCCTCCGAAGACGACCCGCTCAAGCCACGCTCGCCATACGCGGCGTCGAAGGCCGGTGGTGAGCACCTGGTGTATGCCTATCACATAACCTATGGCTTGCCGGTGCTGACGACGCGTGGGACGAACAATATCGGCCCCTACCAGTATCCTGAAAAGGCCGTGCCGCTCTTCGTCACGAATGCGATCGATGATCTCCCGCTGCCACTCTACGGCGATGGGCGTCAGATGCGCGACTATCAGTATGTGATGGACCACTGCGAGGGGATTGATGTTGCCCTGCATCATGGCCAGGCCGGCGAGGCGTACAATATCGGTTCGGGTGTCGAGACTGAGAATATCGTGATGGCCCATGCCATACTCGACCTGCTTGGCAAACCGTACAGTCTCATCCAGCCGGTCGCAGATCGCCCCGGTCACGACCGGCGCTATTCGGTACGTACCGACAAGATTCAGGCGCTTGGCTGGACGTCGCGCCATACGTTTGCCGAAGCGATCGAGAAGACGGTGCGCTGGTATGTTGACAATCAGGCGTGGTGGCGCCCGATCAAATCGGGCGAGTTCAAAGAGTATTATCGGAAACAATACGTTGAACGCTGAATGCGGGCAGGCGGAACATCGAATGCGGGAAGGTAGAAGAAGGTTCCCACCTTCTACCTTCCTGGCTATACAACAAACGCCCCTGGATTGAGCAACCCATCCGCTCCCCAGCGCCGCCGCAACGCGCGCATGAGATCCATGGCGTCGGGAGCGTGGCCCCAGAGATCGAGGCGTGGGCGCGCCGGCGCCGCCAGTACGACGGTATAACCACCCAGTTCCTGTGCTGCCGCGCGCAACCGCGTCACGATGGCGGCATGCCCGGTGCCTGGCGGCGCCGGCTCGCGCAGGTATATCTGGCCCGCTGCCAGGTCAATCAGGTACGACTCGGTGCTCCCGGGGCCTGTGCGCTGCAACAGCGCGCCAACATCCTTCGGCGCGACGCCGGCTCGCACCAGCATATCGTGAGCACCGGACGCGCGAATGAATGCCGCCCATACATCACTGCCGGCGGGAGCATCGATCTGTACAGCGGGTACACCGGTGGCGCGCAGCATACCCCGTGCCAGGTCCAGTTCAGCGGCGACATCTTCCGCCATGCCTTCCACTGTATAGATGACCAGTGTTGCGGGCCGGCGGGCGAGTGCTACCGGTATGTCAGGCATCCATGCGCCGTCATCTGCAATCTCGAGTACCAGCACCGCCGATGCAACCAGACTGTTTTGCAGGAGCGATGCGCCAATCTCCAGCGCCTGCGCCATGCGGCGCGGCAATGCCACCAGTGTGGCGCGAGCGCGCGGCAACGGCGCCAGTTTCAACGTGACATCGCATAACAGGCCAAGTGTGCCATGCGCGCCAACGTGTAACTTGACCAGGTCGTACCCGGCGACATTTTTCACCACCGGCCGGCCAACCTGCACCACACGACCGTCGGGCAGCGCCACTGTTGCGGCCAGCACCAGGTCACGCACGTTCCCGTAACGCATCCGTAGTGGCGCATTGGCGTTCGCAGCAATGATGCCGCCAATCGTACCCGCGGGCCATGGCGACACAAGCGGCGCCCACATGCGCTGCTGTTCCAGGATAGCTTGCAGGTCGTTCAGACGCGTGCCGGCCCCGGCTGTAACATACAGATCATCGGGCGCAAGGGTGCGAATGCCGGCCAGACGCTCAGTAGATACCACAACATCGGCGGCTGGAAGCATCGCAGATTTCGTTCCACCGCCACGAATACGCACCGATGCCCCGGCCCCCGTCAGGTCCTTGAGCAGTGTTGCCGCTTCGTGTGCGCTTTCCGGTGAAACAAGGGACGCCGGGAGCGGGGAAGTCGTCGAACCGGGGAAGCCCGGGAGATCGGGAGGTGCGACAGGCGGTGGCAATACTTTACCCGGGTTCATGATGCCTGCCGGGTCGAAGACCGTTTTGATGTCCCACATCAGCGCCAGTTCTTCGGGGCGATACATCAGTGGCATAAATGCACGCTTCTCGATGCCGACGCCATGTTCGCCGGTAATACTGCCGCCCGCAGCGACACACACTTCCAGAATGCGCCGCCCCGTGTCGAGCACGCGCGCGATCAGCGCTCTGTCCGACGGATCATCAATCAGGATGAGTGGATGCAGATTGCCGTCGCCGGCATGAAACACGTGGCCCGCGCGCAACTCCGCCTCCTCAAGAATATGGTTGATGGCTGCAAGGGTCTGCGCCAGTTTGCTGCGTGGCACGGTGCCGTCCACCAGGTAATACGCCGGCGCCAGCCGCGCCATCGCGCCGGCGGCGCTCTTACGCGCATACCAGATACGGTCGCGCTCGGCGGCGCTTTGCGCAAGGCGCAGTTCCTGTGCGCCGTGGTCGCGCAGGATCGCCTCGATCTCGGCGATCTGGGGATCGACGCTTTCAGCATAGCCGTCAACTTCAACGATCAAGACGGCGCCCGCCTCGAGCGGCAATCCCGGATGGGCATACTCCTCAATGATCCGCGTGATGCGGTCATCCATCATTTCCATCGTTGCCGGCACCAGGCCGCGCGCAATCACTGCGGAGACGGCAGCGCCGGCCCGCTCGATCGTGTCGAATGCCGCCAGGAGCGTGCGAACCGCAGGCGGGTTGCGCAGCAGGCGCAGATTGGCACGGGTGACAATGCCGAGGGTGCCTTCACTCCCGACGAACAGCGCGGTCAGGTCGTATTCGGGGTAGTCGAGCGCCCGCCCGCCAGGGCGCACAATGCGCCCATCCGCAAGGACCGCCTCGACGCCGGTGGCGTAGTTGCTGGTGACCCCATATTTGAAGCAGTGCGGCCCGCCGGCGTTGGTGCCGATATTGCCACCGATGGTCGCTGCACGCTGGCTGGAAGGATCGGGTGGAAAGAAGAGCCCTCGGTCGCGCGCCTGTGTGTCGAACGCCAGGTTTACCACGCCCGCCTCCACGACGGCGCTTCGCCCGGTGACGTCCAGTTCCAGCACACGGTTCATCAACCCGAGCTGTACCACCAGGCCGCCATGCTCCGCTACCGCTCCACCGGCGAGACCGGTGCCTGCGCCGCGCGCCACCAGCGGCACACCATGTTCTGCAGCCCGGCGCACCAGCCGCACAACCTCGTCAACCGATCGCGGAAACACGACGCCATCAGGATGGCCCTGATCGAGACCGGCGTCGATTGCGTAGGTGATGAGCCGGGCCGGGTCGGTAATGACGCGATCGGCGCCCAGGTGCGCGGCAAGATCGGCGAGCGCCTGTGCGATTGCAGTGGTCATGGTGCCCTCACACGGTCGTTGACGGATGCGCGTATTGTAACGCGAAATGTGGGCGGGCGCGGCGCGGTTCCGGCGATCGACATGCATCCCGGTGGTAGGGTAGGGATGCAGCGTGCTGCATCCCTACGTGTGTTCGCCAATCATCCCGGTGGGCCGGGGACTGCACCCGTGCGCGGGATCGGGGATGTATTCGGTGGATGGGGTGGCACCGTTACCCGATGGACACCAGTTCGATATCGAACGTCAAGGCTGCGCCGGCCAGCGGATGGTTGGCGTCAAATGTGATATCGGACGGCGACACATCGCGGACGGTCACGACAAATGTCTGGCCATCGGGGCGACGCATCTGATATTGTTCTCCGATCGCCGGCTCGATCTGCGGCGGCAGTTCATCGCGACTCAGAGAAAAGACCAGTTCGTCATGGTACGCGCCGTAGGCGTTTTCTGCCGTAATCGTCGTGCGGCGCGTTTCACCGGTTCGCATCCCGATGACCGCCTCCTCGAACCCCTGGATGACCTGGCCGCCGCCAAGCGTGAAGACCAGTGGTTCGCGGCCATGTGAGCTGTCAAAGACCGTGCCGTCGTCGAGCGTCCCGGTATAGTGCACTGTCACCGTGTCGCCTGATTGCGCTGTTGTCATCATACTCTCCTGTCTGCGGGTGACCACACGATATCGCCAGGCGCTCGACGTACGCGCGCACACGGGCCGGGAGACGGCGCACAGTCACACGGGTTTGCGGTATGCTTCAGGATACCATGCCGGTGGTATGAGCGCAAAGGGTGGCCATGCATGCAGACGTTGACATGCGCCTCGTCGCCACCTGACGCCTGTGCGCGTTCTCAGAACGCATAGCCAGCCACAACCAGCACCACAGTAAGCATACCGAAAGCCATTTCCTGGAAACCGATCCTTGCGGCGCGCACGGTCGGGCGATGTGGCGATAGACCATGGAGGGCGCGCACAAGCAACAGCACGAATGCAACTATCGTCGTCCATGGTGTGAGCCGGGTAATTGCCAGTCCGGCGACGGCAGCAAGTGCGACGATATGCGCCACAAGCGCAGGTGCCCCGGCGACGGTCATGCCGCGCATGCGGCGCAGGCGGATGCGTACATACAGGATGGCCGGAATTGCGCGCGCGATCAGAATGGCCCAGAGTGCGAATGCATGCCACGGCTCCCAACCTGCCGCCAGGGTTATTGCCGGCGCGAGCGCAGCAAGTGCGGCGGCACCTGCCAGTTCGGGAACGATCGCCCGGCTCTGCTTACGGAAGTCGTACACTTGCTGAAGAATCGCCAGCGGCGCCGCCAGCAGTAGTGCCTGCCAGAATGGAAATGCCGTCGTCACGAATGCCCCCAACAACGCCAGGCCGGCCAGCAGGCTATAGCCAAGCACGAACCGTTCAGCCAGAGCAGTGCGAGGGTACCGTTTGCCCCGTTTTCGGTCGCCAAGCGCAAGTTGTAGCGGGTGGCGTATGAGGAATGCCCCAGGCGCCGCAAGTCCGAGAAGAATGCCGGACGCCGTCGGTGCAAGCGCAAGGCCAAGAATGATCGGCTCCAGCAGAAAGCCCCAGCCGCCATGCTCGGTCGGCAACGCCACGAGCCTGATGCGTGCGCCACCCGGGGCGTTCTGTTCAATAATGGGTTGCGGGTTCATATATTGGCCATCTGAGGATCTCATGGGCATGCACACGCTGCATTCCCAATTCCCTATCCCACATGCGCTACAATACTTGCTGACCAGACGAAAGTGGGGCAGGTCATGCCAGTAGACAGTGCAGACATGCGGCAGCTTGTTCTGTTTGCCGATCTTCCAGATCCGGCATGCGCCGCGCTGGCCTCCATTGCCGTGCGAGAACAGTATACAGCCGGCAAAGCGCTATTTTTTGAGGGCGATCCGGCTCGTGGCATCTATATTCTACTCAACGGCCATGTACGGTTGTCGCGCACGTCGCTCAGCGGGCGCGAGCAGGTGCTGCAGATCGTCACGCCGGGGCATCACTTCAATCTGGTGCCGGTGTTTGATGGTGGCGGATGCCCGGTCAATGCATTCGCACTGACCGATATAACGGTACTGCTCCTTCCCGGCGCGTCGCTACGCACGTTGTTGCTCGAATATCCTGTCATTGCTGTGAAGCTTCTGTCGGATTGCTGTGGCTATCTCCGGCACCTGGTGAACCTGGTGGATGACCTGGCGCTGACAACCGTACAAGGGCGGCTGGCGCGGCTTCTGCTGGCGCAGGCTGAGGCCGATCAGAACAGTGCACCGCCGCTCACCCAGGCCGAGATCGCCGCACGCCTCGGTACTGTGCGCGAGATGGTCGGGCGCTCACTCAAGACTCTGGAAGGTCTGGGCCTGATCCGCATTGAGCGCGGTGTGATCATTATTCTCGACCGTGCCGGGTTGGAGCGCGAGTGTGGCGATTGACGGCGAATCTCGCTAACCTATGATATGCTGCCTGGCGATGCTCCGCGCAATAATGTCAACAGCAGTAGCATTGGCGTACGTGCCAGGATGGCATGTGGCAAACGCGCGGGCATATGGACCCAGATACCCGGCGTGGCTTCAATCACCTCACGTCCCAGTGTTAGCTGTGCCGTGCCGGCGATCATCTCGATAATAGCCGGCACGGCAGCGGTATGCTCTGAAAGCTCCTGACCGGCATCCATCGCAAACAGAACAACTTTGATCTGATCGTCGGCATAGATTGTTCGGCTGAGCGTACCCTCGCGCGGGATGTCGGCCTGCTGCGCAAGATAGACGATGTTCGCGCGCGGTAGCATCGCGGTCATCGGGCGCTCTCCTGTTCGTGGTATTTCGAAGGGCATTTGATCAGCAATTCGTCGGCTACAAATAGACCGCTGGACTGATCATAGTGACCGATTGCCACGACGCTGGTTGCGAGTTCAAACTGTGACGGCCTCGGCTTGTCGGAGACCACCGTCACCCGGTGGCCCGTCTCATCCTCCAGCACAAACGTGAACCGTCCATGCTCATCGTATGCTCCCGGGCTGCCGAGGAACCCGACGAGTTGCACACTGCGCCCGCTGCCGGCGGCCTCGCCAATCCGGGTCGTGTATGGGCGCACAGATTGCTGCAGGCCATTGAAGCCAAGAATGGCGGCCAGTGCGATCATCAGGAGACCGGCAAGGTGCAATGGTTTGAGTGGTATCCGCGTCGTCTGGTGCATCGGAGATCGTTTGATCATGGTTGCTGCTCGCCGCTGGAGAGACGTTGATCGGGCGCGAAAACGACGATAAACGGTCGCCCGATGGCGCCGGCAGGGCAGTACGTCTCGCAGATGTCGCAGTACGTGCAATCTGTCGGACGAACGATCACGGCCTTGTGTGCAACAAGCTCGACAGCATGCGTCGGGCAGCGTTCTACGCACCAGCCGCAGCCGGTGCAGCGCTTCAAGTCAATCGCCGGTAACGACCAGGTCTGACGTTCCACGATGCGCCTCCCTGGCTGTGTGACGCCTGTTGCAACCCGGCCAACATATGGGTGCGTGACCGTAGCCGTGGCGCCATATCAACGGTGCTGCCTGGAGTGTAACCTCCTTGTTGAAAGATGTCTGTGACTTTTTTCGCACAACGCGGCTGTGGTACGATGGCACTGTTCCGTTTCGCACTGCAAAGGAGCGCCGCAATGAGTACGTCAGACCCGATCGGCATCCCTGTCTTTCGCGATCCGTCGCGCCCTATTGCCGAACGGGTGCAGGATCTCATCGGGCAATTGACGCTTGATGAGAAGATTGGCCAGTTGACCCACAACGCCCGGCCCATTCCGCGCCTGGGCATCCCGGCCTATAACTGGTGGAGCGAAGCGCTTCACGGTGTGGCGCGGAATGGTCGTGCCACGGTCTTTCCACAGGCGATCGGCCTTGGCGCGACCTGGGATCCGGCGCTGGTGCAGCGCATCGCCAGCGCCATCGGCGACGAGGCGCGCGCCAAACATCACGCAGCGTTGCGCCGCAAGGGTGGCACGGATATCTACCAGGGCCTCACCTTCTGGTCGCCGAATGTCAATATCTTCCGCGATCCGCGCTGGGGCCGCGGCCAGGAAACCTATGGCGAGGATCCGTTCCTGACCGGCGAGATGGGTGCAGCATTCGTGCGCGGTCTTCAGGGCGATCATCCGCACTATCTGAAAGTCGCTGCCTGCGCCAAGCACTACGCTGTCCATAGTGGCCCCGAAAAGGATCGCCATACCTTTGATGCCCGTGTCTCGTTGCGCGATCTCCATACAACGTACCTGCCAGCGTTCCGTAAACTGGTGGTAGAGGCCAGGGTCGAAGCGGTCATGGGCGCGTACAACCGCACCAATGGCGAACCCTGTTGCGCCCACCCGCTCTTGTTGGAGCAGATTCTACGCAGCGAGTGGGGTTTCGAGGGTCACGTGGTCTCCGATTGCTGGGCGCTCAACGACTTTCATACTGGTCACAAGATTACCGCCGATGTTGTTGAGAGCGCGGCGCTGGCAATACGCCACGGATGCGATCTCAGCTGTGGTGAAACCTATGAGTTTCTTGGGGAAGCGATCCGCCGTGGCCTGATAACCGAAGCCGATATCGATCGCGCGCTTGGCCGCCTCTTTACGACCCGGATGAAACTTGGCACGTTCGATCCGCCGGAACTGGTACCCTATACCGCAACACCAATGGACGTCGTCGGATGCGCGGAACATCGCGCGCTGGCGTATGAGGCGGCGCTCAAATCCCTTGTGCTGCTGAAGAACGATGGCATGCTACCGATCGCGCCCGATACACGCAGTGTGCTGGTGGTCGGCCCGACCGCTGCAGATGCCGGGATGTTGCTGGGCAACTATTTTGGCATGAGCGACTCGCTCTGTACGCTGCTTGAGGGTATCGCCGGGCGTGCGCCTGAAGGAATGCGTGTCGAATACCTGCCAGGATGCTTGCTGACCCACCCGAGCGCCAACCCGAACAACTGGTCGGTCTTTACGGCGCCGACCGTTGATGTCGTCCTGGCGTGCGTCGGGCTTTCGCCGCTGCTGGAAGGCGAAGAGGGCGAGGCGATCGAGTCGCTGGAGCGCGGTGATCGGAGCGACATCGCCCTGCCGGCGGCGCAGGTTGAGTACCTGAAGGATCTGGCGATACGCGGTGCGAAGCTGGTGCTGGTGGTGTCCGGTGGGAGTCCGGTGGCGCTCGGTGAACTTGCGGATCTGGCGAAAGCAGTGCTGTTTATCTGGTATCCGGGCCAGGAAGGCGGGCGTGCCGTAGCTGACGTTCTCTTTGGTAACGAGTCGCCTTCCGGTAAGTTGCCGCTCACCTTCCCGCGCTCACTCGCCGACCTGCCGCCGTTCGAAGCGTATGCGATGGCCGGGCGGACTTATCGCTATGCGACCGCCGAACCGCTCTATCCGTTTGGTTTTGGTCTGAGCTATTCCTGCTTCACCTATAGCGACCTCCGGCTCGACCGTACTCTGGTCGCCGCCGGCGAACTGGTGACGGCAACCTTTACGGTGACAAATACCGGCGCTGTCGAGGCTGAAGAAGTGGCCCAGCTCTATCTGAGCGACCTTGAGGCCGGCGTTGCCGTGCCGCTCCAGAGCCTGGTCGGCTTCCAGCGGGTGCGCCTGGCCCCTGGCGCACGTGCAGATGTCAGGATGACGATTACGCCGGCAATGATGGAGGTGATTGACGATGATGGGGCGCGCCGTATCGAGCCGGGACGCTTCCGCCTGACGGCAGGCGGTTGCTCGCCGGGCGCGCGTGGGCTGGCGCTCGGCGCGCCACAACCGGTGTGCGCGGAGTTTGTCGTCGGTTGACATATAGCAACGTGCCACAACCTTGCGCCCCGGTGTGGCGCGCGGCGCGCAGGAACGGCGGCGCGTTCACGAATCACGGTTGCTGCTCGCCGCTGCAGGACCCGGTGGCCGGCGGACCTCCCGTCAGATCGGCCACACGGCGTGGCATGTCCACGACCAGTCGTCATGGCGTTCATACAGCCGCACTTCCCAGGTCGCGCTTGCGTGCGGATCAACCAGTTCGCGCGCCAGCGCGGCCAGTGAGTCATGCTGCTCGGGGGGGAAGTCATACGCCAGGCTCAGGTGCAGGTTGTCCTTCAGCCGCAACGGCCCGGCATACGCCGGTGAACCGGCGCGCTCGGCAAAGCTGGCGATCACTGATTGCAGCCAGGGCGCATCGATCAACAGCCCGTGAAACCCATGGTTCAGTTGCATGCCATACACACTGACGGGATGAACCGGTCGTTCAAGCTCGGCGTTCAGCGCGGCATGCATAGCGGCGACATATACCGGTATGCGCTCACTCCTGTCGCGAAAGAAGCCGGTCAGCGTACAATGTGGCATGTACCGATGAGCGGTGTTGGGGCCGCACCGGGCGCGCGCGGCGGCGAAGTAGGCTTCAAGCTGTGCTGCGAGCGGGCCAAGCGGGCACGCATACATAATGTATGTTGACGGTAGCACAGCTAGCTCACGCTGTTCCATATTTCGCAATGAATGTGCGTACATCATTAAGTTCGTCGAAACGTGCTTCCAGGGTTGCGCGATCCCAGTTCCACCATGCAATCGCCAGCAACTGCTCAGCGACAGACGGTGCAAAACGGGGGCGAATGAGGCGCGCCGGTGCGCCACCGACAATTGTGTACGGCGCGACGTTCCTGGTGACCACCGATCCGGCGCCTACCACCGCGCCCGTCCCGACGCAGACGCCCGGAAGAATGATCGCGCCATGCCCGATCCAGACGTCGTTCCCGATCACGCAGCGGTGCGCTCGCCGCCAGGCGAAGAAGGCCGTGTCGTCCGCGCCGAAGCCATACTGCGCGCGGCGGTACGTCATGTGGTGCTGTGTAACCCGATCCATCGGGTGATTACCGGGGTTGATGCGCACATGCGAGGCGATCGATGTGAATTTGCCGATATCGCTATAGATGATCTGCGTGTCACCGGCCGTATAGCTGTAATCGTCAAAGGTTGACTCGGCCATCTGGGTGTAGGGGCCGAGCTCGGTCCACGCGCCAACACGGCAATCGCGTAGCTGGCATGTGGGATGAATGCTCGGGTAATCCCCAAGCCGGCGCTCGTCGAATGGGTATGGCCAGTTATCGCCAGGAAATGCCGGAACATCAATCAACATGGGGCATCATCTCATCTGCAATCCACAATGACACTGGAGTTGCCCGCGCCCGGCCATATTGCGATCCCAGTAGATCGGGGCGCCGTGACGCAACACGCCGCGCACGCGGGGTAACGCACCATTCTCGATGAGCGTGAGATCGGCATAGCAGCCGGCCTGAATGCGCCCCCGATCAGGCATGCCGAGCGCGTCGGCGGGATTCAGCGTCACCAGGCGCACCGCTGCAGGAAGATCCAGGATGCCACGCTGGACCAGCGCGAACACCGCCTGGATCAATGCCGCCGGGGAATAGTCGGATGCCAGCGTATCCACCAGACCGGCAGCGATTGCTTCCTGCGCGCTCAGGTTGCCCGAGTGCGAACCGCCCCGCATGACGTTCGGCGCGCCCATCACGACATGCATGCCGCGCTGCCGCGCCTCACCGGCAGCTTCGATCGTCACCGGGAACTCGGCGATCGTGGCGCCCAGCCGGGCGACCAGGTCCACTTTTTCGATGGTATCATCGTCGTGCGATGCAAGCGGAACACCCTTCTCGCTGGCAGCCTCGGCAAGTTCACGCGCCACCTCCCAGTTCCTGGCGGCAGCGGCAAGGCCGCGCTGCATTCGTTCGCGCATCTCGCGTTCGACGGCGGCGCGATCGGCCTGGCGATGGTTTGCGACCCAGTCAATGAACCGCTCAATGTCACGATACTGCCCCTGACCCGGCGTGTGATCCATCAGCGAGACCAGTTGAATCTTGCCTTCGTTGAGTAACTGGTGCACGAGATCGGCGCTCGTAGGCGTTGACACCTCGTAGCGTGCATGTACGGCATGATCGACCAGCAGTTCTGGTCGCAGGCGGTGCAGTGCCGTCACCGTTTCATACACTTTTTCGCGACTGCGCGCATGCGCCGGTCTGTCCACATCGTAGAATGAGAGTGCGGCATATGCCGTCGTGACCCCCGACGCCGCCAGGCGTTTGTCGAGTTCGTGGACGGCCACATCAACCGGGAAGAGCGTGTCGGGGCGCGGTTCGATCTCTTTCTCGACCATGTCGCCATGAATGTCAATCAACCCCGGCAACACGGTCAACCCATGTGCATCTATGACGCGCACGCCACGCTCCGGCGGCGCGTCGCCCTCAATCACCGCCACGATCCGGCCGTCTTCAATGCGTAGTGCGCCGCGCTCAATCACATCAGCGGGCAGAATGATGCACGTATCCGTCAGCCACATGAAGGTTGCTTGCCCCCTTGCCGGTTATCACGCCAGGCGCAACTCGCGATCCACCAGGCCGACCACATCGCTGTCGTGATGGAAGACGCCAATCAGCGCGACACCACGCGCCTTCAGTTCGCGCAGACGTTCGATCAACGCCGCTCGCGTCGTCACGTCGAGCGATGCGGTTGGTTCGTCGAGCAGCAGCAACCGCTGGGGGCGAATGAGCGCCCGCACCAGATTGACCTTCTGCTGCTCGCCACCCGAAAATGTTGCCGGATAGGCGTGCCAGATGTCGCGTTTCAGCCTGAATGCTTCCAGCCACTCTGCCGCCTCGCTGCGCGCATCTTCCCACATTCGCCCGGCCAGCGCCAGCGGCTCGGCGGCCAGGTCGAGTGCGCTGACCCGAGGCCGTGGGTGCAGAAACTGCGTCACATGGCCGATTTCGGAGCGCCGCAACAGTGCGATATCCACGTCGGCGGCGCGCGCGAGATCACCCGGCCCGTGCAACGAGTCGTACAGAGCCTGGCCGCCGGTCGGTATGCAGGTGCGATACAGGCAGCGTAGCAACGTCGACTTGCCAACGCCATTCGGACCGCGCACCAGCATGAACTCGCCCGGGTTCAGCCAGAATTCCAGGCCCTCGAAGGCCAGGATCTCGCGCTCCAGATGGTGGACATGGAAACGCTTGGTATAGTTGTGAACCTCAAGCAATGGCATGGTTCTCGGCATACCGCCAGCGACTGGCGCTCAGATCCTCAATGCTCAATCTCGTCTCACAACTTCGCCGCCACCAGTTGCTGAGTGTAGGCGTCCTGGGGATCATCGAGCACCTGGTCGGTCAGACCATGCTCCACGACGCGCCCGTGACGCATCACCAGGACACGGTCGGCCAGGGTGCGAATGACGCCCAGATCGTGCGACACAATGATGGTTGCGACATGTAGCTCGCGCTGGATACGTTTGAGCGTGTCCAGGACCAGCGCCTGCACCGACACGTCAAGGCCGGTCGTCGGTTCATCAAGCAGCAGCACCATTGGCTGCAACGCGATTGCTTTCGCCAGTTGCACGCGCTGCTGCATACCGCCCGAAAGCCTGCGCGGGATATCGTCCATGCGCGCCAGGGGGAACTCCGAGGCGTCGAGCGCATCGCGCGCCGCATTGCGCAACGTGGCGAACCTGCGTTCACCGGCCATGATGAGCCGCTCGGCGACATTGCCGCTGCTGGTGATATGCATGCGGAGGCCATGCAATGGGTTCTGGTACACGATACCGATGTGGCGTACCCGTAACGCGCGTCGATCGTACCGATCGAGTGTGAACAGGTTGCGTCCCCGGTAGCCATCTATGGTGAGCGTGTAGTCGCCCGTATCTGGCGCCTCCTCCAGGTTCAACAACCGGAGAATGGTTGATTTACCCGATCCGGACTCACCCACAATGCCCAGCACCTCGCCAGGGTACACGTCCAGATCGACGCCAGCGACGGCGGGGATTGCGCCATAGTGTTTTGTCAGCCGGCGCGCCCGCAACAGTGGTGCGGTCGTCAGCAGACGTGGCAGATCAAATGCCAGCGAGGTCATATCAGGTAAATCCTCAAGCCGTACCACGTTGCCATCACCGGTGATCCGGCTCCTGCTCCTTCAGATAGCCCGGGTGGTAAAAGGTTCCATCATCATCGTAGTATGTTGCGCCGATCGCAACCGGTTCGCCGCGTGCGCGGCGCACCAGCTTCTCGACGTATCCCGTGTCACTTGCCTGGTAGCACATACTGCCGTCAGGTTGCGGGATTTCGTTCATGAACTTGTTGACGGCGCCACTCTGCTCACAGATCCGCCCTTGCTGGTTTTCCACCTGAAAGAACACATCTTCAAACTCGATGGGCCGCACGTCGGTATAGGGTGGTACGGCATAGAGCCGTTTCTCGCGCCCCGCCGAGAGCAACGTCAGATGTGCGGCCTGGTGGAGCATCGGCGTGTCCCAGCGCGGGATCGGGCTTGGACTCATCAGATAGCGCTGGTGAACGACAACCGGGTAACTCGCGCCGGTCATGAACGTTCCGAAGCGTACAACTTGTTCGTACAGGCCAAGCCACATCAGCGCGTAGTCGGCGTCGGCATGCATTTCGCGCGCCAGCGAGATATTGGGTTCGACAGCGCGTAGCGGCTCGGGATCCGGCACCTGCAACACCAGCACCTGCCCTTCGCGCAGACGTTCTTCGGTGATGCGATGACGGCTCTGGATGATGGTCGCCAGTTGCGCATCGCTGGTTGTCGCCACACCGGTCATGCGGGCAATAAAGCGGCGCAGGTTGACGGCATTGACCGAGTCATCGGCGCCCTGGTCAATCACTTTGACAATATCGTGTGGCCCGGCAATGCTCAGTGTCACCTGCAGGCCACCGGTACCCCACCCGCGCGCGATCGGTAGTTCACGGCTGGCATACGGCACCTGGTGGCCAGGGATGGCGATGGCTTTCAGAATACGCCGGCGCACTTCGCGCTTTGCGAATTCATCCAGGAAGGCGTAACTGTAATCCTGCGCAGGACGCGCCAGTTCGGCGAGGGTCATTGTGGTTCTGCTTGCTGCACTGCTGCATATGCCCGGCGGATGGCATCAAGTGAGCTGTTGAAGGTGACATAATGTGGAAGTTTGAAGTGAATACAGAAACCGGATGCCTCAACCGCTTCGGTGTGGTAGAGCACAAACTCTTCACGATGGGCGGGATGCGCATTCGCAGCTTCCATTTCGAGGTCCAGCATGGCACCGGCAATGACCTTGACCTCGTTCCAGCCAATTGTGGCGGTGAAGCCAGGGTTCAGCGCTGCGGGCGGAGCGGCGCCGTTTGTGGATGGATGTGCGTCGCTGCCGGAGCCGGCCGGCGTAACGACCTCACCCTGGCAGACACGCACGCGCCCCGCGCTGAAGAGTGCCCCGCTGACAGGGTGGCGCAGACGCACGTCGGCATAGCCGAGACGAACTTCATTGACGGTCGGATGGATCATGCCGTAACCGCGCATGCTGGCATAGCCAAGCGCCAGCACTCCACCGGTGTCGGCACGCGCCAGCGACTGCAGCCGGTGCGCGCGTGGTGCCGGAAAATGGATCGGATCGCGAGTCACGTCCGGAACGCTGGCTGGATCGTGTGGCGGCAGGTCCGGCAAGGGCGCAAGCAGTCCGTAACGCCGGTGCCAGTCTGTGAGTGCCGGCGGATGGGGATCAAAGGGAAGATCAGCGGCACCGGTTTTGTCGATCGGATCGCCGGTTGCGCCATCCGGTGACGCCGGCGCGCTGTCACGCCCGTCGAGTACATCGAGGTGCAACAGCCGGTGGCTGTAATCGAGGGTTGGCCCGAGATACTGGCCGCCGGGAATATCCTTGAACGCTGCAGAAATGCGCCGCACCGTGAACGTATGCGCTTCGTCGAGCGGCTCGGCGTACGCCAGTCGCGGCTGTGTCGAACGGTAGGCGCGTAACAGGAGCACTGCCTCATAGAGATCGCCGCCCGTCTGCGCCAGCGCCAGGGCGGCCAGTTCCGGCGCATACAGCGATCCCTCACCCATTACCCGGTCGATCAGGTACGGCATATGGCGCTCGATGAGCCGCACGAACGTGGCATCGAATGTCCCATTCAGCTCGCGAAACAGTTGCTCTGCCTGCTGGATGGCCCGTTCGCCACCCTTTGCCGCTACATACATTGGTGTATCCGCTCGCTACTCGATCATCTCGACCCTGGTTGTACGCGGAAGCCCTATGACCCGGTCGCCGGCGACGAGAAAGACGTCCCAGCCAAGCGGATAGCGCAGGGTACCGGCGCGGAGCGACCAGAATGCTGCGGGAAGGCCGTCAATCCGTACCTCAATGGCGCTACGGATACCGGGGCCACGCAGTTCTACTGCAGGCCCACTCCCGATCACACATCCGACCACCAGGGTCGCCGAGTCTTCCGGTGCGACATAATCACCGGTGGGCGCGACACGGAGGTGATCGAGATGCTGATCGTGGAGCTGCGGGTAGAACTGGTAGCGCGCCTGCAGTGGCGAGAGGAAGCGCGCCCCTGTGCGCACCAGCGCAGCGGCGAGGGCGTCGTGTGGTGTGTAGTAGCTGGTTTCCAGGTCAACCAGTGCGTCACCGATTGCGACAAAGGCCGCCAGGCCAGTGTCAGGAAGCCTCTGTTCTCGCCCGGGATGGCTGAGCGCCCGCATCAACGCAGTAAACGTTACATGATTGCGCTCTTCCTGCGGACTCATCAATGGAACCGCCATGGTGTTTGTATCCTGGCATACCACTACTGGCATCAACCGGAATCGCACGCCGCCGCTGGCGATCAGAACGTTTCCATCTGCACCCGGGTACGTGCGACCGCAAGGCACAGCGCGGCATCCGCCTCGGCCTGCGCAGCAGCCTGTGCCGCCACAAATGCTTCGATGTCTGACCGTGCCGTGCTGGCGGTGTATGCCGCATCGATCAACGCAATCGCCAGTGCCTGTTGCAGATCGCGCCCCAGGCAGGCCGCATACCCTTCGGCGCCCCTGATGCGCACATGCGCTTCGGCCAGCAGCGCCTCGCCGGCATAGAATAGCTCACCGCGCACCGTGTCGCGCATCGGCAGCATCACCAGGCCGGTGCGATTCTGCAGAACCTCAATGTCGTCCAGCATCGGGATCAGCGCCTCGGCGAATGATTTCACGTCAACCGCCGGAGCGCGTGCCAGAATGCTCAGGTAGGAACTCTGTTCGATCAATCTCGCCCCGCTCTGCGTGCTCCTACCTGCCTTCCATCCGTCCGCTCCGTACAATGCCGGGCCGGGATAGAGCCTGATATGGCTGATTCTGGCGCCATGCTGCGTCTACCGTGTGAAAGAGATGCCCAACGTTACATGGCACACTACGACCGGTAATATACTGGAGAGGAGTTAGCGATCTGTTAGGGGTAGCTTAAGCTGGCACCAACCAATTGTGAAGTCCTGTTAATGACACGACGTATGCGGTGGCGTACCGGCAGGGTGGCCTGGCGGCACGCCCTCCAGAGTCAAGCATACGGCGGCGGGAAGGCGGTCGCAATGCGGAAAAGAACGCCGTCCCGCCGGCGGGTGGGCCCTGGCATGCGCCCGGCTGGCCGATTGCGCGCGTGACCGCGTCACTCCAGTTACTGACAGGACCCGCTGCCTATCCGAATAACGCCTCGATGGGATGTCATTGCGTGCGCAGCGACGCAATCTCCCGGCACAGGCGGAGCGTGCTTCAGCCACGCGTCACTTGCTGCACGCTGTCGCTGACGCGCCTTGCAATGACGCGCGGTGTAGCGTTTTGTAGACCACTGGTTGTTCACACCTCTGTTTGCCCTGTGCTACAATGCAGCATTATACATGCAGCAGGGCGCGTCTTTCCGGGTGCGCGCGAGGTTCTGTTGTACGACTCCGTCAACACGCCGGTTTCTGACCGGCGCAGGCCATTGTGGTGAGCCGCGTCTGGAGGGTCTGCGGGAGTGTGGACCTGCCGTGGAAGGGTGGCTCGCGAGGAGTATGGGCGACTCGTGCGCTGCTCGTACTGCTCTGCCGAAGCCAGGATGATGTGGTTGTGCGAGTCGCCGGCCAGGTGATCGCATAACTCGTATCGTATCGCATATGCAGCGTCAGGGTCACCAGATGACCATGCGACAGCAACAGCTTGTCGGCGACGTCTATGAACCGTCCGCCGACGAGGCCGAGCAGCGGAGTGAAGTGCTCACCAACCTGCTCAATGTCTCGACCTATCTTGTCTCAGTACTCGATCCGGCAGAATTGCTTGCCGGGCTCGTCCGTCGTGTGGTTGAGGTCGTTCCCGCCGTTCAGGCCGGCTTGCTCTGGATCTATGATCGCCAGCAGACAACGCTCCATATCGAGTCATACCACGGCCTGGATCTTGGCCCGGTGGCCGGAATTGTGCAGCGCCTGCGTCTCCGCCCCGGCGAAGGCCTGGCCGGCGAAGCGCTGCGTCGTGGTGAGCCGCTGTTGATAGAAACGCGTGGTGGTTACCGCGATCTCGCCGGGCGCGTCAGCCCGCGCAGCCAGCAGGATGTACAGGCGTATCTCGATCGCCTGCCGCGCGAATTGACGGCGGTTGTATTGCCGTTACGCATTGGCCTGGAGGTCATCGGCGTTCTTGAGTTGATGAATGTTGGTGGCCGGCCGCAACTCCGGCGCCCGGATCTGCAGGTGCTCCAGACGTTCAGCAACCTTGCCGCCGGCGCGATCAAGAACGCACAGCTTCATGCGCAAATGCAGGCCCATCAGCGCCGCCTCGAAGCTTTCGGCGCGATCGGTACGGTCGTCAGTACGGCCGCCGACCTCGATGAATTGATCAGCAATGTACTCGATGTGGTGCTCGGTGTCGTCGGCGCGTCCGTCGGTGCCCTGTTGCTGCTCGACCCCGGGCGGGCAACGCTCGTGCTCGGCGCATGGCGCAATCTGCCGCAACAGTTTATCGAACGGCACCGCGAAACGCATATCGCCGGTGCAGCGTTTGAAGAAGCAGTGCGCTACGGCCAGCCGATCCGCCGCCCGCTGATTGCTGAAGCCGGCGAGGAAGTGCTGATGGCCGAACACCTGGCCAGTTGCGTCTACGTACCGTTGCTTGCCGGCGGCACCGTGGTCGGTGCCATCAGTATCTATGGCGACTCGTCCATGCACGAGCGCGTTGATGTTCAGGCGCTCATGATGATGAGTAACCTGATCGGCTTTGCGATCGCCAACGTTCGCCTCTACCAGGAAAGCCAGATCGAGCGGCGTAAGCTCGCAGCGGTGATTAACAGTATCGCCGAGGGCGTTGTACTCTGCGATCGGCATGGTCGCCTGATGCTGGCGAACCGGACGGCGATGGAGTTGTTGTCGGTCGATTCGTTCCCGTATCAGCAGCCGATCAGTACCATGGCGGATTTCTACGCCATTCGGGATCTGGATGGCCGCGCATTGCCGCCCGATCGCTTGCCGCTGGCGCGCGCCCTGGCTGGCGAGGTGTTCCACGATTATCGTGTACTGCTGCATGGCGTCAGCGGCGAGGATTCGGTCATGAGTTTCAGTGGCGCGCCCGTCCACGGCGACATGGATACCGTCGAAGGCGCCGTGGTCATTTTCCGTGATATTACGACCAGTCAGAAACTTGAACGCGCCAAAGACGATTTCCTCGCGGTTGCCGCTCACGAATTGCGTAGCCCGCTGGCCGCCGTTCGCAGCTATGCCGATCTCCTCGTTCGCCGCGAACAGCGGCGTGAGAAAGAAGATTCAACCGAGTTGCGCGGTCTGACGATTCTCTCGCAACAGGTCGGCCATATGCTGCGCCTGGTTGACAATCTACTCGATGTTTCACGCCTCGACTCCGGGCAGTTTAGCTTGCAGTTGCAGCCCGTCAATCTGGTGGCGCTGACCCAGCAGATGCTCGAACAATTGCGGCCCAGCATCGGCGATCGTGAGGTGACGCTTACCAGCGACGCCCCGGATCTCCTCGTGACCTGCGATCCGCTCCGTATCCGTCAGGTGCTGACCAACCTGGTCGTGAACGCCGCCCGCTATAGTGGCGCCAGTGCTCCAATTGACATGTCGATCGTGGTTATCAGGTCAGATGTGCTGGCCGCGCGTCATCCGGCGCAGGCCGCAACGGCGTTGCGCCCGCTGATCGTTGACGATCAGCGCCATCCACAACCCCTCGCGCTGATCGTCGTGCGTGATCAGGGGATTGGCATGTCTGAGGAGACGCTGCAGCGCCTCTTCCGGCGCTATGCCCGCGGAAAGCAACGTGGCGAAGGGCTCGGACTCGGCCTGTACCTCAGCCGTGAACTGGTTGCGCACCACGGTGGCGCGATCTGGGCCGAGAGTACCGAGGGCCGCGGCAGTACCTTCTATGTTGCTCTGCCACTGGCCGGGCCACCGCAGCCTGACCATGCCGTGCGCGACGAATAGGTGCGCCACGTGTGTGATCAGGCATCCATCTGTCGTTTGCAACTCCTGCGTTTTCGCTACGTTCAATAAAGCGGGTGTCCGTTCATCAGGAGGGTTCAATGATCCGCTGTCCACAATGCCAGGCCGAAGTTGCCGAAGGAAAACGCTTCTGTCCCCAGTGCGGCACGCGCATGCCCGAATCGCCTGCAGTTCCGCTGGAGACGCCACCACCCGCGTCGCCTGCCGAGGCTGGCCGTACCATCCTCTTGCCTCCGGAACCTGATACCGCGAAAACGATGCTTGTGCCGCCTGAGCCAGCGCCCGGCGCTGATGCTGCAAGAACCGTGCTGTTGCCGCCTGATACATCCGGGTCGGCAGCGTCGCCTGTCTCAACTGAAGAGTCGCTGCCTGCGTCTGGTTCCTTGCCTTCAAGCTCCGGCCAGCCCACCATCCTCGCCGGGCCACCGCCCGAACAGGGATCGCCAACTATTTTCACACCCCCTGCGCCGCCGTCGGGTGGTGGGTTCGGTCTGCCGGCATCACCGCCGCCTGCTGCGCCGCCGTCGGGTGGTGGGTTCAGCGTCCCCACATCCGCTGCCGGCGTCGAACCCGTTCCCCCGCAGAAGAAGGGTCGCAACATCTGGATGATCGTCGGAATCATTGTCGGCGTGCTCGTCCTTGGCTGCGTGCTGGTCCTCGGCGGCCTGTATTTCGCCGGTCAGCGTGCCGTGCAGTCACTCGGTACCGCCGTGTCCGAGACGGCGGTCAGTATCAGCGAGCCGGCCGTATCGATCGAGTTTCCCAACATCCTGGAACAGGACACGCTTGACAATGAGGCCGACAGCCTGTTCACCGCCGAGAAGACCGATGCCGCTGACTATCGTTACGAAAACGGCGCCTTCGTCATCGAGGTTGCAGAGCCGGATTATGTCGCCTGGCAACTCATTCCTGGCGTGCGCGGCGATGTGTCGTTCGAGATGGATGCAACCATCAGCGGGCCGCGCAGCAATGCTGCAGCGCTCCTCTTCCGCTACCAGGATCAGGATAACTTCTACCTGTTCAACGTGAATGGCAACGGCCAGTATAGCGTTGAGGTGTACAAAGATAATTCGCCAACCACGCTGGTTGACTGGACGTCATCGCCAGCGATCAGTGCGGCTGGCGTCACCAATCGGCTGAAGATCGAGATCGTTGGCGACGATCTGACGTTCTACTGTAATGGCAGAAAACTGACGTCCTTGAACGACAGCACCTTCGGTTCGGGCGAACTGGGATTTGCAACCAACACGTTTAGTGACGGCAACGGCACCGTCAGTTTCGATAACCTGCTCGTGCGCGGGAAGTAGACGCGAGCACCCAAGGAGTTCGTCGTTATGAAAATCATCGTTGTTGGCACCGGGTTTGTCGGCCTGACCCATGCCGCCGTCTGCTCGGAATATGGCCATGAAGTCTATGCCTATGATATTGATCACGCGCGGATCGAGGCCTACAGTTCGTGTAAGCCGGAAGCGATCGAACACTATGTCAATGAACCGGGCCTGACCAGCATTATTGCTGAGAACCATGGCCGCTATCTCTTTTTCACCACCGAACTCGAGCCCGTCATCGAAGGGACGGATGCGCTGTTCCTGTGCCTGCCGACCCCTCCCAACCCCGATGGTTCTTCCGACCTAAGCTATTATTTCGCTGCGGTGCGCCATCTTGCCGAGTTGCTGGCGCAACGCCAGGATAGGCGACGCGTCGTGGTGATCAATAAGAGCACGGTGCCGATCGGTACGGCGCGGCAACTGGAGCGGGTGTTACGCGAGTACAACGTGCCGAATGCCGGCGTCGCCTCGAACCCTGAGTTTCTTCCCGAAGGCGATGCCGTGGAAAAGTCGCGTCGCCCGGATCGTGTGGTGGTCGGCGCCGACTGTGCCGAGGATTTTCGCATCATCCGCCGTATTTACTCGCAGTTTGTCAACCATGTGCGCATCCGGTACATCGAGACGTCGCCGGAGACCGCGGAGGCGATCAAGTATGTGGCCAACACCCTGCTGTTGACGTACGTCTCGTTCTGGAACGGTGTCGGCGCTCGCCTCGGCGAGACATTCCCCAATGTGAGCATGGAGGATCTCAAACGCGGCGTGACTGCCGATGCCCGGATCAGCACCTGGGGGTCGTATGTCTCCAACGGCGCGGGCGGCTCCTGTTTCGGCAAGGATATTCAGTCGCTGATCTATCAACTCCGCAGCGCTGGCCAGACGACCGATATACTGCAATCGGTGCACGACATCAACGAGTATCAGAAAACCTACCTGATCGACCGGGCCACGCGCGAGGCGGGTGTCAAGTTTAACCACAAAACGGTGGCTTTGCTCGGTCTGTCGTTCAAGCAGCGAACCAATGACATGCGTGACGCGTCATCGCTCAAAGTGGTGGAAGCGTTGCTGGGTCGTGGTGTACGCGCGATTCGTGCCTATGATCCAATGGCGTTGCGCGAGGCGCGCAAGTTCTTCGATCCGGAAAAGAACCACCTCTATGAAAAGATCTCGTATCACACCTCGGTTCGCGAGGCGCTTTCCGGCAGTGACATGCTCTTCATCTCCACCGACTGGGAGGAGTTTCGCGGCCTGTCGCGCACCATCGAGCAGACGGTTCCGCCGCCCTACCTTGTGATCGATGGCCGTCGCATGATCCCCGACTATGCAGAACTGGTCGCTGCCGGCTACGGCTACCTTGCTGTCGGATCGCGATATATGTCGCCTGGTGAGGCGTCAACATCCGACAGAGAACGTTCCTGAGGCATCGTGTGCGCCGTGGTGCGCGTTCCGAGGCAGCAGGGTGTAGCGGTGCGCATGCTGATCGGCGCGATACGATTCTGTCATCGTTCTGTAGTCATTCTGCACTGGCGCACGTCGATCCGGTCGACTATAATCACACTGGATCGGTGTATCATCGTGCCCGGGGAATGGGTGTGCATTGTGCACAAAGCGCAGTGGAACATCTCTGGCTGATCCGACATGATGCAGGGCCCATACATCGACGTCGCCCGGATTTGCTCTTGACCAGGAGAGTGAGCGCGATGTCCCGAACACGCGTATCAGCGCGCCAGAGTTTCCAGCATGGATGAGAAGCGCCAGAACAGCAATGTGCACACCGCAGAATTTGCTGAGTGGATCGCAGGAATCGATCCGCGACTGGATGCGCTGACCCGCATCGCGCAGGCGATCGAGACTGCGACGACCCTTGACGAATTGCTTCTGCTCTCTCTGGTGGAATTGACCCCTCTGGTACATGCCGACCACACGGGCGTCCTATTGATTGATGCGCAGCGGCGCGCCACTGTTGCCTGCGAATATCCGCGCCATGCTGACGCACCATTGTTTGTGCTCGACGACCTGCCCGCCGTCGCCGAGTCGTTGCGCACTCGTCGCCCGGTCGTATTTCGCGCCGTGCCCGAAGATACTCATCCGGCGTGCGCCATGTTGCGCGCTCGTGGGCTCCAGAGCGTCCTGCTGGCGCCGCTCGTCGCGCAGGACGAGTCGCTTGGCGTGGTGGCAGTCTGCAGTAGCCAGGTCGAACGCGACTTTGATCCTGAAGAGGTGGCGCTGACACGCGCGCTCAGTGGCCAGATTGCCGCTGCCGTGGCATCCTTCCGCATCCGCGAATCGGCTGAACGCCGCAATCAGGAACTTAATACCCTTAACGAAATTGCGGCGACCGTGACCTCAACCCTCGATACGCGTGAGGTATACCGGCTGGTCGTCCAGCAACTCAGTGATTACTTCCATGTCGAAGCGGGATCGCTGTTGCTCCTTGACGATGCAACCGGTGATCTCGAGTTTGTGATGACGATCGAGGGTGGCGAAGAAAAACTGGCCGGTGTACGCGTCCCGGTTGGCCAGGGGGTTGTCGGTCATGTCGTGCGTTCCTGCCAGTGGGAGATCGTTGACGACGTCAACGCCGACCCGCGTTTCTACCGCAAGGTCAGTGATGATACCGGCTTTGTGACGCGGTCCATCCTGTGTGTGCCGATGATTGCCAAGGGACGGGTCATCGGTGCGATCGAGCTGCTGAATAAGATCGACGGTAATTTCGATCCGGATGAAGCGGCACGGTTGACGCGGATGGCCGCGTTTATTGCCGTGGCGATCGAGAATGCTCGCCTGTTCCAGCAGGTGACTGCCGGACGTGACCGTATGGCGGCCATTTTGCATTCTACCGCCGATGGCATTCTGATGGCAGATATGCATGGGGTCATTCAGATCGCCAACCCACGAGCGGCGCAGGTGTGCGATTGTGCCGAAGCCATGCTGATCGGCCGGCGGATTGATGACGTTGTCGCCGAGTTGCAGGCGCGCGCGCACGAGACGATTGTCCCCGCCTGGGGCGCCGATGGAGCGGTCCCGATCCAGATCAGCGACCTGGCATTGAGCGGCGGTATTCAGCGCTTTGTGCGTTTGCTGCGCCTGCCGGTCTACGACGCGCACGGCGAGCCGCATGGCGAGTTGCTGATCGTGCGCGATATTACCCAGGAGCGCGAGCTTGAACAATTGCGCGAAGACTATACGCACATGCTGGTGCATGACCTGCGCGCGCCGCTGACGTCGATCATGAACGGCATCATGATGATCCAGCGTGGCCTTGGTGGCCCGGTGACGAACCAGCAGCAGGATCTGCTGAAGATTGCCTACCAGGGCAGCCAGACGATGCTGGAATTGATCAACAATCTTCTCGATATTTCGAAAATGGAACAGGGCCAGATGACGCTGGATCTGAAGCCGCTGCCGATCTTCGGCGTCATTGACCAGGCGATCGATCGCCTGCGCACCCTGGCAGAAAGCCGGCATGTGAGAATTGAGCAACGCCTGGCGGCGTACCTGCCGCCGATCGAGGTTGACGGTGAGAAGATCGTGCGCGTATTGCAGAATCTGCTTGATAATGCGATCAAGTTTTCGCCTGCTGGCGCGGTCGTGACGGTCGGCGCCTATGTAACAGGTCCACACGCGCCTCCTGCCGATGTGCCGGTGCAGACGACGTTTGACGGTCAGGAGTATCTGGTTGTCTGGGTGGAGGATCATGGACCGGGAATCCCGGCAGCATATTTTGAACGGATCTTTGAGAAGTTCGGCCAGGTGCGCGGTCGTAAAGTGCGGGGCACTGGCCTGGGCCTGACGTTCTGTCGCCTCGCGGTTGAGGCTCATGCTGGCCGCATCTGGGTCGAGAGTACCGAAGGGGTTGGCAGTGTCTTTGCGTTCGCGTTGCCGTTGCGGCGCGACGTGCAGGGGTCGGCCTGAACCGGGTGCCGGGTATGGGGAGATATGACGGGATAGTTATCTACACCATAATAATAATTTACAGTCTTTTCACGCCGATCGCGATTGGTCATGGTTGATTAAAGCATTCTGTTTGGCTATAATGAACGGGACCGGTGCAGAGTGGTTTTCAGTCTGTAAATGCTGATCCGCCACCGGAAGGCAGGTTCTCTATGCACAGGATCGTGTCGGTTTTCCGCTCACAGATCCGCTACAAGATTATCTTCCCGTATCTGGCGCTGACGCTGGTGGTCATGATGGCGGGTGCGGCGATTGCTGTCGGTCTTGTGGCTGCATCGTGGGAGGAACGATTGCAGAACCAGCTGGCGCAGGTGGCGCGCAATACGACTGATGCGCTCGTCCGGCGCGAGCGTAATCACCTGGAGTTCCTGCGCCAGGTTGCGTTTGCGCCGGCGAATGGCGATATCCCGGCAATGGCGGCGGCATTCGCCAGTGGTCAGTCTGATCAGGTGATACGCGCCCTCGATCCATACTATCGATTCGGCGTCGGTAGCGCTAACCTCGATTTTGACCGCATGATCGCCTTCGACCGCAATGGCAAGTTGCTGCTTGACTGGCAGCGAGTCTCGGAGGACCCGAGCGCTCCGCCGGCGCGCATTACGGGGACCGATGTATCGAATCTCGATTTCGTGCGCCTGATTATCTCGGGAAGTACCGTTGATGGCAACGATAAGTTCTCGAACCTGATCTACTTCGCCCCCGATGTGCAACCATACTTCTATACCGCCGTGCCGGTTCGCAACGGCGAACAGGTTGTCGGTGGCGTGCTGATTGCCATCAAGACGGATCGGTTGCTCGCGTCGCTCGAAAAGAGTAGTCAGGCGGCAGTCACGACATTCTATGATCTGTCCGGTAAGGCGATCAGTACGACATTGCTGCCGCGCACCGATCTCAGCCTGCTCGACATGTCGCCGCAGGCGGTACAGTCGCTGTTGAATGGCCAGGCGCAATCGATATTCACGGTGGAACTGCGGCAGCGTGGTTATCAACTGGCATATAGCCCGCTGGTGATCGCAAATCTGCAGGTCGGCTACTTTTCGGTCGGCCTGTCGCGCGATTTTCAGGTCCAGCAACTCTCGCTCAGCAGGAATGTCGTGGTGGTCATTGCGATGGTCCTGGCTGCTGGCTCGGTTATTCTTGGCTACCAGATTGCGCGCCGGATCACGCGCCCGCTGAGCGACCTGGTGACGACTGCCGAGGCAGTGACCGGCGGCGATCTGGAAGCGCGGACGACCGTGATGTCAGTGGACGAATTCGGTCGCCTGGCGGTGGCGTTCAATCAGATGACCGAACACCTGGCGCGCCTGTACCGCACAAGTCGCGATTTGAACAAGGCTATCGAAATAGCGCCGGTGCTGAAGGTGACTGAGGGTGCGGTGCGCTCGTTGCTGCCCGATGCGGATGTGCTGGCATTGCTTGCCGAAGACGGGACGCTGCGGTATCGCGTGGATGATGATTCGCCCGATACGATTCGTAGCTTGCGCCACGTTCGTATTCCGGCAAGCGATCCCTTGCTGCGCGAACTTGCTGCTGAACAGGGCGCGGTGATTCTCAATCCCGATGATGAACCCCGGCTGGCTCCGTTTGCCCTCGGCCAGGTGGCCGGCTACCAGAGTGTGCTGCTGACCTCTCTGGTTGTCCAGGATGAACCGGCAGGCCTGCTGATCTTCGGCCATCGCCAGCCGTCGGCTTTTACTGGCGGCGTGCTTCCATCATTGACGGCTATCGCGAACATGGCGACCAGCGTGCTGTATAACGCCGTGCTATTCGATCGGGTCCAGGGTGAGGCTTCGCGTCGCCGTGCCATTCTTGAGTCGATTGCCGACGGCGTGATCGTGCTTGATAGCCAGCGGAATGTCATGCTGGTGAACCACGCAGCCGAACACATGCTCGATATGCATGACTGGCACCTCGTGCGCCGGTCGTTCGACGAGATACCGCTGAAACGGGTTGATGTGGGCCGCGAGGTGTTTGGCGATGGGGAACGGCCCGAGCACTTTGAGCTTCGTGATCGCGTCCTGCGCCTGAGTAGCGCACCGGTTATTGCGGAAGAAGGTCAGCAGATCGGCGAGGTGGTCGTGTTGCACGACATCTCTGCCGAGGCGGCGGTTGACCAGGCAAAAACCGACTTTATTGCGACCATATCGCATGAGCTTCGCTCGCCACTGACCGTCATTTACGGTTACACCGATCTGCTGTTGCGTGGTATGGCCGGTGAATTGAGCGCCGATCAACGTGAACTGCTCGAGTCGGTGCGTAATCGTGTTGAGTTGATGAACAGTATCGTCAAGAATGTTATTATGGTGGCCAGTATCGAAGCGAATACGCTCGATACCGAATTTGCGGCGCAGGATGTCTGGACGGCTGTTGACACGGTGATCATGCCGATGCGTAAAGCCTTTGAGAAGAAGGGTCTTGCCGTTACGGTCTCGGTGCCGCGCGATTTGCCGCCGGTATATGCCGATCGTGAGCAGTTCCACATTATTCTCGGCCAGTTGATTGATAATGCGCGCCGCTATACCCAGAGCGGCGGCGTTACGGTCTCTGCATTCCGGCAGGGCGACATGGTGCGCATCGATGTCGCCGATACCGGTCCCGGCATTCCGGCCGACCAGTTCAATCGCCTGTTCACACGCTTTTATCGTATCGAGGGCAATAGTTCGCCTGAACGTGGCAGTGGCCTTGGTCTGGTGATTACGCGCCAGCTTGTCGAGCGACAGGGTGGGCAGGTGTGGGCGCACAGCGAAGTTGGGCGTGGCAGCACATTCAGCATCTCACTCCCGATCGCCCATGAACAGACAAACGCAGTCGCAAGCCCGGACAAAGCAAACGCAACGGCCTGAGCCGCTGCGCTGGATTATCGCCGCAGCATTGCTGCTGGCGCTGCTATCGATTTGCTGCGTTGCAGAGATCGTCACGCGCGTGCTTGTTCCGCGCGATCTTGCGACGACACTCAATCTCCTCTCGAAGGAACGCGCCGATTACAGCCCCTGGTTGATCCCGCTCGGCATTGCTGCGATTCCTCCTGAACTCGCTGCGGTTGAGGCGGCTGAGCGCGCGACGGCTACACGTATTGCTGCGCTCGGCACACCGACGCCGGTCATCGCCGGTAGTGTGCCGACGGTTGAGGTGCCGTTTGTTCCGCCTGCCATTGATGCTCCAACGCCGACACCGGGCGATGTTCCGATTATCGAACCGCCAACGGCCACACCGCGCGCCGTCGCCTCCGGTCCGACCAGTACGCCGGTGATTGCGACACTCGAGCCGCTGGTTCCTGTTCAGCCGCCGACGGCTGAACTGCCACCACCTGGACAACCGACGGCCACCAGTACGGTGCCGCCTGACACTAACCAGCCGACTCAGACGCCGCGCCCCGATCAGCCGACGGCGACCGGTACGTCACAGCCAACGAGTACGAATCAGCCGACGAGTACGCCGGTACCGCCGACGGCGACGAGTACGCCGGTACCGCCGACGGCGACGAGTACGCCGGTACCGCCGACGGCGACGAGTACGCCGGTACCGCCGACGGCGACGAGTACGCCGGTACCGCCGACGGCGACGAATACACCGGTACCGCCGACGGCGACGAATACACCGCGGCCGCCGACGGCGGTGCCGCCAACGGCAACGTTTACACCGGTTCCGGCGACGGCCACGGCGACGGCGACGGCCACGGCGACGGCGACGGCGACGGCCACGGCGACGGCGACGGCGACGGCCACGGCCACGGCGACGGCCACAGCGACTGCAACGCCGACACCAACGCCGGTCGTGGCCGATGTCTCAATAGGCAAGAGTGGGCCGGCGTCGGTCGTCGTTGGTGCAGATGTGACCTTTACGGTCACGGTGACCAACCTCGGCCCGGCAGTGGCCAGCAATGTGATTGTGACGGATACACTGGCCGGCGCGGCAGTAACGTTTGGTTCGGCCACACCCTCACAGGGTAGTTGTACCGGTAGCGCGCCGACGGTCTGTAACCTCGGCACAATCAATAGCGGCGCCAACGCGACGATCACGATTGTGGTGCGCGCTGACGCGGTCGGGATGATCAACAACACGGCAGTGGTGGCGGCGACGGAAACCGACCCGGTGCCTGGAAACAATACAGCGGCGGCCAGTACCAACGTGATCGCGGCTGGCAATGTGACCGTTACGAAGAGTGCATCACCGGATCCCGTGCTGGTGGGGCAGTCGCTGACGTGGACGATTCGGGTGCGTAACGAGACTGCTGCCAATGTGACCGTCACCAGTATTACCGACAGTTTCAACTCGATTGATCCGGCGGCATTTGCGGTGAACTCCTGTACCGCTACCGTCGGCGGCGCCCCCACTGGCACCTGTTCAACACCGCCATTTGGTCCTGGCGGGAGTGTCACGTGGACAGGTAGTGCCGTACTGGCGCCGGCTGAAGAACTCGTGCTGACGATTCAAGGGGCGTTCGGGTCGGTGCCGCCGCCAGGGAGCGATGCGCGCTGCAATATCAGCTGGCAGGTCGTGACGAGTGTTGGGACCTTCAATAATCCGAGCACGCCGGCATTGTGCGTTGTGGTGAACTAGCTGTATTTTTCAAAGAAGCCCTTCGCCCTCACCCCCGACCCTCCCTCGCCAGGACAAACCGGCGTCAATTCCCAGAACTTTGGTGGAGTGTTCGGTTTCTGATGCGGCGCGGTGAAGCCGTGCCGCATCAGAAACCAGAATCCCTATGGGCCGGCGGCCCGAAACACCTGAAAAAGGAATACCCTGCCGGCGCTCCAGGGGATGGAGCCCGGCTCCTTCACCGGCGGGGAAGCCTGGGGGGCCATGATGTTCAGGCGTTCAGCCCCTCACCGGCAGGTCGTGCAGGTCTTCACTCGCGCGGAGAGCAACGCCCTCCTGGAATGGGGGAAGATGGCCCGGGCAATAGCCTACTCAGATGCGACGATTGGCATATAGAAACGATAAGGCCTGGCCAATGGCGCCAGCGCCGGGCGAGCGCTCTGCAGCGTCACAACCTCTGCCTGTGTGCCGGGGGCGTTATGGTGATGGAGCAGCAGGACCTCCTGGGATCGTCGAACTGCCAGTTCGGTCTGATTCACCATGCCGGTGATCTGCGCGCCATCGACACCAAAAACGAAGGGCGTCGGGAAGATTTGCCGTACAACGCCGGTAGTGGCTGACGTGTTCAGCGGTGCAACTGCCGGGAACCGCAGATCGTAGGCGATGGTACCAGTTGCCGGTACGCGGTCAATCCGTTCGGTAAACCCGCCTGCATCACGCGCATAGGTTTCAACATAATAGTTGAACAGTGGGAGTGACGGCGACAGGCCAAGAAAACCTGCGGTTGTCACGAGCGCCATAACCGACGTGTTGAATGGCGCACTGTCAAGGAACGGCGTAACGGACGGTGGCGGGATGAAGTTCCAGTCGGCGAACCGATCTGCCGTAAGCGTCCCATCAGGCTGGATGCGATACAGTTGTGCTCGAAACACATCGTCCGGGCGGGTTGCGCCATCGGTGCCACTCAGTGGCGTAATTGCGCCCAGGCTGACATGCACCAGCATATACTCCGGAACATCGTCCGGCAACCCGGCACCGCCGGGGCCTGTCGTGCTGATATACACACGATACTGGACCTCATTCGGAGTGGACCAGGCAGCGTGCCCGGCAAGGCCGAAAAAGATCGCGGCACCAGACAGATCGGCCCGCCAGCCGAGCGCCGGATAGCTGCTCGTAACACCCACATACTGAATATCGGCGGAACGGAGGCTATCGGGAAGGCTGGCGATACGCGGACTGCGCCCGCCGGGAGAGAGTTCGAAGGCGCTGACAAGCGGCGTCTGTGAGCCGCGCGGCGAGGTCAGCTGGTTACGCGCGCCGCTGTTGCGCAGGTTAATGCTGAACATGGTGGCATCCGGCGCGACCGTCTGTTCCTGTAGCGTAGCCGCCCCGGCTGCAGCCGACCGGGGGATAATCTGGAACGGAACACGCGTTGTCAGCGTGTTCTCCGGGCGTGTGTAACCGATGAAGATGCGGTGTTTGCAGCCGGAACATCCTCTGCCAGATGCCAGGATGACCTCGCCGGCACTGGCGATAAACTCCTTCATCACAATCGTTCTACCACCATCGGGCGACTCACCCGGGAAGAGCGTATCATCAGCTGTGGGTGACGCGCCGGCACGAACGAACCGCACCGTATGCCTTCCGGGGCTCAACGTGCCGAAGGCACTGGTAGCGCCAACCGGCAATCCGGCTGCAAACAGGACGCCGTCAACATAGACGTCAACGGCAGAACCATTGCATAACAGGTCGCCGTTGAAGACGTGGAACAGTGCCCGGTCGCGCGGGAACGGCTCATCAGCGGTTTCATCAACCAGCGCCAGTTGTGAATTACCGCAGCTACCATACACCACCAGCGTATAGTCGCGACCGTCGACCACATCAAACTCCCGCGCCACCAGTGGCTGTGCAGAAGGTGGCGCTTCCGCAGACGTAACGCGCACCAGCCGGCGCCCGGGCTGGAACGCGCGGTACTCACCGACATCTCCGGGCGCGATGGACGACTCCAGCAACTCGTCATCAACATACACGGCAACGTAGCCGAGATCGCCGGCATGTGCCGCCCGCAGGCGTGCGCCGAGGGTACTGACGACTTCCACGACGCCGCTATGTTCGGCGAGATAGTAGCGATCGAACGCCGGTGGATCAACCGGCCCCTGGCGCTCAGGCGTGGCTGCATCGCGTGTGAAGTCGAGTGCTGCCGGCTGTACCGAGATGGTCACTGGAACGTCGAGTGTCTCCCCTGGCCGAAGCCTGTACGGTCCTGGTGGCGTCTCGATCAGCACACCATTCTCCTCAGCGGCCACGACCGGCGCAAGGCGCACGGTACGCGGATGGTCGCCGGTATTCGTGATGCGCAGCATACGCTGTAGCTGTTGCGGGCCACTTACCCACGCTGCGCCATACGACAACCCGACAGCGGCAGGGTCAGCGGCATCGAACGCCAGGAGATCATACGCGGCCAGTTTTGACAGATCGAGCCTGCCGGCGCCGGCGAGTGATGGTGGATACGGAACCCCGTTGGCATCGCGTGCGGGCATTGTCGCATTCATCAGCGCACTCTTGATCTGTGCCGGGCTCCAGGAAGGACGCAACTGGCGCAGCAGTGCGGCCGCGCCCGCCACCTGTGGAGTGGCGACCGAGGTGCCGGTCAACGACAACGCACCGGCCCCCGAGCCGGCTGCTGCCGAAAGCAACCCGACCCCGGGCGCGACCAGATCTGGCTTGATGGACCCGTTGCGTTGCGGGCCGCGGGAGGTGAGCAGATCGAGTGTATCGGGCACCAGCAATGGATCGCGACCGGCATCGACGGATGCACCGACAGCAATCGCCTGGCGTGCCGAGGCCGGCGAGTCGATGGCGTAGAATGTGTTGCCTGTATCGCCCGCCGCGACAACGACGACCACCCCCTCAGCCACAGCGCGGCTGATCGCCGCTGCATCCGGGTCATCGTCGCCGCCGAAGGGCGAACCGAGCGAGATGTTCAGCACGTCAACCAGGCGATCGTTTGAGTCCCCATCGCCGTTCGGATCGAGCGCATAGTCAATCGCGCGCGTCAGGTACGTGCTTGTTCCCCGGCAGCCAAAGATCTTCAGCGCCACCAGCGACGCTTCGGGCGCGACGCCCGGCCCGACGATGAAACGCTCATAGGAGATACTGCCTGAGTATGGCCCATCATAGGTAGTGCCGGCAGCATCAACGCCAAAACCGGCTGCGATGCCGGCAACATGGGTGCCATGCCCGCCGCTGACGCGCCGGATCGCGTCGGTGCCCGGGCCGGCGCAATCGAGCGGATCAGCGTCTGGGGCGGCGATGGGTGTACCATAGCGCCCGGAAGCGTCATAGCCGTCGCCGACGAAATCGTAGCCGGCGACGACCTTACTGGTGGGGAAGGTGCCCGGTTCAACGATGGCGGGGTCGTTCGCAAGAAAGGCCTGGGGCGTCCCGGCGCCGCCGAACGTGGCGTGCGTATAGTCAATACCGCTATCGATAATGCCGATCCGAACCCCCTCGCCGGTCAGGCCCCCGCTGGCGCTCCAGAAGTGGGTTGTGCCGATGAAGGTGGCCGTACGCGAAACGGATCGTTCCTTCGGAGGAATGACATGAAGACCGGCAACCCCTGCCAGCCTGCGCAGTGTGTCAAACTGCCGCGGCGTGGCCGTCACGGCAATACCGTTGTAGGCCAGCCGTGTGCGGAAAAGGACGGGGATCCCCAGTGCGGCAAGCTGTCGTTGTACCGTGTCTGGTGAGCCGGCGGATGCGATTCCCGGCGACGCGCCGTCGGCAGGAATCGCATCGTCCAGTTCGAGCATCACGGTGACCGGTTGATCAATGGCGCCATATCCAGGTGGGGGGAGGAAGGACCCTGCCTGATCGCGCCTGAACGGTGACCAGCCGGGCTCATTGGCGGAGGAGGCGATCGGGGCCAGCGTCGCAGACAGGGCGACGCTCAACAGGGCGAGCAACGTCGCGAACTGTCGTCGCATAGTGCTGTTCATCCTTCAACACACAGGACATGGTGTGCGCTGCCCGGCCGGGCGCAAACAACAACTCCCAACGGCGCGGCGTCGGCTTTGCCATCCGCCTTGTGTCTCACTGCAATATGGTCGAACAGGCGCGGCGCCTGCCCTGGGCCGCCCATTGCGCAATGAGACCAAACCTTTTCTGCTGCATGATAGTCGCCACATCATACCATACTACATGATGCCGTAGAATGACGGTTTATTCACAGAAGCTGGCGTGGTGTCGCCAGACCGTAACAGACTTTTCACCAGGTTGCACGCGGGCCGGCCAGCCCCCAGATCAGTACGTAGAGGAGGGCGCCCACGCACAGGAACGTGCCATATGAGATATACTGCGGCGTCGGGCGACGCCCGATTCGGCGCACCAGCACGATCAACCCGGCAAACGCTCCCGCCAGGAGCATGCCGTAGAGTAGCGCGCCGAGCAGATTCGTCAGGCCGAGGGCCGCACCAATGAACATGCCAAGATAGACATCGCCCAGGCCGAATGGTGCCCGGTGCGCCGGAAACATGATGCGCGCCACCAGGTAGAACACGACGAACAGGATGCCGGCGACCAGCAACCCCAGAACCGCGTTTAGCAGGCTGTGGTATGGAACGATGAATGCGACGGCCCCTGCCGCCAGCGTCGCGCCAAGCGTGGGTAATGTGTAGATCAACCGGTGCTGCCAGTCAATCGCACCGGTGACGATCAGCACTGCAGTTACCGCGGTGATGTAGCAGAAGGAAACACTCAGCCCATGGCGCATGTACAGCAGCATGACGCTCAGCGCGGTCAAAGCGTCGACCAGCGGATAGATGGCATCGAGCCGGCGACCGCAACAACGGGCCCGCCCGGCCTGGATCAGCCATCCGGCCAGCGGTAACGCCTGCCACCAGGCCAGGCGCTGGCCACAACGCGTGCAGCGTGGTGGCCCGCCGAACCCACGTTCACGCGGCAATCGGATGATAATGATATTCAGCCCGGCGCCAAGCACCAGGCCGAACAGACCCGCCAGAACGATGTCCACGCTGCTACCACCTATGGTGTGTGCTCAAGCGCCTGGTCAAATGCTGCAAACATGATGTCGATCGGCGCCGCTGCGCCCGTCCAGCGCTCAAACGACAGCGCCGCCTGACGTACCAGCATACCGCGCCCGTCGAGAGTCGCGGCGCCAGCAAGCGCTGCTTCACGCAACAAACGGGTCGGGCGGTAAACCATGTCGAAGACCAGCGCCGCCGCCGGGATCAGGGTGGCTGGCAGTGGTGTCTCGTGTTCGCGCCAGCCCAGGGACGTTGCGTTCACAATCAATGCGGCGGCGGCGATGACCTCGGGTAATTCGGGATCGTCGGGCGCCAGCGCGCGCAGTCGTGGATCGTCGTCGCTGGCGGCGAGAACGTCGCCAAGGAGCTCCTCGGCGCGTGCAAGTGTGCGATTAACGACGGTCAATTCCGTTACGCCAGCGGCGACCAGTGCAAAGGCGGCGGCGCGAGCCGCTCCGCTGGCGCCGAGGATGACGACTCGTCTCCCGGCAGGGTCAAAACTGGCGTCCTGGCGCAGCGTCGCAATGGTCGCCGGAGCATCGGTATTCAGGCCTTCCAGCAGGCCATCAGGCAGGCGAGCAATCGTATTGACTGCGCCGATCTGTTCGGCCTGCGGGTCGAGCCTGTCGAGCAGCGGGATGACGGCCAGTTTGTGCGGCAATGTGACGTTGGCGCCAAGGATATGTGGTGCGCGTAAGGACCCGATGCGCGCCGGCAGTTCCGCGTGTGTGGTTGGCCAGCATTCGTAGCGCGCGTTGATGCCGAGATGGGCGAATGCAGCGTTATGCAGATACGGCGAACGGCTGTGGCTCACAGGGTCGCCAATGACGCCGGCTAACGCGTGGGACACGTCAGATACTCCTGCTCGAAGCGCTGAAACTCCTCAAAACTCACTGCAAAGTTATGCGCCCCCGGTATGGTGCAGGATGCCACAAAATACAGGTACGGCGCCGAGTCGTCGGGTCGTGCGGCGGCGCGCAACGCAGCGAGCCCGGGGTTGGCGATCGGCCCGGGTGGCAGGCCAGGGTTGACTCGCGTGTTGTATGGGCTGGCAATTCCATTGATTTCGTCAATACTGAGCGAGTCGAGCCGGGGCCACCAGTTGCCACGCTGCCCGAGCACATACTGCACCGTTGGATCGGCCCCCAGTTTGCCACCGCCGGTCTCGGCAAGATGTTCTGGTTTCAAGCGGTTCCAGAATACTGCAGCGATTTTGGCCATCTCGTCCTCGCGTGCGGCCTCGCGTTGCACAATGGATGCCATCGTCACCAGTTGATGGACATCGATCTGCGGCACGGTCACATCACGTTCGAAGGTCGCATACTGTTCGTCGAAGCGATCGAGCATGATTTCAACCACTTCGGTAACCGTCGCCGTCACGGCGAAGCGATAGGTGTCGGGAAACAGGTATCCTTCCAGGCTGGCTCCCGGCGGCAGGTTGCCAAGATAGAAATGCTGCGCCTGAAATGCCTCGCCATTCCGGGCAGTGCGCAGGAACGCCTGCTCACTCACGTTGACCAGACCGGCTGCTGCAACCTGTTGTGCAATCTCCTCGAGGCGCGATCCTTCGATAATTGTGATCTGTACCTCTTCCACACGACTATTCTGTAGCGCCGAAATGATTTCGCTCATGGTCATATTCGCGCGTAGCAGGTAGCGACCAGCCTGCAATTCGCCCTCGAGCCCTTGCAGGCGAACCAGCACAGTAAACAGCAATGGCTGGCGCACCAGCTTTTCCGTGCCGAGGCGTGTGGCAATCACGCTGGTGCTGTCGCCCTGTTCGACGATGAACTCGACCGGTGTCGCATCGTTACTTGCCGGACGGCGAATCTCGCTCAACAGCAGATACCCGGCGCACGCCACGCTCAACGCCAGTAGCGCGACTCCGAGGAGGAGCGCGCGGAGCGTCTTCGAGAACGCCAATCCTTCATACTGAGAGTTGCGCATCATCTGAGATCCAGCGTGCTATCTATGGCGCAGGTGCCGCGGGCGGCGTCTCCACCGGCACGTCACCGCCGGGCGCGCTCACCAGCGAACTGCTCACCCACCCGCTGCCGTCAACGCTGCGAATCTGGGATGCCGTGGATGTCTGCGGGCCGAGCCGCACACGGTACCACTCGCCGTCGGGAGTAACCGCCAGGAACACCACCTGATCGCCGGATGCAACGCTGCCGATCACATTCTCCGGCTGGCGTGCCGGTGTTGCGCGCACGTTCCCCGACGTCACAATCGTTCCGATCAGTGCGGCGGGTTGATCAGCGACAACCGGCGTGTCGCGCGGTGTCGCAATTGCCGGTGCTGGCACAATCGCCGGTGTCGGCACGGTTGCCGGCGCCTGGGGAACGGCGGTGCGCAGTGGTGGCGCGACAATGACCGGCGCCGGTTCGGCGCGCCCGACCCGGGATAACTCGTCGCGTAACTCCGTCAGGACGCTCCAGGCGAGAATCAGTGCCACGAGCATCAGTACGCACGCCGCCGCGGTTTTGACCAGTTCGGCGACCCTTACAAGCAGTGTGCGGCTCTGCATCTGATCAAGAACGCTACGCGCCGCGTCGCCGACTGACTCGCCCCAGCTCGTCTTGCTGCGATCATCGCGGGCGACGCGGCGCAGTTCAAACAAGGCACGCGCATCGCCAACCGTGGCCAGCGCACGAACTGCCCCCCAGCGGACATTACTGTTCGGATGGTTGAGCGCCTCGATCAGTGGGCCGGCAGCGCGCCCATCACCGATCTGGCCGAGCACCTCGGCGGCGCGATATGCGGTGAGCCATGGCCGGTGCGGGCGGAGCGCCTCGATGAGCGCAGGGACCGCCGCCTCACCGATGGCTGTCAGATCGTTGACGGCGCGGTGATGCAGCGGGTGACCCGGGTCGCCAAGCGCGCCAACCAGGACCGCCACCTGTTCACGCAGTGCAGCGGTTGCCGTGGGCTCAACCGTGCGACGGCTCGGCGCCGTAAGCGCGCGGGTAGAACGCACGAGGCTTTGCACTGCCGTATTCTTGCTTACGGGCGCGCCATCGTCGGCGCCATCCGGCGAAGAAGCGCTGCTGGTGCCATCATCGTGGCGATCGTCAATCGTTGTCATGGCACTGGTTCATCCGCGCCTGCACTGCCGGTGGGATCGACCTGTTCAGGCGGGCAGAGTCGGGCGGCGAAACGCTCGAGGATAGCGTCGAGCACCATCTCGGCGGCTGTCGTCTTGGGTTGCAGCGGCAGTCGCACTCCTCCCTGCGCATCAAGGAGCGTCATCTGGATATCATCGGCGCCAATGCTGGCGACGGCCTCATTCGCGACGATCATATCGAGGCCCTTGCGCTCCAGTTTGGATCGTGCATACGCCAGCAGATCGTGGGTTTCTGCTGCGAACCCCACCTTCACCAGATCACGGCGCTGCGCGAGGCCGCCAAGGATGTCGGGATTGCGCACCAGGTGAATCGTCAGTTCCTCGTCGTCGCCTTTTTTGATCTTCTTTTCTGCCGTTGTAGCCGGGCGAAAATCGGCAACCGCCGCGTTCATGATCAGCAAGTCGGCGCCATCGATCGCGCGCAGAACGGCCTGTTGCATCTCGCGGGCCGTTTCGACGCGCACCAGCGTGACGGCTGCCGGGGGATCGACCGTGGCAGGCCCACTGATCAGCACAACCGAGGCGCCGCGGTCGCGCGCGGCTGCGGCGAGCGCATAGCCCATTCGACCAGAAGCGCGGTTCCCGATGAAGCGCACCGGGTCGAGTGGTTCATGCGTGCCGCCGGCAGTGACCACAACGCGCCGTCCGCGAAGCGGGCCAGAGGTTCGGCCGAGCAGCGCGCGCAGTTCGCCCTCGATGACTGGCACGTCGGGCAGCCGGCCACGCCCGACCACGGGCTCGGCCATACGCCCGTAGGCCGGCTCAAGGACGGTCGCGCCACGCTGGCGGAGTAGCGCGATATTGGCCTGAGTGGCGGGATGCGCGTACATCAGCGGGTTCATTGCCGGAGCGATCAGGAGCGGCGCGTTGCTGGCCAGCACCGTCGTCGTCAGAAGATCGTCACATATGCCGGCAGCCAGGCGGGCAATGGTATTGGCCGTTGCCGGTGCGATGATCACGGCGTCGGCGTGCTGGCCAAGAGAGACATGCCCGACGACGCCATCTTCGGGCAAGGCCCACATATCATCCAGCACCGGGCGCCCGGTCAACGCTTGAAACGTTGCCGCGCCAACAAACCGTTGCGCCGAGATCGTCATGATCACATCGACGATCGCGCCATCGAGGGTAAGATTGCGAGCAAGTTCGACGATCTTGTAGGCTGCAATACTACCGGTAATACCAAGGATGATACGTTTCCCGGTGACAATGCTCATCAGCGATTCTCACAGGTCGTTGACGGTGGCAGGCGTCGGACGCGGGCGCATTGTAGCATCGGCGACGGGCCGCGTCAATGAGAGGACTTACGCGGTGGCGTACCAGCAGGGTGGCCTGGCGGGCGGCACGCCCGCCAGGGTCAATCATCCGGCGGCGGGACGGCGTTCCTTTTCGCGTTGCGATCGCC